>JAABST010000052.1 GCA_011390275.1 Geitlerinema sp. S16
CTTGGGGCTCCTTTGAGTTGACTGACCTCTATTCTCCTCGGTCTCGCCCTTTTGGGCTTAATTGATGACACGCCCTAGCAAAGAAAAACTCCTCAAACTGATCCAACACAAACACCGTCACACCGTTGCGCTCTTTCGTCGTTCGCAGCATCGCCCGCACCGCCGCCAACGGATCGCCCAACTCCCCCGCCCCCGCAATCCCCAACGCCGCCGCCAGCTCACGCGGCCAATCGCGATAGACCCGCACCACCGCCACCACCACATTCCGATAATTAACCGACTGAGTCTGTAGCGCCGGAACCAGCCCCGCATTCACCAGCGAACTTTTGCCCACACCCGACGGCCCGTTCAGCACGATCAGCTTGCAATCACTGCGCCCAATCCGCTCCAGCAAATTCCGCACGTCATCACCCCGCCCCGCCTGTTCGATTTCCGGCGGCAGCGTTTCGGCATCGTCGTCACTACGATCGGTCTCGATCGGCTGAAGCCGCCCCGCCCCGATGAACGCCCGCAACCCATAGCGCCGCTCGATCGCATTGCGCTTCTGCCGCACCTCGTACGCCTTCAGATAATCACGGCGATCGTCAAAATATAAACCCTGCAACGTTTCGAGACCGCTGAGGTAGAGCTTCGGGAAACTCGATGGACTGAGACCGCGCAAACCTTCCAACACCGCGATCGCCCCGTCGATGTCGCCCGCCTGTTGTTGGCGATCGGCCTCTAACCGCCCATCGAGCAACTGCCATGCCGAACAGTTGCGGCACTGTTCCAGTAATTCCGATCGACCCGCCCTGATAAACGTCGTTTCGCAGGCCGCAAACCGCTCACGGGCGATCGCGAGCTGCGTCAGGTCGTCCTCAGCCCGATCGAGCGCCAATAATGCCAGGTAAAACTCCGCCCAACCTGCAAACACCGCCGCCTCAGAATGCTCATGCCCCTCTCCCCGCCAAACCACGAGGCTCGCCTCAAGCTGCATTTCGGCGACATCGCGATCGCCAATTCGGTAACTCTCACGCCCGAAGATGATGTCCATTTGGGCGCGGAGGACGGGATCGAGGGTGAGGTCGCGGCGATCGAGTTCGTCGTAGGCGGTGCGGGCTTCACTGCGATCGCGTGATTTCAGCACATCCGCCCGTCCAAGCAGTTGCGAATCGGTCGCGACGGCGAGGCGATCGAAAAATAGTCGTACTTTTTCCGCGATCGTTTCGATCAATGCTGCATCAGCAATCAAAAACTGCTTCGTCGTCGCCCAGCTAAACAGATCGCTTGCGCCAAACATGAAGTGTTGCAGCACCTCATCATCGAGCCAAACCAGCAGCGGAAACGGAAATTCCCGCAGGTTTTCCCGCACTTGGTTCGCATTCGCCAGCAACGCCGCGATATTGTCCGCCGCTTCGAGTCCGATCACCTGTACGCCGTGTGTCGCCTGCCCGTGCCGATCGACCAAAAACTGCTGCACCAAGCTATACAGCGTCGTTCCCGTCTTCGGCAACGACAACACCGGCACATCGAGACTATGCTCGGCGCGGCAATGATCCGTAACGCGCTGCGTCCACTGCGATCGAGCGCTGGTGTAGTCGCAGCGAATCAGAATCAGCTTGAACTGACCTTGCGATCGGGCGATCGCCATCCCAAGCTGATGCAGGGTTTTGGTATTTTTGGCGGAGATGTCGGGGGTAGAACGAGGCATAGCGCCGAGGGGGGTTAAAAGGTGATGTCTGTGTAGATTTCTGCGATCGGACAATCGAGATCCAGGCTGGCAAACCGGACGGTTTCACCCGCGCCATAGGTTTCAAAGCTCCAGGTTCGATCGCCCATGCGCCGATAAATTTCGACTTCCGTGTGATCTTGATTGACCAAGACGTATTCCTGAAGGCTTTCGAGTGCGCGATAGTGGTGAAATTTAGCGCCGCGATCGAAGGCTTCGGTGCTGTTCGACAGGATTTCGATAATCAGTTTGGGATGCTTTTTGTAGTAACGGGTTTCGCGATCGCGCAGGTCGCAGGTCACGAGCAAATCGGGATAATAAAAGCGGTTGGCACTTTCGATCCGCACTTTCATATCCGAACTATAGGGACGACAACCTCGCTTGCGTGTGTGTGGGAGTAAAAGAAACATAAGGTTACCGACGATCGTGACATGTTCGTCACTGGCTCCAGCCATCGCGAAGACTTCGCCATCATGATATTCGTGCTTGATCTCGGCCTGCGCTTCAGCCGCAAGGTAGTCATCGGGTGAGAGGTATAAGAATCGATCGGGTTGAGCAATCATGGGTTATCACCTGTGAGGCAAATTGTGGGCGAATTGTGGGCAAGACCACAGGGAAAACGCATACTCGGCAGACCCTCACCCTAAATCCCTCTCCCAGGCCGGGAGAGGGACTTTAGATCCTTAAAAATCTTGCTCCCCTTCTCCCATTTTGGGAGAAGCGATGCACTGAGCTGGTCGAAGTGGGGCTGGGGGATGAGGGCATGTGGGAGTATGCGTTTGCCCTGGGCAAGACCAGATCTCATCAGAGGCTTCCAAAACCTTTGAGGTATAAGAATTCAGTGCGCCCCTACCGTATTTTATGCCTCCAATTCCTCGGCATCGGCTAAAACCGGATTGATATCAAACCACGACTTTTTGCGCTCCTTATACTCAAACACCATCCGCGTGTGAATCAGCTTCTGGAACCCTTCATCATCACTCACCTTTTTCGTCTTCTTCACCTCGCGCAACAGCCCCCACTCCGCCGACGAAATTTGTAGCCGCAGAATATTTCCCTGATCGGCGATCACATCCTCCAGCGTATCCATCGTCAACGGTAGATCCATCTCCTCCTCAACCCACTGCGATAGCAACCGCAACAGATCGCGCACATGGCCGCCGCTATAGCGACACAGCCGATCCAAACAATCCTCATCCTCGAAAACTTGTTCCAGATTCGCCAAGCGTTCCTCTGGCGATAACGTGGGAAATGCTCGCGCCAACACCATTTGCTTGAGCAGAGCGATCCCCTCGTCGCAGTCCGAACCGTCCGGAAAGCCGATCGACACCATCGGCAAGACGTAGGGCTGTGTGAACACTTGCAGCAAATTACCGACAGCGCTGGAATACATCAGCGACAGCGGCATCGTGTAAATCGTGTGGCAGTTGAGCTGTTTAAGATAGCTGCCCTGATCAACAAATAGATATTCCTGTTGGCCCTTACCGAAAGCTTTGACGGTTCGATCGATCCGATCGAGGTTATCGACGATCGTCACCAAACCGCGATAGCCCTTTTGTTTGAGCTGGGCGATCGCCGGTTCGAGCAATTCAGCATTGATCAGATTCAGCAACTCGATTTTCTGGGGGCCAAGATACTGATTTAACTTTTCGCGTAACCCCGAGTCACCTTTTGCTTTCACCGTCAGCGAACCGATCCCCATCCCCAGCGTCATAGCCCTCGTCTCAGTATTAAAACCAACGCTCGCCCCCTCCTGCGCCTTTCTGTCCGCATATCCAAGCTCTCCACTCATCTCAATCTCAGTATTGAGAATATCCGCCGTTTTCTTCAGCAGGCGACGCAATCCCGGCGCGGGCGTTTCGAGGGCATCGAGAGTGTCGAGTTCCTCACTAATGCGTTTGGCAATCACGAGTAGCACGTCGATGATGTCCACATCGGCGACTTCGAGATCGTCAGTCGAGGCGAAGTACACAACGAAAAAGCCTTCATCTTCGAGCTGCTGCTTCAGGCTTTGGAGTTCGGTGGATTTTCCGCAGCCGATATGCCCAGAAAACAGCGAACAGGTCGGGTCTTCGGGGGACAGTTTGGCGATTCTATTGCAGAGTTTTTTGACGATTTCGCCGCCGCGCACGCTGGCAAAGTCGATGTAGTAGTCCCGATCGTGCGGATCGGAGACAACTAAGGTGCGACTCGGATCGATTGTTTTAGCAAAAACACTGAGATCGATGGACATAGCAGATGGTTCTCAGACAAAAATAACTATCCCCGATCATCTAAAAATTACGAGAATGAACTGCATTATCACGTTTTTTGTCGTACCTGTACGTGCGTGTGGCACGAATTCCCGCAGACAAAGTTGCGATCGGGTTTTGTTCGGTTCTAGCTATGAATCCGAGGTTCCGGATGCAGCGTCGTCAGTAGCTCACTTTCCGCGATCGCCAGTTCCGCCAACCGCGCATCCACCACATCCCGCGCAAAATACGTCGTCGCCAACACCCAATACGTGCCATAGTGCCGCGCCTCCGACGCCATCAAACTCCGATAAAATTTCGCCAGTTCCCGATCGGGCAAATGCTCTGCGAGCAACCCCAAACGCTCGTGTGATCGCGCCTCGATCAACCCCGACACCAGCAGCAAATCCAACATCCGATCGGGTTCATTTCGCCGCACCACCGCCTTCAAACCACCACCATAGGGCGGTGCAGGCAGCGGCGCGAGAGCCACGCCCCGCTGCTCCAAAATGCGATTAACCTGATCAAAATGCTCCAGCTCTTCCCGTGCGATCGCCGTCAGTTCTCGCACCAGTTTTTCATTCGAGGGATAGCGACTCATCAAACTCAGCGCCACCCCCGCCGCCTTGCGCTCACAGTGGGAATGGTCGAGCAACACCGTATCGAGGTTCGCTAGGGCTTGGGTGATCCAGGCGTCGGAGGTGGGGGTCACGAGCCACTTAATTTTTTGTGCGGTGTCACGGGTTGCACTCGCAAGTTTGATGTCGATCGCAGCGGGCATGGTGGGGAAACCTCGGGATTAGTCTCGGAGTTGGATCGTAGCAAAGACCCCACAACCTCGACGCAAGGCACAGCACGATCGAGCCACAACAATTACACTGAGCATGGTTCACGTCATCGCCAATCCCGCAGAGAATCCCGCAGAGATTTCACGATTGAGCGAGCCGTTAACCCGAATCGCTCCATTCTGTTGCCGTTTTCCTCCTAACGTCCTATGCCGTTTTTTCGCCAGCCTAAAATTTGGGATATTCCCGATGCTCGCATCACCGCCGAGCCTATTTTTCTCAACCGCCGCCGTTTCTTGAAAGGATCGATCGCCGGTGGCATGGGGTTGGCGCTACTGTCGCTATCGGGCTGCAAAGGCACGAGCGGCAATGCAGGTGATGTCGGCAACAATCCGCTCGCCGGAACGCGACCGATTTCCGCCAAACCGACCGCGATCGACCTCCCCGATCCGGGACGCCCGATCACACCGCGCGACCTCGCCGCCCGCTACAACAATTTCTATGAATTTGGCGGCAATAAAGGCATTTGGCGAGCCGCCCAGTCGCTCCCCACCGAGAACTGGAAAGTGCGAGTACATGGTTTGGTGAATCGGCCTAAAACCTATGATTTGGACGACCTAACCAAAACCTTTGGCCTTGAAGAACGCACCTATCGCTTTCGTTGTGTCGAAGCCTGGGCGATGACCGTTCCCTGGGCGGGTTTCCCAATGCGAAAACTGCTCGAAGCCGTTGAGCCGACCAGTGCGGCGAAGTTCGTCAAGTTCACCTCGTTTTATGACGAGCGCATTACCACCGGCCCCGGTTGGCGTCCGGGGTCACTGCCTTGGCCGTACCGCGAAGGCTTACGGATCGAGGAAATGGCCAACGAACTCGCCTTTTTCGCCACCGGAGCCTACGGCCACACGTTGCCGAAACAGCACGGCGCACCGATTCGGATGGTGTTGCCCTGGAAGTATGGCTTTAAGGGCGCGAAGTCGATCGTGGATATCGAGTTTGTGGCGGAGCAACCGGCGACCTATTGGAATACGCTGGTTCCGAATGAGTATGGCTTTGAGGCGAATGTGAATCCGACCGTGCCGCATCCGCGCTGGTCTCAGGCGGAGGAGCGGATTATTGCGTCGGGGAATTCGCTATCGTGGGATGTCGAACCGACGTTACCCTACAACGGCTATGGCGAGTTTGTGGCCGATTTGTATGCGTAACAATTCAATCTGTAATAGAGCGATTGGACGATATCGCTGCTAATATCGCGTCGATGATCATGGCCACGCCATTGAGACCGTTCACCCCAGCGTTTTTGCCGACCCTTTGACGATCGCCATGTTAAACCCCGTCTCCCGTTCTAAAAACGTTCAGTCTCGATCGCGATCCTCAACCGCTATCGGGCGACGCTGGGGAATTTGGCTTTGCGCGATCGTCACATTTTTTGCTTGCTATGCCTGTGTGCCGTTGTGGAATGCGGGCGATCGCGCGGATCACGCCAATCCGGACGCGATCGAACTCACCCTCTGGCAGGGCATCAACCCGCCGCCCAACCGCGACGTGTTCGATCGCCTCGTCGATCGCTTCAACGCAACCCACCCCGACATTTACGTCAACTCGGTCTACGCCGGACAGAGTGAGCAGCAAATGCCGAAGGTGCTAACGGCTGTTGTCGGTGACGTGGCGCCCGATATCCTCTGGTTTTCGCCCACGGCAACGGGTCAATTCGTCAATCTTGGCGCGATCGCCCCGCTCGATCATTGGTTCGCCGAGTCATTAGCCGTCAGCGAACTCGAACCCGCGCTCTACGATGCGATGCTTGAGTCGCGCCACATTTGGTCAGTGCCGATGGCCACCAATAATATCGGCATTTTCTATCGTCCCAGCCTCTTTGAAGCAGCCGGGATTGAAACGCTTCCAACGTCTTGGTCAGACTTACTAGAGACCGCGAAACAGCTCACGGACGATACCAACGGCGATGGGCAAAGCGATCGCTACGGCATGTTGCTTCCCCTCGGGAAAAGCGAATGGACGGTGTTTACCTGGCTCCCCTTTCTCTACAGTGCCGGTGGCGATCCGAGCCGTAACCAACGTCCGAACCTTTCCACCAAGGAAGCTCGTAACGCCCTTAGCCTCTGGACTCAGTTAATCCAAGATGGGTCGGCGATGCTATCCCAGCCGGAACGCGGCTTTGAACTCGATGACTTTCTCGCCGGTCGCGTCGCGATGCAGCTTACGGGGCCGTGGACGCTCGAACAGCTCGAAGCTACCGGCGTTGATTACGACGTTATGCCGATTCCCCAGGATACGGAAGCCGCCACGATCGTGGGTGGTGAACACTTGTTTGTGATGAAAAGTAATGCGGAACGCGAAGCCGCCGCCGCCCAGTTTCTCGAATTTGCCCTGAGCGAAGAATTCCAAACGGAATGGGCGTTAGGCACAGGCTACTTGCCCGTGAATGTCAAATCGCGCCAGAGTTCCGCCTATCAAACTTACGTTGAATCACGCCCCGTGCTCAACGTCTTTCTAGCGCAAATGGAATTCGCCCATGCCCGCCCCACCTTTGCGGGCTATCCTCGCTTATCTGACGCCCTCGGACGCGCGATCGAACAAAGCCTCCTTGGTATGCCTCCCCATGAAGCACTGCGATTCGCGCAAGAACGAGTCGAGCGATTTTGGGACGACGCCTCCTAATTTTTAATTTCTAACTTCCTAATTCCTAACGTCCTAATTCCTAAAGCGTAGCGTTCGTATGTCTTGCTGATCGGCTGTTTAGCGGTGGTGAGGCTAGATCTGCGGGGGTATTGCAGTTGTGCAGCCATGCCTGATCTTCCGTCGCGATCGCCACCGTGTCGATCGCGCCTGGAACAGCGGCCAGCAGCTCAAACCAACGCTGAAACGATCGTCCTCCCGCTTGGATAAACTCCTGCAATTGCGACTGTGCCGTCCGGCGATATAGCGCACAGAGCGGCTCCCAAGCGCGATCCGTACGCGGCACGATCGCGACGGTTCGATCATTGCAATGCGCCACACGATCGCACAGTTGCGCCACACGATCGCGATCAAGACTCGGCAAATCGCAGGCCAACAGCAAGATCCATTCCGGCGTTTCCGGCATTTCCGGCGTTTGAATCGGCGGAATTGTTACATCTTGCAGCGCTTGATTGAGCGCAACGACTGGCCCTGATCCGGGGTGATGATCGCCCAGAAATTCGCAGCTCGGCAGGTCAAGATCAGCGTAGCGATCGTTCCACGCGGACAGGATGATCGATCGCGGCGTGAGCGATCGCGCCACGGCATACACCCGCTGTAACATCGGTTCCCCTTGCCACAACACCAGCGCCTTATCGCGCCCCATCCGCCGACTGTATCCCCCCGCTAAAATCACCGTAGCGATCGTCGGATAGAGTGGCCTCGTTACCAAGTGTTCAGCCTTCATCATCGGTTTACTCGGGGTTCACTCGGGTTGAACTCTCGTTCAATTCTGGTTTAACTGATCGCCCTAGCGCAAAAACAACATCGCCACCCCGATTAACACGATCGCCACACCCCATAACGATCGCCCGCTAATGCGATCGCCCGCCCACGCCGCCAGCGGCAAGACAAATAACGGACTGGTGGAGGTCAAGGTTTGAGCGATGCCAACCGGTGCAAACTTAATCGAGGTTTGCTGTAGCCAGATGGCGAGATAGGTTCCAAAAAACGAGCCGAGCAGAATCGCGGCAATCATCTTGGGGGTCGTGAGGATTCTCCGCCACGCCTGCCGTTCCGCCTTGTCGCGCACAATTCCCAGGCATTCCCAGAGCAATAACGGCACGATGCCGATCGCGATTCGCAGCACCGTTGACCAGAGCGGTGAAATTTCCGTATCGGCCAGCGCCGCACGGGACAACACCACCCCCACCGCCTGAGACCCCGCCGCGACGAGTCCCCACAAAACGCCCTGCCACCAGACTCCTTTGCCCTGCACATCCACCACCCGATCGCTAATCACCCAGGCAATCCCCCCGGCGATCGCAGCAATCCCGACGATCGCTTGCATCGGTAGCGTTTCGCCGAGGGTCACCGTCGCCAGTAAAGCCGTCATCGGCGCGGCGCTGGTGACAAGGAGCAGGGTACGACGTGGGCCGAGACAGTTCAGTGCTTTGAAAAAGGCGGTGTCGCCGAGTCCAATGCCAATTAGGCCACTGCCACCGATCAGCGCGAGTTCAGTACGATCGAGATCCGGGAGGAGTGCGCCACCAAGGCGAATGGTCAGGATAAACAGCGAGACCGAGACCACACCTTTCAGCACATTCAGGCGCAGCGGATCGATCGTCACGCCCAAACGCTGAAACACCATCGACGCGATCGCCCAGACCAAGGCTGCCCCCAACGCAGCACATTCACCCACGTATGGCATCCCGCCCAATCCTGCGCCCGCAGCGCCTTCAAAACCCGCTCAACCTAGCAGATTGCGCCTCTTTCTGTCATTGCGCCCGTGCTTGTGACCAGAAGTGACTGTTTATTTTCTTGGCCGATTTGGAAGCCGGATCGCTCGTCAGCGATCGGCGACCCCATGCCACACAGGCCGCAATGCTAGAGTATTAGCGTTTTGCGGTCGAACTGCCGTTCGCTCGCACTCCAGAGTTTGATCTTTAAAACCTTTCCTATGACCCACTCAAAACTTCGACGCGCTGGGCTCGGTCTGCTCTCGATTGCGGCAGTTTCCCTGACCGCCTGTAACAAAACCGCCGAGGGCGGCTATCCTCAAGCGACGGTCGATAATTTTATCGAAGGTTGTCTTGGCAGCGGCTTCGATTATGCCGAAGAAATTTGTCAATGTACGATCGGCAAGATTCAAACAGATTATACGTTTGATGAATTTCGAGAAATGAATCAAACCGTGACCGAAGGAGGCAGTCTTCCCATTGAGATGCTGCAACTCACCGGCGCGTGTTACACCGAGGTTGCGGAAGCCAAAGGAGGGCCGCCGTATCCAACCCAGGTCACCGACAATATTCTCAATGGCTGCATGGCCGGTAGTGAAGGCAACGACCAGGTGAAAGCCGCCTGTCAGTGTGGCCTAGAGCAGATTCAAGAGACCTATACATTCTCTGAATTTATGGCGCTCGATCGCGCCGTGACCGAAGGCGGCGAACCGCCGGAAGATTTCCAAAAGATCTGGCAATCCTGCTTTGAACAGCAGCAAGATCCAGGTTAGAGGTCATCAAAGATCGACGGCTGTACGGCTGCGATCCGTCGCTTAGATGCCGCTTCCATGCCTAAAATCGAGGGCATCGCGAGACTGGCTGGATTCTGGGACAGGCTCGATCGAGGATGTCGTGGAGTGATACAGACGTGGCAAGCGTTGTCGGAAGCCGCAGACGATTTCCCAGGGAATCGAGCCGATCGTCTCCGCCCACTGCTGCGCCGTGAGCCGGTGGCTGCCGTCGTCGCCGATGAGCGTGACCGTATCGCCTACCTGGACACGGGCGAGATCCGTCACGTCCACCAAAAGCTGATCCATCGTGATCGTCCCGACCTGGGGAGCCAGGTGTCCGCCGATCGCCACCGTAAGCTGACCCGACAGCAAGCGCGGCACACCGTCGGCATAGCCGATGCTCACCGTAGCGAGCTTGGTTTCGCGATCGGAGATGAAGCGGTGGCCGTAGCTGACGCCGCGATCGGGCGGCAGGGTTCGCAATTGGGTGACTTTGGCGCGGACGCTCATGGCAGGGCGAAGCGTGAGCTGGTCGGCGAGGTGGGGAGCGGGGGCGATGCCATACAGCGCCAGCCCAACGCGCACCATGTCGTAGTGGAGGTCGGGATAGGCGATCGCCCCGGCGGAATTACTCAAGTGAATCGGCTGATCGCAGCCGATCGCTCGTAGACGATTTAAGACCGTTTCAAAGCGTCGATGCTGCTCCTGCACCATCGTTGTATCCGGCTCGTCTGCGGTGGCCAGGTGCGAGTAAATAGTTTTGAGTTCCAGGCCGGGTAAGCCGCGCAATAGACGGACAAACGACTCGGCCTGAGTCCAATCCACGCCGAGGCGCGACATCCCGGTATCGATATTGAGGTGGATGGGCAACGGGACTTCGGAGCTGGCAAACAGGTCGGATAAGGCGACGGCCTGTTGCGGAAAGGCGACGGTTAGATCAAGCTGGTTTTCTCTCGCGGTGATGGCCCGATCGCGATCGCTAATGGCTTCCAGCACCAAAATGGGCGCGACAATGCCCGCCTGACGCAATTCCACCCCTTCCCACACCGTCGCAACACCCAGCCAGGTTGCCCCCGCTCGTAACGCCGCCTGCGCCACGTACGCCGCTCCGTGACCGTAGCCGTCCGCTTTGACGATCGCCATGACGGCGGTTTGGGGCTGAAGCTTGGTGCGAATCTGCGTGACATTTTCGCCGATCGCGTCGAGATCAATTTCGACCCAGGCACGGGAACATCGCTGTTCCTGCGTGAGTTCCTCCCACGCTGGCTTAAACGACCCAAGGGAAGACGCAAACTCTGACGTACTGGGGAGAGATGATGAGCTGATACGGGGTCGATCGCGCATTGGCTCGTCATCAGCCCAAGTTTTAAAAAAATCGCTCATAGACAGCTCGATCGATCACGGTGATCAGTTTTGTATGGGGTCGAATCTAGCATTTTTTGATCTGAGACCGGATTAATGACTATCACTCGAAACACCATCGAAAAACTATTTAACGATCAGCATAACTTCGTAGGTATATCCACGAAAATTCGAGTCAAAGACAATGGTGTAATCGCCATCTTCGGGTAGCTTGCCGGACCATTGGGTGGCGTTGGTGTTGCCGACACCGTCGGTAATGTCACGATCGTCCGGTGCAATCACAAACGGGAGTGGGCTGCTATCGCTGAGAGTTTCGAGCGTTAATTCTTGACCGGCGCGGGCTTCGAGTTGGTAGTGGTGGTAGCCCGTCCCGAGGAAGCGATCGCTCAGGGTGACGCTGGCGGTATTGGGGGGAAATTCGATGCGGGCAATTTTTTCATTGCAGGTGCTATCAATCAGGTTTTTCGAGACCCAGCCCGTTTCCGGTGCGTCAATCTGCCACCAGTTGCCCCGATCGCCCACGATCGAGACCAGCGCACCATCCGCGATCGAACCGACCACGTTATCGCTGCCCGTATCCGGCGCACTGCGAACATTCAGCGGGCCATTGGGATCGTTCACCAAGCCGCTGCTGGTCTGGCAGCTCAGGATACGAATGTTGTCAGCGGCGTTAGTGCTATTGGGGGCGGCGGCGATCGGAGAATCGGTCTCGGAAGACTTGTCGCGATCAATCTGGCCGGAGGGAGTCGGCGAGGAGGTCGATTCTCCAGGCTCGGGGAGGTCACTCGGGCGATCGGTTGCGGCAGGATCGGGTGTACTCGTGCTTGGGTCTTGGGGGGGCGATGCTGTGCCACAGCTCGCGAGGGTGAAGAGCAGCAGACCGCAGGCGATGCGGTACGGAGTCATGAAGGAGAGAGTCATAAATAGCTAGACGCCGCTAACGACGCGATCGTAGAAAACACACGCCACATTAGGCTGTCTCAGCAGTTTAGATCGGCCTAATGTCTGGGTTGAATGGAGAGGGTTTAGTTTGAAGTTTCGAGGTTTCAAGGCTTTAAAGTTTCGAGTGAGAAGTCCAACTTTTCGCATTATTTTGAAATTTAGAACAGCGACAGTTCATTCAGAAGCCGGACTTTTTTTCAAAGCTTTCAGTTTTACTAAAGTAACGTGTCAAATTTTGGGTCGGATTTTAGCGTTTTGAGCACCTGTTTTATCTCCTGCGTCCGATCTTTTTTGACGATTAACGTGGCATTACCGTCGCGAACAACGACCACATCATCGAGTCCGATCGTCACGATCACTTCATCGTCATCACTCGCATAAAAAATCGATCCGTGGGTCTCATGGCCGATGTGTTGTGCCAGTTCAACGTTGTCGAGATCTTTACCGTCAGCGGCTTTCGCCTGAAGTTTCATCAACCGCTCGATCGCATTCCAATCCCCTAAATCATCCCAGCCAAACGTCACCGGCAGCACATAGGCCAACTCGGTTTTTTCCATCAGCGCGTAATCGATGCTGATTTTTTCCAACGTAGGATAAATCTCGACGCCGTGGGTTTCGAGCTGTTCGATTAACTGCGGGACGTAGGTTTTTAATTCCGCCAGAGCAACCCCGGCACGGAAGACGAAAATACCGCCATTCCAGCTAAACCGACCGCTGGCGAGAAACGTTTCGGCGGTTTCACGATCGGGTTTTTCCGTAAAGCGGCTGACCGTGAACGCCTCTAAGCCCGATTCGTCTGACTCACTTGAATCGGCCTGAATCTGCCCGATCGATTCACCCTGTTCAATGTAGCCGTAGCCCGTAGACGGATAGTTCGGCTGAATGCCGAGGGTGACGATCGCCGGGCGATCGGTCGCCAATTTCGCAGCAGTTTTGAGCGTCGCTTCAAAGCGTTCCGGGCGATCGACCCAGTGATCCGCCGGAAAGAACCCGATCACCGCCTCATCGCCGTAGCGTTTCGCAATCTCGATCGTTGTCCAGGCCACAGCGGCAGCCGTATCACGCCCTTCCGGCTCGACCAGCAAATTTTTGGCAGGCATCTCCGGCAGTTGCTCGCGGCAACCGGCCTCTAGGTGAGACGCCGTAATCACCCAAAGATTGTCCCAGCCGCCCGCGATCGGCAACAGGCGATCGGCGGTTGCCTGCATCAGCGTCCGTCCGCTGCCGTCCAAACACAGAAACTGCTTCGGGCGGGCGACGCGGCTCAACGGCCAAAACCGTTCGCCTTTACCACCAGCGAGGATGACAGGAATGAAAACCATAGGATTCTCCGATCGCGCGAAATGCTGTAGGGGTTAACGTGACGTCAATGTGGCCTGAGTGATGACCTGAGTTCTGGCCTAAGTTCTGGTCTGGGTTTGATAGCGATAACGGTCACTGACTTAGCAGCTTACGCGATCCGCCGAATGAGATCGGCGCGATCGGCGCGATCGATGCCAAAATACCGAACCCGATTGACTTACACCGACAGGACTTCTAAACCCATCTCATACTAATCTTGCCCGAATTTCGTCGGCTGACTCCGGCTTGCTCCCCGATTCGGTCTCATACAGCCGACAGGTTTAGTCATCAGAACTGGTGTATGCGTCCGTTTCGTGCCTATGATGTCTTTTAAAGACGATTGCAGCATTTTGTTTACCCAACTAGGCTGCAAATCAAGACTCAAACCCTTAAAGCCCTCAACACTAGAAACGAGGCAAGACACAAGCGTTAGAGTATTAGAGCTTTATTAAAGATCTTTTTAGCTTCCGTGCAACTCTATGGGTAGAGTACCTAGCACCTTTTATGATGGCGTCTGCTCACACCTGATGGTAATCAGCTCGATCGCCATTCCCTTTTTAAGTCTTAATTTATTTCATACTTGACCGATATCGCGCGTTTTTCGTTTGATCGGCTGTATCCCGTCCAACTTCTCTCCTGGGTCCATGATTCCTAACGATTCCCTCGAATATTGCCACGACAGCCACGATGACAAGCCCCATGAAGCCTGTGGTGTCTTTGGCGTCTTTGCGCCGAATGAAGATGTGGCCAAACTAACCTATTTTGGGCTGTATGCGCTGCAACACCGAGGTCAAGAATCCGCCGGGATAGCCGCATTTGAGGATGGCCGCGTTCACTCTCACAAAGATATGGGTTTGGTCTCCCAGGTCTTTAACGAGGAAATTCTCGCGGAATTAAGCGGAACTCACGCGATCGGCCACAATCGGTATTCCACCACCGGATCGAGCCATCTTCGCAACGCCCAACCGGCCATCATCGATACCCGCCGAGGTAAATTCGCCCTTGCCCACAATGGCAATCTGGTCAACACGCCGCAGCTACGCCAGCACCTCGATGATCTCGGCTGCAATTTTGATACGACCAGCGACTCGGAAGCGATCGCCCTGGCGATCGGGGTCGAAGTCGATAGCGGTAAAGACTGGCTAGAGGCGATCGAAGAGGCGCTCGACTATTGTCACGGTGCGTTTAGCCTGACGATTTCTACGCCAGACGCGGTCTATGGTGTGCGCGATCCCAATGGGGTGCGTCCGCTGGTTATTGGTCAGCTCGATCGGGGCGGTTATGTGCTGGCCTCCGAAAGCTGCGGTCTCGATATCATCGGCGCGAAATATCTACGCGATGTGCAACCGGGCGAGATTGTCCGCATTGACGCTGATGGCTTGCACAGCAACATCTGGCAGGAGGCAAAGCCAAAACTCTGCGTCTTCGAGATGATTTATTTTGCTCGCCCCGATAGCCGTAACGACGAGGAAAGTCTTTACAGTTATCGCATTCGCATCGGTCAAATTTTGGCGAAGGAATCGCCTGCGGATGTGGATTTAGTCGTGGGTGTGCCGGATTCGGGCATTCCCGCCGCGATCGGCTTTGCTCGCACGTCGGGCATTCCCTACGCAGAAGGACTAATCAAAAATCGCTACGTCGGTCGTACCTTTATCCAGCCGACCCAGTCAATGCGCGAGGCGGGTATCCGCATGAAGCTGAACCCGCTCAAGGATGTGCTAGACGGTCAGCGGGTGCTGATTGTTGATGACTCGATCGTGCGGGGAACCACGAGTCGCAAGCTGGTCAAGGCGATTCGCGATGCCGGAGCCACCGAAGTCCACATGCGGGTCTCGTCGCCGCCGGTCACCCATCCCTGTTTTTATGGCATTGACACCGACACCCAAGATCAGCTCATTGCCGCGACCAAATCCGTCCAAGAGATTGGCGAGCAAATCGGCGTGGATTCGCTGGCCTATCTGAGCTGGAAGGGCATGTTAGACGCCACCAATCGCAATCCCGATCATTTCTGCTCGGCCTGCTTTACCGGCGATTACCCGATCGAAGTGCCGGAAATGCTGAAACGATCGAAGCTCATGCTAGAAAAAGCAGCCAAATCGCAATAATGGTGTCATCCCGTCAATAATCAATGCCCTTAACCATTCTAGTGGTCGATGATGATCCGGCTTTGCGCATGGCGCTGGTCGGATACTTTGAGCTGGAGGGCTACGTGGCGATCGCGGCGATGAATGGTCGCGATGCGCTGCTCAAGGTGGATCGGCATCAGCCGCAACTGGTGGTCACCGACGCGCTCATGCCTGAAATGGACGGCTTTGAGCTGATCCGTCGGTTGCGACAGCAGCCGCAATATCGCCTCTTGCCGGTGGTGTTCCTCACCGCTCGCGCGGAGTTGGACAACCGAATTCGCGGCTATAAAGCCGGAGTCGATGTCTATGTGCAAAAGCCCGTGGCGTTAACGGAATTGGGGGCGATCGTGCGAAATTTGCTCGATCGCGCCATCTTAACCCGACTCTCCCAAAGCACGACGGCAGGCGAGGCGGAGGTGAGTTTACCCCCAGTGCTTAGCCCGGAGGGAGCCGCGCTCGACCTGACCAAGCGTGAGCGCGAAACCCTGGCGCTGCTGGTCGAGGGGCTATCGAATGGCGAGATTGGCGATCGGCTGTTTCTAAGTTCACGCACGATCGAAAAATACGTGAGCCGCCTGCTCGACAAAACCCATACCCGCAACCGCATCGAACTGGCTCGCTTTGCGATCGAACATGGTCTCGATCACGTTTGACCGATGCACAACAGTCGCCACGGTCGCGTTTCATATGATTCAATCTTTGGGGCAAGGCATAATTTTTATCGCCGTGAATCCACACGATCTTGATCAAAATCGATCCAATGATCAACCCCTGCCTTGTTTTCACCCTTTCGTGCTTTCTCTATTGTTTACCGCTTCGGCGATCGACCCTGACGCGCAATGATAACCTCCGCGACCTCCACCCCCTCCAACTCTCCCGATCTATCCTGGCTCGATCGCGGTACGGACGATATTTTCCCCAATCAGCCCGACTCTGACAGCCCCCGCGACAACATCGCCCAACTGTTAGCCCAGGCCGATCGACCCCTGCGCGTCAAACTCGGCGTCGATCCCACCGGTTCCGACCTCCACCTCGGCCACAGCATCCCCGTCCGCAAACTCCGCGCCTTTCAAGACGCCGGACACACCGCCGTCCTGATCATCGGCGACTTCACCGCCCGCATCGGCGACCCCACCGGCAAATCCGAAGTCCGCAAACAGCTCACCGATGAGCAGGTCAAGCACAACGCCCAAACCTACCTTGATCAAGTGCGTCCCATCCTCGACTTCGACACACCGGGACGCCTCGAAATTCGCTACAACTCCGAATGGCTTTCCGGTCTTGACCTCAGCAAAACCCTAGAGCTACTTTCGACCATGACCGTCGGCCAAATGCTCGCCAAAGAGGGATTTTCCCTACGGTATGAGCAAAACAGCCCGATTTTCCTCCACGAATTTTTCTACCCGTTAATGCAGGGTTACGACTCGGTGGCCGTGGACGCCGATATCGAACTCGGCGGCACGGATCAAAAGTTCAACATTGCTGTCGGTCGCGATCTTCAGCGGCATTTTGGCGCGGCGAAAACTCAGTTTGGTTTGCTGTTGCCGATTTTGATTGGGACGGACGGCGTGCAAAAGATGTCGAAGTCGCTGAATAATTACGTCGGCCTGTCGGAGGATGCGCTGTCGATGTATTCCAAGCTGGAAAAAACGCCGGACAGCCTCGTCGCGCAATATTTCGAGCTGTTGACCGATCGCCCGTTGGCAACGCTACCGGAGAATCCACGCGAAGCGCAAAAGCTGCTGGCGCTGGATGTGGTGACGCAGTATCACGGCGAGGCGGCGGCGCTACAAGCCCAGAAGGATGCGGCGACGCTCACGAGTGGCGGCAGTTCGGAAGCGGCGGAGGCGGTGCCGGAGTTTTCGATCGCGGCGATCGAGTTTCCGGCGAAGCTGTTTTATGTATTGGGGGCGAGCGGTTTGTGTAAAACTGGCGGTGAGGGGCGTCGGCAGATCCAGGGCGGCGCGGTGCGGCTTGATGGCGATCGGGTGGAGGATGTGAATGTGACGTTTGAGAGTGCGGCGGATCTGGCTGGTCGTGTGTTGCAGGTGGGTAAGAAGCGGTTTGTGCGGCTGGTGGATTAAAGGGACGTTTTAAGGCTCGGAATGGTTTGGCGTTACTAGCCATCGTTAAGTGTCATCGTTTCGAGTCTGGCTATGCTGCGATCGGCGTTTCATTCGGGCAACTCGTGCCTGAATGTCTGCCATGATGTCTTGCGTTTCTTCGAGATCGCTGGTTAAAAGGTGTTTGGAAAGTTCTTTCAGCAAAGGTTTGAGATTGACTTCATGGCCTAAAAGCAGTTGGGTAATATCGCCTTCATACAGGCTTGCGCGTCCCATTTGTCCTTGACGATAGAGTGAGGGGAGAGCATATAGCTTGAGTAAGATAAGCCCTTCGACTGTGGCACATTCGATTTCGATATTCCCGAATGTTCGACGTGTTCTATATTTTTCCAGTACTCGTTTAAATAGTTTATTACCTGTTAATAGGCAGTCAATTTGGAGTGATTGAAAATCGCCGCGTGCGAAGTCACGATTTTCGTCATTCAGAATGAGTTCGGGGAGACGATCAAGATCTTTTCGGGAAAAGATGAAGTCGATATCTTGGGTGTTGCGTCCTTCGATGTAGCTCAAGATGGCGATTCCGCCGACGAGGAGGTAGGGGATTTTTCGTGTTTCGAGTAGGGCGAAGAGTGTATCGGCGGTTTCTAGGAGGTTGCGATCGGCCATTAATTCATCGCTCCAGTTTTTGACGTCGAAGTAGATTCCGTCGTGTACGATTGCTCCGACGGAGCGGGCGGCAAGTGTCATTGTCGAACACCTTTAGGGGACTGGACTTATCGTTGTGTGCCGTGATCTTGATGGTTTAACGGGGTTTGGGTTGGTGCTGGGCGGTGTCGGGCATTTGGGCGATCAGTTCCATGGTGCGGAGGCTGACGGTGCAGACACGATCGAGTAAATCAATCACGTGGTCTTTGTAGTCGATAAATCGATAGGTGTTGAAAAGTTGGCGGATGGTGGGGTCTTTGGGTGTTTTTTCTTTATGTTGATCGAGTACCCATTCGATCGCGCTGCGGTTGCCGAGTTTGTAGTCCCAGGCGATCGGGGGGATGCCGGTTAGGGTGGTTTCGGTGTCGAGGATAATTTGACTGTTTGTTTTGTCGGCTTTGAGTTTGGCTTTGTAGGCGGGTTTCGGTTTTTTGCGTTTGTTATTGGTGTCGGAGTCAATGTCGTGGCGTTGGAGGCCGTGGGGTGGGATGGTTTCGTAGTTGATGTGCCAGTCGATGAGTTGTTCGCCCCAGGTTTTCCATTGATGGAAGTTTTCGTAAAGGGGCAGGCGGGGAAAGTCACGTTTTAGGTTTATTTCGTATTTTTGGCGGTAGGCGGGATGGTGGAGGATGGCGTAGGTGTAGTGAAAGATGTCGGGTTTGGTGATGGTTGGGTCGTTGTAGTGGATTTGGATTTGTTGTTGTCCCCAGTCGGTGATGTTGTCTTCGCGATCGCCTTCGGTGTTGTAGCGGTAGAGGGGGAGGCATTGGAACGCATCTTTGGTCGCACATAGGTGCAAATCGCCAATACTTTGGGTTGCCAAGATGCTGAATTCCTCTCGAAAAGCAGTATCACTACAAAACAAAGCTAACTCTCCTTGTTTTCCTTTAAATAAGGTGGGCAATAGGTAAACCATTCCATTAAATTCACGATCAAAATAGAAATATTTTTTATTAAATGGCCTGTAGTTACCTTGTAATATTTGAATATTGTTGAATTCCTTAACTATTTTTCGTTTCAAATATTTTTCAGTTTCACGATCCCACTTTGTATCTAAAGTAAGTCGCTCACCTGTCTTAAGCCGATGCATATAAGCCTTGACCATGTAACGGACTTTCTTTTCAAGATTTTTCGGTGAGAAATCATAAACCCATTCATCGCGCTGAGTTGCAACACCACGCGAAAACAACTTAAAAATCGCCTTTTCTGATTTTCCCGCCTTCACCTGTTTATCAATCAACGGCAACAACTCATCAAAATCGTTATCCGTCAAATTGATCCAATTGTGTTTTTCGTCCGGCGTAATGCGATCGAACGGAATATCCTCAAACTTACGCTCAGATAAATACCGTAACTTATTCACCCGCAGCTCATGCACATCAAACGGGTGAACATACGATACACGACAGCGTAAAGGCGGATATTCCCCTTTCTTTCCAGCCTTATCCGGTATATTTTCCCCAGTTTTAACCAGAAAGCCGATCGCAATCCCCGTCATTGCTGCCGTCCCAAAAATCGTGTGATCCTCACAGATAAACACACCATCACGCCCCGAAATTTCGCGTACATTTCCACCTAGATCTAAAAAGTACGCATAATCAAACTCAGATTCGATACAAGCACGAAATCCATCAAACGCTCGTGACTCCAAAAACGACGAATTTGTAATAAAACAAATAATTCCTTTATTCGTCAATCGATCCGTCGCCCAACGATAAAAACGAACATACATATCGTAAAGCGAAATTTTATTTTGTGCCGATCCCTTCTTAACGTAAGTAGATTTCAGACGCTGATCAATAGTTTCCCCATAAGAACGATTCGCATTTCGATCATTGAAATTTGCCTGCCACGCATTATATGGAGGATTTCCAATAATTACCGAAATATCCGTTTTGTTTTGAGCATTTATTCGCTTCGCATTCTCATCACTCATAAACATATCGAGTTGTTGCCCATCGAACGTCGATCGCTCCAACGTATCCATCAAACACAAATTCGTAAACTCCACATATTCCCCCATCTTCTGAGCATACGTCGCCTCAATATTTAAATTCGCAATGTAATACGGCAAAATCGCCAACTCATTACAATGAATTTCACGCTCATACTTATGCTTTAACTTACGCGGCTCAATATACTCGATCAACTCCGTCACAAACGTCCCCGTCCCCGTACACGGATCGAGAATCTCCACACCCTCATCATCCAAAAACTTATCAAAATGCCGATGCACTAAAACATCTGTACTCTCGACCATAAACCGCACAATCTCATTCGGCGTATACACAATCCCCAACCGATCCGCCGCCTTCGGATTGTACGCCTGATAAAAATTCTCGTAGACCGCTTTTAAAAACTTTTGCTTCTCATGATGATTCGCGATTTCCTCCGCACTGCGACGAATCACTGCGTAATAATGCTCAATACTTTTTAACGCATTACGCCGCACCGACCCCGCAAAAAACGTCTCCGCGATCGCGCCCACCTCCCGCGCAATATTATTCTCCCGGTGAAACTGCGACTCACGAAAAATATTCGTAAAAATATCCTCCGTTAAGATGTGCTGAATCAACATCTCATGGATATCCGCAATCGAAATATCCGGATTAATCGACTTCTTACAAACCGCTAAAAAACGATCGCGCCGCTCCCGAAACTTGACATTCTCCCGCTCTGCTACCGCGATCGTCTCCCGCAACGCCGCCAAAATCTCCGGGATATCCTCGCGAAATCTCGCGATCGCCGATCGGAAATCTCGCACCGCCGGACGCTCATAACTGACAAACGTCGTTAATAGGCGATCGAGCGTTTCCGCATCCTCCAGCGGCGTCCTCAAAACCTCCTGACCGTTTTGGATCAGTACCGCCGTCCGCGAATCCTCAAATAGGATATTTTCTCTTGGATATCCCGCCGCAAACTTTTTCTCGATTTCGCGATCGAGATCATCATCCTCGTCCTTACTTTCCCACCAGCCCCGCGCAATCTGAAGCGCATCCTTCACCGTTCCATCGGGATACACCTTCGTCTTAAACGCCGTCTCATACTCAAGCTCTGTCACCAGCAAACAATCGATCGGCTTGCAATACACCTGCATCAAATCAATAAACGCATTGCGAATACTGGTTTCATTCCGAGATCCGCCGTAGCGAATGAGCTGATCAACGTTCTTGTAATACTGCTGAATGGCAAAGAGTGACATCGTGGCGGCAACCTCTAGAGAATCGAATGGTTAAATTGTGCCGCGCGATCGAGCCGTATGACGATCGCCACGCACAGCTCACTAAAAAACGGCTGGAAATTCGCCTCCTCGCTGCCCGTCCTGTTCTGCCATTTTTCGACAAACGTTCTAACTCGATCAAGCGTTGCCGCCGAAACCGGAGTCGGGTCGAAGAGATAGTCAGCCATGATTTAAAACTCAGCAGTGAATATGGCAATGAGCAGTTAGGACAAGTCCAAAACGACAACCTCAGCCATCGCTAATACGCGCTAATCGGCGATCGATTCACGATCGTCTGGGCTGTCTTTGGCAAGCTCCGACGGCTCTTGCATCTCGTCGGACTGGTCATCTAGCTCGTCTGTCAACTCAAAATCAAACGAGATCGTCTCGCTAAATATAACCTCACTCTCATCCTCCGTCCCTGCGGCTGATTTATCCTTCTCAGCGGCGATCGCCTCCGCCTCCAGCGGTGTTTTACGGATGCGGCGAATCGGTAAATCCGCCGTCAACGATGTCATTCGATCGCTACTCTTTAGCGCAAAATTCAGCTTATCCGTGTCGATTTCCACATAGCGCGACACCACCGCCAGGATTTCCTTTTGCATCGATTCGATCGTCGCCGGACTCAGCGCCGCCCGATCGTGAGCAATCACAAGCTGTAAACGCTGCTTCACAGCCGATCGGCTGCTCGTTTCTCGATTTCGGTTAAATAAGCGTCCGATCAGTTGCATGAACATAACAGCGTGAAACTAACAGCCGAAACCTGGGGGGAAAATTAGCACTACACCCCTGTTCGCGAGTCCCTGAGCTAACCTTTCCACCCTTCTAAAATAAGCTTTAAAATAAGCGTCGCGTGAAAAAGTTTTTCACACGAGTCAGCCAATCATCATTCGGGGGAGACAAATCGAGAAAATCGACATCTTTACCCTCCAGGCGACTCGCGATATTATCGAATGCTTGACCCGCCAACGATGGCTCTTCACTCAGCACGAGCGGTTCGCCTCGGTTGGTCGAAACGATCACCTGCTCATCATCCGGGACAATGCCAATCAACGGGATAGCCAAGAGTTCTTGGACATCATCTACCGACATCATGTCATTGGCCGCCACCATATGCGATCGCAGCCGATTCACAATCAGACGAATCGATCGCACGCCGCCCGCTTCGAGTAGCCCCACCACCCGATCAGCATCGCGCACCGCCGCAATCTCCGGCGTCGTCACGACGATCGCCTCACGCGCCGCCGCGATCGCATTCTGAAATCCCTGCTCGATCCCCGCCGGACAGTCCACAATCACATAGTCAAATTTTTTCGCCAGGGCTAGCACCAACTGACGCATCTGACGCGGCTGGATCGCATCCTTGAGGCGATGCTGCGCCGCAGGCATCAACGCCAGCGTACTTTGTCGCTTATCCCGCACGATCGCCTGATCCAAGCGACACTCACCCGCCAGCACCTCCACCGCCGTATAGACAATCCGATTTTCCAGACCCAGCAACAGGTCAAGATTGCGGAGGCCAAAATCGGCATCAATCAAGATCACTTTTTTGCCCCGCTTGGCCAGAGCCATGCCGAGATTCGCGGTCGTGGTCGTTTTGCCGACCCCACCTTTACCGGACGTAACGACGATAATGCGGCTCATTACTTACAGAACGCAGTTGAACTAAGTTGGATTAACGCTAGTTGAACGCTAGTGAGACATCTAGCGTTAAGCAATGCACGTATCAGAGACGCCATCATGATGCTTGCTGTTTTTACAACGCACAGCTCGCTTCGTCAGGGAACGTCATAGACAATACATCCTACACAATTGCCTACAATCCAGCGATGCATCGGCGGAACCCAGAGCGCGATACAGCAGACAAAATCGGCTGATTCAATGTACCACAGCGAATTTACGCACAGAAACTAAGATTGATCGATCGTCGTTTTATTTAGAGAAAAATAAAAATGACTCCCAACGAATTATTGAGAGTCATTTTGATAAAACGGATGCATTAATACAACTTTAAAAAGTAGCGACTTATAATCTGGAATTACTCCATAAAATCGTCCTCAAGCTTAATCGAGATAGCCCATGAGCAAGCTCGCATCGTCTAGCTCATTGGAGGCAACCGGGCGGCTTCCTCCCATCACGGAATACTGCTCGCTAATCACCAGGGTACTGGCCGAAATGGGGCGAATACCCGAGGCTTGGATAGTATCGCTGACTTTCATCGCGCTGGCAAAAATCGGGCGCGAACCACCCACAGCGGAAAATGTTTCGATAATTTTGCTGGTGCTGGGTTCGACGGGGCGATTGCCGAGATAGCTCGGTCGCACATCGAGGGAGCTTTCA
The DNA here is from genome assembly GCA_011390275.1 of Geitlerinema sp. S16. Lineage (GTDB taxonomy): Bacteria > Cyanobacteriota > Cyanobacteriia > Cyanobacteriales > Geitlerinemataceae > RDYZ01. The sequence goes on from JAABST010000052.1 coordinate 24,009, forward strand.
GCCTCTGCTTCGCCTTTCACGGTAAGAGCTGCGGTCGCTTGCGGATCGTCTTTAGTTGCAGTCACGGTATCTGATTCCTTGGTGCTGTCAGTGGGAGCAGGGCTATTTTCGGCGTTATTGGCGTTCGATTCGGACGTCTGAACGCTATTGGGATCGGGCGTTGGCGATGCGGTCTTGCGTCGTCGAGTGGTTGTCCTGCGTGTTCTTGGAGTATTCGGGGTAGTCATACTATTCGCGGATTATTCGCTACTTTTTAACGTTTCCCAATAGTCTCAGCACGGATGCAGATTGATTTTGAGGGATAAATCTAACGCCGGTCTTGAACTAGAGAAGGGACGCTAATTAATGGCGACCGTTTAGCTTTGGATGCCGGGTTGATTAACGAATGCAGGTGTTGCAGCTCATTTTTATCAGGATATTTTAGTTTTTTTTGGGATCACTGTAAACAAACCACAAATTAACAATACATATGGTCATGATTGCAGCCCGTCGCGATCGCTAGGGTTAAACCTTGTAAAGGGTTTTCCGGGAGGGCGGCGGGTCTATGTCATGGTGCGATCAAGAGGAGCGATCCCCGAACTCGCCGTGAATGCTCAATCTCGGGTCAATCCGAGCCCATCCGGCTGACTGTGCTATGTTCCTAAATACGGTGCTTTTCCATCCGATAGACCATCGTGTGAGCGTTACCCATCGCTAGTGTTGACAAGAACTGACGACCCGTAATTTCTTGTAAATGCAGTTCTGCCGCCACAATTACCGATTTCGCCTGAAGTACAAATCGATTCTATGTCCACTCTCGTCATCGTCGAATCTCCGACCAAAGCACGCACGATTCAGAAATATCTCCCCAAGGGCTACCGAGTTGAGGCGTCCATGGGGCACGTGCGCGACTTGCCACAATCGGCGAGCGAGATTCCTGCGGCATATAAAAAGGAGAAGTGGTCTCAACTCGGGGTGAATGTCGAGGCGAATTTCGAGCCGATTTATGTTGTACCGCGTGATAAGAAAAAGGTTGTTAAGACGCTCAAAGATGCTCTGAAGCAGGCGGATGAGCTGGTACTCGCGACTGACGAAGATCGTGAGGGCGAGAGTATCAGTTGGCATTTGCTAGAGGTGTTGAAGCCGAAAGTGCCGACGAAACGAATGGTGTTTCATGAGATCACCGAAGAGGCGATCTTGCACGCGATCGCCAACTGTCGCGATATCGATGTTCAGTTGGTTCATGCCCAGGAAACGCGGCGAATTCTCGATCGGCTGGTGGGCTATACGCTCTCGCCGCTGCTGTGGAAAAAAATTGCGCCGAAGCTTTCGGCGGGACGGGTGCAGTCGGTTTCGGTGCGGCTGCTGGTGATGCGTGAGCGTGAGCGTCGAGCTTTTGTGAAAGGGGCGTATTGGGATCTCAAGGCGCAACTCGAAAAAGATGCGGTTCCGTTTGGCGCCAAGCTGGTGTCAGTGGATGGCACGAAGGTGGCAACGGGAAGTGATTTTGATGAGGCGACGGGCAAGATCAAGGCGGGTAAAAAGGTGAAATTGCTCGATCGAGCTGAAGCCGAAGCCCTGCTCGAAACGATCGCCGGTCAGCCCTGGAGCGTCACCAAGCTGGACGCCAAATCCTCCAAACGCAAGCCCGCGCCGCCGTTCACGACTTCGACGCTACAACAGGAGGCCAACCGCAAACTGCGCCTCTCGGCTCGCGATACGATGCGTGTGGCTCAAAGTCTCTACGAAAACGGCTATATCACTTACATGCGGACGGATTCGGTTCACCTGTCTAATCAGGCGATCGAGGCAGCTCGTAATTGCGTCGAACTGAAATACGGCAAGGAGTATCTCAGCCCCAAACCGCGCCAGTTCGCGACGAAAAATAAGAGCGCCCAAGAGGCTCACGAAGCAATCCGACCGGCGGGTAGCACTTTCCGCACACCGAAGGAAACGGGACTAAAAGACCGCGATCTCGCGCTATACGATTTGATCTGGAAGCGTACGGTGGCCTGTCAGATGGCGGAAGCGCTTCAGACGTTCATTACGGTTGACTTAAACGTGATGAATGCTGGATTCCGTACCTCCGGCAAGCGAATTGACTTTCCGGGATTTTTCCGGGCGTATGTGGAGGGATCAGATGATCCCAATGCGGCGCTCGACGATCGCGAGGTTATTCTCCCAACGATGGCGGTCGGGGATCAGCCAGACTGCAAAGAAGTGGAGCCGATCGGCCACGAAACCCAGCCGCCCGCTCGTTACTCCGAAGCGTCGCTGGTCAAGATGCTCGAAAGCGAAGGCATTGGCCGCCCGAGCACCTACGCCAGCATCATCGGTACGATTATCGATCGCGGCTATGCCCAGCTCCAAGGCAATGCACTGGTTCCGACCTTTACTGCCTTTGCCGTCAGCGCATTACTCGAAAAACATTTTCCCGACCTAGTCGATACCCGTTTCACGGCACGAATGGAAGAGACCCTTGATCGGGTTTCGACCGGCGATGTGGATCATTTGCCCTATCTGAAAACGTTTTATTCGGGCGATCGGGGACTCGAAACCCAGGTCAAAGCGCAAGAGGAGCATATTGACCCCAGCCAAGCTAAAACCGTCCAACTCGAAAACCTATCGGTTAAAGTCCGCATTGGGAAATTTGGCCCTTATCTGGAAACGGAATACGAAGGCGAGCCGGTCACCGCTTCGATTCCGCACAACCTCACGCCCGCCGACCTCAGCGCTGAGCAGGTCAAGATTCTAATCGAGCAGAAAACCAAAGGCCCGGAAAGTATTGGAACGCATCCCGAGACTGGCGAGCCGATCTATGTCTTGATCGGCAGTTACGGGCCTTACGTCCAGCTCGGCGATGTCACCGAAGAGAATCCAAAACCGAAACGCACCTCGTTACCGAAAGGCGTCACGCCCGATAACCTGACGCTCGACATGGCGATCGGTCTGCTAGCGCTGCCGCGTTTGCTGGGAACCCATCCCGAAACGGGCAACAAAATCCAGACAAACCTCGGACGGTTTGGCCCCTATGTGGTGCATAAAAAAGGCGGAGAAGAGGGCAAAGACGACTATCGATCGCTCAAGGCTGCGATGGGCGACGATGTTTTAACGATCGACTTACCACGCGCCATCGAAATCCTAGCCGAGCCAAAACGTACCCGTCGCCGAGCCGCGAAAAAGCCTCTCCGCGAACTGGGCAATAGCGGTGGTGAGGCGATCGAGATTTTTGATGGCCCCTACGGTCCTTATATCAAATACAAGCGTAAAAATGTCTCGCTGCCGGAAGGTGCGGATGTGGAAAAATTCACCTTGGATGAGGCGATCGAGCTAGTCGGAGCCAAGAAAACAGCGGCGAAAAAGACCACCACGAAGAAAACCACCGCTAAAAAAACCACCGCTAAGAAACCAGCAGCAAAAAAGACCACCGCAACGAAAACCACCGCAACGAAAACCACCGCTAATAAAGCAACCTCTACTTAACGTAAATCAGCACGATGAGATTTCTTCGATCGCCAGTCTCAACCCTCCCCTCAAACCCCGCCAGCGGAACCCTCCCCGCCACAGCCCCCTCACCCAAGAACACCACTCCACACAGCGCCGCCAACCCCACCTGCAAAAACGGACTCCGCATCCGAATTGTCCCGCAACCTTAATCTATTTCCCGCCAATATAACCAGCCCTAACCTCAACATCACAGTAGCCCGTGGCAGGCGAGACACCTGCGTGACGAAGACGTTGATCACTTTGATGAAGATTCGGTAAAGATTTGACAAAAGTGGCGATAATCACCCGATCTAAGCAGATTTACGGGCGAAGTTTTGTTTGCGGACATATACCATCTAATTAAAATCCTAGCGACCTGTTTCGGCTCTTCAAGTCCTAACGAGTAACTCCGTCCTGACTCGTCACGCTACGCGATCGCTTCCTTTCTTCCGAGATGTTTATGTACGTTTCACCCCTTTCAGCCGCTCCCGTTCTGTTCGCGTCAATCCTGAGCATTGGCGCAATTATGACTCCTCAAGCCGCGATCGCCTATTCGCTCACCAACTCGGTCGGGACGCTCAACTTTAGCAAAACGTCGGGCGACTTTACGATTACAGGCGGAGAAACGATCGGGGAAACCTTTCGTCTATTTCAAGATGTTACCGGTCCAAATCTAGACCTATTTACAAGTATCCAAGGCTTGCCAAACCTGTCGCCCTACAACGTCTATGGCAAAGATACCTTGGGTCGGGATGTTGTTTATAAACTGCCAGGTTTCTGGTTTGAAAGTGTCCTAACCAACAAGACCAACTCGGCCTGGACTTTTTTCGATCATGAGGTTCAATCCACCTATAACGCCGCAAGTCCGGATGGCGATGGACTCTCGTTTGCTCAAGGCTTAGGCGTCATCCCACAATCCAATGTGTTCTCGACGATTAGCCGAGTCGAAGATGTTCGCGATTTCATCAACTTTACGGGCGGCACGGTCGGCATCGGAGAAACGGTCACATTTCGGTATTTCATTGGTGACTGGACACCAGAATCCACGTTTTATCTGCGTCAACGCCCGAATTATTCCGTTGCCGATGGCGGCTTTGTTCAACCGACGCCCGACCCGGAACCAACCCCAGACCCGGAACCGACTCCCGACCCCGAGCCGACGCCCGATCCTGAACCAACCCCAGACCCCGAGCCGACGCCCGATCCTGAACCGACTCCCGAACCAACCCCAGACCCAACAAACCCACAAAAAGTCCCCGAACCAAGCCTAATGCTGGGTTTACTAAGCGTCCTGCCCATCCTGCAAACACGACGATCGCAGCGAACCGTTCACTCACACCGCGACTAAACAAACCTCGATCGCCAGAGCATGAGCGCCTAACTTAGCGTTATTATTTCGTAATAATCGAACTGGCTCACCATCTCCCAACAATCTCTATGGACTCCTGGCTTTCCTCTGCTCTTATTCCGACCTCGCTGATGGCGATCGGGCTGGCATTTTTTATTCGTGCATCGACGAAAGAGCGCACGGAAGAGTTAGAGATGGCATGTACACGTAGCGCGGCGGAGGTGGATCGCCTTGCGAAAGATCACTTAATGGGTCGCACGTACCGCATTGCCAAAACGGAGGACGGAACGACGTTGTTTGAGGGGCAGGTCAGACCGAGTGTGTTCCTCGCGGTGTTTCTGAGTGTGTTGGCGGCGATCGGGTTTGCCTGTGTGGGCTTAATTGTGGGTACAGCCGTGCCGAGCTTGGCGGACAACACGATCGCGATTGTCACGCTGTCGCCGCTGGCGGGTGCTTACTATTGGAAAAAGGCCAGCAAAAGCGAGCGGGTCGCGATCGCCGTGCAAAAGACGGGAGAATCGACGAGTTCGGTGACGGCGATCGGACATCGCGATGAGTTGAATGTGCTGCGCCAGATGTTGCGATCGCAGGGCGCACTCCATTGACATCCTCACCGGGCAAAAGCCACGGTGATTCCCAGACCTCACGATCTGAGTTTCTGCTTCGTAGCACCCGCC
>JAABST010000053.1 GCA_011390275.1 Geitlerinema sp. S16
TTGAAAACCGCACTTCGACTCCGCTCAGTGCTCTCAGCTTTTTTTATACGTCCTAACCAAATCGTTTTTTGCTATATATCCGGGTCTAAGTTTCTTCTTTCCCTATCCTGATCAAGACACTCTAATTTCTTCAGAATTACAGAAAAATTGTGGACTTAAACATGCAAACATCTGAGAATAGTTTTTTGATCGTACGACCTGAAAAAAAATTTGAAGAATTCAAATTATCTGAGATTGAGCAATCTGTCGGAAAATGCTTTGAGAAGCAAGTCGAAAAATATCGAGACTCCCTAGCGATCAAAAAAGAAGAGAAGGAACTGACCTACGGAGAGCTAAACGAATTTGTGAACAAGATCGCTCATAGCCTCCTGGAAAAAGTAGGAGAAGATAATATTTCAATCGCCCTGCTATTTGAGCAGGGTATTAATTTTCTGGGCGCAATTTTTGGTGCACTGAAAGCTGGCAAGTGTTACGTTCCGATCGATCCCACATTCCCAGACTCTCGCAATCAGTACATTTTAGACAATTCTCAAGCTCACTTAATTGTTACCAACACCGCCAACCTCGAAATCGCTCAAAATCTATCGTGTGGACAGTATGAAATTCTCAATATCGACGATTTAGAATCATCACATCATATTCACAATCCCGATCTTAATGTTTCTCCAGATGCATTAGCCTACATCATTTATACCAGTGGATCGACGGGGAAACCCAAAGGGGTATTTCAAAATCATCGTAACTTACTCCACAATGCGATGAACCAAATTAATGCCTTCCATCTTGGAATTGGCGATCGGATGCCCCTGGTGCATTCCTGTAGCGTAATGGGAGCCGTTCGCGTTATTTACAACGCATTGCTGAGTGGGACAACACTCTATCCTTTTGATGTTAAAAATCAAGGACTCGATGAACTCCGGATATTACTGCAAACCGAAAAAATCACCGTCTTTCATGCCGTTGCGACTCTCTTTCGTCACTTTGCTGACATTTTCAAAGACGTCGAAGCTTTTTCTAGCCTGCGTTTGGTGATTTTAGGCGGCGAAGCAATGTATCGAAAGGATGTGGAATTCTATAAACAGAAATTTCCAGATCAGTGCTTACTATGTACGGGACTCGGATCGACGGAAGCCGGAACAACGCGAATCTTCATGTTGAATAAACAAACAGAGGTAACAACAGCTCAAGTTCCTCCAGGGTATGCGGTGGAGGGTCTTGATGTTGTGTTATGGGATGAGGAAGGTCGTGAGGTTCCCCCCGGAGAGGTTGGTGAAATTGTGATTGAAAGCCAATATCTTGCTTTGGGTTATTGGCAACAGCACGAAACGAACTCACAAACGTTTGTGCCTATTTCACCAACGAGTTCAATTCGTCGCTTCCGAACAGGAGATTTAGGGCGATTTCTACCCGATGCTTGCTTGGTTCATCTCGGACGCAAAGACTTCCAAGTCAAAATTCGAGGATATCGAGTGGATGTGGCTGAAGTCGAGATGACATTGATGGATTCCGGCTTACTCAAAGAAGTTGTCGTTGTCGGCAAAGAACTGATTCGAGAGGAAATGTCTCTCATTGCGTATGGTGTCTTAAACGAGCCATCAAAAACCGTTGCCAAACAACTTCGTCATCTCGTCAGACAAAAACTAACGGATTATATGGTTCCTGCTGCCTTCGTATTTTTGGATGCATTACCATTGACTCCGAATGGCAAAGTGGATCGTAAAGCACTTCCAGCTCCGAGCCGCGAGTCCCACATGATCGAAATAGAATTTGTGGCGCCGCGTACATCGTTAGAGCAAGAGATCTCTAAGATTTGGTGCGATCTTTTAGATCTTGATCAGATTGGAATTCATGAAAACTTTTTCGATATAGGTGGGCATTCCCTCATCGCAGCTCAGTTTTTTGCTGAGATTGAACAAATATTGGGAAAACATCTTCCCCTCGCACTACTCACAAAAGCGCCTACGATCGCAGAAATAGCCGAATTCATTCAAGAAGATGATTGGAGTAGCATTTGGTCTTCCCTTGTTCCGCTTCAACCTCATGGTGAACTCCCTCCTTTATTTCTCAGTCATGGGATTAATGGGAACGTACTGAACCTGAAAGATTTAGCCAGTGAAATGGATTTAAATCAGCCTATTTATGGCTTACAAGCGCAAGGTCTTGATGGTGAAAGTTCTCCCTTGGAAAGTATTGAAGCGATTGCTGCTCACAATATTCAAACGCTCCGAAGCGTGCAAAGTCATGGCCCCTATTATCTAGGAGGCTATTCGTTTGGCGGAACTGTTGCATTCGAGATGGCTCGCCAGCTAGAGCGTGAAGGTCATACTGTTGCATTACTGGTGCTTTTTGATTCCTATAGTCCCTATGGACGCCAGCGAATCAATAACAATCCCGACTCATTATTACAGCGTCTGAAAACGCACTGGAATCGTTTTTCTAAAAAAGGTGGGGGTTATCTGATTGAGCGATGGAATGCTCGGATGAGTCGATCGGCTTTTGGAAGTAAATTTGTCAGTACACCATCCCATTCACAAGATGTTGTTAGCTCTACACTTCAGGCAAGTGAACGTATAAAACAGGCGAATTTACAGGCAAAACGAAATTACACACTGCATTTTTATCCGGGTAAAATCACGCTTTTCCGTGCTGTTCCAGGGCGTCCGATTCCGGAGGGGTGGAGAATTGACTCAATTTTAGGTTGGGGTAATTTGTCAGCTAGTTTAGAACTGCATAACGTTAACGGAGATCATGGGTCTTTCCTACAGTTTCCAAATGTTGTAAAAACGGCTGAAATATTGCAATGTTGCATTCGAGAAGCGACTCTGATTCATTCCGAAAAAGATAGTTAGCCCATATTCGCGGGGAGCATCTCTCATCCCTCTTTTGTTTTCAGTTATCGAAGATAAGAGATGGCTTTAGGGCGCAACAACGAAATAAACGTTCCTCGGGATGGCGACATCGGACGCAGCGACGATCGCGATTACCCCATCCGCCCTCTCCCCTAGTCTCACCAAACGATCGCACCCCAAAAAACCGGAAATCCCCCACAAAACCACATTCCCAAGAACGCAGCCAAGATATACGATGTATCCGACTTAAACCAACGCCAAGCAAACCCCAACAGCAACCGCGTTAGACCAGCCCAACCAAGTCACCCCCAGCGATCGCCCACAAACACCGATCGCCCACCCAACAAAGCCCAACATTTAGGACAATAAACATGACAGACAGAGTAAGAGTCGGCGTAGTCGGCGCGTCGGGCTACGGCGGCATCCAGCTCGTTCGACTACTGCTCGAACACCCCAACGCCGAGATCACCTACCTCGGCGGCGACAGCAGCGCCGGAAAAAACTACGCCGAACTCTATCCACACCTCCAAGGCCGCGTAGACCTGACGATCGACCCCGTCGATGCCGACATGATCGCCGAACGCGCCGATGTCGTCTTTCTGTCGCTCCCCAATAACCTCGCCTACAAAATCGCCCCGCCCCTGCTCGCCAAAGGCTGCAAAGTTCTCGATCTTTCCGCCGACTTCCGCTTTAGCAACCTCGACACCTACCGCGCTTGGTACGGCACCGATCGCGACGACACCGAGATCAACAGCCAAGCCGTCTACGGTCTGCCCGAACTCTACCGCGACCAAATCAAAGGCGCATCGCTGATCGGCTGCCCCGGCTGCTACCCCACCGCCAGCATTTTGGCGATCGCGCCCCTCCTCAAACAAGGGCTGATCCAACCCGAGACCTTGGTAATTGACGCCAAATCCGGCGCATCCGGTGGTGGCCGTCAAGCCAAAATCCCCATGCTACTCGCCGAAGCCTCCGGCTCCTTTGGCGCCTACGGCGTCGGCGGACGACACCGCCACACCCCCGAGATCGAACAAATCTGCTCTGACCTCGCCGGAACCGAAGTCCTCGTGCAGTTCACCCCTCACCTCGTGCCAATGGTGCGCGGCATCCTCTCCACCGTTTACGCCACCCTGCGCGATCCGGGTCTCGTGCGTGACGACCTGACCACGATCTACTCCGCCTTTTACCGTAACTCCCCCTGGGTGCGCGTCCTCCCGGCGGGAACCTACCCCCAAACCAAATGGGCTTGCGGCTCGAACGCCGACTACATCAGCGTCGAAGTCGATCCGCGTACCGGACGCGTGATTGTCCTGTCGGCGATCGATAACCTGATCAAAGGCCAAGCCGGACAAGCCGTTCAGTGTATGAATCTGGTCTGCGGTTTCGATGAAGCTGCCGGTTTGCCAACCCTTGGTTTTTATCCCTAATACTAGTTTTGATGTGGCGAATTTCAGGTCGCAAACGGAGCTGAAATTCACCACGATCGCAAACAGTTTCACAAAATACCCCATAAGGCTTTGGCTTTCGTGTCGGCAATCCGGCATCGAGCCAAAGCCTTTGATACATTAGACTTAAGACCTACAGACCGCCATCGCGAGTCGAAACCGCCGTGAACCAGCCCAACGTCAATCTTCTAACGATCGCCCAACCCGTCGCCCAACCCGTCGCCCAACTCATCACCCAAAAACTGGTTCACCAGATCGGCCAGCAACTGGGCAAACTCGCCCTGAGCTTGATCGGCTTAAGCCTGGTGGCGCTGCCCATTTCGGCGATCGCTCAGGAATATGCCGGATGCTTTTGGATTGACGATCGCGGCAAACGAATCGACCTGAGCGAATTTTGTCCGCAGCCCGTTGCCGTCGAAGCCAACGAGATCGGCAGCCGCTCACCCAACGCTCCCGGCGCAACCCCCGATTCGGTCAGCGTACCCATCCTGCGCCGCGAAGCCGGAGTCCCCGTCGTCTCCGTCCTATTTAACGGCGTTCCCTACGACATGCTCGTCGATACTGGTGCCAGCGTCATCGTACTGCCGGGACGAATGGGACGAGAATTAGGCTTACAATCTTCCGGCTCGATGTTTGTCACCACCGCCAGCGCCTCGCGCGTTGAATTTGGCGTGGCTCAGGTTGCCAGCGTGCAGTTGGGTTCCTTGGTGATGAACAATCTCGATGTGGCGATCGCCCGCGATGACACCCTCGAAATGGGACTACTCGGCCAGAATTTTTTTAGCAATTACGACCTCACCATTCGCCAAAATACGATCGAATTCAGCCACCGTACGAGTCTCTAACCCTTGTGATTCAGTGCTTGCGTTGAAGTCATTCATCGATCGCAACGTGTGAACGGGGTAAGTCTTCCCAGACATCATGACAAAAGCAACCCAAGACTTAGAATATCGCTGGAAGCACGTTTTGTACCGGCGACGCTGGTTGCTTGGCTCGATCGTGGTCGGTCTCATCCTGGCGATCGGGGTGACGCGGATCGTTCAACGTCGCCCGGACAGTGAACTCGATGAACTCGCCACGCTGACGGTCGCTGCGGAAGTGGCAGATCTGACGGTGCAGATCGAAGCGACGGGCGAAGTGCAGCCGATCGAGCGGGTCAACCTAAGCCCGAAAACCCAAGGGCGGCTCGAACAGATTTTTGTCGAACAAGGCGATCGCGTCACCCAAGGGCAAATCATCGCCACGATGGAACGCCGCGAACTCGAAGCCCAGGCTGATCAATCGCAGGCTCGCCTCGATCGTACCCGTGCTAGCCTCGCCGAACTCGAAACCGGAACCCGCCGCGAAGAACTCGCCCAGGCTAGATCCCGAGTGGAACAAGCCCGCGCCCGCCGCAATAGCGCCCGTGCCAGCCTCGCCGAACTTCGTGCCGGTAGTCGCCGTGAAGACATCGAGGAAGCCGACGACGCCGTTCGCCGTGCCGCCGCTGCCGTGGCCGATGCTGAATCACGGCTTGCTTTGGCGACGATCGAGGCCGATCGTAACCGCCAGCTCGAAGCCAATGGCGCCGTGTCTCGCCGCGTCCTCGACACCAGCATTGACGAACTGCGTCGCGCCCAGGCCAACCTCGACCAGGCAACCGCAGCCCGTGGTGAAGCCCAGCAGCGCCGCAACCGGCTCGAAAATGGCGCTCGATCAGAAGAGATCGATCGCGCCGAATCAGACCTCAATGGAGCCGAAGCCGAACTGAGCGAAACCGAGCAGCGCTATGCCCAGCTCGCCAATGGTGCCCGATCGGAAGAGATCGATCGCGCCGAAGCCGACGTACTCGAAGCCGAAGCCCAGGTGCGGTTTTACGACGTTCAGCTCAACGACACGGAAATCCGCGCTCCCTTTTCGGGGATCATCGCCCAGCGCTACGCCGACCCCGGCGCCTTCGTCACCCCGGCCACCTCCGCCTCGACCGCCACCTCCGCCACATCCACCTCGATCGTCGCCCTAGCTCGCGGCCTCGAAGTCCTCGCAAAAGTCCCCGAGGTGGATATCAGCCGGATTTATCAGGGTCAATCGGTGGATATCGTCGCCGATGCCTACCCAGACGATCGCTTTGAAGCCAAGGTCAAGCTGATCGCACCGGAAGCGGTGCGCGAACAAAATGTGACGCTCTTTCAGGTGCGGCTCGATATTGTGGACGGGTTTGAGACGCTTCAGTCTGGGATGAATGTAGATCTTACATTTCGGAGCGATCAGCTCAAAAATGCACTGGTGATACCAACGGTGTCGATCGTCACTGATCGCGGCAATACAGGCGTGCTGATTCCCGATGCACGCGGTCGGGCTACGTTTCAGCCTGTGACGATCGGCCCGAGTGTCGGCAGTCAGGTACAGGTGCTAGAGGGGCTTGAACCGGGCGATCGGGTGTTTATCGGTTTACCAGAAGGGCAGAATTTGGATGATATTTTGGGCGGCTTTGAGCAAGATTGAGCCGAATCGAGAGAAATCGCAGCACCATCCTTAGGGGTATTGTCGATCCCCAAAATTCTTATGATTTACCTTGTGATTTGCCCTGGATTTCACGCAGTGGAACTGACCGATCGCACGATCGACCGCCTAGATTTACCCGCATCAATCCATAAAATTATCGTTCCAACTGATCGCGTTTTCCCCTGCGATCCCGTCAGCATCGCGAACCATATTGAACGCCAGATGGCCGACTCTAGCGTGATCCCAGCTTCTAAGGCTCCGATCAAACTCAACTTTCTTGGTTTCAGCGCTGGCACGATCGGGGCGTTGGGGGCGGCGTGGCTATGGCGCGATCGAGCGCAGTTGGGCGCGATCATTCTTTGCGACGGTTGGGGCGTGCCGATTTTGCCGGTTTGGGATTGGTTTACGAATCGCCAGCAGCCAAGGATCGCGCCCATGCCTAACCTATACCGCGTCAGTCACGATCGCTGGACGCACGACACTTGGTCACGCATGGGGATCGCCACCCCGAGTTTTGTCGCCGATCCCGAGGTGGAACACCTGACGCTGTGGAGCGATCCCGATTGCATATTGGGCGACTCGATTGATGTTGCCGGACAGACGATCGCCACCCTCAGCGCCAAAGACTACATTCGCCAGTGTCTCGGCTGTGATGAAACCCCAGCGAATCAGGAACGCACGTATTAACATCGAGAAGTCCGACTTTTTGAAAAAGTCGGACTTCTGAGATGGGCGATTATTCTCGGGCAATACTCTTGGCGATGTTTAGGCGATCGCCAGCGATTCCCGTGCTGACTCAGCGCGTTCCGGCTCGATCGCTGCGGTTGCAAACACCTCACAGGCATTATTCGGGCTTTCGTGAAGTTTGATGCGCTGAAGCGCGACCCCAAGGCTCGGGAGCTTGGCTTGCAAGATATTGCGAATATAGATCGCGATATTTTCCGCTGTCGGAACCGTGGTCGCGAAATACTCAACGTCTTTATTTAGAAAATGGTGATCAAACGGCTCGATCACTTCGACGCGAAGCAATTCATGCAGCGCTCCAAGTTCGACGGCCATTCCCGTTCGATCGTCCACTTCGCCGACAACAGTGACCTCCAAAACATAGTCATGGCCGTGACCATTGGGACGAGCGCATTTACCGTAAACCGCGCTGTTGGTGTCGTAGTCCAGGTCGGGACGTGCGAGGCGATGCGCCGCGCTAAAGTTTGTCGTAACGGTCAGACTGGCTTGCATGGCGAGGCTTAGTAAAGATCCCGAGATGAGAGCGAAAATTAGTAACAAAAGTTTGCATTCATCATATCGCGCGATCGCAGCTCCGTCCGCTGACGGTTTTATCCTGGGGATCAAATCCGGGATCAGACGAGGGAACGAACTTCATTCTGCCCAAATGTCAGAACACGCACATCAAGGCCACAAAATAATTTTATTTTGCTGATGAATGTGTTAATCTACGTCGGTGTAAACAAACATTACAGAATTCTCAGGTCTGCCTCTGATTGCGATCGCAATTGAGCGAGAATTCAACCCCCCAGAGCCGTCGCGACAACGCTTCCTTGAGTCCCTAAGCCGCGACGTTCTCCACGAACAAAACTCTTCACCTCGTCGTCTCATAGCTGGAGCTTCCCAGCCCCCAGCGCTCTAATCATTTAAGCCATGTCCACAGCCTTTCTTGTTGCCCTCTTAACCGCTGTCCTAGCCTTTGCACTCTACGCGAATCTTTCGGAAGAAGTGCCTCGTATGTGCGCCCTCGGTATCGTCATTCTTTGTTTTGTTCTAGATCTTGTCCTGGCTCCCTGGCCGATCCAGGCGATGGTTCTACTCGCCGTCTTGATTGGCAGTAAAAAGTTGATGCCATCTATTAGCGCACGCTCTTAGGTTCGCTCAAGCCGAGATCAGACGGGTTTACGCTTTGATGATCTACGGTTTGGCTTTAGACAGCGCTTCAGCGGCTAACTCACTTCATTTCGCTGTATGTCTCTGGCTGAATCGAAAAGCCCCGCCTCTTGTTTTAAGAGGCGGGGCTTTTGCCTGAAGTATTACCGGTAGGGTGGGCAATGCCCACCACGATCAACCCACGAAACGTATCCGAGATGGTGGGCAATGCCTACCCTACTCAACTTGAATCTAGGCGATCGTCGCCTTGGCTTTAGCAAGGGCTTCGCGGACGCGGGTGAAGCCCGTACCGCCGAGGCTGTTACGCGCCGAGATCACCTGACTCGGGGCGATCGCGGCGTAGATGTCGTCCTCAAATTTCGGATGCAGCGCCTGCCATTCCTCGATCGTCAGTTCCTTCAGGAGCTTGTTCGACTCCAGACAGGTACGCACCACTTTACCCACCAAGTTATACGCCTCACGGAACGGCACGCCCTTCGCTGCGAGATAGTCCGCCACATCGGTCGCATTCGAGAAATCTTCCGCCACCGCGCTCGCCAGTCGCTCGGTACGAAACTCGATGCCCTCATTGAGCAAAATCGTCATCGCTTCCAGGCAGCCCTTAACGGTTTTGACGCTATCAAACAGGGCTTCTTTGTCTTCCTGCATGTCCTTGTTGTAGGCCAGCGGCAGCGCCTTGATCAGCACCAGCATTCCTTGCAGGTGGCCGAAGACGCGCCCGGTTTTGCCGCGCACGAGTTCGGGGATGTCGGGGTTTTTCTTCTGGGGCATGATGCTCGAACCGGTCGAGCAGCTATCGGTGAGGCGAATGAAGCTAAATTCCTGCGATGCCCAGAGGATCATCTCCTCGGACATGCGGCTCAGGTGAGCGACGATCAGGCTCGACGCGCAGAGGAATTCGACGGCAAAGTCACGATCGCTGACCGCGTCGAGGCTGTTGGCGTAGATGCGCTCGAAGCCGAGGCGATCGGCGGTGTATTCACGATCGATCGGGAAGGTCGTCCCGGCGAGAGCGCCTGCACCGAGGGGGCAGGTGTTGACGCGCTTGTAGAGTTCTTCGAGGCGTTCCCAGTCGCGCTGGGTCATCTCGAAGTAGGCCAATAGGTGGTGTGCCAAGCTCAGGGGTTGGGCGCGTTGTAGGTGGGTGTAACCGGGGATGGGGGTTTCGACGTGCTGATCGGCGTGGGCGAGGAGTGCCGTTTGAAATTCGCGCAGTTGGGCTTGGATCGATTTGACCTGATCGCGTAGATAGAGGCGCGTGTCTGTGCCGACTTGATCGTTGCGCGATCGGGCGGTGTGCAGCTTTTTACCCACATCGCCGACCAGTTCCGTTAAGCGGCGCTCAACGGCAAAGTGGACATCTTCCGCGTCAATACCGGGGTTGAAGTTTCCAGCGCGGTGTTCGGCGCGGATTTGCTCTAGCCCGTTAACGAGCATTTCGCCCTCTTCGGCAGGAATGATCCCCACTTTGGCGAGCATTTCAGCGTGGGCGATCGAGCCGGTGATGTCGTATTCGATCAGCTCGATATCAAATCCAATGCTGGCGTTGAAAATCGCCACGGCGGGATGGAGCGCGGATTCAAAGCGTTGGCTCCAGGTTTTTGTGGCGTTTGGGGTCGTGGTTGCAGGATCGGGGGTCATGGCGTAGGGCGGTGAAGGGCAGCGATCGCGCGGATTGTTTTGGGCGCTGGGATACCGGGGCGCTGAGGCTCTCGGGTCAACCGGTTCAGACGCAAGCGAGCGGGATCATTAACGATCTGAGCAAAACGGGCGATCGACCCCATATCATGCCGTACTTTGCAGCACCACGAGTGTCACATCGTCATCGTTCGATCGTCCAAAGCCGACGAAGTTTTTCAACTGATCGAAGAGTTCCTCCAGGATTTCTTGGGGATTGGCCTTCTGGCGACAGATTGCTTGGAAGGTATCGATCAGCGTGTCTTCCTCGAAGCGATCGCCCTCGGGGTTAGAAGCTTCGGTAAAGCCGTCGGTGTAGTACAAAATTGTGTCCCCCGGTTCGAGGATCACGAAATCCTCTTCGTACTCCGTATCCGAGTCGAGACCGACGAGCATCCCCCAGGTGTCGAGTTTTTCGATCGTATCCGTCCGCGATCGCCAAAATAATGGCGGATTGTGGGCGGCATTGCTGTAGGCAAGCCTACGGGTTGCGGGATCATATTCCGAGTAAAACAGCGTCACGAACCGATGAGAATTTTCCAGATCGGCATACATGGCGCGATTGAGGTGTTGCAAAATCTGGGCGGGTGATCGGCGGTTCAGCGCTTCGGCGCGTAACATTCCCCGCGTCAACGTCATTAGCAGCCCCGCCGGAACGCCTTTCCCCATCACATCGCCGATCGCCACGCCCCACCGCGATCGAGCCTGACCCGCATCCTCGTCGTCCTGTTCATCTTTCCCCGCATTCTCTGGATCAACGGCGTAATGGGTGGGGATAAAATCGTAGTAGTCGCCGCCGACATGGTTGGCCGGTGTGCAGCGAGCCGCCAAGGTGATGCCGTCGATTTCGGGGCAATGGCGTGGAAACAAGCGGAATTGAATCTCAGCACCGATTTCGAGTTCGCGATCGAGCCGTTGTTTGCGGCGTAGCTCGGTTACGAGTTCATCGTTAAACATCGCCACGGCGGTTTGATCGGCGATGAGCTGCACGAGTTTTCGCCGCGTTTCAGTCCAGATGTACTCAGGATCTTGACTAAAGATATAGAGCCGACCCCGATCGCGATTTTGGATCAAGATTGAGGTGGAGAAGAGACGGGCAATACCGCTGATCTGTTGGCGAACTTGATCATCAAATTGATCGATCGGGATATCGTTGGCTTCCACGGCGGCGATCGCCGCTTCGATCGACGGACGCACCACCAGGCAAGCATTATCATTGGCGCAGTGCAACCGCTGTAGCCGTAGGCGACCACTGGGCGCAAACGTCACCAGCGCACTGACCGTCGCGTCAGTCACGCGGCTGGCGACCAGGGGAATCAGTTCGAGAAATTGATTGAGATTATTAAAGCTACGGAGCGCGAACCCAAGGGAACTGAGGAGATCTTGAGTTTTATTTTGTTCGCGTTGCAGGCGAGCGACAAGTTGCTTGAGGGCGAGAACGGACGGTGCGTCGGTTTCTTGATTCAAGGTTTGATGGGGACGTGCGGGCTCAAGGGGCAACGGCACAAGGTTGGAGTGCTAAGACAGCGTGAATGGATGGTGGATCTAGATGAATGAAATCGGGCGACAGGCTGATTATTACAGATTGTACTGACTGCGCAGATGGCGCAGATGACACAATGCTCGCAAGCTGGGAGCAACACGCATTTTCGGAAATCGCTTGTCAACGGTGACGAAATGTGTGCAGAGGCGTCTATTCTCATTTAGAGTGAAGTACCGCAAAAGTTTACGGCGTTTGTGAATCCTTGACAACTAATCCTTTACCTGAAACTGCATCGGAGCTATACCCATTTCTCGATCGCAGTATCGATCCGGGCTACGAGGCGGCGCGAGTGGTGGTCTTGCCGGTTCCCTATGAGGCGACGACGACCTATGTACAGGGCTGCAAGCATGGGCCTGCGGCGTTGCTCGAAGCGTCGGATCAGTTGGAATATTACGATGTGGAGCTGGGCTGCGAGACAGGATACGCGATCGGAGTCCATACCGTGGAGCCGATCGCCGATACGCGATCAGGCAAGATTGACGATCAGGCGGCGATGGAAGCGATCGCAGCGCGAGTCTGTCAGCTCCAGCGGGACGGCAAGTTTATCGTGACGATCGGCGGTGAACACAGCATTACGGGCGGCGTGGTCGCGGGTTACCGCCGCGCCCTGGGGGATGAACCGTTCACAGTGGTACAGATCGATGCTCACGGCGATTTGCGCGATATCTACGAGGGATCGCGCTATAACCACGCCTGTGTTATGCGTCGGGTGATGGATTTGGGCGTGCCGATCGTGCCGATCGGGATTCGCAGCATTTGCCAGGAGGAGGCGGATTTAATTCGCGATCGCCAGGTTCCGGTGATTTGGGCGGATGAAATCGCGGCGGATCGCGATCAAACGAACCCAAATCATCAAACCTGGATCGAGCGGGCGATCGCGGCGATTCCGACGAAAAAAGTATTTTTAACGATCGATCTCGATGGTCTTGATGCGACCGTAGTTCCGGGCGTCGGAACACCGCAGCCCGGAGGATTGGGCTGGTATGACACCCTCGCATTTGTGCGGCGTTTGTTTGCCGAAAAGGAGGCGATCGGGATGGATGTCATGGAGCTGTGTCCGCTGCCGGGATTGGTGATTTCGGAGTTTACGGCGGCGAAGCTCGTGTATCGGGCGATCGGCTATCAGGCCAAAGCTCAGGGGTGGTTGTCGTCACGTTAAGTAGCGTGAGTTCGGGTTAAGCAAGTAGGGTGGGCAGTGCCCACCACGATCAGCCAGCGCATCAGTATCCGTGATGGTGGGCAATGCCCTACAAAACTACGGACGGATGAATATCGGCTCACGCGGCGAGGTTTGGGCGATGAGCGCCTGTAAACGAGGCGTTGCGAGCAACTGTTCCACATCTTTGAGAAGCTGTTCACCCCAAAGATTTTCCTTGAGAAAATCCAGATCGGCATAGCGCACATCGAGGCGCATCGCTTCTTCCGCCAAGGCTAAACCCACCTCACGATCGCCACGGGCATACAAGGCCGCCGCTCGCGCGAGCAGCGGTTCTGCTTCCTGCGGTGCGATCGTCGTCGAAGTTTCCCACTGTGCGATCGCGCGATTCACCTGACCTTGTTCGTAGTGCACCAGACCAATATTATTTAAAGCAGGCCAAAACTCAGCATTTTGCTCGAAGGCATCTTCATAATTGGCGATCGCCAGATCAAACTGGTCGGTGACAAAATAAGCATTGCCCAAGTCAAACAGCGCTCCCGGCGTGTTCGGCATCAGCTCTAGCCCTGCGTGAAGCTCGCTAATCGTGCCAGCATAGTCTCCGCCCTGAAAATAGGCCGACCCCAAGGCAAAGCGAATCGCGGCATTATCCGGCTCGATCGCCCGCGCCCGCAACAGCGCCGACAAACCATCATCAAAGCGATCGGTTTGGACGTACAGGCTACCGAGGATCGCCCACACCTGAGCATTCTCTGGCAGAAGCTGCGAGGCTAATTCTGCACGGGGGATCGCTTCGGCAAACTGCTGAAACCGCGCCCAGCGATCGGCATCCTGTAGCAGTTCCAGCCCGATATATTCGAGCTGATCGGGATTGAACTCGCTGGTATGCGGCACGAAGACTTGAGCGCGAAGGGGCTGCGATGTCCCGAGGAGACCGATCGCCGTCGCCAAAACGGGCAGGATAACGCGACGAGAAAGGCGATCGAAACCGGCACGGACGAGGTTCGATCGGAAGCGAAGCGAAGGACGTTTTGGCACAGCGGCGGTGGGGGTCAAGTTCAAAGGGTTCATGAGTTTTGGGGCGGGCGGCCAGCAATTGCATGTTCGGAGATCACGCGGGTTAATCTCTCTGGTTAATCCCTCTGGTGGCCTTGATGGCATAATCACTGTCGCCTCGCTTCTCTGCAAGCTTAAGCTTATCGTAGCTTTCCCGCAGGATAGGTCGTAATCAGGACTTCACCCACGGCCTGTCGTCGGCTGGATTTACAGTTCACCAGACGCGGCGCATTGATCTCGAACACCCGAAAGGGAGCTTGGGCATAAAGCTCGCGGATCAAGGCAGCATTGCTGTTTGACAGCATGACGTAATGGCCGCGCTGATGTAAATCCAGCGCAAAATCGCGCAATCGGGTTTGATCCTCTGCCGTAAATCCCAGCTTGGAATAGCCGGTAAACGATCCGTCATCACTGGGATGGTAGGGCGGATCGAAGTACAGGAAACATCGATCGCCGTCTGGCGGCGCAACCTCTGCGAAGGGGTGATGATCGATCGTGACCTCCTGCAAGACGCGATGACAGGCGCGAATGTTCTCAGCTTGAATGATGTTGGGATTTTTGTAGCGTCCCATCGGCACATTGAATTCGCCGCGACGGTTGACGCGATACAGCCCGTTATAGCAGGTGCGATTCAAATACAGGAGACGCGCAGCCTGGGCGATCGGATCGGTGAGCGTATGCTGCTGGCGAATTTTGTAGTAGTGGGTTTCGCTGTGTTTTTTGGCGTGGATTGTCAACGCCGCAATCAGCGCTTCGGGATCGCTCTGAATCACGCGATAGGCCGTGATCAAATTGGCGTTGACATCACTTAAGCAAGCGTGCGCGATCTGGCCGCGCTGTTGCAGCGCAAAAAAGAGCGCACCGCCTCCCGTAAATGGTTCGTAGTAGCGATCGATCGGAGTGTGATCGGGCGAGATGGCGGGTAAATGATCGATGAGAGCCTGAATGATGCCCCGTTTGCCGCCGACCCATTTTACGAAGGGATGCGCGATGCTTGACGTTTTTACGGTTTCTGAAGGTTCTACGGTTTTTGAGGCGACATCAGACGAAGCCGCACTGGCTTGATGGCGATCGTTCGGCGTTGGAGAATGTCCATAGCTGGCGGGTGTAACCGGTTTGATCGTTGTGGAATTGACCTCAATCACCGAATTCACCTGCCTTTTCTGTGCGCTTTTCAAAACTAGACTTTCAATATTAGATTACCCTCGCACTCGCGTGACCGGTTTAACCACATCTCTAGGGGCTGTCATCAATTAAATTTCTAGCGCTTATCCAGTAAGGGTCACAGCCCCGAGTTTTTTGGTTGGGTCGGGCGTTCAACAGCTTACCCGATGAGGATTCTACGATTAATTGATGACCCGCCCTAGGACTTCTTACCCATTTTGCGTAAGTCCTGATCTCTTAACGAGAATTACTGCTGGGTTCAACATTCTGTTGTGGACGGATCGGCTCGATCGGCTCGATCGGCTCGATCGGAGAACCCCATAGGGGAAAATCAAGGGGAGCTTCTGTTTGGTCTGGTTCGATCGGAATAATTGTGGCGGTGGGTACACTCATGTTTCCCGTGATGTAACGCAGCTGATCGATCGGGTAGTCGCTCGTCAGATACACATGACCGAGAGTCCGACCCTGGTAAGAACGACGAGCCAAGCGCCACGCTGAATTGAGGTAGATCTTAGCGAAACCATCGACAGCGCCATAGGTTCGTCCCAGTTCCAGTTCGGGCAAACCGCTGTCATACCGCAACGGCGTCGCGACGAGTATTGCATCATCGCTGCGCTCTCGAATCCGTAGCGCATATCGCAAGCCTAAATCCTCGCCCGCCACTCGCACCGAGTAGGCATTGCTGTCGCTCATGCGGCCACAAATCCCCGAAAAGTCGAAGGACAAAAGCAGTGGCTCGACTTCCGTTGGGACGCCGGGAATCTCTCCCCAGCAGGCTCGCGTGCTAGAGAGCTGCTCGACAATTAGCAACTGATGGCGGTTGGTTTGACCGATCGGAGCGGCAATCAGGGCGAAATTCTCGGGATTCTCAATGTCGTTGGCGTCGAACAGGCTCGCGGTGGCGGGGCGAACGATCGGGCTTGCCAGGGCAAGGGCGATCGCGGCAGTGAGAATGGATAGAGGCGAGAATAGAGTGCTGGGAACGGTCGTGGGAAGGGGGATGGGAAAAAACGATCGATTCACGGTCGGTGGTGTAGAAAGGAGTGAAGAACTCTGACAGCAGGCGATCCAAGTGCGTTAGCAGACCAGCGACATCGTGCGTTACGCCGAATGAATGTCCTGCAAGCGTGAGGGAAAATTTTCCGTAGGGAGCGGCGTGGCGATAGGCGGCTGTGCTGCCCGATCGCATCGTAGATTTAGATCTACGTGTTGATAATACTCGTCGATAAAATCGTCGATCAACTCATCGATAAATACTGTAAATCTTATCGATCCTGCCGTGTTGCAACACCGAAACAAACATAACTTTTTCGGCGTTGCCAGAGAAGATTGCTCACACGAAATCCGGTTCTGTATGGAAAAAACACAAAAATGCCTATGAGCACTGAGCGGAGTCGAAGTGCGGTGTCCACCCAGAGCGACGATCCAAGCTTATAAGGCGGATTTCGTATCACACATTAACCCGCAGGATACCCCCCATGCAAAAACGAGTAACGTGTTGCCTAAATCTAGGTCACATTACTCGTTTAAGCGATTTCAGCGCAGGGGATTGTGGCACGGTTGCCCGACGGTCATACGCCAGCACTGACCTTGCGTCAGCTCTAGCGTCATGACGAAACTTAGCTAACGCCGAAGAACACAACGATCCCAAGTACCGCTGCAAAAATCGTCAGCGCGTAAAACTGAGCCCGTCCGGTCTCGAAGTACTTCAAACCTTCGCCACTGAGCAGCGTCGCCAGACCCGTGAGGTTGACCGCACCATCAACGATGCGATAGTCCACCTCCATCACCTGACGCGCTAAACGGCGGCTACCGCGCACAAACAGTGCGTCGTAGATTTCGTCGAAGTACCACTTGTTGAGCGAGAGCTTGTAGAGCGGTTTGATTTTGTCGGCGATCGCGCTCGGATCGATTTTGCGTTGGAGATACATCAAAATCGCGAGGCTGATACCAATCAGGCCAACGCCCACCGAGCTACCGGCCATGATGCCGAATTCAACCGGGTCAAACTCTTCGGCCATCTCCGCCAGCGTCGGGACAATCTCGCCCGGTGCGTGAACGAAGATCTCGAAGTAGTTCGCGAACGGCATCCCAAGAAAGCCGATCAGCGCCGACGGAACCGCTAACAGCATGAGCGGCACAGTCATCGTTTTCGGCGATTCGTGCGGCTCGCTGTCGTGATGGTCGTGGCCATCATCCGTACCGTCCGACGTGGCGTCGAGTTCCTGGATATTCATCGCACCGGGGCCAAAGTTCGGCAACGTTGCGAGTTTGAGCTGTTTCCGGACTTCCATGTCACCGCCGCGAAACTCGCCTTCAAAGGTCGAGATATACATGCGGAACATGTAAAACGCGGTGATTCCAGCGGTGATCCAGCCGATCGCCCAGAGTGCGGGGTTGGCCGAAAACGCCGAGCTGAGAATCTCATCTTTTGACCAGAACCCAGCAAACGGCGGAATACCACAGATCGCCAGCGTGCCGATCCCAAAGGTGGCCGCCGTCGCGGGCATATATTTCCGCAGACCGCCCATCAGACGCATATCCTGCGCCAACACGGGGTCATGACCCACCACGGCTTCCATACCGTGAATCACCGATCCCGAACAGAGGAACAGCATCGCTTTGAAATAAGCGTGGGTCATCAGGTGGAACAGTCCGGCGCTGTAAGCTCCAACGCCCATGGCCATAACCATGTAGCCCAGTTGGGACATGGTGGAGTAGGCGAGACCTTTTTTGATGTCGTTTTGCGTGATCGCAATGCTCGCGCCGAGGAAGGCGGTAATCGCGCCCGTCCAGGCGATCGTGTCCATGACGATCGGCAAATGCTCGAAGACGGGCGACATCCGCGCGATCAGGAACACACCCGCCGCGACCATGGTGGCGGCATGGATCAGGGCTGAAATTGGCGTCGGGCCTTCCATCGCGTCTGGCAGCCAGACGTGGAGCGGGAATTGCGCGGACTTGGCCACAGGACCGAGGAACACCAGAATGCCGAACAGCGTGGCAACACCAGCGCTTAAGAAGCCGCTGGAAATTCCATCTGAGAGACGTTCGCCGATCGTCGTAAATTCAAAGCTACCCGTCGCCCAAAACAGGCCGAGCATCCCGAGTAGTAGGCCAAAGTCACCGACGCGGTTGGTGACAAATGCCTTTTGACAGGCGGCGGCGGCGGCGGCGCGATCGAACCAAAAGCCGATCAGCAGGTACGAACACATGCCCACCAGTTCCCAAAAGATGTAGACCTGCACCAGGTTTGGGCTGATAACCAGGCCGAGCATCGAGGCGCTAAATAGGCTGAGGTAGGAGTAAAACCGAACATAGCCCGGATCGTGTGACATGTAGCCATCGGTGTAAATCATCACCAATAGCGCCACGGTCGTGACAATGACAAGCATCATCGATGCGAGTGGATCGATAATGAATCCCATCGTCAGGTGAAAATCACCGGCGGCCGCCCAGTCAAAGCTGTAGCGATAGGGGGCGTGACCTTGAATTTGGCTGGCGAGCAGCGCAAAGGAATAGGTCATCGCAATGCCGAGGGAGCCGATAATCACGACGGCATTGGCTTGTCTGAGACGGTTGGTGACTTCGTTGTAAGAAATCAGTCCTAGCCCGACGACAGTGGCGCCCAATAGTGGCAGCACTGGAATCAACCAGGCGTATTGGTATATGGCTTCCATCGAAGTTCTACTTTAATAATTCTTCATGCGGTGCGCTGAAACCGCTTTCATTCTTGCACACTTGTCTCAGGCGATCGGGTCAAACAAAAGGAAGCCATGACCTTTGTTACGGGCTGTCATTTCGTGTAACAGGTTGTGGCGATTGCAGTCTATCGATTTATTAATAGATTTAAGCAGTCTCTACGATCGCGCCAATCGCTTCAGTTTTGCGGCGAGCTTGAGCCACTGGGGTAACGGCAGCAACGGATCGCCTGCCCATTGTCCCGGCTTCGTATTCTGACGCACGACCGATTGAGCGGCGATAATGCTACCCGGCGCGATCGTCACCCCATCCACCACCCCACTCTGTCCGGCCAATACACTAAAATCACCGACGGTCACACCGCCCGCCACGCCCACCAAGCCGCAAAGCAGGCAATGTTCGCCGATCGTACAGCCGTGACCCACCTGAACGAGATTATCGATCTTCGTCCCCAGACCGATGCTCGTGACGCCGACCGCTGGCCGATCGATCGCGCTGTTGGCTCCCACTTCGACAAAATCGCCAAGCTTGACGTAGCCTGACTGCGGCATTTTTGCCCAACCCGTTGGGGTTTGCACAAACCCGAAACCGTCCGCGCCAATTTGTGCCCCGGCGTGAATCGTGCAGTATTCGCCGATCTGCGTGTCCTGGTAGAGCGTGACTCCGGCGTGAATCGTGGTTCCTGCGCCGATCGTCACGCCGGGATAGATCGTCACATTCGGCAGCAGGCAAACGTGATCGCCGAGGGTGACATTGTAATAGATGGCCACACCGGACGCGATCGAGACGTGATCCCCCACGGCTGTATCTGGATCGACCGAGGCTTGACGGTCAACTCCTGGCGCGGGGCGAAAGGGAACGTAAAATTCCTCGATCGTGCGAGCGAAGGCAAGGCGGGGATTCGCGGTGGTCAGCCAACAGAGGCCACGCTCTTCGGCGATCGCCACCAATTCGGGACGATCGGGCAAAATGACAGCAGCGGCGTTCGTTTTTTCCAACGCCGCGCGGTATTTGACTCCCATCACAAAGCTAATTGAGGACGGCATCGCGGCGGTGATCGCGGCAGCACCGTGAAGATCACAATTTCGAGATCCTGTGCTGATCACAAGATCTCCCAGGCTGACGATCAAGTCGCTAAATTTCATACGTGTTCCTCAAGAGTTCAGGAGTTCCGACAAGGCTGATTAAGTCGTCCCAGTCAAACATGGGATCGATCACAGGGGGCGAGACCTTTGAGGTTTTGGAAACCTCAAAGGTATGAAGTTATTGATCACTTCGATCGCTTTAATCGATCTCATCGAGCTGGAGTAGGGGGGACGGCTGATCGGGAAAGCGATCGCGCAGACGATCGGCGATCGTCTTCGGGTCGGTATAAATCGCTTCGAGCATCGCCTCCGACGACATCCCCAACTGCTTTGCATAAAACCCAACCTCCGACATCACCCGACTTTCCGACTGCCGAAGATACATCGATAAACAGTGCAACGCTTGTCGCTCCACATTTCGCCCCGTCCGAAAAAATGCCAGGGCATGAAGCAAACGATCTTCAAACGGAGCCAGGGAGTCGAGATTCATGCCGCTAGGGGAGAAGGGAGCGAGTGATCGCATCCTACAGCGCGATCGGTCAAAGCTGGACGGTAAGGTAATACAATTTCAGGCATTCTGGCCGGGTTCTCGTGATCGGCGCGATCGGCGCGATCGTCATCTGAACCCGCCCGATCGATTGACCTTTAATGATTTTCCCCATCATCGCAAACCATGAACGCAAAACTAAAGTGGTACATCACAGCGCAGGTCGGTGTCCTGATGTTTCCCCTCGGACTCTGCTTATTCGGCGAATCGGTGACCCGTCGGATTAACGGTGAGCCGTGGTTTTGGTGGGGAACGGTCAGCCTAATTGTGATTAATGCCGGGATTGGTCTGATGATTGAAAGCGGCTTGATTGGCGGATTTCCACGCGATAAAAAAGATAGCGACGCATAACGCTGGCGTGGAGATCGATCGCGTCAAGATCTTCCGGTCGCACGGGAAGATCTTAAGATGGAGGCTTGACCGATCGCCGCTTAATTTTTCCGTTTCCCCATGGCCTCCACCGACTTTCTCAGCCACCTCAACCCCTCCCAACGCAGTGCCGTTGAGCATCACTGCGGCCCGCTGCTCGTGGTGGCCGGAGCCGGATCGGGCAAAACCCGCGCCCTGACCTATCGCGTGGTCAACCTCATCCTGACCCACCGCGTCGATCCCGAACACATCCTCGCGGTGACCTTCACGAACAAGGCCGCTAAGGAAATGAAGGCGCGAATCGAAGAGGTGTTCGCCCAGCGGGTGGCGATCGAGGGACACGGGAAGCCGCTCGAAGCGCTGCCGCCATTTGAGCAAACCCGGATTCGATCGCAGGTCTGGAAAACCTATATTAAACCGCTTTGGATCGGGACGTTTCACGCGCTCTGTGCGCGGATTCTCCGGTTTGATATTGATAAATACCGCGATGAACATGGCCGATCATGGACGAAGACGTTTTCGATTTTTGATGAGTCGGATGTGCAGTCGGTGTTTAAGGAAATTGTTACGCAGCAGCTTAATTTAGATAGTAAAAAGTTCAACCCGAAGGCCGTACGTTATCAAGTCAGTAACGCGAAAAACCGGGGCTGGTCGCCGGAGGAATTTGAGCGTCAAGAGATGAGCTATTGGGGACGGACGATCGCAGAAGTCTATCGGCTCTATCAAGCGCGTCTGGCGGAAAATAATGCGCTTGATTTTGATGATTTGATCCGAATTCCGGTGGAATTGCTCCAGCAAAATGAGTCAGTTTTAGGCTATTGGCACCATAAATTTCGCCATGTTTTGGTGGATGAATATCAAGATACAAACCAGACGCAATACGATTTAATTCGCCTGTTGGTGACCAATGGTGCTGAGGCGCAGGTATTCACGAGACAGCCGGAAAATTGGCAACAACGATCGGTGTTTGTGGTCGGTGATGTGGATCAGTCGATCTACTCGTTTCGGATGGCGGATTTTACGATTCTGATGGGATTTCAGAAAGATTTCGGCGATGGCTTGTCGGATGACGATACGCGATCGATGGTC
The DNA here is from genome assembly GCA_011390275.1 of Geitlerinema sp. S16. Taxonomy (GTDB): domain Bacteria; phylum Cyanobacteriota; class Cyanobacteriia; order Cyanobacteriales; family Geitlerinemataceae; genus RDYZ01. Next base: position 22,063 of record JAABST010000053.1, read on the forward strand.
AAGCTTGAGGAAAATTATCGATCGACCCAAACGATTCTCGAAGTTGCCAATCAACTGATCGAACTCAACACCGAGCGCATCGATAAAGTGCTACGTGCCACACGCGGCAAAGGCGACCCGATTTACTGTCACCAGTGCGATAACGAGCAAGATGAAGCCTATTTCGTGGTCGATCAGGTGCGCAGTTTTATGCGTAATAATCCCGAACTTACCGGCGGTGATTTCGCCGTTTTATATCGCACAAATGCTCAATCGCGTCCCTTAGAAGATGCATTTATTAAATTCAACATTCCCTACAAAGTCGTAGGCGGACTGCGGTTTTACGATCGCAAAGAAGTCAAAGATATGATCGCCTATCTGCGGTTATTGGAAAATCCCGCTGATACCGTCAGCCTCAAGCGCGTGATCAACACACCCAAGCGCGGCATCGGCAAAACCACGATCGATAAACTCGACACAATCGCCCAGCAACTCGGCTGTCCGCTGTGGGACATTATCAGCGATGAAACGTCGGTTAAGACGATCGCCGGACGCAAAGCCAAGGTAATTTTAGACTTTACCAAAACGATTCAAACTTGGCAGGAAAAAGCAGCGGCAGAGATGCCCGCCGGTGAAATTTTGCAAGGGTTAATTGACGATACGGGCTATGTGCGAGCGTTGCAGGAAGTGGGGACGGATGAGGCACTCGATCGTGTGCAAAACGTCAATGAAATTTATAATGCGATGGTGCAATACGCCGATGACGAAGCGGATGAATCCCTCGGGGGATTTTTAGCGAATGCGTCGCTGGCCTCGGATTTAGACGGATTGGAAGAAGGTGGAAAAGCGGTCACATTAATGACGCTGCACGCGGCGAAGGGGCTGGAATTTCCCGTGGTGTTTATGGTCGGCATGGAGGAAGGGCTATTTCCCAATTTCCGCAGTCAGGATGATCCCCGCGCCCTCGAAGAAGAGCGACGTTTATGTTATGTCGGTATTACCCGAGCCAAGGAATTTCTCTTTTTAACCCATGCCTCGATGCGGCGTTTATGGGGGAATTATATGCCCGCTGCGCCGTCGCAATTTTTGTCGGAATTGCCGGAAGAACTCATCGAAGGTGACGGATTACCATCGCGCCAACGCCATCGCGCGATCGCCCGAATTAACGCCCGCACAACCCCAAAATCACCCACACTCGATCGCGCATCCTCCGCGCCCAAACCCAAAACACCCACATCGGAGCAACTCAAACAGTGGAAACTCGGCCAACATGTCATTCACGATAAATTCGGCGTCGGCGAAATCGTGATGGTATTTGGAACTGAGAAAAAGCAGTCGCTCGCGATTAAATTTCAGCAAGGTTCTACAAAAATTGTCAATCCGATGGTCGAACAATTGCAAGCTGTGAAGTAGTTTTATAGACTTGCCGCAAAACCAAATCGTAACGGGATCGCGGGGCAATTCCTGCGATATGCTGCAACAGCAATTTGGGTCACACTCTTGGGGGTTAATCCATGAACGTATTGGGCAGCAACAGCATGGGACAGCGCGATCGTCCATCGCGTCGGCAGCGTCTCAAGCGCTGGAGTCAGCGAGCGATCGCGGCCTTGGCGATCGGCCTCGCCACAAGCTGCGCGGCTCCGCCCGCCGATGACGGTAGCCTCGAATTTTGGACGATGCAGCTTCAGCCGCAGTTCACCGACTACTTTAACGAGGCGATCGCCAGCTTCGACGCGGAAAACCCTGACACACCGATTCGCTGGGTCGATGTGCCGTGGTCAGCGATGGAAACGAAAATCCTCGCGGCAGTCTCGGCCAACACCGCCCCCGATGTCGTCAACCTCAACCCAACTTTTGCGTCGCTGCTCGCCAGTCGTGACGCCTGGTTGCCGCTCGATGACTACATTTCAGCCGAAGAACGCGCCGTTTACCTGCCAAAAATCTGGGCGGCGACCCAATTTGACGGGCAGAGTTTCGGGATTCCCTGGTATCTGACGACGCGGATCACGATCGCCAATACCGACCTCCTCGACGCGGCAGGCATCACTAAAATTCCCGCGACGTACACCGAACTTGCGGCGGCGGCTCGCCAGGTCAAGGCCAAAACCGGTAAATACGCCTTCTTTATCAGTGCAGTACCGGACGATGCGGGCGAGCTGCTCGAATCGATGGTGCAGATGGGAATGGATCTGGTAGACGAGGACGGCAAGGCCGCGTTTAATACGCCCGCCGGTCGTGCGGCGTTCAAATATTGGGTGGATTTATTTAAAGCCGACTTACTGCCGCGCGAGGTTCTGACCCAGGGTCACCAGCGGGCGATCGAGCTATACCAAGCGGGCGAACTGGCGATGCTGGCCTCTGGCCCTCAATTTTTCCAGGCGATCGAGCAAAACGCCCCGACGATCGCCAAAATCTCCGAACCCGCCCCCCAGATTACCGGCGACACCAATAAAATCGCCGTCGCCGTGATGAACATCGTCATCCCCAACAGCACGGACAACCCTGAAGCCGCCGTCAAATTTGCCCTGTTCGTCACCAACCCGGCTAACCAGCTCGCGTTCTCGAAACAGGCCAACACGCTACCGTCCACCACCACGACCCTCGCCGATCCCTATTTCCAAGCAGCGGACGACGCCCCCGCCCTCGATCGTGCCCGCGCCATCAGTGCCACCCAGCTCGATCGTGCCGAAGTCCTCGTGCCGCCGCTGCCGGAAATCAAACAGCTTCAGCGAATTTTATATACCCAACTGCAAGCGGTGATGTTGGATCAATTGACGATCGATGAAGCGCTCAATACCGCAGAAGCGGAGTGGAACACACTGCAACAAACTCCATAAATTCAACCGTATAAAACACAAAAAATGAAGACCTGAATGTACAAGTCTTCATTTTTTGTTTATTTTTTTGTTTGTCGTTTAATTCAAACGTACGCTACTTAGACTCTTTCTTGGGAGGATGACCATGAAAACGAATCCCGAGGAAAATATCGTAGACAAAACTCGCAAAACTTTTCGTACCCGAAAATAAATCAAGCTGTTGCTCACAGCCTTTTTCATCTAACAATTCCTTGGAAGCATAATACGCACTTTCGTAGCTATACCAAGGAATCGAAGGCCAAAGATGATGAATCAAATGGTAATTCTGTCCCAGAATTGCAATATTCAGAATACGACTGGGATAGACGCGAGCATTCTTCCAGCGATTGCGCTCAGTAAAGGGGCGATGGGGGAGATAGTCAAAAAACAAACCCAGTGCAATACCGACCACCAATGCCGCCGAGAACCAGTAATTTAAGATGTAAGCAAAGCAGCCAAAATGAATCGAAACAACAACAACGGCGATCAAAAATAAGCGGCTGAGAAACCACTCAAGCAGTTCAGCTTTGCGCCATAGCTTACGTTTGAAAAAGAAAATTTCGTGGTAGAAAAACCGAGCGGCAATCATCCATAGGGGGCCGCCGGTCGAAACAAAGTGGTCAGGGTCGTTTTCCGGATCGTTGACGTTGCCGTGGTGCTGAAGATGGACGCGCGTAAACACGGGAAATGCAAACCCCAACATCAAAGCGCTGCTATGGCCGAGGACGGCATTCGCGATCGGGTGTTTGTGCGCCACGTTGTGCGACGCGTCATGAATCACGGTTCCCGCCATGTGGAGCGCGAGAACGTTCATCATGAAGCAAATCCAGTGCGGCCAAGCGAGATAGAAATAGCCGATCGTGGAGACGATAACGAAGAGCGTCGCGGCGATCATCAGATTCACCGTCGGGTTAAATAGGGCGTCTGGCGGGCCGAAAAATTCCTTCGGAACCAATGAAGACTTGTTGGCCGATGGCTTTTTGGCCTCTGCGATCACGGCGGTTGCTCCTCGCGTTTGTTAAGTAATCTTGCGCTTTATTAATCTTCAGATAGTAGCAGGGTCGAACGAAGTTTTGTCAAGCGACTATGGCCTGCTCGATCGCATGGCCTTGACTCGCGGCACTGACAGACTTGAACGGAAACCTGATTGATCGCCCTAGAAGACCGAGATCAATACCATCACCGCACTTAAACGGACTGTCGTATCACCATGAGCGCTGTCAATTGACAGGACGTTCAAGGCTTTGACTTTCCCCTCAAGGGCAAGTTGCTGGAATGTTGTCATCCAAAACTCGTCTACGAATCAAGATTAATTCACATTCGACTCGCAGCCTTGACGAAAATCGCAACGTCATCAGCCCCATCCCGGAAACAGACGACTTATTATAGATGCTGAGTACTTCGCAGTGCTCGCGAGCTGAACATCGAGTCGAGGCTATGACCCAATCGAAGCGTCCAATGCCGCCACCACCGCCGGGAGGTCGCCCAAGCCCACCCCCACCGCCGCCCCGCGCCGCTAATCGTGCGCCCGCTCCACCGGCTCCACCATCTCCCGCCCCACCGCAGTCTCCTCCCCCCTCGCAGGCGGCACCGGCTCCACAGGCTGCTGCGGTCGCTCCCCCGCCGGTGGCTCAGGCTGCGAGTCCTCAGCGTGGCCCCGGACCGGCTCCCGGCCATCCGACCATGCTGGACATCATCAAGCGTGCCGAGGCAGAGGGCTGCTCGGATGTTCACGTGGGCGTTAATGAGATTCCACGCTATCGACATCGCGGGGAAATCGTGGCGACCGAGTGGCCGGTCACGGATCTCGATACGTTTCTGAGCTGGATGCGGGAGATCATGTCTGATGATCACATCCGACAGTTTCAGGAAAATCTGGATTTTGACGGCGCAGCAGACCTGGGCTTCGTTCGAGTCCGGATTAATGCATTCGATTCGCTGGCGGGTCCGGCGATGGTTTTGCGCTTGATTGGGGCTGATATCCTGACCCTTGAGCAGTTACGTCTACCAGACGTCTTCAAGAGCATTAGCTTGGACTATCACAAGGGTCTCGTTCTGGTTACCGGGCCGACGGGATCGGGTAAGTCCACGACCATGGCGGCGATGATTGATTACATCAACCGCAATAAATCGCACCACATTATTACGATCGAAGATCCGGTCGAATTTGTCCACAAAAGTAAGAAATCCCTGATTAAACACCGTGAGGTGGGTCGCCATACTCACCAGTTCTTTAATGCGTTGAAAGCGGCGCTGCGAGAAGATCCGGATCTGATTTTGGTGGGAGAAATTCGGGATAAAGACACGATGAATATCGCGCTCAAAGCGGCTTCAACGGGTCACTTGGTGATGGGAACGCTGCACACCAACAGCGCCGTCAAAACGATCGAGCGGGTACTGGGTATGTTCCCGCCTGCGGAACAGCCCGCTTTCCGGGTTGCCCTCGCGGAATCGCTGATTTCGATTATTGCCCAAGGTTTATGCAAAACCACGGACGGTAAACGTGCGGCCTTCCACGATATTTTGATCGCGACGGATGCCATTAAGGAATACATCATCCAAAGCAAGCTGGAAGATATTACCCAGGTCATGTTGCGATCGGAGTTCGATGGCATGACGACGATGAATAAGGCGTTGCTGGAGCTGTACCAGGAGGGACGAATCACGGAGGAAATCGCGCTAGATCAGTCACCAACGCCGAATGAGATGGCTCAGTTCTTGCGCGGTCGGATGTAATCCCGCCCAGCGCCAAGAGAGAGCACTCAGACAGCATCGTGTCCCCTGGCAAGGTTGCTTACGGCGTCGCCCGACTTTCTATCGTTTGACGCAGTGTCATTGATGACGATGCGCGAACTTGTTGAAGTTCGTAGCCGAGCCAGAGGGTGGCACTTCCAAAGAGGGCGGCGATCGTGACGGCGAGAACGGTGGTCTGGCGCAATTGCTGCTGTAGCTGAACCACTTCGTTTTGTTTTTGCTGAACCGCAAGGGCTAGCTCGATTTCGGGGTGTTGCGCACTGACGTCGATCGCGGCAAGAATTTCGGCCTCAGGCGGTTCAAATACGACCAGGGAGTGAAGCCAATCCGTAATTAATTTCGGGCAATTTTGATGAAACCAGCGGATAGCTATAAAGCGAAATGCGGGACGCGAATGGCGAGCCACTGAGCGTAATAGGGGTTTGAACAGGGCGATCGGGATTTTCTTCTCGATCAAATTGATTGAGCCAATGTCGTAGAGACACCCCAGCACAAACGCCACGGCATTTTCTTCTCGGTAAAATAGCTGCTCAACGGCAAGCAAAATATCGCGTACTCGTTCGTCCTCGCGATGCTTTTTGAGCGAGATCGTAATAGCAGAGTCCTGAGATTTGTTTGGCATAACGGAGCCTCGCAAGTGACGTTACTGCGCTCTAGGTGGATAGCAGCTTTGACATTGAGTCCTGTTGACATTGACTTCATCATGCCAGACTGACATAGCCTCAATGGATTTATTCGTATTCATTCTTTGCCCAGACAACTGAGAGTCGAAATACAAATCGTTACCTCAGTTCTAGGGCGTGTCATCAATTAGCACCAGACCCCTTACGGGGTAAGCTGTTGAACGCCCGACCCAACAAAAAACAAAAGGGGCTGAAACCCTT
>JAABST010000054.1 GCA_011390275.1 Geitlerinema sp. S16
CCCTTGGTGTTAGCTGATATTGAGAATCCGGCAAAGCCGTCCTGCAAGGACGGGGTTTTAAACCCATTTTTCTGATAAACCCGTGGATGGATTTCTCAATCTCTATAAGCCCAGCGGCTGGACATCGCACGATTGCGTGGCGAAAGTGCGACGCATTCTCGGACAAAAAAAAGTCGGCCACGGTGGGACGCTCGACCCAATGGCGACGGGCGTTTTACCGATCGCCCTCGGACGCGCCACCCGCCTGATTCAGTATCTCCCCGGCGACAAAGCCTACACCGCCACGGTACGTTTCGGCCTGACCACCACCACCGACGACATCGAAGGCGAGACCGTCACCACGCGATCGACCGCAACGCTCACCCGTGACGCCGCGATCGCCGCGATCTCGCCCTTCCTCGGCACGATCGAACAAATTCCCCCGAAATACAGCGCCATCCAGGTAGACGGTCAGCGGCTCTACGATCTGGCGCGATCTGGCGTCGATGTAGACGTGCCGGTGCGGACGGTGACGGTGACGGCGATCGAGGTGGGCGACTGGCGCGACGGTGATCAGCCGGAGTTAGACCTGACGATCGCCTGTGGTGCGGGGACATATATCCGCGCGATCTCCCGTGATCTGGGTGAGGCTGTCGGTACAGGTGCGACGCTCTCGAAGCTCGAACGTATTCGCAGCAGCGGCCTGGATTTAGACTCAAGCGTAACGCTTGAGGAACTGGCGGCATTAATGCAGTCGGATACATTCACGCCGATTTCGCCGAATCTGGCACTGGCGGGGTTGCCGATGATCGCGATCGAGGGCGAAACTGCCCAGCGCTGGCGGTTGGGTCAGACGGTCGTGATCGATCCGGCGATGTTGCCGTCAGCGGATGATCTGGGACTCGGCGAGGCGATCGCGAATTCTGTGGAGAGCGATCGGGACAAAAACGATAAAAACACCGTCGAAATTATGGTGCGCGTTTGCGATTCGGCTGGGGCTTTTCTCGGGATTGCTCGTGTGATGCAGTCAGAAACGTCAGAGGTGCGGCTCCGTCCGAAGATGGTCTATCTTCCGGCTTGATCGCTGCGAAATTGCGATACGAAATTGCGATCGGCGATCCAATCTCGTTATTCCGGGAGGTATTCCGCATCGAAAATTTCTTCCAGGCTGAACGGATTGCACGGAGGAAATGCCGAGCGCGGCAGGCCGGTTTCATCGGCGGCTAGTTTTAGCGCTTTCGCGTAGCAAACCTCTAGGTTTTCGACAGCATACGGTTTAAGACTGGGGCTGTCTTCGATCGCGCTCTGTAGCCGATCGCGATGTTCGCGTAAGGTCGATCGCCAACTGTTTGACCGTTTCTCCGGCTGAAAGGCGTATTTCAGGAGATGCATCAGAACAATCTTGAGATTGCTGCGCAATGCCTGTTTTTGACTGCGTCCCATATCTTCGATTTCTTCAATCAGATTTTCGAGGTCGAGATCTCGAAAATTACCCGCACGCAAATCAGCGATGACGCGATCGATCCATAGGAGGTAATCACGATCGTAAAGAGATGGGGTGACTGGAAGTTTTTGCATGATCTCGATCCGTGAAATCGATATTTGCGCACTTAAGACGGCAAGGTTGCATGGATGTGCAGCCTTGCAACATCTTCCTTATTTTTACATCGCCGCCATTACCTTCGCTTTCAAAAACTCCGCCACCTCCTCGATCGCCACTTCCTGCGTTTCACCCGTCGATCGCTCAACAACCTCAACCTTACCCGACTCGATCGAGCGCCCCGTCACCACCCGATACGGAATCCCAATCAACTCCGCATCCTTGAATTTGACACCGGCTCGCTCCTTACGATCGTCTAACAGCGTCTCAACTCCCGCCGCATTCAGCGCCTCGTAAAGCTGAATCCCGATCGTCATTTGCGTCTCGGTGTTGATATTCGGCACGACGACCACGGCATGATATGGCGCGATCGCCACCGGCCAGATAATCCCGTTTTTATCGTGGGATTGCTCCACCGCCGACTGTGCTAGACGCGACACGCCGATGCCGTAACAGCCCATCACCAGCGGCTTATTCTTGCCATCCTCATCGGTGAATGTCGCCCCCAGCGCCGCCGAGTATTTTGTCCCGAGTTGGAAAATGTGACCGGCTTCGATGCCCCGCGCGGTTTGCAGGGTTTGGCTCGGGTCGTGGAGGGCGCGATCGCCGACCATCGCGGTATCGAGATCGAGCGTATCGGGCAGGGTATAGGTTTCGCCCCAATTCGCGCCGACGGTGTGATAACCGGTGTCATTCGCGCCGCTGACAAAGTTCGTCAGCTCCTTAACGGTGTTGTCGGCCAAGCGGAGGAATTTCGGCGCGACGGTTTTCGAGGCCGCGATATAGTCGTCAGCGAGATCCGGCGCGATGTAGCCGAGGGGTAGCGATTTCGCCGCCCATTTTGCTTGGGCATCCGCGTCGGGAACGTCGAGGGCAATGAGAGTCGCCGCCTTGTAGTCCGCCGCGCGGCGGGTCAGTTCATTGGTGAGCTTGGTTTCGTTAACGTCCCGATCGCCCCGAATGCTAACCAACACCAACACCGTCATCCCGTTGTCATACACCGCTTGATACAGCACGTTTTTGACGATTTGGGTCGGCGAACAGTTAAGGAGATCGCACAGCGTGGCGATCGTGGCGGTGTCCGGCGTGGCGCGTTTTTCCGTGGTGGTAAATTCCGAGGCGATCGCCGCCGGTGGTAACGACACCGCCTTTTCCAAGTTCGCTGCGTACTGACCATCTTCGGTGTACATCACCGCATCTTCACCGGCATCCGCCAACACCATGAACTCCTGCGAACCGGAACCGCCGATCGCGCCCGAATCCGCTTCCACCGCCTGAAACTTCAAACCGCACCGCGTCAAAATATTGCGATAGGCGCGATCCATATCGGCGTAGGTTTCCTTCAGGCTTTCCTCGCTGGCGTGGAACGAATACCCATCTTTCATGATGAACTCACGCCCGCGCATCAGACCAAACCGGGGGCGAATCTCATCGCGAAACTTGGTTTGAATCTGATAAAGATGCGTCGGCAGTTGGCGATAGGAGCGGATCGTGTCCCGTGCCACCGCCGTGATCACTTCCTCATGGGTCGGGCCGAGTCCCATCTCGCGATCCTGGCGATCGGTCAACGAGAACATAATGCCCTCGGCCTTCGTATAGGTATCCCAGCGCCCGGACTCCTGCCATAGCTCGGCGGGCTGGATTTGCGGCAATAAACATTCCTGAGCGCCCGTCGCGTTCATCTCGTCGCGCACAATCTGCGATACCTTTTGCAGCACGCGCCACATCAGCGGCATATAGGCATAGACCCCGCTGGCGATCCGGCGAATGTAGCCCGCCCGTAGAAGCAATTTGTGGCTGGGGATTTCGGCTTCGGCGGGGTCTTCGCGGAGGGTGACGAAGAGCATCTGGGACAGGCGCATGGCGGGTGTGGCTCGCTCGGATAATGGCTGGGACAGTGCGACATTATCGCACGGGACTTGCACGAGATAGCGAGGGCGTGATGAATGATGACGGTTCTCTCACTCGAATGACGGCTTTTGTTCCTAAGGTTATATAGCAGAAGCCGATTAAATTAGGACACTCTCGTCTAAGTTGAAAACCGCACTTCGACTCCGCTCAGTGCTCTCAGCTTTTTTTGATACGTCCTAACCAAATCGTTTTTTGCTATACCTGACAATTCAAGTCCAGTAGGGTGGGCAATGCCACCACGATCAACCGGCGCATAACACCCGTCATGGTGGGCATTGCCCTAGGAAACGACTTGTTGATGGGTCGCGTCCCTAGCGCTTCATTTTGCGCTTCAACTGATCCAACTCGTCATCCATCTCCCACGAGGCAAACGCCTGTTCTAGTGGATCAGTTGCCTTGCTGTAGGATGTATTTCCCGCATCCCAACGGCCACCGTCCGCCACATCTCCGTCCGTCTGCGAACTCGATCGCGTTGATCGTGGATCATCATCCGACGCACTTGACCCCGCACTCGCCTGCTGCGCCTTCAGCTCCGCCGCTTTCGCCTTCAGCACCTGACGGCGATCGCGAATCTCCACCTGTAATGTCTTCGTCTGTTCTAGCCGATCGCTCGCCGCTTTCCGCTGCGCCCAAAGCTGATTCCCCTCGCGCAATAGCGCCGCCTCACGCTCTGCTGCCCCATTCGCTAAATCGACTTGCCCCGCTTGCCGCGCCTTGGCTACCCGCCCATGCCAAAGCTGGATATTTTCCGCCGTTTCCAGGATCTTCGCCTCTAGCTGCTTCTCCTTGCGCTCAAACTCCGCAATCAGCTTTACCGTATCTGCTTCCTGATCGCGCAACTCATCTTCCAACACCTGTAGTTCTAGGTGCGGATTATTCTGTAAAAATTCATCGAGTCGATCTTCGAGAAATTTACTAAAGTCGCCGAATAAGCTCACGGGTTTCGCCTCGGTATAGATCCTGACGATCGCGCGATCGTCTCACCTAGTCTAACGAGTGAATGAGACAAAATCTCAAGTAAGGCTCAAGTAGAAGCCAGGTGAAAACATAAGTAAAAAATAAGTGAAAACTTGGTGAAAATCACCTAAAACTCTTGACCAACCGATAGATTTCGCGTCTCACCATTGCGCTCGATCGTCGCCCGATCCTCCGTCACGTCAATCACCACCCAACTGCTATTGCCGATCGTCTCGCCCACATTCACCCAGCTCGCCGATCCGTCCACCTCGAACAACGCTGCCGGACGCCCGCCATTGCCGCGATCGAGCGTCCCCACGAGGGCATAACTACTCGCTGCCGGTTGTTTTTGGTCTGTCGTCTGTGCGGGTGCAGAATTCCCGGAGTCATTATAGTTGCTCGGAGGGGCTGGCGGTGGCGGCGCGACCACAGGAGCCGGAACCCGTACCGGAGGCAGGCGATCGGCATTGCTCGGCGTAGGGTTTGCACGACTGCTAGCGCTCGCATTTGCATTATTGCCGCCATTGGCTGCCGCTGGAGCGTTGGCAGCAGCATTGGGGAGCGGAGCCGGACGCGATGACACCCGCTCTAAGGCGCTGGCGATGCGATTGAGCGATCGCAACATCGTTTCTGACGACGCCGGATCGACCGGAATCGACAGTGTCGCCGTTGACCCAGCCGCCACTTTTGGCAACGCATCGCCAATCACCGAATTATCCTCGTCATTGGGGATACGGCCTTCGATGCGATCGAGCGATTGGGTAATGTATTCAGAAAATTCTTGATCGCGTAGAGCTTCAGGACTCGGCTCAACTTCGACTTCGGCAGTTGTCTCGGGTGTCGGGGTGGCGGCCTGCATCCAGGGCGGTACATCGCCGCGTTTTATCAGCCACAGCAGGATTGCCGCTAGTGCTGACGTGGCGAACAGGGCAATCAGAAATCGATCGAACCAAACCAAGGCGCGATCGCGCTTCGGTTTATCCAGATCGACGGTTTTAACCGATGTATCCGGCGTCGAAACGATCGGCTGCATGACGATCGGCGGAATCTGGATCGGTTGCAGCGAAACAGGCTGATATTGCTCGACTGGCGTATCGAGGGGCATTTCGGCCAAATCCAGCCCACGATCAATATCCTCGAACACCTCATCCATTAATTTGTCAGCGTAGGCGTCCACCGCCCAAGGCTGTGGGGTCGAACGACTGGGCGGAGATTGGACGGCCTGGGGTTGCGATGAGGTTCGATCGGACATGGCTATGGCGTTCGGATAGGGGGAAGCGCAAGGATCACGGAGCATCGGAGCTGAAGCCGAAGATATGCGTCAGGCGCAAAACCAGAGGTGCTGGTCTGGGCGATTAAAATCGTAACCGATCGCAGAAATGATTCGACGTGTAACGAGAGTTCACGAAATCAAACCGAGATCAAGACAACGATGTTATTCAACGCCACGATAGCGCATCGTTAGTTTAATACACGTTTTTTGAACCGCTTAAATCCTGAGTCACGTTCTTCTTAATACTCTGATGAATTACCCCACCCGAGACGAATTCGCCCGTGTCGCCCTGGCTGAAATTCCGCGCATTTTAACCCTGCTCGATCGCAACCCCCACAGCCCCACCTACGGCTGTTTCGATCGTAACTTTTGGCATTACAAAATTGTGGACTTCCCCAGCGGCATGTCCCAGGAATTCGTCTGGCCGCTGGCCTTGGTCTATCACCTCGATCTGCCTGACAATCCCTACTACCAGCAGGCCAGCATTCGCGACTGGGTCGCCGCTGGGATTTTATACGCCGCCCGCAGCGCCCACCCCGACGGCTCCTGTGATGATTATTTTCCCTTTGAACGGGCGGGCGGCGCGGCGGCGTTTTCGCTGCTGGCCTGCATGGAAAGCTATACGTTACTCAATCTGGATAACGCCGAAATGCGTGTCTTTTTTGAGCGTCGCGCCGACTGGCTCGCCCACCACAACGAAAGCGGCCAGCTCACCAATCACCAAGCGCTGATCGTCCTGTGTCTCGAACTGGTCGGACGCTTAAACCACACCTCAAAATGGACGCGAGCCAAGGCCTCCCGGCTCGATCGCGTCCTGGAATGGCAAAACTCCGAGGGCTGGTTTAAGGAATATGAAGGCTGCGATCCGGGCTACCACTCACTCACGGTCTGGTGTTTGGCGCGACTGGTGGAGCTGCACGCGATCGACGATGAGCGACTGCGTCCGGCGCTCACACGGGCGATCGAACTCGCTAGCCAGTTCATCCACCCCGACGGAACCTACGGCGGCGAATACGGCAGCCGCAATACCTACAATTTCTTTCCCCACGGTTTCGAGCTGGCCGGACGCTGGATGCCGACGGCGCTCGATATTAACGATCGCTTTCTCGTCGGTCTCGCCAACGGTCTCGCCCCTTGCTATAGCGACGACCACATCATCGGTCACCACACCTGGAACTATCTCCTCGCCTGGAAGGATTTCGTCGTCGATCGCCACAACCCCAACGAGCGCCACATCACCCACCCGATCGGCCGCACCCATATCCCCAACGCGGGCTTACTGATCGATCGCCGCGCCGCCTTCCCCGACCTGCCCGACGCCGACGGCAACGCCACCCCGATCAAACCCTCCCCCCACCGACCGGGCGAAGCCAGCGTTGAGCTATACATCGCCCTGAACAAAGGCGGCACATTCAAGCTCTTTCGTGACGGTCAGTTGCTCGTGTCGGATACCCAGGTGTCGCTCTTGGTCAACACAGGCGGCAAACTCCGCAACGCCGTCGGCCACCTGGTCGATACCTACGAAACCGACATCGGCGATCGCGAGATCACCATTCGCGGCCAACTCGGCTGGGCGAAGCAAACCCAAATGACGCCGCCCAAGCTGATTTTGCTGCGGGTTGTCATGCTCACCGTAGGCCGCTTTTTCCCGAACCTGATCCGCAAAACCTTGCAAAAAATGCTAATCGTCGGCAAAGATCCCACGCCCTATACCTTCGTCCGGCGTTTCCAATGGGATAACCACCATTGGACGATCGAAGATACGATCGGCGCACCCACCTGGAGCAACGTCCAGGCCGCCGATATTGGCGGCGATCGCACCTCGATTTACGTCGTCATGAGCCGCACGTTCCAGCGCCACCAGCTCCAGCCCGCCACGGACTTAACCGGCCAAATCCGGCAGCTTCGCGACGGTCAACCGCTCACCGTTACACGTCGCTTTTAGGGGAAAACTGAAAGGGAATAATGGAAATTGGATTGATCTAATCCTGCGTTTCCGTAATTTCGATCGAGCTTTCGATCACCGTGTCCGCATTCGAGAGCTTACGTTTCCACAGCAGCTTTTTCTCGATCGAGGCGATAATCATCCCCGCGATATCCTTGCCCGTCGCGGCTTCGATACCTTCCAAACCAGGTGACGAATTTACCTCTAACAACAGCGGCCCCGCCTGCGATCGGATAATATCCACCCCGGCTACTTGCAGCCCCAGCACCTTCGCCGCCTTTACCGCCAACGTCCGCTCCTCCGGCGTGATTTTCACCACCGACGCTGTACCGCCTTGGTGCAAATTCGCGCGAAATTCACCCGGCGCGGCTTTTCGCTCGATCGAAGCCACGACCTTGCCATCAATCACAAAACAGCGCAGATCCTTACCATTTGCTTCCTTAATAAACTTCTGAACCAGCAAGTTGACGCCCAGCGACTTAAACGCATTCACGACACTTTCTGCCGCCTTGCGCGTCTCCGCCAAAACCACGCCTTTACCCTGCGTCCCTTCGAGCAATTTCACAATTAACGGTGCGCCACCCACCATATCAATCAAATCATTCGTATCTGTTGGCGAATTCGCAAAACCGGTCGTCGGAATGCTAATACCGCTCTTCAGCATAAGCTGTAGAGAAAATAGCTTATCGCGCGATTGAGAGATCGCCGAAGAACTATTGGTGGTATAAATTCCCATGCTTTCAAATTGACGAGCCAGAGCCGTACCGTAAAAGGTGACACTCGGACGAATTCGTGTGATCACAGCGTCGAGATCATTGAGCAATTTCCCGCCGCGATAATGCGCCTCTGGCTCAAGTGCATCCAGTTTCATGTAGCATTGCTTGACGTTCAAAAAGAACGTTTCGTGACCTCGCTCTTCAGCAGCTTCAAGCAATCGCTGGTTACTATAAAGCTCTTTATTACTCGCTAGAACTGCAATTTTTAAGCCACTGTTTGTGGATTCTTTTTGACCATAAAACTCTTTCAAGCTCTCGATCGAAACATCACCCGTCGTACACCGCTGCGATGGATCAACAATTAACCGTCCGTTCATAGCTTCGCGACCTAAAAGCATCCGAAAGCCCATCGAATCGCGATTTGCGAGCGTCAGCTCAATATCCCACGTCATCTCACCGAGCTTGATCGGAACCGCAATCACAAAGCGCGTTTCGGCAATCCCGCTGGAACTTTTGACAACCCGCTTATCAACAACAATCTGCTCACAGCGAATTAACGTTTTGCGATCGTTCTGCAACGGGTGAATTTCAAAGCTGACCCACGATTGATTATTACGTCGAAAGGCTTGGATATTAAATGCATGAATTGATGATGTTTTCGCGCCAGAATCAACCCGCATTTTAATTGCTGGAATACCAAGCGCTGGTAAAGCGCACCACTCTTCACGGCCAATAACTAATTTTGAATCGATATTAGATGCCATTTTTATTTTTCGCGACTATATTACAAGTATTACAAATGTCCTGATTCCCTACACGATTCAAACTAAAATTTTGACGTATTCAATTATTCTCTATTTGCAAATATTTGCTATATGTAACACACACATTTTTTTGATCGCAGTATTACCGACATTTGCTGTTCCTCTTAAGTGATGCAAGTATTCACTTTAAAACAACACATCAAAAACGATATGTCAAAAGCGACAAAAAAGAATGATTTTTTAGTTAGCTAGGTACATGTTTGCAACATGGAATTTCAATTCCAATTCAAATCAAACTTCATGCTCTATCTAGCAAATGCTTAGGCTGTAAGAGCTATTGAATAGACATGGTTTAATCGTGTAGGCATAGGAAACACTTTACCACAGCAAAATCACGCTTTAAAAAGCTTAGTCTTAAATTAACAACAAGATGTATATGTTGATCTGCAATCGATCGGCCAGAACAACGTGACACTGGAAGCATATTGGTGTGATGCCCCTATCAGTTTGGATATTTGGCATAAGCCCTGAATGGTGAAAAGTATAGAACCGCTCAGAAAAGTACGCATAAAAAAATGCAGTATCTTAAGTCTTCTGAAAGAATTAAGAACTGCATGTTTAAAGTTGTTGAATTCGCGATTAAATTCTTGCTTGAGCTTGCCTTGCCTGGTGTCCGAATCGACAATCTATAAGCCTTTACCTAGCGATTAGAGTTGAAGGACTAAATTGAACGATACGGGCAGATAATTCTGGGATTAAGAGCTGGTTTTTTCAGTGGTGCTTCGTCCCATGAGACTCAGCAACCAACGAACAAACAAGAGGTAACCCGTGACAAGGAGTACGATCGCGGCAGGAATGCTAAGAGGGGTAAAAATCATGGTCGGCGGCGGGGGGTGAGAAGCTGGAAACAGGCGAAGCAATGGATCGGGCTTGAACTTGACAATGCGAAGCTCAGACTCGAACACCAAAAGATGCGAGATATAGCGAAATGAACCGCAGCTATGAGCGAAATAGCGACGGCGCAGGACTCAATCAAACACGGACTGTCTATCGTTGTGATATCAATCCGAAATTGAGATTTGTTTTACGGCTGCTTATACCGGTTCTGTCAACGGACGAACAGAGACTTCCTTGGAGGGCTTTGACGTTCGCTGCATTCTACGGATAAGCCCACAATTGCGATCCGGCGATCGCGATCATCGTGGTGGAGAAATTAATCTCCGAATGTGTCGGTACTTTCTGGCTACGTCTGTCGAAAATGATTAAGCTTGGGAAAGCTAATTTTCGCCAAGTGCGCACTTGAGCGGGAGCTAGTGGGGATGCTCCAACAATACCTTCACCCCAAACGCAAATGACTTCTTGCTTGGTAATTCGGAGCTACTGCAATCTTTGACTTCAATTTAACACGTTCAATTCATAATTGTCGCGTCTTTTCTAATGTTTTTTGAGCAATATCACCGAGAGTCGATTTTGCGTGAGCCGAGATCGGAACGAGGCGGAGTTGATCGAGCGGGGCGTGATCGCGAGCCATGTAATGCGCGACGAAATATGGAGGTGTTGATCGTGGGGGATCGCTTGGAAGCACGATCGTGTCGTAAAAATAGACCGGCATCGATGGGCTAAAGAGATTTCGACATCAAGCTTTGGGCGATCGCGCCTCAAATATTAATTTCACGATAAAACTATCTGCCTATATTGTTTTTAACGATGATGTTCTGGCTGCAATTGAGTGATGATTACGGATCTATAGTCGGATGTTCCAGTAATTCTTATGTGTCTGACGTTCTTAAAAGCGTCGTATGTCACGGACAGGATCACGGTTTTGTAATATGATCCCCGTCCTGCTTTAAAGCAGAAGATAAAAGTCGCTCTTGAGTTTTATCCACTAGTAGCACCTGACAGGATCGAGCAATCACAGATCGCTTCTGAAAGATCCATTCATCCCGGAAGGTTAAATATAGCTTTTGACTCATGAAATAAGTATATGTACTGGTTAATGATTGATAATGAGGAGAGGTTCGAGACGACTCCGGTTGAGAGAATTCGATATATTAAGACCAGTTCGCGATCGGCAAGTGTGTGAATCATCCTGCTCGATATCGCCGGACAGCTCATTTATGTCCTTATTGATTCCCTTCCATACGCTTATGCTGCTCGGGAGCAATTACCCGTCGTCTTCGCTCAACGATCGCACCCTGGAGATGACCCTCCGCGATCGGCGTCGTCGTCTGGCTAACGAAGTCAATTTTGCTGTTGTCCTATGGTCTGGGCGTGGCAAGTCGCGGAACTTCCCGGCCAATCGCTATCCGTTTCGCGCGAGTAGCCATTTTCTGTACTTCGCGGGGCTACAGCTCGAAAATGCTGCGATTCGTCTCCATGATGGTCAGCTCGAATTGTTTTACGACAATCCATCGCCGAGTGGTGTTCTCTGGCATGGTGAGACGCCGAATCGCACGGAGTTAGCGCGAATTATCGGGGCGGATGCGGCGTTTCCGCTGGCGGAGCTGCCGTCGCGGGCAAAAGGTGCAGCAACGATCGCGGTGCAAAATGATGATGTGCGCCAACAGCAGGCGGCAATTTTGGAGCGATCGCTTTCGCCGCTGGATGATCTGAGCGGGATTGATCGACAGTTGGTACGGGCGATCGTGAAGCTGCGATCGCAACACGACGCGGGGGCGATCGCGGAGCTGCGTCAGGCGGCGGCGGTCACGGTCGAGGCGCACAAGATCGGCATGGCTGCGACGATGACGGCGAATACCGAAGCTCAGGTGCGCGGCGCGATGGAGGGGGCGATCATGGGCTACAACATGACCTGCTCCTACAACAGCATCGTGACCGTGCGCGGCGATGTGTTGCATAACGAGCGCTATCACCATCCGCTGAATGCGGGGGATTTGCTGTTGGCGGATGTGGGTGCGGAAACGCCGGGGGGCTGGGCAGCGGATATTACGCGCACCTGGCCGGTAAATGGGACGTTTTCGGCGACGCAGCGGGATATTTATGATGTGGTGTTGGCGGCGCACGATCGCGCGATCGCGGCGATCGCGCCCGGTGTGGAATATCGCAGTCTGCATTTGATGGCTTGCGAAGTGCTGACGTCGGGTTTGGTGGATCTCGGCATTTTGCGCGGCGATCCGCAATCACTGGTCGAAGCCGATGCCCACGCGCTGTTTTTTCCCCACGGTCTCGGCCATTTACTCGGTCTCGATGTTCACGATATGGAAGACCTGGGCGACTATGCCGGGTACGCGAAAAATCGGGCGCGGAGTTCGCGGTTTGGGTTGGGTTATTTGCGCCTGCATCGTCCGCTCGAAGCGGGCATGTTGGTGACGATCGAGCCGGGATTTTATCAAGTTAGCGCGATCCTTAATGATCCGCAGCGTCGTGAAACCTATCGCGACATGGTGAACTGGGAGCGGTTGGCGCAGTTCCAGGATGTGCGCGGGATTCGGATTGAGGATGATGTGCTGGTGACGGAGGACGGCGCGGAGGTGTTGACGGCGGGACTGCCGACGCAGGCGGAGGCGATCGAGGGGTTGATGCGTGGTTGAGACAAAGACGAGGATGTCGCGCAGGCCGATTTTTACAGGCTATATGAGTCAATACATTGACATTGTTTCCGGCTGTCTCAGGTCAAAAAACGCCGCACGATCGGAATCACTAGCTTAATAATCGGCAACACCGCCTTACCGGGCTTAAACGGCGGCTCCACCAGATCCCGCGCAAAACAGAGCTGACCGGTGGTGTCTGAAATCCGATAAAAACTCGCTCCGCGCGAATTGGGAAACGCCACATCGCCCAGCTCCAAATGCCAGAGTACCCCCACCGCCCGATCGTCCCCTGCAATATCATCGATCGCAAACATCAAATCCCCCGGCATCCCTTCGCAAAACTCTGCGAATAACCCCCGCACCGCCTCACGTCCGATAAACGGCTCGGGAAAATTGAGATCTTCGTAGCGACAATCCTCATCCACGCAGGCGATCGCGGCGTCGAGATCTCGACGATTGATCGCGTCGTACATCGTGCGGATGACATCAGCGGCAGGAGAAGGAAGGCTCATGAGTGCAGCGGGGTAAGGGCAGGAGTAAAGGCAGGAGACGATCGCCAACATATCGCGGGCTGTATCGAACTGTAACGCTTCGCAAGCGATCGTAAGGTGGGCCGCATTTTTTGAGATGCGAGTGTTAGAATACAAACCCTGTAAATCCCACAATCCCGACCGAATAACCGGGGATTGCGGGACAGCGTGCGTAACATTCAGTTGCATTCCGTATCTGCGATGCCTCGGTTACGCTCGATCGCCACCACCTCGTTAGCCGTGATGACTACCACCACAGATCAGCGTTCTAAATTCGAAAATTTAAAGGAAGCGAGCAACTTCCTGCGCGAACCCGTCGCGACGGAGATTCAGCAGGATACGACGCACTTTTCCGAGCAAGCCGTCCAGATCCTCAAGTTTCACGGTTCCTATCAGCAGGATAACCGTGAAAACCGCGTCAAGGGTCAGGAAAAGGATTATCAAATGATGATCCGTACCAGCAATCCCGGTGGGTTTATTCCGCCGCAATTGTTTAAGGCGCTTGATAAGCTGTCGTCGGACTACGGCAATGAAACCCTGCGCGTGACGACCCGCCAAGGGTTCCAGCTTCACGGCATTCTCAAGAAAAATCTGAAGGCGACGATCGCCGCGATCGTCAACAATCTCGGCTCGACCCTCGGCGCGTGCGGCGACTTGAACCGCAACGTCATGGCTCCGCCCGCCCCGTTCAAAAATCGCCCCGAGTACGACCTCGCCTGGGAATACGCCGACAACGTGGCGCATTTGCTGCGTCCCCAAACCGGCGCGTACTATGAAATTTGGCTCGATGGCGAAATGGCGATTTCTGCCGAGCCGCCCCAGGCCGTGCGCGATGCCCTGAGTCGCAACGGCAACGGCACGATCGTCCACGAGGGCGAAGAGCCGATCTATGGCGATCGCTACATGCCGCGCAAGTTTAAGAGCAGCGTCACGGTGGTGGGTGATAACTCGGTGGATCTGTTTTCGCAGGATCTATCGCTGGTGGTGATCACCGATAAAAAAGGTAAGCTTCAGGGCTTTAATATCTATGCCGGTGGTGGTCTGGCGCGGACACACAATAAGGAAGAAACCTACCCGCGTTTGGCCGATGCGATTTGCTACGTGGAGGCGGCGGATGTGTACGACATGGTCAAGGCGATCGTCGCGACGCAGCGTGATTATGGCGATCGGGTCGATCGTCGTCATGCCCGTTTGAAGTACCTTTTGGCCGATTGGGGCGTGGAGAAATTCCGCGAGCAGGTGAGCCAGTATTTCGGCAAAACGCTAGCCGCACCGCAGGATCTGCCGCCGTTTAAATATGAGGATTTCCTCGGCTGGCATGAGCAGGGCGACGGTAAGCTGTTCCTCGGTTTGTCGGTGCAAAATGGCCGGGTGCAGGACAAGGGATCGTGGAAGCTCCGATCGGCGCTGCGCGAAATCGTCGATCGCTTCGATCTGCCGATGCGCCTGACGCCGCACCAAAATATCCTGTTTTACGAAATTGCGCCGGAGAATCGCGCCGAAATTGATGCGATTCTTGAACGGTGCAACGTCAAGCCTGTCGAGGCGATCGACGATCTTGAACGGCGATCGATGGCCTGCCCTGCGCTGCCCCTGTGTGGCCTAGCGGTGACAGAAGCTGAACGAGCGCTGCCGGGTATTTTGGTGCGTCTGCGTAAACAGCTCAAGCGTGTCGGTCTCGGTAATGAGTCATTTGTGATTCGGATGACGGGTTGCCCGAATGGCTGCGCTCGTCCGTATATGGCGGAGCTAGGGTTTGTCGGTCAAGGCCCGGATGCTTATCAAATCTGGGTTGGCGCTGATCCGCACCAAACCCGTCTCGCGCAGGCGTTGTTTGAGCGCGTCAAGGATGCGGATATCGAAACGACGCTGGAGCCGATTTTTGTCTATTTCAAGCGCGATCGGCAGACGGGCGAAAGTTTTGGTGATTTCTGCGATCGGGTCGGTCTCGATGCGCTGCGTGAGTTTGCCGCGAGCTACACGCCACCGAAGCGTCACGAGCGTCGCCGCGTCCGCATTCAGGATGAGATCTATCTCCGTCTGAAGGCGGCGTCAGATGCGTCGGGCAAACCGATGATCGATCTGGCGAGTGAGGCGCTGGCGCAATATCTCGATCGGGCGGAATCCTAATCGCAGGGCGCGAGAGAAACCTAGACCTTTGAGGTTTTAGAAACCTCAAAGGTCTGACCGTTAAACCCGGTATCTAGGTTAAACCGCTTGTAAGGTGGCGGCGCGTAGTCCTTCCACGATTTCGGCGATGTTGTTACTGCCGAGGCGATAGCTGAGGGGATGCGCCACCAGTCGCGTGGTGCTTTCAAACAGGGTGGCGATTTCGATGAGACCGTTTTCTTTGAGGGTGCGACCGGTGGAGACGAGATCGACGATCGCCTCGGACATGCCGGTAATGGGGCCAAGCTCAACGGAACCGTAGAGCGGCACGATTTCGACGGGGAGGTCGAGATTGCCGAAGTAGTCGCGGGCGCAGTTGACGAATTTTGAGGCGACGCGACCGTGGGCGGGTAGCTCGATCGGGTCGCGATAGCTGCTGGAAGCTTTCACCGCGACGGATAAATGGCAACCACCGAAGCCGAGATCGGCGAGCTGGGCGACTTTGGGTTTTTTCTCGCGAATCACGTCATAGCCAACCATCCCGAGCTGGGCTTGGCCGAATTCGACATAGACGGGGACATCCCACGCCCGCACGAGCAGGCCCTGGGCGCGTCCGGTGGGTTCGACGATTTGCAGTTGGCGGTTGGACGAGTCGAGGAAGTCGCTGAAGTCGAGGCCGACGGTTTGCAGGAGTTGGATGCTGTCTTTGAGCAGGGAGCCTTTGGGCAGAGCGATCGTGAGCATGATGATTGGCGGCGCGAGTGTTAGCGCGGTGGAACAGTGGAGTGATAATGATGACGTTTTAGCAGGCTTGAGGTCGGCTGCGAGTCGGTGACGAGTCGGCGGCCAGCGACGCCCGCCGCGCTCGTCCGGGCTGTTGGCGCGATCGGCCTCAAGTGCGACAACAGCATACGCAAAAACTTGGGAGCTTGATAGTCCCGTATCCTGGAGCTGAGAGGTTTTCAGGATCGCCCCTTTTGAAATTGAGAACCGATCAGGTGTGAGTTCTGGTCAGGAATCAGACGTTTTATCAGTCAATCAGAAGCAATTACTTCCCCTCGTCGCCACGGAAGTTTTTCGACAATCAAGTCTAATAAATCCTTAGCAATCAGCCGCGTATTTACCATACCCAACGATGATGATGCGACCCAGAGTCCCCGCACAACTGTAAAAACTGCCCGCAGGTATTCGCCTTGATGCCAGACAACACTCCCCCAAGCCGCGATCGCATACCCCCTCGGAATTGAATCTTCCAGAGTTTGCGCCAGGGTTAAACCCTGTTGACCCCATTTCACCGCCAGTTGAGTTTTGCCCAAGCGACAATAACAATGAACTAATACCGATAAGGTTAAGCTCATGCGAAACGTACTGGGAATTTTTTGAGCAACTTCGTAGGCTTGTTCTAGATATTGGATTGCAGACTGAGGAGCTTTAAACTTCAGGCAGTACAAAACGCCGAGATTATGCAAAATATAATGCTCTGCGGGATAATCGTATTGTTGCAGCGTATTGTTTTGCGTCAATTTTTCCTTTATTTGCTGCAAAGTATCGAAGCATTGATGATAAAAATAAGTTGATTTGTGAGAGTCTTTTAAAATAGCGAAGCACCGCCCCATTAATTCATAATGTGACACTTTTTCATGTAAATCTAAACCCTGGGTTAACTCAGGGTTATGGTCTGCCAAAAAGCTCCTAATCTTTCGGGATTGGCATAGTACACACCAAGTATTGAGTAAGCCTTGAATTGCCAGAGTCTTGTTTTTAGAATTTCCCACGTCATCGGCAATATCTACAGCATATTGAAAATACTTGAGAGCCGGTTTAGGATCAAACCAACCACTATAAGCATGGCCAAGCTCAAGAAATGCACTAAACTTTTGATGTGAAATTTGATGCAATTCAGCACAATTTAGTTGTTTGAAATAGCATCGAATCGTTTTTTCTTGGTCATGAATCCGATAATAATTTAAGCCTAATCCCTTCCAAGCCCTACACTCATATTCATGATTTTGAGTTTTTCGAGCCAGCTTTAACTGAGCCTTGTAATATTGAAAAGATTTTTGAGTTTGACCTAAGAGATGACAGACATAACCTAGGCCATTCAAACAAATACAATCTACTAACGGATCAATTGTATCTAGCAATTTTTGATAAATTTCGATCTGCTGGATATAGTAACCCCAATCCCCCAGCCTTTCGTGTAAAAACTTGCCATCAACGGGGATACAGGCAACCTGATAAGCCTGCTGCCATAGGGATAGCTCGCACAAATGATAAAACGCCTCTAGATAACCCTCTACCCGTTCTAAGTCTGAACAGTCCGCCTCCGTCTCGTAGTGATTTAACCAATAGAAAGCATGGTCAAGGTGTGCTTGTTCAAAGGTCTTGAGGGTTCTAATCGTAGTGACAGATTTCTGCGCGATCGCGTCGGATTGAGTATCGATAGAACCACCAGTCGATTCCCCTTGATATAACGCCAATTGTCCAGCGGCATCATAGCGAATCTGGGGTAAATCAACTTCAGAAATTTCCGTGATTTTGAAGATGGTTTGGATCGAATTCATGGGTGTGTTCCCGGAGACTCAACAATTTCTGTAATGTGGTCTAATGCATCAAGGGCAACTCTTCGGATTAAGCAGTGCAATTGATACCTCACTCGGTGTTTATACTGCACGGCATTGATTAAAAATCGTCGCTGCAACAGTTCAAAGGCCGCTTCTTGGGCTTCTGAGGGAAAGACACGAATCTGAAACAGCCAAGCTTTACGCTCGGTGGGAATCCGGGCTACGGCATTTTTACAGAGCAATAAACCCGCAATGGAATTGGCTTCATAGAGCCGTTGAAATGTTTTTTCTACCCGTTGTTTCACTAAATCTTTGAGGCGAACCGTATAGCGGTCTAATCTGGGCTGATCTGTTCTGGCGTCGAGTTGTGGATCAGCTTTGATGGCTTCAACGGTTTCAACTTCATGGCCATATTCTGACCAATAGGCCAAAATCTCCCCATCAAAAGGGGCATCACTCATTTCCCCGGCAATCACCTGGAGGGCTAAGGGATGACCTTCGTAGACAGCAATGATCCGCTGAAGGCAATCTGCTTCGGTGGGGGTTGCGGCTTCAATTTGCCATTGCTGAAACAGGGCGATCGCCTCTGAGGAGGTCAAGCCGGTTAATAACTCCTGGTGGATGCGTTCTTGATAACGCCCTTCGGCCAACACCGGGAGCTGATCTTGGGAGGTGACAATGACGCGGCTGGCTATGGATTCCGCTTGTAGAATTTGGCTGAAAAATTGCTCAAAAATTGGCTCTTTAAAGCGATGTTGTCCTTGTTCATCGGCGGTTAAACAGGTTTCGAGCATATCGAAAACCAAGAGATAGGGTTTGGATTGTAGTTTGGCGATGAGGGCTTGGATGAGTGCGCGATCGTGGATCGCCGTCTGTTCTGATTGAGATTTGGCGTCATACTTTTGTTGCCCCAAGAGCGTATGGATCACGATGTCAAAACTGGGAGATTCGCTATTGAAGCTGATGGTGATCGGGTTGGGGAAGGCCGCTTGCAGATCGCGATCGGTGAGGAGTTGTTGAGCTAGGGAGGTTTTGCCGATGCCGGTGATGCCTACCAGGGAAAGAACGCGGGTGGTGTGAGTTAGACGATCGGTGAGATTTGCAAGGGTGGCGGTGCGGCCTACCCAACGAGTGCCGGTACAGTCGAGGGATGGAATCCAGGGGCTGTGTCTGGGTTCAGGTTTCAGCGTCATCGCTGGTGGATGCGCTGCTTCTGTTTGGGGTTGAGGGGTTGCTACCTCTTCCCAGTTCACCCCAGCCACGCGGCAAATTTCCTGGAAGGTGTGGCGATCGATCGCCTTTCCTTGCCAAAACCGTTTAAGGGTGGCTCGGGACGTGTGTGCGTCTTCTATCCAGAGGCTTGTTTCGGTTTTTGTCCAGCCTTTACTTCGGGTTGCGTGATAAACGAGGTTGCGGCCATCTTCGGAGGCGCTCAGGGTGTCGGCCATGATGCCTTCTCCTCATGGGATGTGCTACGGGGCTAGCCACTCTGGAGTTACAGAGGTCTCTGCGATGATTTTATCGAACTGAGCCAAAGTGAGCCATTAAAAAAGATGAGCCAAACTGAGCCGTCAGGTAGGGGAATCTATTGCATACTGGCCTTTGACACCAAGTGCTGACTGGGATTTGAGTACCGGGAAAAATATAGGAGACAGCCTGAAACCAAAACTCATACAGTCTCTTCTGTCAACCCCTGCACATAAACAGTTACCCATTAATGTTGCCTCTTTTTCTCAGTTTAGTGATCTGTTTTTTTCGATGATCGCAAGTGGCCGAACATTATTTAAGTGAGTCAGTTGAGGATTTAGAATCATGTTTTCGAGCATTACGACGCTAAGTGGCTACGATTTTGCAGAGGCGACACCCTTGGCCGATCGGGTCATTATGTCTCAGTTACCGATCGACCAGCTCAATCAATTAAGAAGTTCTCCTTTCCCTGATGTCATTGTTCTTGGTGGAGGAAATGATTATCTGGAGAATGATGCGACAGGGCGATTCATTTTTGGGAATAGTGGCAGTGATATTTTGTTGGGGAGTACTGGCAACGATACGATCGCGGGTGGACGGGATAATGACCAGATCGATGGAGGTGCTGGCAACAATTCTCTGTTTGGCAATCTCGGCAATGATGTGATTACCGGAGGGTCTGGTAATGATTCTCTGTTTGGTGGAGGGGATAATGATGTGATCGTTGGTGGAGCTGGAAATGATTTTTTGTCGGGTGATCGGGGGTTTGATACGCTAACGGGCGGCGCGGGATCTGACATATTTCTCTTAGCATCGTCTGACGACAGTCTGGATGTAATTACTGATTTTCAATCTGGGGTTGATAAGCTTCAGCTACCAGGTAATCTGGCTGTGAAAGATGTCTCGATTGTAAATAGTCAGGTGATTCTGGCTGCGACAGGTCAGGTTCTGGCTCAAATTACGGGGTCTATTACAACAAGTGATCTGCTTGCTTCTGCCAGTGGGCCAGTTGTTCAGCCGATCGTAGAGGTGACTCCAGGAGATACAGCTAAAACGGCTGGTAATTTAGGAGTGTTTAGTGGGATTCGTAGCTTTCAAGATTTTGTAGGTACTACGAACTCTAATGATTACTACCGATTCACATTAAATCAAGTACATGATGTTGAACTTAGCTTATTTGGTATGAGCCAAGATGCAGATCTTCAGTTATATATTGGTGATGACAAACCAGATGGTTCGGTCGAAATTGGTGATCGTATTGAAACTTCATCGAAGTTCAGTGGCGATGAATCTATTGCTCGCTCATTAGGCGAGGGGACGTATTTTGTGCGAGTGTATCCAAAATATAACAACGTGGATACACGATATAGTCTTACTTTGGATGCTACCCCAACTGGAATTGTTGATCAAGGTGATGTAAATGTAGGAGTTTTAGAAGGCTCACGAGATTTCCGGAATTTTGTAGGAACAGCCGACGCATTTGATTCTTATCGCTTCACTATTAATGGAATTCGGGATTTTGAACTAGATCTTTTTGGTATGAACCAAGATGCAGATGTTCAGCTATATCTTGCCGAGCAAGAGCTAGATGGATCTTGGAAGTATGGAGATCGTATTGAAACTTCATCGAAGTTCAGTGGCGATGAATCTATTGCTCGCTCATTGGGCTCAGGTACTTACTGGGCTTATGTGTATCCAAAATACGATACTGTCGATACCAAATACACCTTAAGACTTAATGCCATAGCTTAGAAAGCGTTTCAAAAGTCTTCTCAAAGCCTTGTGAAGTATAGGTTTATCATCGTTCCCACGCTCTGCGTCGCGTGATGGTCGCGCGATGACTGAACGCAGAGCGTCCCGGCGGCATTCCCACGCTCTGTGTGGGAATGATGTGAAGACGATGTGACGACGTGAGCGAGAACGACGCGAAAAACGAGCCATTAAGAAAAATGAGACAAAGTGAGCTGTCAGGCAGGGGCATCTATTCCATACTGGGTTCAGCCGATCAGATCAACCCCTAGCCTTCTGTAGTTAAGGCTCACTTAAACAGTCTGGGGTGAACAACCTCTTGTGGTTAAAATTGTCGTTTTCTGGTTGAAAAAAACTTGTTGAATTTCCAAGAAAATTCACAAGTGCCAACCTCTCACCAAATCTAAAATTATGCTGAAAACAGAATGGTTCTCAAGATTTATAGTTGCAACTGCCACTGTAGTTTCAACTGCTAGTTTCGCGCCAGAAGCGATCGCATCACCGCTTTACCTAACCCCAGGTGAGACTGCCACAGTCACAAGCTCTTACGAAGTATCAACTTCTGGAGAGTATGAAGCACTCGTTACATGAAACTTTGATGATTTTTATTGGGGTGCATTGCAGTTTACGGAAGGTTCCCTATTTGAAACGTCTAGTGATGGCACACGCTATGCCATCACAAATGATGCCATCTCTAGCATCGGTATTCGGGAAAATGCAAAAGTCCAATACCTCCCTCTCTCAGCACAAAGTACTCCCGGCGGAGAAACAACGGCTGGACTAGTCGATTGGTCAAGCCAGAGATATTTTGGTATGGAGCTTGGAGTACAGACTTTGGATGTAGACAGTTTATTTGAGTTGATCACGCAAAATTGGGATTTTAACTTTAGCCCCCAAACCCTCGAAAAAATTAGCTCCATCCAAGATATGCATAATTTATACCTTGGAGAGGTGCGTACTACGTTTTCTATTGGAGGTCATAATTCAGGTGGCAGTCGCGAGATATATCTCGATTTGTCCAGTTATGTTCCTCCTGCCGATGAGAGCCAAAAAGATATCAAAGATGTCCCTGAATCTTCAAGCGTAATGGCACTCTTGGGGCTTGCCGTTACCAGCCTAGCCTCAACGGGTAAGTCGCGTAAATTTTGTCGTGGGTAAGTGAAGGTTCAAAGTGGTAGTGGCTGTGACGTAATAACGATGATGTCTGCCGTACCAAACAACAGATCAGTTCACGCAAGGCATTGTTGAAACACCCAATGTAGCGAATCAACTCTATTTTCTCACCACGAATAAAGCGGTATTGCTAACCCGGCAATACCGCTTTATTTGTGGTAGAAAATGGGCGATTATTCTTGTAATAGCAGAAGCCGATTAAATTAGGACACTCTCGTCTAAGTTGAAAACCGCACTATTTGCTTCGCAAAGGCTACGCCAACGACTCCGCTCAGTGCTCTCAGCTTTTTTTGATACGTCCTAAGCAAATCGTTTTTTGCTAAAGGACAGATTAGAGCGAAGCGGATTCTAGCAAAGAGGCCAGCGCTGTCTTCTGCTCCACTGGCGAGGTCGTCGCCGTACAAAAATGATGCACGACCAAACTCGCCACGAGACCGCCCAAGAAGATCGCCTGCCATAGCGCAGCTCCACGACACATCGCCCGCGCCGATCCCATCAAAGATATCGGTACAGTTAAAGACAGGTAAACGATACACGTCGCCACCACGATCGAATAGCGTCATACCATCATTACCGCGCGTAATCTCCGGTTTGTGCCAACAATGTCTCGCCTGCCTGCTGCATATCAAAACTCACAGATCACTAACACCAAAATTCAAGCATGAGTTAATTTGACATTAGGCTCATGATCTTCCTCAACAACACCCATGCTAGGACTGGTTCGCCCGATGATTGCGAGTATCTCGCGCCGAACACCGCTGGGCTTCAAACAGCTAACCCACGATAAACTGCGACTGCTGGTCGCCCTGTCCGGCATTGCCTTTGCCGACGTGTTGATGTTCATGCAGCTCGGCTTCCAAAGAGCCTTGTTTGATAGCAATACCCGACTCCACCGCAGCCTAGACGCTGATATTGTTCTGCTCAATCCCCAAACCCAAAACCTGATTTCGCTGGTCGATTTTCCCCGCCGTCGCATCTACCAAGCGATCGATGTCCCCGGCGTGGCCGCAGCCGATGCCATCTACGGCACGATTACCACCTGGAAAAATCCGGAAACCCGCGACGATAAAGCCCTCATCGTCTTCGGCATTAACCCCGATCGCGACCTCTTTGCGATCGACGGTATTCGCCGGGAAAAATATCGCTTAAAAGTACCGGGAAATGCCTTATTCGATCGTCAAGCCAAGGGGCAATACGGCCAGACGATCGCGGCGATCGATGGGGGGCAGGCGGTGGCAACGGAGGTGAACGATCGCACGGTGCAGGTGGTGGGGTTATTCGAGGTCGGGGCGTCGTTCGCGGCGGATGGATCGCTGGTGATGAGTGAGCGGACATTTTTGGAGAGTTTCCCGCGTCATAAACCGGGCAGCATTGGCCTCGGGGCAATCCACGTCGAACCGGGAGCCGATCCGGCCTTCGTCGCTGCTCAACTCAATCAACATTTACCCGACGATACGATCGCCCTCACCCTGGAGGAGTTTGTCGCCTTCGAGGAACAATACTGGGCGGAAAACACCGCGATCGGTTTTGTGTTTCGCCTCGGGACGATCATGGGCTTCATCGTCGGGATGGTGATCGTCTATCAGGTGTTGGCGACGGATGTGAACGACCATTTGCCGGAGTACGCCACGTTTAAGGCGATGGGCTACACCGATCGCTATTTGCTCGGGGTGGTGTTCGAGGAGGCGCTGATTTTGGCCTGTATTGGGTTTATTCCGGGGGTGGTGTTTTCGTCCTGGATGTACGCGATAACGAAGGCGGCGACGAATTTACCGATCGCGATGACGCTGCTGCGGGCGGTGCAGGTGTTGATTTTGACGCTGATTATGTGTTGTGTGTCCGGGGCGATCGCGACGCAACGGCTGCGATCGGCTGACCCGGCGGATATTTTTTAGGTCGGGTTCGGTTCTAATCCTGCTGGTGGGCGAACTGGTAGGCTCCGATCACGGCCAGCACGATCGCGATGCCAGACAAGGCCGGAAGCACAAACCAGGGAAACGCCGACAGCGGTTGATAGGCCGCAGCCCGCAGGCCAATGCTGGTATAGGTCAGTGGCAGACAGTAGACGATCGCTTTGAGCGCGGTCGGCAGCGTGGCCGGGTCGAAAAAGGTTGCGCCCAAAAACGACATCGGCACAATCAAAAAGTTGTTAATTAGGCCAACGCTTTCGATCGATTTCACATTCAAACCGGCGATCGTTCCCAGACTGGCGAACACCGCGCAATTTAACACCAACACCGTCAAAAACAGCGGATTGAGAAAACACCAGGCGCGGGTCACATCTCCCGAGGTGAACACCACAAACAACACCGCCACCAAAATTACCGAAAACGCCGTCAGCAAACCCCGTACAATCCCGGCGCTCGCTTTACCGATGTGCAGCGCCAGCGGATGTACCGGCATCAGCAGCATTTCCTCGAAGGTCTTGGTGTAGAGCCGATCGCCACAGATCGAAAACGTCGTCCCCACAAAGCTAATCGCCATCGACGACAGCGCCACCATCCCCGGCAAAATGAATTCGAGATAGCTGTTGTATTCGCCCCCGATCGCGGTTCCCGGACGAATCGAGCTACCCAACCCGAGACCAAAGGCGACGATATAAATCAGCGGCGACACCAGACCCGATGCCACCACCTGAGTCACGCGCACCCGTAAATCCAGCCACTCGCCCCACAACACCGTCAGGCTATCTTCGAGGATGGTGTGAACCGGCGAAACGGGCTTGACGATCGGGCTGATCGGGGGTGGAGTTTGGGGAGATTGAGTCGGTTCGGGGGTTTGCAGCAGCATGGGGTTAGGGAAAAGGGATGGTCGTGCCTGAGCAGAGCTTGGCTCGTTACATATTGTAACGGTCGGGGCAACGTCGGCGTACCGCTACTGAGCAACCACCCGCACCGATGTCCCTTCGCGCACCCAGTCATACAGCTCGCGCACATCGGAATTACTCAACCGTAGACAACCGTGGGAAACCGCTTGCCCGATGCTGGCGAGCTGGTTCGTGCCGTGAAACCCGATCGCCCCCTGATCGCTAACCCAAAATTCAATCCAGCGATCGCCCAGCGGGTTCGCTTCGCTGGGCTGAATTTCAATGTCGGTGAGCGGATGCCTCCACACGGGATTTTTGAGTTTTTGCGTCACCATAAACGAGCCGGTCGGGGTTTCCCAGCCCGGTTGACCAATGCCGATGCGATAGCTGCCTACGGGTAAGCCGCGATCGAACAAATACACGCGCCGTAAACGTAAATTCACCACGAGATAGGCGCGATCGCTCCATTCGGCGATCGGGGTTTGCGCGTGTAAAAATTGGGCGATCGACTGGGCGGCTAACCGTTGGTGGAACCAGCGTTGCCACGCAATCACGGGCGGCAGATCCAGTCGGGTGCGTAGGATTGGGGGGTCAATCGAACGGGTGTAGGGCGCGATCGGCGAGGGGCGATCGGTGCGGCTCGGCAAGAGATCAATGGCCACCATTAACCCGGCCACGGTGATGCAGGTGGCGGCGAGACTGCGTAGCCAAAGGGGAGTGTAAACCATTGATCCAAGTGTTCTTGTCAAAATGCGGCAAGGATCGACGCTACGGTCGCGGATCGGACGACTTGAGCAACGGATAGAAGTGGCCGACGGGGCCTTGACCGGAGCCGATCGCCAGGGAATACCGCAGGGCATCGGTGACGAAGGTTTTCGCGCGGCGGACGAGAGCCAGCCCGTCGCCCCCATCACGGGCAATCAGAGCCGCGATCGCAGCGGAGAGCGTGCAGCCCGTGCCGTGGGTGTGGAGAGTGTCGATCGTTTCGGTGCGTAAGATTTCGAGCCGATCGCCATCAAACCAAACATCCACGCCGCATTCCGAACCGGCCATTGCGCCCCCTTTGACCAAAACCGCTTGAGCGCCGAGGGTGTGAATGATCTGCGCGGCCTGCTGCATGGTGTCGAGATCGGTGATCTCGATGCCGCTTAAGAGTTGGGCTTCGTAGCGATTGGGCGTGACGATCGCCGCGCAGGGAATGACGCGATCGCGCAGGGTGGCGATCGCCGCGTCATCAATCAGCACCGCGCCCGTCCGCGACACCATCACCGGATCAACGACCAGCGACGTAATCCCGTGGGCTTCGATGCGATCGATCACCGCCTGCATAATTTCCGCATTTAACAACATCCCCAGCTTGGCCGCATCCACGCCGATATCGCTGACCACGGCGTCGATTTGTCGGGCGACGGTTGACGGCGGTATCGCTTCCACGTGGGTCACACCGAGGGTGTTTTGCGCGGTGACACAGGTGATGGCGCTCGTGCCGTGAACGCAGTGCATCGCGAACGTACGCAAATCGGCCTGGATGCCTGCGCCGCCGCCGCTATCGGAACCGGCGATCGTCAGGGCGACGGGGATGTGATCGGTTGGGGGTGGGGGAAAGTGCGGGGCTGGCATGGGCGATCGTGTCAAATCGTTAAGGCTAGTGAAGGTTATCGGAACGATGCGAACGAATCCCGGTGCATTTTCTAAAATTGTGGGGATTGGGGCTGATGAGTTGATCATAACGATCAGAGCTTGCTCGTTCCAGCTTCAATTCTCCCAATCCGTATCATTCCCATCGCGATTGACTCGCGTTAACCACCCCCCATGAACCGTCTAAATGAACGGGCGTTTGATATTCTCAACACCGAAATCAAACGCTGTCTGAAAGGAAATCCGCTCGATCGGAGTTCCTATCAATCGCTACGGCGCTATCTTGACCGGCTGTGCCTCGAATCCGGCAATCACATGACGTTTGCCGAATTATTGAGAGCCATTCACGGGATTGTGCCGTCCTTTAGTACCGATGTGGTGCGCCGAGCGGCGGCGGCCAATACGAAAACGTCCGAGGTCGGCGGCTGGCTGAAATGGGGCGTGATGCTGACAGCGGCATCCGTCGGGCTAGTTGCGTTTGCCAATTTGCCCTATCCGATGATCCGCACTCCGGTCGCCGCCACCGCTCCGCTCATCTTGCTACCGAGCTTTATCAGCATGGATCGCAACTATCGCGCGGCGATCGCCAATGTGGAACAGGCCGATCAACTGGTCAATCAAGCCACCAGCGCCGCCGATATCGATCGCGGAACCGTCCACGTTGCTGACGCCCAAGCTGCCCTCGATCGCCTACCCGTTTGGTTTCTCGGCTACCAACCCCGCACCTACTGCACCTTCTTTGGCTGTACCTGGAAATTCACCCTGGATGAATTTGAACAGGCTCGTAAACAGATTGCCCGCATGGACGCGAGGATCTTCCAGGAGCAAAATGCTTTGGTGGACTACGCCGCTGCCAGCGCGGATCTAGAGGCGGCGCGGGAAACCTACGCGATCGCCTCGACCAATGTGGACAAAAATCAAGCGCTCGTCACCCAGCAAACGGCGATCGATCGGCTGATGGCGGTTCCGGCTGAAACCCTGGCCGGACGCCTTGCCCGTCAGCAAGCGGGAAATGCCGATCGGGATTTGGCCTCCACCGCGAACAGCGTGGCGGGCGATGCACGCACCAGCAATCTCGTCGATGCCGCGAAAGCGTTCGCGATGCAGGCGGCAACTATGTCGCAAGATGCACCGCACCCGGTGGCTCGCTGGCGTGAAATTGAGTCCCTGTGGGAAGAGGCCACGGCGAAACTACGTAGCGTTCAACCGGAGGAACCGGGCTATGCTGAAGCGCAAACCAAGCTGGCAGAATATCAGTCCAATATCAGCGCGACTCGGATTCGTTTGGCGGCGGAGGAAAGCGCCACTCGTTCGTTTGAGCAGGCCAATGCGCTGATTCCTCAATGGCAGTCGATCGTCGCCAGTGACCCAGGTGATCCGCAACTGGTCAGTCTGTTACAAAAAATTCTGATCGAACTCAATGCGATCGAGAACGGCACAACGCCCTACGAGGAAGCGCAAACGCTCCGACAGCAGGCGCAGGAGGCACAACAAAAGCTGTCCACCACGACCAAAGACGAATAAGGCCGCCAGACGCGCCGAATGCTTTTTGTATTTTTTCCATACAGAACCGTATTTCGTATTTCGTATTTCGTATAAGTCATGACCGACATTCCCGACCTAGCCCCGTGGCGATCGCTCCTCGCCAAAGCGCT
>JAABST010000055.1 GCA_011390275.1 Geitlerinema sp. S16
GTCGCTCATCTGGCTCGCATAGTTACCCCTGATTGTGTCTTCTTTGTCAATCCCCTCTAATTGATGACACGCCCTAGCAAGAATAATTCACATTACACCGCGAGGAAATTGGTTAATCTAATAAGTGACGACCCCCGATCGGCCTCGTTGATTATTCGTTCTCATTTTCGTCTCAGTCATGACGCGAAAAATCGAGACCTCGTCGATGTCGTGGCAATGCTGCACTCAGCGGAGGCAAACACACTGATGCTTAACCGATTTCAAAGCTTATTTCACATTCCCCGCGATCGCGCCCCACTCCCCTGGTCGCAGATCATTTCCCTCTGTCTGGCATTCTGGGTCGGCGGTAGCCTCGTCCTCGATTTTGTCGTCATGCCCAGCCTCATGGAAGCAGGCATGATGGATTCGCCCGACTTTGCGGCGGCGGGATTCACGACCTTCGAGCGCTTTAATCACCTCGAACTGATCGCGGCTGCCGCAATTTTGACCGGCATCCTGGCGATCTCCAAACGCAACCACGGCTTTGGCCGCGTAACCCGCCGCGTAACGGTCTTGGCCTGCATTTTGCTCGGCATTACCGCGATCTATACCTATTTTCTGACGCCGCACATGAGCGCCCTCGGTCTGGATCTCAGCTTGTTTGAATCGCCAGCCGGTTTACCAGCGGGTATGGATGCCATGCATATTAGCTACTGGAGCTTGGAAGCGATCAAGCTGGCGGTGGCGGGTTGGCTGTTGCATTTGTGTGATCAACAATTCGTACGATCGGACTCCGTCGCGTCATAACTGTCGATCGTGGTCTCGAATATCGTGACCCGTCTCGCTAAAAATTCGCTCTACGCTACTTGTAGCGCCTGCTTGATGCATTGATGTCTTCGTGGCGCTACATCTGGCTTGCTACACTAACATTTGACTTTGACATGACAGAGCGTTCGATCCTTCAGTGCGATCGGCGCTCTGTTTGTTTCACGTCCCGTATCTTTCACGCTCTACAGACTCTCCGCCTCCCCTCAAACCGTCATGGCTATCATTGCCCTCCGCGCTTGGTATCTCGAAAAATACGAACCGCTCGAAGCGCTACAGCAGCGCCCCCACGATCTGCGCTTAGCGAAAAATAGCTTGCTCAAAGCTGGGTTACGGGCAGACTTTCTCGAAGAACGGGGGGACATCGAGCGATCGGTTTGGTTTCAACGCTACCTGACGGGCGAGACGATCGAGTTTTATATCGAGGGCAGCGGCAGTTATGCTATCTCGAATATCGATTTGAGTAGCCATGAAATCTATTTCACCAAGTTTGATGGTCTCGCGCACCTCGACCCGTCGATTTATCTTTGTCACCAAACCCACTTCGAGCTGTCGAGTCAGGCATTGAGCGATCGCCTCGACGACTTCGCCCGCGACTTTAACCAAGCCGCGCGGCTCCCCCTACGGATTACCAAAGCCCTGCGATCGGCGGAAAATCCCCTCCGTCTCAACCGTCGCACCCTCGAAAATATCCGCAAAAGTCTACTCTTCGTCGCCGATATCACCCCCCTCGGCGTCGTCGGTGGCGACCCGCCGCAGCTTCTCCCCAGTCCCAACGTCTGCGTCGAAATTGGTTACGCTATCCAGTGCAAACGCCCGGAGCAGATTGTTCTGGCCTATATGCAGCGTCCGAACTTTAGCGGCCAGTTTCCCTTTGACCTGCCGACCTACCAACAATTAGAATTCGAGAATCCGGACAGTCTTGCCCGTGTCTTACCCGGCGCGATCGAGTTGATGCTGCAACGCTTTAAGCTCAAAGCCTAGAACGTTAGCAGGACGCGTCAGCGCCTTGACGCTGACCGTCGCAGCCGCGATCGTCACGATACAAACTCCAACCCATCCACGGGTTTGTGGTAAACATAATCAACTTGCCCTATCAAGGCCGCATCAAGATTGTCGGGTTTGTATGTTAGATTGCCGACGATTTTCACCTGATTTTTTATCGCCGTTAACCCATGCCAAGACCTAGTGAATATGCCGTCCATCTCATGATCTCGGGTGGCCATCGTGAAGAGATCCGGTTCCCAACGATCGAAGACTTTCAGAAATGGTACGGCAGCGAACTCAAGCCCAAATCGGATTCCCGCGACTTTATCAACGTGCCGATCAAAAACATCCAGGGTGAATACATGGTGATTCGCCCGTCGGAAGTCGTCGCGATTCGCCTTGAGCCTGTCTTTAATTCGAGCGTCGATCGAAGTTTTTAGGTTCGTCTGATTCCGGATCGTTAACCTTACGCATTCTAGACGTAGGCGACGTGGCCTCATTCGGTCAGAGTAATTTGAGTGTGATATTCTGAACGGACTTGCTGGCCAAGTCCGTTTTTTGCTCCGTTTTTGCGTTGTGTATCCCTGCTATGGCAATTTGTCCCTCCTCTCTAACGACCGTTGCCTGCTCTCGGATCACTCTGGCTTAACCCGGCGGGTTCTAGCTTATGGACGCATCCTTTCTCATTACACTCTCGATCGTGCTGACGGTTGCAGCCGGGATCGGCGCACAAGTTATCGCCGATTACCTCAAGCTACCGGGCATCGTCTTCTTACTGCTTTTCGGGATCGCTCTTGGACCGAGCGGTCTCAATTGGCTGCGTCCAGCAATTCTGGGCGATGGTCTTGAAACACTCGTATCGCTTTCGGTTGCGCTGATTTTATTTGAAGGGGGGTTAAGTCTCGGGTTGCGCGAACTCGGGCGAGTCTCCGGTAGTTTGCGCAATTTGGTAACGATCGGCACGCTGATCACCTTTGTCGGTGGCGGTATGGCGGCGCACTGGCTCGGGGAATTTCCCTGGACGATCGCCTTTCTCTACGCCTCGCTGATCGTCGTCACTGGCCCCACGGTCATCAGTCCCTTACTCAAACAAGTCCAAGCCGATCGGCAAGTTTCAACCCTGCTAGAAGGCGAGGGCGTCTTGATTGATCCCGTTGGGGCAATTTTGGCGGTGCTGGTGCTAGATGTGGTGCTCAATGGCGATGCGGATCTGGTGGGTCTGATCGGTGGCTTGGTGCTGCGTTTGAGCTTGGGCGTGGCGATCGGCGGGGCGGGTGGCTGGCTGATGGGCTGGTTTATCAAGAAAGCTTCCTTTCTATCGGACGATCTCAAAAATCTGTTCGTCTTGGCCGGGGTCTGGAGCCTGTTTGCGATCGCGCAACTGCTCATTAGCGAATCTGGCTTGATGGCAACGGTGGCGGCGGGCTTGGTACTACGGGCGTCATCATTGCCCGAAGAGCGTTTACTACGTCGCTTTAAAGGGCAGCTCACCACCCTCGCGGTTTCGGTTTTGTTTGTCCTGCTGGCGGCGGATCTCTCGATCGCCAGTATCATCGCCCTCGGCTGGGGCAGCCTCGCCACCGTCGCGGTCTTGATGTTTGTCGTTCGCCCGATCAATATCTGGGTTTGCACCTGGAATAGCGATCTCAACTGGCGACAGAAGCTGTTTGCGGGCTGGATTTCACCGCGCGGAATTGTCTCAGCGTCGGTCTCCTCACTGTTTTCGATTTTGCTGGTTGAACGCGGCGTTAACGGGGGGGATGCGATTAAAGCGCTGGTCTTCTTGACGATCGTCGTGACCGTGATCGTCCAAGGATTGACGGCCAAGCCCTTAGCCCAACTGCTCCACGTTCAGGCAACAGGCGATCGCGGGGCGCTGATTGTCGGCTCCAATCCTCTCAGTCGGCTGGTCGCTCAACTGTTCCAAGAGCGCGGCGAGTTTGTGGTTTTAATCGATACGGATGCCGAAGCCTGTGAAGCGGCGGAGCGGGAAAATATCCCGGTATTTCTCAGCAGTGCGCTCGATACGGACGTGCTAGAGGAAGCGGGTTTAAGCTCGATCGGTACGTTTGTGACGATGACCAGCAACGGCGAAGTGAATGCTGTGCTAGCGCAACGGGCGATCGAGGAATTTAGCCCACCGCGCACCCTGGCGCTACTGCCAAAAGATTCAACCAAGAGCGCCAAGGCCACGAAGGTTCAGCAGGCGCTGAAACAGGATTTTCCGATTAAGCTCTGGAACCAGCGCTTACGGGACGGGGCGGTGAAGCTGGGTGAAACAACCCTGCGGGAAGCTGGGTTTGCCTTTCAGCAGGCACACATTCAGCAATTAATCGAAGCGAATGAACTCGTGCCGCTGTTGCTTCAGCGCAGCGAGCTGCTACGAATTGTGCCGTCTCAGGTGACATGGCTGGTGGGCGATCGCCTGATTTATCTATTCCACGCGCCCAAACCAAAACTGCTGCAACGACTATCCGGATCTAAGACCGTCGGGCTGAAGCTCGAAACAATTCCGGAAGTTGAGAATGTCGATATTCCCAGCGTTGTGCTGGAAGATTATCGCGAATCTCAGGACGAGGCGGCCACTTTAGACCAAGATCACGAAAAGAGTAAGGATAGTAAGGGCAGTCAAGAGAGCGCATCGAAGCTCAAAAAGCCAACGATGAAGCCCAAAAACATGCAAACCCCATCCCCAAAGACTCCACAACAACCCTTACAACCACCCCCAGAGAAAACGCCGTCTAACCCGAATTCTCCCGACTAAATTTTGGTCTAGCTGACTCATCTCATTGTTATGGAACTCACCTCGATCGCCATTCCCGCGACCAGCGGCAACGCTCGCAGCACCGTCGTTTTGCTCCACGGTTGGGGCGCAAATGACCGCGATTTACTCTCGATCGCCCAGGAGTTAAACCTGCCGGACTGCCAGTTTATTTTCCCGAATGCGACCTTTGCCCATCCTGGTATGCCCGGTGCGCGAATGTGGTACGAGCTGGGATCACAGTTGGAGTTCGATCGCGATCCCGACGGCATTGCAGCGAGTCGGACGGCGATCGCAGAATTACTCGATCGGGTGGCGATCGAGACAAAGATTCCGCTATCGCGCACGGTGTTAGCCGGGTTTTCCCAAGGGGGAGCGATGACGTTAGATGTGGGGACGCGGCTACCGTTAGCGGGATTGGTCTCGATGAGTGGCTATCTACATGCAGATCTAGACGCGGAAGCTGTGGCGGTGAAACCGGCGTTGGTGATGCACGGGTCGGCTGATCCGGTGGTTCCGTTTGCGGCGGCGGGTCGGGTCTGTGAGGCGCTGAAGCGGGTGGGGATTGGGGTGGAGTTTCACGAGTTCGCGATCGGTCACGGTATTTGTCCAGAGGAGATCGCGGTATTACGCACCTTTCTCCTCAAAGTGTTGGGTTAGTGTGTGGGCAATCTTTGAGGGAGCAATACGCACTCAATCCACATCGAAACGGCACACCACTTTTCC
Source organism: Geitlerinema sp. S16 (assembly GCA_011390275.1). Taxonomy (GTDB): domain Bacteria; phylum Cyanobacteriota; class Cyanobacteriia; order Cyanobacteriales; family Geitlerinemataceae; genus RDYZ01. The sequence continues at coordinate 5,279 of JAABST010000055.1, forward strand.
AATAATTTGAGCCGAACGAATCCAGCCAAATTGTCGGCTATCGGTACTTTCGTCGGGATTGTCGCCCCGAACAAAATAGCGATCGCCCGCTGTATCTAACGTTCGATCAATCTGAGCAATCCGTTTCACAATTTTCAAACCGGGCTGCATCGGATGCCATAACGTCACGATATCCCCGACGTTGAGCGATCGATCGCCTTCGGTTAATCGCGTACACGGCTCGATCAAAACTTCATCACCGGGCTGCAATACCGGCCACATCGATCGACCCACAACACGCAATCGCGATCGGCGATGCATCAGCCACAAAACGATATCGAAGAATGTACAGGCGGGGATTATCTCGGGATCGGTTTGCATGATTGTTGACAGACAACAACACCGTCATTCAACTTAGACGGTTTAGATAATTTATATTAAGTCCGATATGCTTACCCCAAGATTGTCGTTCTTAGCAAAAGTCCGCACTATTTGCTTTGCAAAGGCTATGCCAACGACTCCGCTCAGTGCTCATGGACTTTTTCGTTTTTGGGTGAAAGTATACCGGATCTGGTATTAGCTAATTTAGCTGGGGTTACACGTACAGCAATTTTCAAGCTGGAAGTCATGGAGATTCGCCCACTGTTGTAACGGCTCGACCTCCTGTGAGGCAACTTTAAAATTTTTGGTGGTGTTTACCTCTGACCCGTCTCCAAGATGCCAACAGCCCACTCGGTGAAGCATCACACTGTGCTTGGCTCTTTCGTTGAGATAAAAGCCATCAGGATTCTCTTCTAACCATTGGCAAAAGTCTTGATCGCGATCGGCTCCAGCAAATTTTTTGATTGTCATAGTTTCGACTCTCTTTGTTATCTAATTTTAAACAACAAAAAGCGCGGTGATCAAAACTAGCGATCGCCACGCTTTTTGTGAGTTATTTGCAAAATTACAGAAGGTTAAACCTGTAAATTAGCTTGCTTTAACGAAAGCCACATCACGACCTTTGGTTGCCCAGAAGATACCGTGAATTTCTTCCACAGCCGCCATCAGCTCTTCCGCGTGTTGGAGGCTGACTTCAACCTTGCACGCCGAACAGAGTTTGGTTGCCTTCCAGATGGTGTCGTGCAGATTGGGGTACTGCTCCAGATGAACCGGCTTGAAATAGTCCGTCCACAGCACGAGGATGTGCTCTTTGGTTTCGTGGGCTTGTTTTTCTTTGATGCTGATGTAGCGTGCCAGCGTATTTGCAGTTGCGGTATCGCCAGCGCCAGCATTCAGATCAATGATTTTCTTCGTCATCGATAGAACGGCTTCAGCGGAGACGCGAGCCGAGGCGGGATCATAGACACCGCAGGGGCCGTCGCAGTGTGCGCTGACTGCTTCAGCGGGAGACCACTGTTTAACTTGGTTGATGAGCTGCTTGAACATTAAACTCTTGGAGACTGCTACAGATGTGTGAGGACTTTTGTGATCGATACTTAATAGATTATGCCCGCAAGCGTTGATGATGATTGGCGCTGCGCACACATTCATACCGTGCCTCTTCTGTGCAAAGTATAGGGCAAAAGTCGGGACGCCATGACGGCGATGCTTGGAATTAGCCCGATGAGGGCTGTGTTCTGGGCGTATGTCGAAACATCTCAAGGCCGGGTTCGATCGGTAGTTTGTTACGTATCATAGAAATGTTGAATCATGTTTTCCGTCATGCGTGTCGGATGTCATCCGAACCGCAGCGGTAGTAGGGGGTAGTCATGACTGCAATCGATACAGCTCAAATCCAATCCATGAGCGCACAGGATGTGCGGGCATTGGCCGATCGCCTCGAAGCGGATGAATATCCAACGCCATTTGCGGGTCTACAAGACTGGCATTTGTTGCGGGCGATCGCCTATGAAAATCCCGAACTCGTCGAGCCTTATCTACATTTGCTCGAATTTGAGGATTGTGATGAGAGTTAAGTGTGATGAGAGTTAAGTTTTAAGTTAAGGGTAGTCACCCTAGCCTTAATTTAAAACCTTGACGATGACGATGAAGCGAGAGCGGCGTTCAACCACCGAAACGGCGCGGGTTTTGTTCTGCATTACCGGTGGTATTGCCGCCTACAAAGTATGCGAGGCCATTTCGACCCTCGCCAAGTTGGGCGTGCAAGCGGGCGCACAAGCCTCAGATGCAAACTCGGCGGAGTCTCGCGTCGAGGTTCGCGCGATCGTCACGAATGGGGCGCAACAGTTCATCACACCGTTGACGATCGCGACGCTCTGCCGTCATCCGGCCTATACCGATCGCGACTTTTGGCAAGCCGATCGCGGGCGTCCGCTACACATCGAGCTAGGCGAATGGGCTGACGTGATCGTCATCGCTCCTCTGACGGCGAATACGCTGGCGAAACTGGCCTATGGTTTGGCCGATAATCTGCTGACCAATACGGTTTTGGCGTCCACCTGTCCGATTTTGCTCGCTCCGGCGATGAATACGGATATGTGGGAACAGGCGACGGTGCAGCGCAATTGGCGAATTGTCAATGAGCTGGAACGTTATCACGCGATCGCACCCGGTTCGGGTTTGCTGGCCTGCGATCGCGTTGGATCTGGACGCATGGCCGAACCGCGCGATCTCGTCAGTCAAATCCGGTCGCTGCTCCACACCCACGGCGATCGCGACCTCGCGGGTACACAAATTTTGATTAGTGCAGGCGGCACACGCGAGGCGATCGACCCCGTGCGGTTTATTGGCAATCCATCCACGGGCAAGATGGGCGTCGCTTTGGCACAAGCGGCAGCGCATCGCGGCGCAGCAGTCACGCTGGTGTGCGGCTCGACGATGATTGATCTGAATCTGCCAGGGATTGATGTGGTGTGCGTGGTTTCGGCAGATGACATGCGATCGGCATTGCACGATCGATTTGCGGCCACAGACTGGCTGATTATGGCCGCTGCTGTGGCCGATGTTCGTCCCGCCCAGTGTCACATTACCAAGCTGGCAAAATCTGATTTACCGGCAAATCTTCCCTTAACCGACGTTCCCGATCTCGTTGCCGAACTTGCGACCTTGAAACAGCCCCGCCAGCGAATTATTGGCTTTGCAGCGCAGACAGGCGATATCGTGACGCCCGCGTTGGGAAAGTTACGGCGCAAAGGTCTAGATGCGATCGTGGCGAATCCGGTCGATCGAGTTGGAGCAGGCTTCGCGAGCGAAACGAATGAAGCGGTATTTATCGACGCGACGGGTCAGCAAACAGCGCTACCGTCAGCGAACAAGCTCATTCTGGCGCATCGCATTCTCGATCGGGTACAGGCTCTGCCGAGCATAGCTTAACTGCTAATTTTGCGTCAGTTCTTATCGAAAAAATAATGCCGGTTTTTGCCATCATTTGCGGATAACCAAGATGGTTGCGCTTGTGTATAGTCGCTCTTACTTAAGGATGAGCTGAAGTGTCTCAACCTTAAGTAAAACGACTCGATAACGATCGTATCCCTCTTTTGTCACTTTCCCATTTAATAACGAGTTTGCGTTACCTCAGCCATTTTCTAAATGAGAATGAGAACGAAAGAATAAGGGTTTTAGCCGTTCTTTTTGAAGAGTGACAAAAGAGGGATATTTTGACGATCGCGTCGAAAGTATCTCATTAATGATCAGGACTCAAAGTTGCTGGCTATCCATCATTCGTCCAGTCGTCATGCTTGAGGATTATTACCCGTTTCCCGATCATCAATAGGGCTTATTCTTCTAGCAAACTGCGCAACATCCACGCTGTTTTTTCATGAATCTGCAAGCGTTGCGTCAGTAGGTCAGCACTCGGTTCATCGTGAGCCTCTTCCGTTAACGGAAAGATTTCGCGTGCGGTGCGCACCACGGTTTCTTGTCCTTCGACCAGTAAACGGATCATTTCTTTCGCTTTGGGGACGCCCTCGGTTTCAGAGATCGAGGTCAGTTTTGCATATTCGCTGTAGGTTGCGGGCGCAGGATATCCGAGGGCGCGAATCCGCTCGGCGATCGTATCAACCGCTAGCGCTAGCTCGTTGTATTGCCCCTCAAACATGAGATGCAATGTTTGGAACATCGGCCCAGTCACATTCCAGTGAAAGTTATGGGTTTTGAGGTAGAGCGTGTAGGTATCGGCCAGTAAACGCGAGAGACCTTTAGCGATCGTTTCTCGGGTTTTGTCGTCAATACCGATATTGATTGAGCTATTGGTTGTGGTGTTCGTTGAAGAGGATTTTTTAGGCATAAAGCAATTCGATTAAGGTCAAATGTTTGAGACTTGGGGAAAGCTTATCTGGCTAACATCAACGAATATTCAAGTGAACATTCAGCCGATTTTTTTAAACCAGAAATGTGATATACAAAATCCCCAAGACTGCACAGATCTTCTAATATTCTAAAGGCGTAATAGCGGGTTTTCTCGTTTCAAACATTAAGACAAAAAATCGTTTTCACTCAAAACCCGCCTGAACCCGCCTGAACCCGCCTGAAACCGCTTAAACCCTGGATCGATCGCGCTTTGAGCTTAAGGATGGTACATCCACAGGGGCTGACCATTGGTCGTCAGTTCAAAATCCATCCAGGCGCTAGCGGCGTCAAGACGGGCGATCGTTTGGCTGCGGCTGAGGGCGCGATCGAGGGCGGATTTCGGCGCTTCGATCGTAAATGTATTCGTTTTTTCCGGATCAAGCCCTGCCAGCTCGCACGCCCAGCGACGGGCATCTTCCTCGGTTCCCAACCGATCGACCAAGCCCAGATCCAAGGCTTGCTGACCCGTAAACACCCGCCCATCAGCAAACTCGCGCACCTGCTCCGGCTCCAGCTTGCGCCCCTTCGAGACGGCTTCGACGAACTGGTTATAGCTACTGTCGATCAGGGCTTGGAGAATGTCGCGCTCAGGATCGGTGAGTTCACGATCGAACGACAAAATATCTTTGTAGGGGCCGGATTTAATCGTTTTGAAGGAAACGCCAACGCGATCGAGTAGTTTTTCGAGGTTATTTCCGCGCAAAATCACGCCAATACTGCCGGTAATGGTGCCGGAGTTGGCGACGATATGATCCGCGCTGACCCCGACATACACGCCGCCCGACGCGGAAATATTACCAAAACTGGCGATAACTTTCGTTCCTTGGGTCTCTCGCAGGCGCTCGATCGCAGCGTGGATTTCCTGAGAGTCAACGACGGTTCCGCCGGGGCTATCGATGCGTAACAACACCGCTGGAAACTTCCGTTCTTCGACGGTTTTGAGCGCTGTGAGGACTTGCTTACGTGTGGAAGCCGCGATCGCGCCGGAGATTTCCACGCGGGCGATTTGTTTACGAAAGTTGGGGCGAAAAGGCCAAATCATAGGAAAAATTGACGGTCACTCAAGCTTGAAATAGCCTACGCACGGTAACAATTTATTTACATTTTTTGTAGGGGCAGCGGCCAGCTTGAGAAGAAACCTGGCTACGACAGCGAGTCTCTTGGCTCAACCTAGGGCAAACGTATACGCTGAATTTTTAGGTTCAAAGTCAGCACAACGTCAGCGAGTGAAAGCCTGAGCGGAGTCGGAGTCTGGTTGTGTCGGCAAAAAGTGGCCGCACTTTTTCAGAACTGACGCAAAATATCAAAATCCGTAGGGGCATCATGACAATGCGCCCACGATATCACAAGGTTTCTAGCCGATCAGTGCGGTCAGTCCTAGGGCGTGTCATCAATTAATCGTAGAACCCTTATCGGGCAAGCTGTTGAACGCCCGACCCAACAAAAACCCCTAGGGGCTGTAACCCTTACTGGGTAAGCGCTAGAAACTTAATTGATGACAGCCCCTAGCTTCGCAAGCGAAGGCGACACCAACAACTCCGCCCAGTGTTCAAATCTGCTTATGCTTGATGGTCATGCTGGACAACGAGTATGCGTCTGCCCTGTGGCTCAACTTTTACCCCAAATTTTGAGATTGATGAAAGGACAAGTTAAACCTTTGGAGACTTTAAATTTACTTTATAGTTATCAACTAGAGAATCATTCAAAAATCTGTTAGAACTAAACGCAAAAGCACTGCAAAATTAACCCGCATTAACCTGCAAACTTGCAATTCATTTGTAATCTAGTTGCGATCGTTTTAAACGGGTTAATCAAGCGGCCTGAACTGTTACAAAAGATACCGCAGTGCTTTTTTTGTCATTCAACTTGCAACCTCGATTCCTTAATGCCCGATATTTTTTCAAACGCAGTTGCATTATCTCGAATGCAATTTGCCTTTACCGCAATTTTTCACATGCTTTGGCCGGTGCTGACCACGGGCATGGCGATTTACCTGGTGATTCTCGAAGTTCTGTGGCTCAAAACGAAAAACCCCGATTACTACCGTCATGCGCGGTTCTGGTCAAAACTGTACGTTCTTAACTTCGGAATTGGCGTGGCCTCTGGTCTACCGATGGAGTTTCAATTTGGTACGAACTGGGCGCCATTTTCCGAAGCCGTCGGCGACTTTTTTGGCAGTATTTTGGGCTTTGAAGGGTCGATGGCCTTTATGCTCGAAGCTGGCTTTCTCGGCATTATGCTGTTTGGCTGGGAGCGTGTTCCGCCCGCAATTCACCTACTTTCAACCGCGATGGTTGCCTTCGGTGCAAACTTATCTACCTTCTGGATTTTGGTGGCGAATTCCTGGTTACAAACACCCACAGGTGGTGAGTTTGTCTCCGGCAAATTTGTGGTCTCCGACTACTTTGAAGCGATCCTCAATCCATTTATGGTCAATAGCGTCGGTCACATGTTTTTCGCCACGCTGGAAACGTCACTCTTTGTCATTGGTGGTATTAGCGCCTGGTTTATCTTGCGGGGTTCGGATCAGCGCCATGCTGCCTTTTTTAGCCGATCGTTCAAAATTGTTCTCGCCGTAGCGATCGCCGCTGCGCCCCTCCAAATTTGGATTGGTCACCTCAGCGCCGAACAGGTGCGCGTCCACCAGCCCACCAAGCTCGCCGCGATGGAAGCCCAGTGGGAAACGATCCCCGCTGGCACGAAGGCGGACTGGAGTGTGATCGCGGCTCCGAATGTCGAAGCTGAACGCAACGATTGGAACATTTCAATTCCGAATGCATTGGGCTACATCCTGGAACTTAAGCCGACCTTATCCGAGCCGGTTTATGGCTTGAAACACTGGCCCGAATCCGATCGCCCCCACATGGTCGGCTTGGTGTACTACGCCTTTCGCATCATGGTCGGCATCGGTCTCTTCCTCGCAGGTCTGGCCGCCATCACCCTAGTGCAGTGGCTACGCGGCAAGCTAGCCGATACCGAAATCCACCAGCAAAAATGGTTGCTACGCGGTTGGCTGTTTGCGGCTCCTTTGGGTTATCTGGCGGTGGAATCGGGCTGGGTTGTGCGGTGTGTGGGTCGTCAACCGTGGACGGTTTACGGTCAGCTACGCACAGCGGACATGGCGTCTAATTTGCCTCCTGGCGAGGTGTTGGCGTCGCTGTCGGGGTTTGTTCTGCTGTATGGCTTCCTGTTCATCTCCGCGATGTTTTTCGGTCGTCGCATCATCATGACGGGTCCAAACCTGGAGCTAGCGTTGCCGGGGCAGGCCAATCAACCCGATGCAATCGTCGCTCCCGTGGAACACAGTCCTGATCGACGCCCCGTCGAAGCCCAGCAGTAGCCCGTAGATTTTGCCTGATCGCCGACGAGCGATCGGGTCGCACTTGACCTGTCACTTTTTTTGAATCTATGGACGCTTTGACGAGATTCTTACCCCAAGTTTGGTTCTGTATTTTGGGGCTGTTTCTATTTCTTTACATCACTCTCGATGGCTTTGATCTCGGCGTCGGTATTCTTTCGCTCACCTCATCGAGTGAGGAGCGCCGCAGCATTTTGATGACAAGCTTGGGCAATGTGTGGGACGCCAATGAAACTTGGTTGGTGTTAATGGGAGGTGCGCTATTTGGTGCGTTTCCCCTTGCCTATGCCACGATTTTAAACGCGCTCTATCTCCCCGCTGTGGGCATGATTGTCGGCTTAATTTTGCGAGCCGTGGCCTTTGAGTTTCGCGAAAATGCTTACCGTAAAGCGTTTTGGAATGGCGCGTTTGGTGTGGGCAGTTTTCTCGCGGCTCTCGGTCAGGGGTTTGCGCTCGGGTCTATTTTTGAGGGTATTTCTGTCGATGCGGCGGGACACTTCAATGGCGACATGTGGGACTGGCTGACCTGGAGATCGACGCTGGTGGCTTTGACACTTGTGCAGGGCTACGTGCTCATCGGCTCGACCTATCTGATCCTCAAAACCAGTGGCTCACTTCAGCTCACTCACTTCAAAACCGCAAAAATCGCCACGGTTTCAACGACGCTTGGCGCAGTTTTAATCACAATCAGTGCGCCTATTTTCAATGAAGCCATTCGCGATCGGCTATTTGAAGCGCCGCTCCTCTATGTTTTCGCTGCAATTCCGAGCCTAGGGTTGAGCCTGATCGCCGGACTTTACTACAGCTTAATGAAGCAATACGAACGCCTACCGTTCATCCTGACGCTGCTGGTCTTTTTGCTGTCATTTGTGGGCTTAGGTCTGGTTATCTTTCCGCTCATCATTCCGCCCAGCATCACCATTTATCAAGCCGCCGCTTCACCGAGCGCCCTGGTTTTTATGATTACGTTCATCGGGATTCTCATTCCGATCATGTTGTTCTACAACATCTATAATTACGTGGTTTTTCGAGGCAAAATTTACGAAATCCCGGAATAACTTCGGTCGGTTTACGCTGCTCTCGATCGCTGTGAAAATTCCGAGAGCATCTGAAGAGACGGCTGCGATCGAAGACGGAATTGATACGAAAAGTCCCCAGAACAACTGCGTTCTGGGGACTTTCGTAATTCTTTGCCAGGATGTGCTGATGTCGAAGCGATCTACTCGGCGAAGTGCTTAATAATCGCGTCGGCAAACTCCGAACACTTCAACGGCTCCACAGGTGGTTCCATTAAACGTGCCAGATCGTAGGTCACCTCGCCGGACGAAATCGCCGCGCCAAGACCGGCTTTAATCAAGTCCGCCGCCTCTTGCCAGCCCATGAATTCGAGCATCATCACGCTCGATAGGATGACCGAACCGGGGTTGATGCGATCGAGACCCGCGTGCTTCGGTGCAGTGCCGTGGGTCGCCTCGAAGATGGCGCAGGTGTCGCCGATATTCGCGCCGGGCCCCATGCCGAGACCGCCGACGATCGCCGCTGCCGCATCGGACAGGTAGTCGCCGTTGAGGTTCATCGTCGCCAGGATCGAATATTCCGCCGGACGGGTTTGGATTTGTTGGAAGATGCTGTCGGCGATGCGATCGTTGACCATCACCATGTCTTTCCACTTGCCATCGCCGTGGCTGTCCCAGATGGCCTCCAGGATTTCCTCGACTTCCTGGCAGATTTCCGCCTGTTTACCGGGCGTCAGCGCATCGTAACCGGGATCAATTTGACGCGCATTTTCTTCCGTCGTAATCGCCGGATTCGCTTCCTTGTTGCCCAAAATCCACGATTCACGCTCGGTGACGCACTGGTCGCGAAACTCTTCGACCGCCACCTCGTAACCCCAGACGCGGAATGCACCTTCGGTGTACTTCATGATGTTGCCCTTGTGGACAAGGGTCACCATTTGCTTGTTCTTCGGCAAACGTAGCGCGTGCTGAATCGCGCGGCGTACGAGGCGCTTGGTTCCCTTAACGCTGATCGGCTTGATGCCAATACCCGAATCGAGGGGGATTTGCTTTTTGCCGTGTTCCGGCGTGTTGGGGATCAGGTCGTTATTCAGAAAATCGATCAGTTTTAACGCCGTCTCGCTGCCCTCTGCCCATTCGATCCCCAGGTAAATATCCTCAGTGTTTTCGCGGTAGACGATGATGTCGAGTTTTTCGGGGCTGCGGTGGGGCGAGGGCGTCCCGGCGTAGTATTTGCAGGGACGAACGCAGGCGTAAAGGTCGTTGATCTGACGTAGGGCGACGTTGAGCGATCGAATCCCACCACCGATCGGCGTCGTCAGCGGGCCTTTGATCGCGATGCCATACTCTTTAATCGCATTCAGCGTATCGTCGGGCAAATACTGAAACGTGCCGTACTGTTCGCAGGCTTCATCTCCGGCGTAGACCTTAAACCAGACGATTTCGCGCTGGCCGCCGTAGGCTTGCTTAACTGCCGCGTCAACGACTTTTTCCGTTGCAGGCCAGATATCCACACCCGTACCATCTCCCCGAATGAAGGGAATAATCGGGTTATCGGGTACGATCGGCTCGCCATTTTCAAACGTAATTTTTTGCCCGACAGTGGGGGGCATGATTTTTTCGTACATATGGGGTCAGTGGTCTATTCCTGATCTAATCAATTGCGCGAGCCTAGCAGTCTTGCGCGATCCAATTCGTTGCAGTCCACACCATATCGCCTTTTTCGCTGAATCGCGCCCTATTTTTGTGCGATGAGCGTTGCAATTGTTTACGGTTTTGGCTGTGACGATGACTGACCGATTTACCACGACGAGCCCGCTGCCCAGCGCTCTAGCTTCTCGACGGACATCGAACCATTCACCGGCAAGCGCGAGAGGCGATAGCGATCGCGCCACGGTAGCACCCGCAAAAAACGGCTGTCGTAGACGTAGCCCGAAAGGTGGTAGCGCCGCGCGTACTTGATGACCGTGGCATCGACCGCACCAAAGGGATAGGCCACGTGTCGCGCCACCTGATGATTGCGATCGCGATCGCCGATGCAGGTCACAAGCTGATCGCGGGCTTGCTTAAATTCGATATTGATCGCCTCCGGTTCCAGGGTCGTCAAATCTTGATGATTCGCTGTATGAGACTGCACATCATAAAACCCGGCCTTGAACCCCGCCTGTAAATCCTCACAGGTCATGCGCGGCTGTTCCGTATCCGTCCGCCCGAGAAACGCCGGATTCACAAACCAGATCAGCTTGATCGTTTTTCCGGTGCGTTTTTGGATGGTTTCCGCTGCCTTGAAGACGTGGGCGTGGGCGCTGGCGTAACCATCATCGATCGAGATGGCGACACGAGGCCGACGTTTGAATTCCTCGGGAATGGGGTCGGGGTTGGGTTTGCCGAAATAGTCGTAGAGATCTTCGGCGGTGAGAAACCAGTAGTTTTGATCGACCAGATAGGCTAGCAGTCGCTCGAAATCTTGCCGTGTGTAGTCGGACTCAACGGGGGCTCGTGCTGGGGCGCGTTCGCTTGGGAGATTGGGATCGATGATGTCATGAAATCCCAAGATGGCAATGCGATCGATTTGCGCTTCGATCGATCCCACAACGATCGCCAGACCCAGCGTCAGGCCGCCACCGAGGATTGTCGCCCGCTTCAAGCTCGCCCGATTGATCCCCAAGCGTCGTAACGGTGGCGCAAGACGCGATCGACCCAAACGGGAGATCAGCCGCGAACCGCGATCGGCTAACGACGGTATCTTCGTTCTCGGTTTAAAAGCAGCGAATAACACAATAAATAAAGAGGAAGAAAAAGCGAGGAGATTGATTCAGTAATGACATACTAAAACGCCCTTCTGAATCCAGAGAAACAGAAGGGCGTTTCGTATCAATCGAGTTTAATCCTGAACCCGGTGATTGAGGTTAATCAACACTAATCAACACCGACCAGCTCTTTCGGGCGATCGCCCGAATGATGCACAACGACCTTGCCATCTTCGCCGACATCCACTTGCGCCGTATCACCATCTTGGATACGACCCGAGAGGATTTCCTCCGCGAGACTATCTTCCAGTAGACGCATGATTGCACGGCGTAAGGGTCGCGCTCCGTAGGACGGGTTATAGCCTTCATCGACCAGACGATCTTTGAATTTATCCGTCACCGTGAGCGTAATTCCTTGCTCGGTCAGGCGACCAAACACCTCTTTGAGCAGGATTTCCGAGATTTCCTTGACTTCGTCCTTCGTGAGCTGACGGAAGACAATGATCTCATCAAGACGGTTAAGGAACTCGGGGCGGAAGTACTGTTTCAGCTCTTCGTTCACCAAGTTGCGGATGCGGTTGTACTGCACATCGCCCTTGCCGTCGTCGAATTCAAATCCAAGGCTGCCGCCACCTTTTTCGATCACCTTAGACCCGATATTCGAGGTTAGGATAATCAGCGTATTTTTGAAATCCACCGTGCGGCCTTTGGCATCGGTCAGGCGACCATCTTCCAAAATTTGCAGCAGCATGTTGAACACATCGGGGTGTGCTTTTTCGATTTCATCGAACAGCACCACGGTATACGGACGACGGCGCACGGCTTCGGTGAGCTGACCGCCTTCGTTGTAGCCGACGTAGCCCGGAGGCGAACCGATCAGTTTCGAGACCGTGTGACGTTCCATGAATTCGGACATGTCGAGACGAATCATCGCCTCTTCCGAACCAAAGAAGTAGGACGCCAAGGATTTGGTCAGCTCGGTTTTACCGACGCCAGTGGGGCCGGAGAAGATGAAGCTGGCGATCGGGCGGTTGGGGTTTTTCAGGCCGACACGGGCGCGACGGATAGCACGAGACACGGCGCGAACCGCTTCGTCTTGGCCGATCAGCCGCTGATGCAGCGTGCCTTCCATGTGCAGGAGTTTTTCGGACTCGCTTTCGGTGAGCTTGTTAACCGGGACACCCGTCCAGCTCGCGACGATTTGGGCGATGTCTTCCTCGGTGACCTGGGGCATCTCCGCCGAATCGTTGTTTTCGTCTTCGGCTTTCTTGCTTTGGGCGATCGCCTTGATTTCGGCTTTGATTTCCATCTCGCGATCGCGCAGTTCTCCGGCTTTGTCGAAGTCCTGGGAGCGCACGGCCTCGTCTTTATTCTTCAGGACTTGGCGTAGCTCTTTGTCGAGTTCCTTCGCCGCTGGCGGAAGCTGCGAATTAATCAGACGCACCCGCGAACCGGCTTCATCGACCAAGTCGATCGCCTTGTCGGGCAGGAAGCGATCGCTGATGTAACGATGGGACAGTTTCGCCGCCGCTTCGAGCGACTCGTCGAGAATCTTTAGCTTGTGGTGTTGCTCGTAGCGCTCGCGCAGACCGAAGAGAATCTCGATCGTTTCTTCGACGGTCGGCTCGCCGACCATGACGGGCTGGAAGCGGCGTTCGAGGGCAGCGTCACGCTCGATGTGCTTGCGGTATTCATCGAGGGTCGTCGCACCGATGCATTGCAGCTCGCCGCGAGCGAGCGCCGGTTTGAGGATATTGGCCGCGTCGATCGCGCCTTCCGCTGCGCCCGCACCGATCAGGGTGTGAACCTCATCGATCACGAGGATAATATTGCCCGCCTGCTTGATCTCATCCATGATCTTCTTCAGGCGTTCCTCGAACTCACCGCGATACTTCGTACCGGCCACCAATAGACCGATATCGAGGGTCACGACGCGCTTATCTTCGAGAATATCGGGAATGTCCTGATTGGCGATCCGTTGGGCGAGTCCTTCCGCGATCGCGGTTTTACCCACACCCGGTTCACCAATCAGCACCGGATTATTTTTCGTCCGGCGTCCGAGAATCTGGATCACCCGCTCGATTTCTTTTTGGCGACCGACCACAGGATCGAGCTTGCTTTCGCCTGCTTGTTGGGTCAGGTTCGTGCCAAATTCATCGAGAGTTGGCGTTTTGGTGTTGCGGTTGCCGCCACCTGAGGTAACCTCCGCTGTTTCGCCCAGCATTCGGATCACCTGGGTGCGAACTTTTGAGAGATCAACTCCGAGATTTTCCAAGACACGAGCAGCAACCCCTTCTCCTTCACGGATCAGACCCAACAGCAAGTGCTCGGTTCCAATGTAGTTGTGACCGAGTTGGCGAGCCTCTTCGAGCGATAGCTCTAGAACTCGTTTGGCGCGGGGGGTGAAGGGAATCTCGACGGCGACGAAACCCGAACCGCGACCGATGATCTTTTCGACCTCGATCCGAGCGTCTTTGAGATTGACGCCCATCGATTTCAATACTTTTGCAGCGACTCCCGTACCTTCGCCGATCAGGCCAAGGAGGATTTGCTCCGTACCGACAAAGTTGTGACCCAGGCGGCGAGCCTCTTCCTGAGCCAACATAATGACTTTGATGGCTTTTTCAGTAAATCGTTCAAACATGGCATCCTTCCATTGAACTGTTCCTGAGCCCGAGTTTTACGGGGACTGGCGCGATGGAATTAGCATAGCAAACGAGTATTGTGTCATGCCATGTTGTTATTACCGCGTTATTCCCACCCCGATCGCGCCGGTTAGGGCGTTTTTTAAATGAACCTTAACGCGGGGATCGGTTTCTGTTACAAATATTGCCGTTTTTGGGTGAGTTTTTGGGTGAACGGGGGAAAGATGACGCGATTGGCGGGGTTTAGAGAGGATTTTGAGGATTACCAGCGATCGTCGCGGGTTGTTCACGCGGCGAGCTTGGCTCCTAGAGTGATGCAACATGTCGCGCAATCACTGAAGGCCGAGCGGTATTGATCGTGGCTGACTGACCTGGAGTAGTAAATCGAGAGGTGATCGCTGCTGGAGCCAATCGCGTTGGGCTTCATTTTTTGCCAGCAGTGTCCCGGCAAACCCCAGCGCATTAATCGAAATTTTCCCCGCGTCGCTGTCCAGGCTTTCACACGATCGTGGCACGACGAGCAACCAATCGCGCGTCATCAGCAGGTTATAGGCTCCGGTTTGTGCGATTCCGGTGGGTGGCAGGCCGATCGCGGTGAGAGCTTGGCGGTAGCGCCGTGCGGTTTCGCGGGCGGCGATCGCGAGATTGTTGCCCCAGGTGCGATCGAGCGGGGCGATCGCGTGCAGAAAGGGCAGGTCTGCTGCGATGCCGATCGGGCTGCCGTCGATGGTGGCCTGGAATTCGGCGCGATCGATGGCGTGGGCGATCGGGATCGAATGGATATCGGCAGCGGCGTCGGGAACCAAAGGAAATGGCACAAGCTGAAGATGTTTATGGGGCTGGCTCGCTCCGGCGTCGGTTCCACCGTTATAAAACCCGAGGCCACCGTTTTCGCGCAATCCGATCCACAGGGCGAAAAAGTCAGCTTCGTTGAGCCAGTGGGTTTGTGCTTCAAATTTGCGGGTAATGATCAGCAGGTGGCGATCGAAGACGTTGTATTTGTTCAAGACGCAAACGTGGGTGTCGCTGATGTCGGCGACGAAGAGGTCGCGATCGTAAGGCAAAAACGGGTTGAAATCGGCGGGTTTTTCCTGTCTGGCTTGGGTTTTACGGCGAAGGTTATTGAGGATGCGGAGGCTGAAGCGAAGGCCGCGATCGTCGAGGGTGGTGTGGGTGGTGGTGAGCGGTTCGAGTGCGCCACACGCGAGGCCGTGGACGGTGGCGGTGGTGGCATAAGACCAGAGGGTTCCGGGTTGGAGTTGGGCGATCGGGGTGGTGGTGGGGTTGGACATGGCAAATTCAGTAGCCGTTTGGCTGCGATATCGTCGTCTTTTTCGTCAGGGTGCGGTAAGTCGCCCAAGTTAATGAATGGAGGTTATGCGTAGCATAAACTTCGAGCTTGTTTGCAAACAGGATGGTTGAATTACGTGGTTTAAGTCACTTTTATTTTATTAGTCTACTGAATCCAATTAAGACTGACGCAAAGTCGGTTAGACGTCGGATTTCTGCGTCAGTTCTGTCAATTTCTTTCTATTATATAGCGTAAGCCGATTGTGTTAGGACACTCTCGTCCAAGCTGAAAACCGCACTTCGACTCCGCTCAGTGCTCTCAGCTTTTTTTGATACGTCCTAAGTAAATCGTTTTTTGCTATATCAAACATAGTGTATCGAGCAACCCTTAAAACGATGCTTAAAACCGAGTTTGAAACTCGATCGAGCCGCGATCTTCACCATTGAAATCCGTCGAACCGCGCAAAATCACATCATCACTAATTCGATACCGCACCCCAAAGCGAACACTATCATCGCGATCGAGAATCACCTGAAACGACGTGGAAAGCCGATCCGTCAGCCGCACCCCTACCTCTGCGCCAAGCCCCAACGATGAGGTACGCGGATCAAACGCTGGGAACAGCCGAAAGTCACGCAAGCCCAAGGCTCGACTGACGATCGACTGGATCTGGGTTAACAGCGCCGAACTCGCGATCGCCACCGTCCCGCCGCCCTCGGTGGTTTCCGCAACACCACCACCAATCAGCGAATATAACTCTAGCTGAGGACGCGCCGGTGTACTGCTCAACTCCAACTGATCGAACAGTTGGCTCGCTCGCCCTTGCACCGTCGCCGTAATCCGAATCGTCTCGACCCCGCCCCGCTCGATCGCCACATCCTGCAACTCTCGCGATCGTGCCACGTCCAATGCATCCAAATTGCTGACGATGCGATTGCGGGTGGTCTGGGTGACCGACGCGCCCATGCTCACATCAAGAATCGGATCGCGGCCATATTGAGGGTCAAAAATGGCGGTGTTAAAGCGGTTTTGATCGAGCGTAAATGCGGTGGTAAATAGGTTGACGCGACCGTCACGCAGGAAAATTTTACCGGCGGGGGAGGGATTATCGAGCAGGCCGCGCACGGTTAGGAGACCCTCGGCGACAAAGTCGAGCGTGGGGGGGCTGACGAGACGAATATTGTCATCGAGGCGGAGCTTGAGGTCGTCGTAGCGGATAACGGGGGTGGAGCCGATCGGGTCTAACACCGGAGCTGGGGCGTCAGGATCGGGCAGAAACACCAGACCGTCGGTGAGGGTCAAATAGCCACCAATACTGGGAAACAGCGCCGATCCGGTGATGTTGATTCGCCCGTCAATGCCACCGCTATAGATGCGCTTGAGGTTGAGGGCGACGCGATCGAGTACCACCGTTAACTGACTATCCACGGCGAAGGGATCGAACAGCGAGAGGTTGCCCGTGGCTTTGACGGCTCCTTGCTGAAAGTTGCCGACCAGATCGGTGACGGTAATGCGATCGCCATTGAGATCGATCGTGCCGTAGACATCGGTGAGCGGTTCGGGAAGCTGCGGCGACTGAAGAATCGCGCCGTCAAGTATCGCGGTTCCGAGGGTGCGCTCTACGCTATAAATTCCGTTTTGACGCCGACCGCCTAGGGTGATATTCGCTTCCCCACGACCGCCCAGCCAGCCGACACTGTCGGTCAGCGCGTTCAGAAAGGCCATGCCGTCATCGCGGGTGGAGAGAGTGACGGAAAAGCGATCGTCGGGATCAAGTTCGGTCGCGCCGGGGAGGGCAAATGGTGATGTGCCGCGTACGGTGACGGCGGCGTTGTACACGGGGCGCGAGGGGTCGGGCGCGATCGGGGGTTCGATCGCGTCCGGTTCGGCTGAGTTGGGCGATTCGGGCGATTCGGCGAATTCGGGCAATTCGGGCGATTCGGGCGCAGCGGCCACCGTCTCTAGACCCGCCGTCAGTAAATTTCCACCGAAGCGTATCCGGCCATTTTCATAGAAAAAACCACCCTGTTCCAGCTCGATCGGCTTGCCATTCAGCCGCCCATCGGCCAGATGCAACGTGCCGCGCAAACGCGGATCGGCCTGGGTTCCCGCTAGGGTCGCCGAAATGTCGAGCAGGCCAGAGGTGCGGAACTGGTCGGGTAGTTTCGCCGCTTCACCGACGAAGAAGAGCGGCAAACTCGTTAGCTCCAGGTTGGCAGATTGCAGATCCGGGGACACAATGCCCTTGAGATCGAGCCGCGTCAGGGTATTGGGTTCGAGGTTGGCGGTGATCCAGGAGGGATCAAATTCGAGGTGACGATCGCGGTAGCGTCCAACGAGTTGCACTTCGGGGATGGCATAGGGTGACCACTGCCAATCCTCACCGCGAGCCGCAAATTCAATTAGCGGATTGGACACCGTGCCGCCGAGATCCAGCTCGGCGTTAAACCGGCCTTCGAGGTCGCGTAGCTCCGGTAGTACCGCCCGCCCGATCGTGCGTTTTTCGCGCTGTTCGCGCAGTAAATCAATCTCGACCAACCGCCGAATGCTATTGAGTAACGATCGCGCTGGATCGCCCACGGCCACAGCGTCTAAATCTTCGATCGAACCTAACTCGATCGGCGCAAAGCCGCGTGAAATATCCTCGATTTCCGACCATTGCAACAGCCCTAACAAATCTTGCAAATCTCCATCAACCACACTCACCTTGAGACCAATTTGCGGATCATCAACCAGGTTCACCCCGCCGTCAAATTGATAGCGGGTCTCGCCACGAATCACCGCTAGCTCATCCACGCCAAACCGCCGATCGCGCCACGACACCGCCCCGATGATCGCGTCCGCTGTCACCGATCCCCACTGGGGTTCGAGCCAGTTAATCTGACCGGCCAACGATCCTGCTTGGGGGTTCACCTGACCGTCAAACCCGAGCAAGCCTTCGATACGACCCATCTCCGGAATGGGCTGCAATCCCAACCAGGCCAGCGGAAACTGATCGGCGGTGAAATCGCAGCGATCGGCGCTGAGGCAACGACCCACCGCCTGAAAATCGCCCAGTTGCGCCTCGAACAGTCGGGGCATGAAGTCGCGCGAAATCTGCATGACCACGTGATCGATGCTGTTGGGATCGTCCGGTGGATTGTCCGGATCGATCGGTTCGATCAGGGCGATCGAAATATCATCGGCCACGTCCGCCGCGCGGAACTGGGGCAGGTCGCCATACCGCTCTACCACCAGTGGAAACGCCGTCATGCTGCCGGTGGTCGGCAAGGCACCACTTACGATTTGGCCGACGAGTTTGTCGCTAACTGTTTCACCATTCAGCGTCAGATTGTCAAGCTGAAGGCGGCTCGTTTCGAGGTTGATATTGCTCGGAATTGCACCATCCCAGCCGCCCGTTAAGGCGAGATTGGCGGCAATTTGCCCCCCAATATCGGGGGTGGCCGCACCGTTTGCGAGGGTGGCGATCGCCTGACTCGATAACAGCGCGTTCAAATTCTGGGGCGGAATGACGACACCGGCTTGCCACTGGTTGCGATTCAGGTTGAGAGCAACGGCGATATTACCGGCAGGATTACCGTCCGCATCGCGATCGCTTGTGGGCAACGCAGCCACGACGCGACCCACGATCGCGCTAGGCGAAAAATCAAAGATTGATCCCGAGAGCTGAGACGGGGTCGCCGTACTGGTGGCAACGGGAAACTGATCGCGCCACGGGTCGGGAACCGGCAGCGCAAATTGGGCGAGATCCACCGTCCAGCCTGCATCGCGCACCGCCAGTGTCCCCTGCATTCCGCCATTGTCTGCCGCGATCGCAAATGCCCCCTGGGCGACGATGGTGGCGAGGTCAAAGGCGGTCGTCCCGGCGAGATTGAGCTGGGGCGAGTTGAGTCGTGGCGATCGCAGCGGCAAATTGGCGGGCAACAGCTTCGCAATGCCAACATTCTGGATGCCTAACTGACTTTGCCAACGATCGCCATTTAACATTACATTTCCCGCCACAATGCCACCCTCCACCGGCAACTGACCGCTACCGCCGATTTGTGTCGAGATCAATTGGAGGCCGGAGGTTATCCCCGCCGCAACCACCGTACCGGTCAGGCCACCAATATCGAGCCGTGAGATCGGATCAGAGAGCGTTACAAACGAGGCGATCGGTACGTTCTCAAGCTGAGATTCGACGCGCCATTGACCATTACCAAGCTGTGCGCTGAACTCGATCGGCTGACCGTTAACGCTGGTTGCGCCGATGCCCTGAAGCACGACTTTGCTCAGATCTGGCGTCGAGAAGACATCGAGCAGACCCGCCACCTGGGCGCGACCACTGAACGCACCGAGATTCACCGTCGGAGTGAGAGCCGGATCAAGGGCGATATTATTGACCGCGATTTCGCCTTGCCACCGATCGCCACGAATCTGACCGACAATTTGCCCGAGTCCCTCACCGATTTCGATTTGCGGAATCGCAATCCCGATGACGTCATTTTGCAGCGTCACCCGACCGCGTGCGTTAACGCGATCGATTGGCAACGACGCGCCGTAGTCAAAGGCGATCGCGTCGGCGTTGATGTCCACCATCGCGAACTCAGTCAGAACTTGCAGCGGTGTTTTGTCATCCGGGGGTAACTGCACCTTAACCGCCGCCTGGATCTGACCACCGCTCGCGGGAACCAGATTGATCTGTTCCAGGATAAATTCACCCGTCCCGAAGGAAAAACCGAAGCGTCCATCGAGATCGCTTAGAGCAAGACGATCGATCTCCAGCGGCGATAGATTCGTCACCTGACCGACCAGCACCGGTTGTTCCAGGGGCCCCCGTAAAATAAGCTGTGCGCCGATTTCGCCCGACCCATCGATCGCAAAATCCGGGACGATCGCCTGTCGCGCCACGCGCCAATCTACCGGCGGAACCAACATCGGCAGCTCGTAGCCCCGTTGCAGGTCAATCAGGCCGCGCTCGATTTTGACCGGCAGCGGGCCGTACTGCCCGATCGCATCTTCAAAGGCAATTTGCCGCTCTTTAAAGGCAAGATTGCTCTTTTCAATAAAAATCGGCTGTGGCGCACCGTCCAGCGCCACGAGTACATCGGTTCCCCGCGCCGTGCCGGACATCAGCGGGATTTCGTTGAGATTATTGATATCCAGCGCAATTTTAAGATTTGTAAACAGCCGACCGCCGTACAGCTCAAACGGGAGCGGTAAAGCCGTCGTTAAGGCTTCACTGGCCACGTTTTGCGCCGCCACGGTCAGCAAAATCGCGCCGCTGGCGGTTTGCACCTCGCCTTGTACGTCCAAGCGCCCAAATTTGCCGTTTTTCCCAACGGTCTCGAAGGCCACGCGCTGCCCTTCGTCGTCGATCGTCACCTGTCCCTCAACGTCAAACAGCCGCACAGAGGTTGGCGGTGCGGGCAGCGTGTCGATCGCGGGTAGCTCGATCGTGTTCGGAGCCTGGACAATCTCAACGTCGGACGGCTCACGATCTTTCGGCGGATCGTCGGTCTCGCCTGCCGACGCTTCGCCTGCTGCTGAGGGGTTGGCGGGTGGGACGGTTTCGTTCGTTTCGGCGGGTGCTGAGTTGGCTGGGCTTGAGCTTGAGCTTGAGCTTGAGCTTGAGCTTGAGTTTGAGCTTGAGTTTGAGTTTGAATTTGAGTTTGAATTTGAGCTTGAGCTTGAGCTTGAGTTTGGACTTAAGTCCAAACCTAAACCCAGATCCACTAAGTCCTCGGGGTTTAGTTGACCCAGTTCAGACAAATTGGTGGGGTCTGTTTGAGTTGGCGAAGCAGGAGTTGGCGCTGTCAGGTCTGGAATCGCCCGATTCGGGTTTGAGTTTGGATTGACCTGGCTCGGAGTGGTCGAATTAGAATCGGCAGGATTGGCAGGGCTGGCAGGATTGACAGAATCGGCACGATCGGGACTGGTGAGGTTGAGCGGTTCTGAAATGGGAGCGCCTGGTTTCGCGCCTGGGTTTGCGCCTGGATTGGAAGCGGCTTTTTGCGGCGTAGACGTGAGAAACGGCACAAGGCTGACCTTGCCGCCTTCGATCGCCAACGTATCAAGCCGCACCTTAAACCCGTCCGAGGGTTTGCTATCGAGCTTGATATCGAGCCATTGACCGCTTTCGGCTTGGATCAGCGTCACCGTCGGTTCTTCGAGGGTCACGGTCAAATCCAGCTCACCGCCGATCGCCTGAAACGGGTTGAAATTCGCCGTCACCGCTGGAATTTGGGCAAAACTATGATCGCTCGCCGTCGCCGGTAGCTGGCTCGCATCAAAACTCACCGACGTGAGGCCAAACCCGCTGACCGCCCCGATGTCCACCGGACGATCGAACAGCGTCGTCAGCGATCGCTCTACCAGCGGCGACAGCTTCGTTTTGACCAAATACGTCGCAACACCCGCTGTCCCCGCCGCAACGATCACGATCGTTGTCCCCGCAATGACCAACCATTTGGGCAATCGCGGTGATTGGGGATGTTCAGGGGGCTGAGGTGACAGCTCAGGGGTCGGTTCAGGCGGTGACGGAGGAATCGCGTCGGTCATCTAACAAGACAGCAGGACAGGGCTACGAGAAATATTGAACAGAAGAGACGGTTTTGCTTGGGATAGCTCGCGTCGGATCAGCTCTCAAAGGATATCAAGTTCGCGATCGTCATGCTTGATCGATCAAGAGTGCTAAGAGTGCGGATATCACGTTGTAGAGTAGACACGTCGGACTGAGAGATTTTGGGCTTAAGGGAGAAAGACGAGCCATGCGCGTGTTTGTTCTACTGTTTAATGCAGGCACTGATAATGAAGGAATTCACACGATTCGGCTCGTTGGTAGCGACGGACGCGAACATAATATCGTCATGATGTTCGAGTCGGCGGAGGATGCCGAGCGTTATGCCATGCTACTCGAAGCGCAGGATTTTCACGTCCCCACGGTCGAAGAATTATTAGCGGAGGAAATCGAAGAGTTTTGCGCTACGGCGAATTATGAAGCCAAGCTAATCCCGGTCGGTTTCGTGCCGCAGTCTGAAGAAGAGCGCATTTTTCTATCGCCCCCCGCCACCAATACGGAAAAAACAGATTGGTCTGAAGACGATGATGATCGCGCGGCCTCAGCGCCCGAAGAAGACGAGACGATGGTATCGAGCGAGCTAGATGATATTCGCCGCCGCCTAGAGGGATTGTTTTGACATCCTCCCCAGCCTAAAGGCGTGGGGATTCCCAGTCTGACCATTACCTGGCCTCCTGACGGGTAGACAAACA
>JAABST010000056.1 GCA_011390275.1 Geitlerinema sp. S16
GCGATCGCGGATTTGTTGTTGGCGTGGGAGGGTTTGGCGGTGTTGGAGTCGGCCTATGCTGGGTATATGGCGCTGGGTGGGTTATCGGTGGACGATCGCAATGGGGCGCAGCGGGGGTTATGGGGGCAGTTTGGGCCGTTTTTTGCGGGGTTACAGGGGTGTTTGAAGCGGCTCGATCGGGTGGTGCGGGGGTATGAGCGGGCGATCGAGGGGAAGCGATCGGCGGATTTAAAAAGGTTGAAGGGGGCGTTGGAGCTGTTGCATTCGGAGGTGCGGGATGCGGAGGTTTGGTTTGGGCATGTGGGCTGGTTACAGGAGCGGTTCCCGGCGGCGCGGTATGAGGATGTGGTGGGGTTATGTCGGTTGGCGGGGTTGGCTGAGGTTAAGGATCAGGATTTTTCGTTGAATCCGGGGCGGTATGTGGGGGTGGTGATTGAGGAGGATGGGAAGACTGAGGAGGAGTTTATTGAAGAGTTTTCAAACTTGCATAATCTTCTTGGTGAGCTAAATGATATTTCCATTCAACTTCAAACAACCATATCGAACAACAAGGAAGCCATACTGGGAGAATAATCAAAATGCATGAAAGTATCTTTCTTGGCGATGTTGTGAGCCATAAAAAGGGATTTGCATTCAAAAGCTCAAACTTTGAATCTAGTGGTATCCCTGTTGTAAAAGTTACGAACTTCACCGGATCTTCAGTTTCAACCTCAGATCTAGTCTATGTCAGTGAATCTCACGCGGAAGAGAAAAGAAAATTCCGATTGAACTCTGGAGATATAGTTATCCAGACTGTAGGCTCATGGCCTAACAATCCGTTATCAGTTGTTGGTCGAGTTGTAATGATTCCGAAGGAGTTAGACGGTTCTCTACTTAATCAAAATGCCGTCATAATTTATCCCAAAGAAACTTTAAATAAGCAATTCCTTTTTTACTTGCTCAAAGACAGAAGTTTTCAGGGATACATTATAAACACAGCTCAAGGTGCAGCAAATCAAGCTAGCGTCACTCTCGACTCAATCTTTAGATTTCAATTTTTTAATAAAAACCTCGAAACCCAACGAAAGATTGCGGCGATACTGACAGCTTATGATGACCTGATCGAGACCAACAAACGCCGCATCGCCCTACTCGAAAAAATGGCCGAGGAAATCTACCGCGAATGGTTTGTCCGTCTGCGCTTTCCCGGCTACCAAAACACCCAATTTATTAAAGGTATCCCCGAAGGCTGGGAAGTTAAACGATTACGAGACATACTCGAACTTGCATATGGAAAAGCATTGAAAGAGACTGATAGAGATTCTGGTCAATTTAATGTCTATGGTTCAGGTGGCATTGTTGGTTCACATTCAAAAGCACTTGTCAACAAACCAGGAATTATCGTTGGTCGAAAAGGTAATGTTGGAGCAATTCACTTTTCGGATCGTGGATTTTTTCCGATTGATACTGTTTTTTATGTTGTGTCTGAGCTTCCGCTAACATACTTATTCTTCCTGTTAAATACTCTCAATTTTATAAATAATGATGCTGCGGTTCCTGGGCTGAATAGAAATCAAGCTTATTCAAATCAATTTTTCTTTCCTGGCGATAGGCTAATCAAAAAATTTTCGTCTCTAGTAGATCCGATATTTGAGCTAAAGCATCAGTTACAAGCACAAAACGAAAACCTCACAAAAACTCGCGATCTCCTCCTCCCTCGCCTAATTTCCGGCAAACTCCACGTCGAACACCTCGACATCCAAACCCCACCCAGCATGAACCCCTAAACCCATGCCCAACTTCATCAGCGAAGACAACATCGAACAAGCCACCCTCGATCGCCTCCGCCAACTCGGCTACCACACCCTCAACTGCAACACCCCCAAACCCGACACCCTCAACGACCACTCCAACCGCACCGACAAACGCCACGTCATATTACGCGATCGCCTCAAAACCGCCGCGATCCGCCTCAACCCAAACATCCCCCAAACCGAAATCGACAAAGCCCTAAAACAACTCCCCGACACCCCCCCGATCCAAGACCCCACCCACACCAACCGCGAAATTTATCGCCTCATCCGCGACGGCATCGCGATCGAATACAAAAACCCCAAAACCCGAAAAACCGAACGCGATCGACTTAGGATCATCGACTTCGATCGACCCGAAAATAACCAATACCTCGCCGTCTCCCAACTCTGGATCAAAACCACCAACCCCACCCCCAGAGCCACCTACCGCCGCCCCGATATCCTGCTTTATATCAACGGCCTACCCCTCGTTTTCATTGAACTCAAAAACGCCAACATCAAACTTCGCAACGCCTACGACGATAACCTCAACAACTATCAACACGATATCCCCCAACTCTTTCTCACCAACGCCCTCTGTATCCTCAGTAACGCGATCGAAACCCGCGTCGGTAGCATCACCGCTAATTGGGAACGCTTCTTTCAATGGCTGCGCCCCGAAGACGAAACCGAAAAAATCGATCGGCAACAGATCCGCAACACCGGAACCAGCCTCGATCGACTGATCGACGGCCTCCTCGTTCCCGAAAAACTGCTCGACTATATCGAAAACTTCATTTTGTATAGCGACAAAGACGGCAAAACCCAGAAAATCATCGCCCAAAACCACCAATTTATCGGCGTCAACAAAGGCTACGCCAAATTTCAACGCCGCCACAAATTCGACGGCAAACTCGGCGTCTTTTGGCATACCCAAGGCTCCGGCAAAAGCTACTCGATGATCTTCTACGCCCGCAAAATTCTACGGAAATGCACCGGCAACTACACCTTTTTAGTCATCACCGATCGTGACGACCTCGACAGCCAAATCTATCAAACCTTCCTCAACACCAAAACCGTTAACAAAGCCGACACCGCCCAACCCAAAAACAGCGAACAACTACGCGACTTCCTCCGCCAAAACAAACGCCTGATCTTTACCCTGATCCACAAATTCCGCTACGACAAAGGCAAAAAATACCCCCTACTCTCCGATCGCAACGACATCATCGTCATCGTCGATGAAGCCCACCGCACCCAATACAAAACCCTCGCCGAAAACATGCGGGTAGGCTTGCCCAACGCTCAATATCTCGCCTTCACCGGCACACCACTATTGGGACGCGATCGTAAAACCAACACCTGGTTCGGTGACTACGTTTCCGAATACAACTTCAGCCAATCGATCGACGACGGCGCAACCGTGCCGCTGTTCTATAACAAGCGCGTCCCCCAAGTCCAAAACCAAAACGACGACCTCAGCAACGAATTTTACGAAATCCTCGAAACCGAAAACATCAACGACGCCCAACAGGAACAACTCGAACATCAATTCGCCCAAACCCTCTCGATCATCAAACGCGACGATCGCCTCGAAACGATCGCCAAAGACATCGTGGCTCACTTTCCCCGACGCGGCTACCTCGGTAAAGGCATGGTGATTTCCGTCGATAAATTCACCGCCGTAAACATGTACAACAAAGTCCAGCGCCTCTGGAAAACCGAGATCCAACAGCTACGCGGCGAAATCAACGCCAGCACCAACGACCTAGAGAAAAAACGCCTCAAACAGCGCCTTGACTACATGCGCCGGATCGAGATGGCCGTCGTCGTCAGCCCCGAAAACGGCGAAGAGGAAAAATTCGCCGCCCAAAAGCTCGACATTCGCCCCCACCGCCAGATCGCCCAAAGCGACCTCGAAGACCACTTCAAAGACCCCGATCACCCGCTTCAGCTCGTCTTCGTCTGCGCCATGTGGCTGACCGGCTTCGACGCCGAAACCGTCTCAACGCTGTATCTCGATAAACCCCAAAAAGGCCACACCCTAATGCAGACGATCGCCCGCGCCAACCGCGTCACCTCCCACCGCATCAACGGTGTGGACAAGAAAAATGGCGAAATCGTCGATTATTACGGCGTCTTCGGACGACTGAAAAAAGCCGTGAAAGACTACGGCCAGGGCAGCGACGGCCTCGATGATGATGTGCCGGTACAGGATAAATCGGCGTTGTTTAAGTTGCTCGACGAGGCGATCGAGCAAGGACGGGAATTCCTGGCCGAACACGAGATCGCGATCGATGCCGTCCTGGAAACCGACGCGATCGCCCAAAACCTCGGCCTGTTCAAGGGTTGGGCGGATACCTTACTCACTACTGACGAATGGAAACAATCATTCAAAGTTTTTGAGAATACGATCTCTGGCTTGTACGAAGCCTGTAAACCGGAAATTCTGGGCAAGCCGATCGTCCGTCAAGTCGCCCTGTTCCAGTACCTACGCGGCATCCTCGACAGCATCACCCAGCGCCAGGACATCGACAGCGCCACCCAAAAAATCAACGAGCTACTCGATGAAAGCCTGGTGGTGAACAGCCAGCAGTTCGATCGTGCGCAAGAATCCACCGGCAGCTATCAAATCAAACAACAGGGCAAAGTCTGGGATCTGGGCAACATCGACTTTGAAAAACTCCAGCAAGACTTTCGCCAAACCCCCTACAAAAACATCGAGATCGCCGACCTGCGAGCCTTTCTCGAACACAAACTCGCGACAATGCTCAATAAAAACCGTACCCGCCGCGACTTCGCCGATCGGCTCCAGAGCATCATCGACACCTACAACGCCCAAAGCAGCGACGCCGACGCCAACTTCGAGGAACTGGTGCAATTCGCCGCAGCCCTGCGGGACGAAGAACAACGCCACATCCGCCTCGGCCTCAGCGAAGACGAACTCGAAATCTACGACCTCCTGCGAAAAGACACCATGACCAAAGCCGAGGAACAAAAAGTCCGCCTCGCCGCCCAAGCCCTACTCAAACGCCTGACCGCAGCACACCCCAAAGTTCTGGTACAAGACTGGTACAAAGACAGCCAAACACGCCTAGGAGTACGCCATCAAGTCGATCTTGTTCTCGCTGAACATTTACCCCAAACGGCCTACACCAAAGAGCAGTTTTATGAAACGCGCGATAAGGTCTTCGATTTAACCCTTGACCTGGCGATCAATCGTCAAAAATGGGCTGCCTGACCCACAACTAGCGAAAATCATGGGTCAGGATTTCTCGGATTCAACGCTGAGACCACTTAAACCGGCTGCACCGCCTTCGCACCCCGCCCACACAGCTCCGCAAACGGCGCAAGCTCCATCATGAGCGTATCAAACGCATCCGGCGTCAGCGATTGCGGGCCGTCGGATAGCGCCTTCGCCGGATTCGGATGCACCTCGATCATTAACGAGTCCGCACCCGCCGCGATCGCCGCTTTCGCCATCGGTGGCACAAGACTCGACCAGCCGCAGCCGTGGCTCGGATCGATCGCGATCGGTAGGTGCGTCAGCGATCGCAACACCGGAATCGCAGCCAGGTCGAGGGTGTTACGGGTATAGCGGCGATCGAAGGTGCGAATGCCACGCTCGCACAGGATCACATTCGGGTTACCCGCCGCGAGGATATACTCGGCAGCCATCAGCCAATCCTCGATCGTCGCCGACATGCCGCGCTTGAGAAACACCGGCTTCGGTTGAGCGCCGATCTTTTTCAACAACGAAAAATTCTGCATATTCCGCGCCCCAACCTGGAGAATGTCCGCGATCGCGCCAATTTTCGGGATATCCTCCGAGTCCATCACCTCGGTAATAATGCCCAAGCCCGTGGCCTCTCGCGCCGCTTCGAGCAAATGCAAACCGCTTTCACCATGTCCTTGGAAGGCATAGGGCGACGTGCGCGGCTTATAGGCTCCACCGCGTAAAAATTGCGCTCCGGCGGCTTTGACCCGGTGGGCAACTTCGACGATCGATGCTTCATTTTCCACGGAACAGGGACCCGCGATCGTCACGATCGCCTCGGTTTCCCCAAAGCGCACCTCACCATTCGGCGTCGGCACAGCAATCACCGTCGGTTCATTTTGGCGATACTCCCGGCTAGCACGTTTAAACGGTGCTTCGACCCGCAGCACACTTTCCACCCAGGGGCTGAGTTCCTCGATACGCTCCGGATTGAGCGACGCCGTGTCGCCGACTAGCCCGATCACAACCTTGTAACTCCCAACAATTTTTTCCGGTTCCAGCCCCCAATCTTTAAATTCGCCCGTGAGGCGATCGATTTCCGGGGTGGGCGTTCCAACTTTCATGACAACGATCATGGGCGAACCTCCTGGGGCATGGCGGCAACGTGGGGATCGACTCGCGCAGGCAACACGGGGGCATGGCCGCACCGTCAGCGACCCCTTCCAAAAACAGGCCGATCGCGAGACATCCACTCAGGTCTTAATGTTTTTAACTTAACGACTTTTGCCCGGAGATGTCGAAACTCTCGATCAATTCGGTCTAGAGTTCCGATCGTTCCTGGGTTCTGTGTGGAACGATCGACACGCACAAACTTCGCAAATTTTTGGAGAATCCCGATTCCCATCGCGTGATGGCGTATCGTGACACCGTAAGATTGTTTGTAATCTTTTAAATTGTCGGCTAGAGGTTGGATTCGATACCGCTCTCGATTCACCTGCTGTGCCGATTCACTCACGATCGCGCCGTTACTGTCACGCCCCCATGTGTCGCTCCTTTCCCGAAATCGACGAGATCAAACACCACATCAGAGAAACTATGCGCCCTCCGAAACCGAAGATGCTTGTAGTGGATGACGAGCCAGATAATCTCGATCTGCTCTATCGCACGTTTCGCCGCGAGTTTCAGGTCTATAAAGCCATCAGTGGTGCGGATGCCCTCAAAGTCCTGGAAGACGAGGGCGAAGTTGCGGTGATCATTTCCGATCAGCGAATGCCGGAAATGAAAGGAACGGAGTTTCTCCGCCGGACGGTTCCGCAGTTTCCCAACACGATCCGCATTATCCTCACGGGCTTTACGGATATTGAAGATCTCGTCGAGGCGATCAACTCCGGCCAGGTTTACAAGTACATCACCAAACCCTGGGACCCCACCGAGTTGCGCGGTGTCGTCGATCGCGCGGCGGACACCTATCTCGTGTTGCAGCAGCGCACGGAAGAACTCGCCCGATCGCGAGCCCAGGTTGCGGCTTGGTCTGGCATTGTCGAAGCCGCGAGTAGTTGTACCAGCATTCCAGAATTTTTAGAGAAAACGGCGCAGGAATTAGCGCTCAGCTCCGATGGCCTGAGCTGTGCGGTGTGTCATGTCAAAGACGGCGCGATCGCCGAAGTGGCGACTTCGCCCGATGCTTCGCTCGATAGTGGCGCGATCGCAGGCGATCCCCTGGTCGTGCAGACCTTGGGCGAAGGCACAGCACAAATGACGGCGGATATCGCTCGCGATGCAGCTCGTGCGGATCTGCAAGAGTCTTACCAAGCCGCCGGTTTGATCGCCCATGCGGTGGTTCCAGCCATGTTCCGCGATCGTTTGGTCGGGTTGCTCTCACTGCAATGGAAAAGCGCTCAAAAACACGACGAAACGGAGGTCGATGCTTTTTGCTTATACGCCCGGCAGATTGCCCTAGGGCTGTCCTGTTTTGAGGAGATCTCGTGACGAGTCCCGCTTTAGAACAGGCACTGCAAGCGGCACACAAAACCCAGCAAACCCATCGTTCTGCCGAAACCGTATCCCCCGATCGCGTCCAGTCGATTTTTAATCGCATCGCGCCAGTCTATGACGATCTCAACGATCGCCTGAGCGGTGGCCTGCACCATGTGTGGAAGCGCATGACGGTGTCATGGTCAGGAGCAAAACCGGGCGATCACGGCCTTGATGTTTGCTGCGGTAGCGGCGATCTGGCGTTTGTTTTGGCGGATGCGGTCAGCCGATCGGGACATGTGACCGCCGTAGATTTTTCCTGTCAGTTGCTCGATACAGCTCGCGATCGGGCGGCGCACCTGTTTCCAGCGCCGCCGATCACCTGGCTTGAGGGTGACGCCCTGGCCTTGCCGTTTGCGGATGATTCCTTTGATGCGGCAACGATGGGCTACGGCCTGCGGAATCTCACCGATATTCCCCAAGGCTTGCGCGAGCTGCACCGTGTCCTCAAATCCGGCGCAACGGTGGCGATTTTGGATATGCATCGTCCGGCGTCATCGTGGATGCGATCGCTGCAAGACTGGTATCTCAACACGCTTGTCGTCCCAGCGGCCACCGAGTTTGGCCTGACCGATGAGTATGCCTACATTGCCCCCAGCCTCGATCGCTTCCCGACGGGCGATGAGCAGGTCACACTGGCTTGCGCGGCGGGGTTCGATGGCGCGGTTCACTACACGCTGATGGGCGGCATGATGGGCGTTTTGGTCGCGACGAAGATCTGATAGATCTGATGTCGGTCTCAAGCATTTATTCTTTAAAAAATTAAGGTGTAAGCGGTTCTCAGGAGGATCGGATGGGTAAGCGAAAATCAACCGGCAAGAGCGATCGGCTGGTGTATTCCGAGTTTGGTACGCCGGATCGTCCCGAGGACGAGGCGATCGAGGATTACCCTCCCGCCGATCAGAAAATTACCGTGCAGGCATCGCGCAAAGGACGCGGCGGCAAAACCGTAACTATCGCCGAGGGCTTTCAGCACACACCCGCAACCTTGAAGGCATTGCTCAAGACGCTCAAGGCGCAATGCGGAGCTGGGGGAGCGGTGAAAGACATGACGATCGAAATTCAGGGCGATATGACGCGCAAGGTAGCGGATGTCTTGGCAGCATCGGGCTACAAGGTCAAAATTAGCGGCGGTTAATCATTTCCGCCTGTTCGCGCTCTGTTGATTCTTATCGGCTGTGCGCTACGCGGGCTTAAGTGTTGTCTCTTGCCTAGGGCGTGTCATCAATTAATCGTAGAACCCTTATCGGGTATGCTGTTGAACGCTCGCCCCAATAAAAAACTAGGGGCTGTAACCCTTACTGGGTAAGCGCTAGAAATTTAATTGATCACAGCCCCTAGCCCACATCGATCTTGAGTCGATGTTGCGGAAAACAAACAAGCGTCTCCTAAAGTGTTAAGAAGCGTTGAAAAACAATGCGCTTCCGCGATCGCACCTTGACTAAGTTGGGTCAAAAAAGTAACAATTGATACAGAAGCAACGAGATAGAGATTAAGGCTTGATCCGAAATGAGTCATTTATGTGGATTCACTCATAAATCAACCTTTGGGATTTCACCGCGCTAAGGCGTCGCTCCTCTGTCAGTTCTCTCAACTGATCGTCGTTACGTTTAAGGAAAGCATCGATATGACAACCCTTCGCTACCGTGGCATCCGTTATGAGCGCCCCGAGCTCAACCTTGAAATGACCGAGTCGGACATTCTGGCACGCTATCGCGGTAATGCCTATCAAGTCCGCCAGCCCAAGCACATGGATATTCCCCAGCCCACCATGCTGTGCAAGTATCGTGGTATTGCCTACCGCACGCTTGCAGATGGTTCGATCGCCCACGTCCCACCGACTTCAGACAACGCACTGACTCCAGTGGCGGTGACCGTGGCACAAGACAAACTGCACCGTACCCACGCTCAAAATCTGTGCTCTCGCCTCAATGAGCGCCTCGCATCGGCCAAAGCTCATGGCGACGAACAGCTTGTTGCACTGCTCGAACGTGAAGGCCGAGACCTCGTTTGCACCCGTTAATGAGTCTGCTTTGCTTTTCTGTAACTGGCTGAATATAGCTACCCTCAAGGCTGCATCATGCGGCCTTTCTTTTTGGTGATTTTTCCGGGTCATGATTCAGGTAATTCGCTCTGAACATCAGTCTTGGTGATTGGGTTCATCAGGATTAAAACAACCGAATTGTTTTCAAAGTCGAACGCTTTCGTTACAATCAACACACTAATGGACGTCGATCAATCGTGGTTTTGCATACAGCGCGATCGATCGAAGCGGATTGCCAAGGAGGACTACTGATGATCGCCACCACACCCGCGCCCACCGCGCCGACGCAGCCCCGACTCACCATTCAAGTCGAACCGATCGCCGAAAATACCACCACCATTCGCAGTCTCGATTGGGATCGCGATCGCTTTGATATTGAATTTGGTCTACAAAATGGGACGACCTATAACTCGTACTTGATTTGCAGCGAGAAAATCGCTCTCGTCGATACCTCCCACGCCAAATTCCGTCAGCTCTATCTCGACACCCTGCGCGGCCAGGTTGATCCCACCACGATCGACTACATCGTCATTAGCCACACCGAACCCGACCACAGCGGCCTGGTCAGCGACGTGCTCGCCCTCGCGCCCCAAGCGACGATCGTCGGCGCAAAAGTGGCGATCCAGTTCCTCGAAGGCTTCATTCACCAAGACTTCAAGCGTCTGGTCGTCAAAAATGGCGACACCCTCGACCTCGGTAACGGTCACGTACTCGAATTCGTCAACGCGCCCAATCTCCACTGGCCGGACACCATTTTTAGCTACGATCGCCAAACGCAGACCCTCTACACCTGCGATGCGTTTGGGATGCACTACTGCTCTGATGCCACGTTTGATGAAGCGATTAGCGACATCGAAGCCGACTACCGATTTTATTACGAATGTCTGATGGCGCCGAATGCGCGATCGGTGGTGTCGGCGATGAAACGGATGGAGAAACTGGGCGAAATTACGACGATCGCCAACGGTCACGGCCCTCTGTTGCGTCATAACCTGAATGAGCTAACCGGGCGCTATTGGAGCTGGAGCAACGAACGTGCCGAGTCGGAAACCGTCGCCGCTGTGTTTTACACGTCTGGCTACGGCTACAGTGATCGCATCTCCCAGGCGATCGCCCACGGCATCACCAAAACCGGTGTCGTCGTCGAAATGGTCGATCTCAAAGCCGCCGACCCCCACGACATCAACGAACTCGTCAGCCGCGCCACGGGCATCGTCCTCGGTACACCACCTGCCAGCGGCGATCTCGCGCAGCAAACCCTTGACACCGTTAGCACAATTTTTGCGGCAATTAAAGACAAAAAACAGGCATTTGGACTCTTCGAGTGTTACGGCGGCGACGACGAGCCGATCGATCCCCTCGCCAACAAATTCCGCGCCCTGGGTCTGACGCCCGCCTTTGCGCCAATCCGCGTCAAAACCGAACCGGACGAACAAACCTACCAAACCTGCGACGAAGCCGGAACCGATCTCGGCCAGTTCCTCACCCGCAAGGATTCGATCAAGAAGATGAAGTCGCTCGATAGCGATTTGGATAAAGCCTTGGGGCGTTTGTCCGGCGGGCTGTATATCATCACGGCGAAGAAAGGTGATGTGAGCAGCGGTATGTTGGCCTCGTGGGTTTCCCAGGCCAGCTTTAAGCCGTTGGGGCTGACGATCGCGGTGGCGAAAGACCGGGCGATCGAATCGCTGATGCAGGTGGGCGATCGCTTCGTGTTGAACATCTTGGCCGAAAGCAACTATCAACCCCTGATGAAACACTTCCTCAAGCGTTTTCCGCCGGGAGCCGATCGCTTTGATGGGGTCAATACTCAAACGGCAGCGAATGGATCGCCCCTGTTGACCGACGCGCTGGCCTACGTGGAATGTGCCGTGGTGAGTCGGATGGAATGTGAAGATCACTGGCTGGTGTACAGCACGGTGGATGGTGGCAAGGTAGCGAATGACGATGCGCGAACGGCGGTACACCACCGCAAAGTGGGGAACCACTACTAAGCCGATCGCCCACGTTAGCCTTCATACTAATGAGTCAGCACGTTGGCGCGATCCAATC
Source organism: Geitlerinema sp. S16 (assembly GCA_011390275.1). Classification (GTDB taxonomy): domain Bacteria; phylum Cyanobacteriota; class Cyanobacteriia; order Cyanobacteriales; family Geitlerinemataceae; genus RDYZ01. The sequence continues at coordinate 11,621 of JAABST010000056.1, forward strand.
AATCTCAACCCGATCGCGTCAACCTCTTCAAAAACAAACTATGTTACGCAAACTTTTTATCGGCGTTCTGTGTCTGACGCTGGCTTGGACAAGCCTCGCGATCGACACGGCTCTCGCCCTACCCCACGCCGAACTGAACGGAACCTACATCGCGGCGGCAACGAACACCGTCACCGATGGCCGCTTCGCCGTGCAACAGGCCGAATATAACGATGCCGACGGCGAATACACGCTAGTGCTGATCGGCACGCAGCCCGGACAGTCGCCGACCTATCGCAGCGCCGACCTGCAAATGGCGCGGACGGGCGACGATGAGCCGATCGTTGGAACCTACCTCAGCCTCGAATCGGGTCAGGCCGTCTTGCACCTGACCGAAGATTTTCGGATCGAATACGTCCATGCCGTCACGGAAACCCAAACCAATCCCCAAACGGGTCAAACGGAAACGGTGATCGTGCGTCGTGAGTCAAATTTCTGGACGCCGTTTGCGGGCGTGATCGCCGGTCAGATGGTCGGTAATGCGCTCTTTGGCCCTCGCTATTACGTACCGCCGATGTACAGCGCCGGGTCTCCCCTCGTGGGCTATGGCGGCGTCGGTCAAACCTATCGCGGTGCGGTCTCGTCTTACCAAGAGAAGCACAATAGCCCACCGCCTGCGGTCAAAAATCGTACGACCCTCCGCACGAGCGGCAATCTACGTAATCCGTCGAATGCGTCGCGATCGACCGGGTTCGGCTCTAAAACGCGCGGCAGTGGTTCACCGACTGCTAGCCCGAATGCGAATAACCGGATGAAATCCAGCGGTTCCGGCTTCGGTTCGAGCAATCTGCGATCGAACAAGCAAGCTCCGTCGCAATCGCGGATGCAGCGCCGTCCGTCTGGATTTGGCAGCGGTGGCGGCGCTCGTCGTCCGATGCGTAGTTTCGGACGCCGTCGTTAATTTCGTTTTGATGCCTTCACGCAACCCGTAAAAAAAGCGACGATCGTCATAGGGCGATCGTCGCTTTTTTTGTGGCGGCCAGCGTCTATTTTCCCAAACTCAGGCTATTTGGCCGGTTCACCACCCAGGCGAATTTCCGAGCAAAATGAGGCAAAGCGATCGCCGCTCGAACCGTAAGAAATCGTACTCGTCCGCTCCCGCAGATTCGGCCCCGCAAACCAAATACGTTCCTCGGATTTGAGATCATCTGCCGTCGCAACGATCGTCAAAGCGTCATCTTCGCCGAGGGAATGTGTCCCTGTGAGCTGGGTTCCGGTTCCGTTTGTTTGGGCAAATTTTCCGCTATCCCCGAAGATCAGCAGCGTCGTACCCGTTAGCTTCGTTGCCGCAACGCCCGACTGACCATCCCAGCGCGTCCGCAGCGCGATCGCCGTGCTGGCATCGATCCCGACGCGATCGCATTCCGCGTTCACCGTTGCATCCCCCGGTTCGACAGCCTCGATCCACAGGTCAGCTTTGCCCGCTTCGAGTTCTTGGGGCGGTAATGCGTGACTGGTTCGCTGGGAAAACCATTTGCCGACGCACTGGTCGAGAAAATCTTGAAGGGTCATGGCAGTCTAGAAAACGTCCGTCGATCTTAAAATTGGATTTTTATAGCGATCGAGCCGTGACCGTAACTCGCAGATCTGCGGTGTACGCATCACATCGGTGGCGATCGCCCGTATATCTTACCGCCTCACGTTTTCTAAAATGCACCGACTCAGACGTGATGTCTCTCAATCGGTTGTTTCTGTCGTTGTTCTGGCTATAAGTCAGCGACTAGTAATGAACGACCACAGGGGAACCAACATACGCCCAGTCATATAACCAAGCGGCATGATCGACGGCGACGTTGGTGCAGCCATGACTGACGGGAACGCCGAAACTGTTGTGCCAGTACGCGCCGTGAATGGCGTAGTTGCCATCGTAAAACATCGCGTAGGGCACGTCCGGCACGTCGTAATCTTCGCCCTGCATTCGGGTCACGTCGTAGGTGGTATAGATCGAAAAAACACCGGTGGGCGTGGGGGTGGCGGCTTGGCCGGTGGAGACGATGACCGCATACACGCTGCGGTTCCCTTCCCAGGCAATCAAGCGCTGGGTGCTGAGGTTGATCTCGATCCAGTGTTCGCTGGTGGTTTTGAGATAGTCCATCTCATCCCAGAGGTAGTCCTGGGCGAGTTGGCTGGTGGGTTCGTGGGGAAATTCATCGCTGGTGGGACGATCGGGGATGCGGGCGATCGCGGCACTGGAGAATAAGGCGGGAGCAACGATCGCAGCAATCCCGCCGAGCAGGGACAGACTCATCCGTCGCCACGACTGTAAACCAGCGTTAAAGCTGGCTGGAATGATCGAGGATTGAAGTGATGGACAAAATAGAAACGATCGAGCGGTCATACGGCGCATGGCTAGGATCTCCCTTCTAGCATCACCGCTAGTCTAGCCTCTATGGGCGGGAGATTTGGCACGATCGTTGTCAACCGAGATGTTTCGGATTGCCGGTTACTGGGGTGGTCGTGACGCTGATGGGGGCATTGGGTTCGAGGGTTGCGATCCGGGAACGGCGTTGTTTTGTAGCGGCTGTGCCTGCTGTTGCTGAAGTTGCTGCGCCTGATGCAGCGCTTCTTGGCGGTGGGCGCGATAGGAGGCATCCTGTTGGAGTTGGGCGCGTCCGTTGTGAACCACGCGCATCATGTCGCCGAGCTGTTGATCGATCGTTTTCAAAACACGTTCCGCGTATTCATCCGCACCGGCTTCAATCGATCGCGCATCGGCCAACGCCCGCATTTTTAATTCTTCTGCTTCTTGTTTTGCCTGCTGGCGCATTCGATCGATCTCCGCCATCGTCCGCTCCTGAGCTGCGTCACAGTCCGCCTTAATCTGCTCACGAATCCGATCGGCTTCTGCCTTCGCCTGACGCACCAGACCCATTTCATCCAAAATGCTGGCGGCTTGCTTTTCCGCTGCTTCGACGACATCGCGGCCATACTGCTCGGCCTGACGCAGGATCTCGTCTTTTTGACGCAACACTTCTTCGGCAGCTTGAAAGGCCGTCGGTAGATTGAGCCGTACCAGATCGAGGACGTCGAGAATCGGCTCCTCGTCAATCAGGGTTCGTCCCGTCAGCGGTACGCGCGGACTGTCGAGAATCATCTCCTCGATCTTGTTAAGCTCATGCTGAATATCGACTTTGCGAGCGGAGGTCGAATTCGGGTCGCGATCGCCCGAATTGCTCGCATTACCCATTGCTGCTGTTCCCGCATCCATAGCAGAATCTATTGCCGAATTCGGCGTCACGTTAGGCGAAATTTTACTGGTAAAAGGAGGCTGTTCGTTCACAGATTGCCCGGATGTTTGGTTGGGGTCGATACCGCGCGATCGTGGCCGTAACATTGATAAATCTCCCGAGCCACCGAGGACGGAACGAGATGGTTGACGGAGCCACCAAACCGGGCAATTTCCTTGACAACGCTACTACTCAAGAAACTGTACTCATTCGAGGCCGCGAGAAACACGGTCTCGGTCACCGCCGACAGCGTTTTGTTCGTGTGAGCCATTTGGAGTTCTAGCTCAAAATCGGACAGCACCCGTAGACCACGCAATAAAACCTTGGCATTATGGGATTGTGCGTATTCAACCGTTAAACCATTGAACCGATCGACGTGAACATTGGCAAGGTGCGCGGTGCTGGTTTCAATTTGCTGTACCCGCTGGTCAACGGAAAACAGCGGCGTTTTATTTGGATTGGTCACCACGGCAACGATGACGTTACCGAAAAGCTGACAGCCACGCTCGATGATGTCGAGATGTCCGAGCGTAATCGGATCGAAGCTGCCGGGATAGATTGCCGTAATGCTCGATCTCATGACGCGGGGAGCAACAGGGAATTAAGCCTGTCGGTGGGACAGTACAGAGTTTGAATGTGAACAATACTAGTGTACACGTCGGTTTTCTGTTGCCTTATGGGGTTCGTCAGATTGATTGTGGAGGATTACGCCGATACAGGCTTCGTCGAGTCGGATCGCCTCGAATTTGGTCAGTCGCTTGGAGTTATTTGCCGAACTGGGTTTGATCGACGGCAGCGTTGAGGGCTTGGCGGGCAATTTTGGTGATGTAGAGCGTTACGGCGATCGTGGCGATTAAGCCGACGATTTTGAGCAGACGTTGGGCGATCGCGGCTTGGGGATCGCCGCCGGTATCCGCGCCGATCGTCGCGAGGCTGGTGGCGAGCGAGCCGATGTAAACGTACATAATCGTGCCGGGGAGCATCCCGATCGAGCCGATCGCGTAGTCGCGTAAACTCACGCCCGTCACGCCGTAGGCATAGTTCAGCAGGTTAAACGGAAAAATCGGCGACAAACGGGTGAGTAAGACAATTTTCAAACCCTCACGCCCGACGGCGGCATCAATGGCCGCAAATTTGGGATTGCCTGCGATTTTGGCGGCGACCCAATCCCGAGCCAGATAACGCCCAACCAAAAACGCGGCGATCGCGCCCAACGTCGCCGCCACAAACACATACACCGATCCCCACACCACCCCAAACACCACCCCCGCCCCCAAGGTCAAGACCGATCCGGGCAAAAAGGCGACGGTGGCCACAATATAGATCGCGGCAAAGACGATCGGGGCAATGACGCCAAGGCTGTCAATTCCAGCCAGGATCTCGGTCAGCCAGAGCTGGAGACTCCAGCCCGCTGCAACGCTTTCGGCTTGGGCAAAGATCGGGATCATAAATAATTCTCAAATATACGCGAGAACAACTCAGTTCGCGCTAGAACGGCGGCGCAGCGGGCTTTAGGGGAAGGTCACGATAGGCATTACCGATCGCATACAGCGATCCACAAAACACCGTCAAACAGCTTGACGTTGCATCATAATTAAGCGCTCGATCGAGGGCGTCGGTCAAATCCTCGCAGGCGATCGCGACAACCTGCGGGCAAACTTGCGCCGCGATCGCGACCAGTTCAGCGGCGGCGGCGCTGCTGTGACCCTCCACAGCGAAGGCAAAGAGCCGATCGCCCGGACGCAGTAACGTCGTTAGCACGCCGCTTAAATCCTTGACCGCAAGCATGGCGATCGCCCAGTGAACTGATCGACCCGGAGCTATCCGATCGACATACGCCCGCAGACTTTCCGCCGCTTCGACATTGTGCGCCCCGTCGAGCAAAAAGACCCGATCGCCCCAGCGCAACCACTCCATCCGCCCCGGCCAGCGGACGTTCGCCATGCCGTCCCAGATTGCCGCGTCGGGAATCGTCCAGCCCTGCGATCGCAGTTGCACGATCGCCGCCATCGCCACCGCCGAATTTTGCAATTGAAAGTCGCCGAGCAGCGGTAACGGATAGCGAAGATCGCGCCATTGGGTGATCGGTAGGGTTACGCCATGATCCGACTCGGATAGATCGGTAGTCGTCCGATCTATCCATTGCGCCGGTTCTGCCCAAATCGTCGGACAGGCGAGAGTTTCGATTTTGGCAGCAACGACGGCCTGAGCTTCATCGGGCAACAGACCCACCACGGCAGGCCGATCGCGCTTAAGGATGCCCGCTTTTTCCCCTGCGATCGCCGCCAAGCTATCGCCCAAGCGCTGCCAATGGTCACGCCCGATCGAGACGATCGCGCTGACCAACGGTCGATCGCACACATTCGTCGCATCCAGCCGCCCGCCCAGCCCCACTTCGATCACCGCCACATCGACGGCCTCCGCCGCAAAGGCCACCCAAGCCGCCGCCGTAAAGACTTCAAATTGTGTCGGGGTGGCTGTCGGGGTGGCTGTCGGAGTGGGCGAATCGGGATCGCTGGGAATGGCTGCGATCGTTTGCTTGATCGCGGCGAGTAGGCGATCGCTGGCGAGGGGTTGCCCATCGATACAGACGCGCTCATTCCAGCGAACGAGGTGCGGCGAGGTGTAGCGCCCGACGCGGTAACCGGCAGTGGTGAGAATCGAGGCGATCGCGGCACAAACCGATCCTTTGCCGTTGGTTCCGGCGACGTGAACGATCGGGACGCGATGGTGGGGATTGTCGAGGCGATCGAGCAATGCCAGAATGCGATCGAGGCCGAGGTCAACGCCGAAGCGGGCATATTGTTTGAGACGATCGTTAATCTGCTGGTCATGATCCAAGCTCGCTGGATCGAGATCCATGCGGTCTGCGACGTCGCTCATCTCAAATACCCCACGTTCTAAACGCGAAAAATTCATCAAATTCATTCAGCTCGAACAAAAAGCCTAGAGGGATTGCATTTTCCTCGCAATCCCCCCAGGCGTTTTTGACCCCGTTTTTTGACCCCGTTTTTTGGCTCGTAAATCGGGTTAGTCGTTACTCGCTAACGTTTAACCGAAACGACCGCTGACGTAATCCTGGGTCGCTTTCTCGGCTGGGTTATGGAAAATCGACGTTGTGCGATCGTACTCCACCAGGTAACCCACCTTGCTGCCGCCTTCGAGTGCTTCCGCGTTGTAGAACGCCGTTAGATCCGAGACTCGCGAGGCTTGCTGCATGTTGTGCGTCACGATCACGATCGTATATTGCTGCTTCAGCTCATGGATCAGCTCTTCGACCTTCAACGTCGAGATCGGGTCGAGCGCCGAACACGGCTCATCCATCAGAATAATTTCCGGCGAAATCGCGATCGCCCGCGCAATACACAAACGCTGCTGCTGTCCGCCCGACAGCGCTAGCCCACTGTCCCGCAGCTTATCCTTGACCTCATCCCAAATGGCAGCACGGCGGAGCGACGTTTCGACCAGCTCGCCCATGTCGCCTTTATAACCATTAATCCGCGCCCCAAAGGCAATATTGTCGTAAATCGACTTCGGGAACGGGTTCGGCTTCTGAAACACCATCCCGATGCGGCGACGCAGCTCCACCGGGTCTACGGTCTTCGCGTAGAGATTCTCGCCGCGAAATGAGATCGTCCCCGAAATGCGAGCGCCGGGAATGAGATCGTTCATCCGGTTAAAACATCGCAGCACCGTACTTTTACCACAGCCCGAGGGGCCGATGAAGGCCACGACCTTATTTTGCGGGATATCGAGATTGACCTGACGCACGGCCAAATTTGAACCGTAGTAGACGTTCAGGTTTTCCGCGCGGAGGGCGGGTTCAAGTGCAGTTGCGGTACTGATTGATTCGTTCATCATGGGTTGTGGTCGGGCTGAGCGAAGAAGGTGTAGATCGGGTATTGAAGTCGGATGGCAGGGCGAGAGGCCAGGAGCCAACAAAACGCGATCTAACACGATCGCGTTGATGGCCTAAAACCGTTTTTGGAGCTTATTGCGTAGCAGGACAGCGGTAGAGTTCATCACCAGTAGTACAACGAGTAAAACGATGATGCCGCCAGCCGCGAGATCGTGAAAGTCTTTCTGTGGGCGAGACACCCAGTTATAGATTTGGATGGGCAAGACCGTAAACGGGCTTTGTAAGTTTTCGGGCAGGAATGAAATGAAGGTGAGAGCACCGATTGTGATGAGTGGTGCGGTTTCGCCGATCGCCCGAGATAATGCCAGAATCGTCCCCGTCAGGATACCGGGAACCGCGATCGGTAGAATCTGATCGCGTACCACCTGCCAGCGCGTTGCCCCGAGAGCAAATCCGGCAAGGCGAAGACTGTCGGGAACCGATCGCAGGGATTCGCGTGTCGAAACAATGATAATCGGCAGCACTAGCAGCGCAAGCGTGAGCGCTCCGGTCAGAATACTACGCCCACCGGTGATATCAATGCCGGTCAGCTCAAACAGCCAACCATTGGGGCCTAGTAGACGCACGAACACTTGGAGACCGAGCAGGCCGTAGATAATCGACGGAACCCCAGCAAGATTGTTGATATTAATCTCGATCGCGCGGGTGAACCAATTATCCTCCGAAAATTCTTCCAGAAAAATTCCCGCACCGACCCCAAGGGGAAACGCGATCACCGCAACGGTCACCATGACCCAGATCGTCCCAGCCAGAGCCGACAGCAAGCCCGCCTGCTCTGGCTTCCGCGAGGGGAAATTACTCAAAAAGTTCCAATTGACGAAGGCTAGGCCATCGCTTAGAACGTCAATAATCAAGACCGCCAGAATGAACAAGGCAATCACGATCGACGCCCAGGTTATGGCCTGGAAAATGCCGTCGGTTCGGTAACGCGACGCCATGTCGGCTTGGAATAAATTCACCGGATTCTCGGGAGTATTTGAATCCGGCGTGTTTGACGTGCTGGGCGTATTCATTAGTCGTATTTCTCTCGGAAGCGGCGGACGAACCAGAAGCTAAAGACGTTCAGCGTGAGCGTGATCAGGAACAGCGTCATGCCGACGGCAAAAATGGTCTTGAAGGCCAACGATCCTGCTGGTGTATCGCCCAAACTGACCTGCACAATAAATGCCGTCATTGTCATGATGGGGACAAAGGGATTGAGACCCAAGGTCGGGTTCTGCCCCGCCGCCAGGGTGACGATCATCGTTTCGCCGATCGCCCGCGATACCGCCAAAATCACCGAAGACACAATGCCCGACAGTGCCGCCGGAAGCACCACCGAGATGATCGTCTCGCGCTTCGTTGCTCCCAACGCATAGGAACCATCGCGCAAACTACGCGGCACAGCATAAATCGCGTCTTCACTGAGGGATGCAATCAACGGCGTAATCGATACCCCCAACACCAACCCTGCACTTAGAGCATTGAAGCCTTGCAGACCTGGTACGATTTTTTGCAAAAGCGGCGTCACGAAGAGCAATGCGAAATAACCAAAGACAACGCTGGGAATTCCCGCCAGCACTTCCAAAAGTGGCTTAATGATTTGGCGACTTTTCGGCGTGGCATATTCGCTCAGGCAAATCGCGGCAAACAATCCGAGGGGGAGCGCAACAGTAACAGCGATCGACGAGGTTAACAGCGTGGCACTGATCAGGACGAAAATGCCAAACTGAGCCGTTTTAAATAAGGGCGTCCACTTGGTATCTGTGAGGAAGTGCCAGGGAGACACAACCTGAAAAAACTCGAACGTCTCAAAGATGAGCGTGCCGATAATACCGATCGTGGTAGCAACCGAGACGAGGGCAAACGCACCAAAAATAGACCGGACAATCGCTTCAGACCGTTTACTGGCCTTTCGATTGGGTTGCCAAAGAGAATCAGAGGGAATGAGATCGCTGTTCATTAAACTATCGAACAGGGGTCAGTTCGAGGAGATAGTAATACATGATCAGAACGACCAACGCTTACTGGTATAACAGGTAGCTTAGTGTGGTGAAAATTATCTCTCTGGACAATCACCAGACAAGCCACAATTGATGGAATGAAGAGGAGTTAATGCTTCGTAAAATCGGAGGTGTTACGAAGCCACTCCTCTACTTAATAGGCATTAGCCATTAGAAGGTATGAGTTCGAGCAACAGTCTTTAGACCCGTCTTAAAGCAATAGACTGACAAACTCATGCAAGCCGTTCTAGAGCTTTTCAAGCAGATTAACACCGACCGAGGCTTCACCCCCAAAGATCGAGCCGACGGTTTTAGCCGCCATCCGTTCTTTCGCCTTCACTAAAATTTCACTCGGCAAACCGACATAGCCCACTTCGGTGATCAAACCGGCGTTGGCTTCATCTAGATTGAATTCCATGTAGGCTTGAACCTGCGGTTTTTCGAGTGCAGCCGTGCTGACATAGACAAAAATCGGACGCGACAGCGGATTGTACGAACCGTCTTTAATCGTCTCTACAGTCGGCGCCACACATTCACCGGCAGCGTTCTCGATTTGAACTAGGCCGAGTTTGTCTGCGTTTTCTTCATAGTAAGCAAAACCGAAGAAGCCAATACCGTTTGTATCGGCTTCCACACCCTGAACGATTACGTTGTCATCTTCCGATGCGGTGTAATCACCCCGGCTACCTTCGTCACCGATGAGCGCTTCCACGAAGTAGTCGTAGGTTCCCGAATCGGTTCCGGCTCCGTAGAGACCGAGCGGTGCATCGGGATAGTTCGGGTTGACTTGATTCCAGTTGGTGATCGTGCCTTCAGCGGCAGCTTCCCACATGGTTTTGAGTTCGTCGGGCTTCATGCAGGTCGCCCAATCGTTTTCTTTGTTTACAACGACCGACAAACCGTCGTAGGCGATCGGTAGCTCAACGTATTCGATGCCGTTTTCAGCGCATAGCTCAATTTCTTCAGCCTTAATTGGGCGTGATGCGTTGGAGATATCGGTTTCACCGGCACAGAATTTCTTGAAGCCGCCGCCGGTTCCAGAGACGCCAACGGTAACGCGCGTACCGGCGTTGGCGGCCATGAATTCTTCCGCCATCGCTTCAGAAATTGGGAAAACGGTGCTAGAACCGTCGATCAATACATCGCCGCCTTCTACGCCGCCTTCTGCGGGTTCTTCTGTGGTAGTCTCATCCGTTGCCGCACCTGTTGCTTCGTCCGTGGGGGCTTCACCGCCGCCGCAAGCTGCTAAGGTCAGGGCAAGCACGCCAGCCAAAAAGCCGGTGGATTGGCGCTTGATAAGCAGGTCGAGTTTCATAGTGTCCCGTAAGTCTCGTTAGGATGAAATGCGTGTGCGATCGGAGCGAAGATCTCGCATTGTTTGTTTCTGCGTGCGACGATAATCTCGGACAGCAGAAATGCATCCTTAGTATTTCAACCTTCCTGATTTGTAACGTTAAGTTGGGGTTAATATCTCATTAAGTTTAGATTGAAAATTGAGAGTTTAATCTTGTGTTAATAGGTCGTTGCTGTCCTTAAAATTCTCGTATTTCAGAAGGTTAGAGCGAGTTTTTAGGTCGTTAGACGATGTCTTGCCTGATCGGCGTAAGTGTTGTGATAACGGCGATCCCAGTGTTTTTTGTATCTTGTGAGACGGATCTGATGATACAAACCCTGATTTGGCGCTAGATGACGACGCAAACGCCCAAATTGGTTAGGATCAGTTGCGTTATCGCTTGACGCCAATGGCGAAATCATACGCGAAGGATTTAAGACTCATGCAGCAGGGAAGCGATCGCGTCTCAAATCGGGGAATACATGGATGGATCGGGCGGGTGCGATCGGCGATCGCGGCCATGCCGGAGGTTCAACCCGAGGAGTCGATCGTCTTGCGGATCGCGGTGCAGGCGATGGTGACAATCGGGATTATTGCGACGGATGTGTCGGCAGAAACGACCATGAGCGTCTGGGCGGTTCCGCTCAGTCTGTTTGGGGCGTGGTGGAGCTGGAGTCAGCGATCGAAGCGCAATATGCCGGTGAAGTTTTTGCTAGCGCTGGGCATGATCGGGGCGCTAGGGATTTTCTTTAATAACCTGATGACGTCGCTGAACGATACGCGGCTGACGTTGGCGGAATTGTTGATCCAAGTTCAGGTGCTGCATAGTTTTGACCTGCCTCGGCGCAAGGATTTGGGCTATTCGATGACGATCGGCCTGATCTTGATGGGGGTGGCCGCCACCTTGAGCCAAACGATGGCATTTGCGCCGCTGCTCTTGCTCTTCCTGGTCTTTACGCTGCCGTCCTTGCTCTACGACTACCGATCGCGCCTAGGGCTGCACTCGGATCGGGGACGCGATCGCCGGACTCCAGCCCGCACGCGCCAAAAACGACTCGCAAACCTACCCTGGCGAACCTTAACGGGGCTGTTGGTGACCACGTTGGCGATCGGGATGACGATTTTTATTTTTATGCCGCGCTTGCCGGGATACCAGATTCAATCGTTTCCCGTGAGTGCTGATATTCCATTTCAGGGTCAATTTGATGGGCGCAATATTGTGCGTCCGAGTGAGTCGGGGACTGACGGCGTGGGTGAAACCGGTGCAGGGGGGATGCCGCCGGAGGGGCCGGGAGAGGTAGACGAGGAAAATTATTACGGGTTTAGTGATCGGATCAATCAAAATCTGCGGGGGACGATGGAACCCCAGGTGGTGATGCGGGTGCGATCGCAAGCGCCGGGATTTTGGCGGGTGATGGCGTTTGATCATTACACCGGACAGGGGTGGGAAGTCTCCGATCGCGATCAAACCGAAACCTATGAGCGATCGAACTGGAGCTATCGCTTCTCGCTACCGCCGATTTATACCGAAAGCGATCAGAAGGAGATTATTCAAACCTATACGCTGGTCAAGGATCTGCCGGGGATCATTCCCGCGCTCGATCGTGCGGCCTACCTCTATTTCCCGACTCAAGAGGTGGTACTTGACAAAGAAGATGCCCTTCGATCGCCGGTCATCCTCGCCGAAGGGCTAACCTATAGCGTCATTTCGTCTACGCGCTACCGCGATCGCACCCTACTGGGACGAGCGGGAACGGACTATAAAGATCGAATTCGCGATCGCTATCTCGATGTGCCGGACGCCCTCCGCGATCGGCTGCGCCAGTATACCGAGGCGGTTCTCGCCAAATCCGAAAACCCGATCGACTCGCCCTACGAACAGGCGCTGTATCTAGCCCAGCACCTCAAACAAACCTTCGTAATCCCCGAAAATCCCCTCGATTTACCGTTCCTCGCAGACGGGGATGACCTCGTCGAACAATTCCTCTTTCTCTGCGAAAACACCACCAATCCGCGCTGTCAATCCGGTGGCTATCCCGATCACTTTTCCACCGTGCTGACGATGATGCTGCGATCGATCGGTGTCCCGTCTCGCCTCGTCGTCGGTTTCGGCGTCGGCGAATTTAATCCGTTTACCGGTCTCTACGAGGTCAAAAACACTGACGCCTACGCTATGACCGAGGTGTATTTCCCCCGACACGGCTGGTTTGCCTTCGATCCGATTCCCGGCCATGAAATCATCCCGCCGTCGCCGGTGGACTATCAGGCGTTTGGAGTTTTACGAAAGCTATGGTCGTGGGTGGCGGGTTGGTTGCCGTCGCCGCTGACGGGTGTGTTGCAGGGGGTGTTTAACGCGATCGGGCGGGTACTGGCTTGGGTATTGCAGCAGTTCGGCCAGGGCTGGGGGGGACTGTTGATTGGTCTCGCGGCATTAACCGGGGGCGGTTTCCTCGGCTGGCTGGGCTGGTATGGCGCGACCCAGTGGCGCTACCAGCGGCGACTCGCGCGGCTATCCGACGCCGATCGGCTCTACCGGCAAATTTTGGACTGGTCGGCGGCTCAGGGCTTGCCGAAGCGTCCGGCACAAACGCCGCTGGAATATCTGCAAGCGGTGCGCGATCGCTATCCGGCAGAGGTGGCCACGACGATCGAGCAGGCGATCGGGCTATACATCCGCTGGCATTATGGCGGTGAGTCGGTATCGGTGACGGCGGCAGCGGCGGAGTTTGAGCAAGCCAAACAAACATGGCGCAAAACGCAGCGACGCAGCGTCCTTGATGTTCTTAAGACGGAATAGATCTCTGGCATCAATATCCCACCGGAGCAGCAGAACTTTGTTGCTGATTGGTGCAAGAGATCTTAATGACTCTCCGTTTCACGTTAATTCGTTTTCACGTTAATTCGTTTTCACGTTAATTCGTTTTCACGTTAATTCGTCGCGGTCGATCGCGTCACCCAGCGCAGCAGCCAGAGGGAAAACGTTAAGGCGACAAAATGCGCGAACAGCGTATGGGTATTGCCCAACACAACGAAAATATCGAGCGGCTGAATGAGCTGATTGATGGCAGCGGGTGAAAACGCGACCCCCTCCGATCGCAACGCCTTCGCGAGCAATACCCCGGTGATCGTTTCCGCTGCGAGCAGGTTAAACAACATCCCCACTAAATTAACGATGACCCCGAGTTCGATCGTCTTAAGCGTTTCGGCTTTACTGGGGCGATCCTCGCTATTGCCGCCCAACACGCGGGAAAGCTGAGTGTAGCGCGACGCCCAATAAATGCTAACGCTCAGACAAACCAAGCCCGTTAGCGCAAAGAAAATGCCGGGACCCCGACCGGGGTTAATGGATGCCGGGGCGGAGCTATTAGACGAGGCGATCGGGATGCAGAAGACAAAAATTAGCCCTGCAATGACGCCTAAAATAACCTGCGTCCAAAAGCTAATTCGTCCCGCACGCCGCAGAGCCGGGATAACGCGTTCAACAGAGGGCGGTAGGTAGTTCATTAAAGGTCGATGGCGATAGCAGCAGGGCGGAGATCGAGGCTGATTTTTTCGCAAGTCCATCAAACCGAGCGGGCCGAACACCGGCGCTACGATTTTCCTCGCGAAGATGCTCTCGACGATAGCGTTATGTATTCTGTCCGATTATGACTGATCCTAGGGGATCGCTAGATTTCTGGAGAGTCGATTTCTGGCTTATTCAAGCGATCAGGATTGAACTCCGATCGACGTAACCTCGCCTGAATATTCTCCTGAAGGGGGCGATCGCCTTGCAGTTCGGCTCGACGTAACCGTAGCTGAATATCTTCGAGCAGCTTCCGATTTACCGATAACAGCTCCGCAACTAACCCCAAAATCCAGAGCTGTACACCGACGACCAATAAAATTGTGGTTAAAATCAGGCTCGGAATGCGGGTGCGTTCGGTGCCCATCCACAAAAAATAGAGCCAGCGCGTCCCCAGCCCGACCCCACAAATAAACGGGATACTGCCAAGCAGCGAAAACACCCGCAGCGGTCGATAGGTGAGAAAAATCCGCAGAATGGTAAAGATTGATCGCTGAACATAGGCCGGAATGCTTTTGACGAGACGCGACGGTCTCAGGTCACGATTCGTCCGAATGGGAACGGAGGCGATCGCAATATTTTTCTGACCGGCCTGGATGATGGTTTCCAGCGTATACGTATATTCGTTAAACACATTGAGCTGCATCGCCGCATTCCGACTCAAGGCTCGAAACCCACTGGGCGCATCGGCCACATTCGTATTGCTCGCAAGGCGGACGACCCAACTGCCGAATTTTTGTAGCAGTTTTTTGATGGGTGAAAAATGCTGGGTTTGGGTGATCGGGCGAGCCCCGATCGTGATTTCCGCCTTGCCCGCCAGGATCGGCGCAATTAACTTCGGAATATCCGCCGCGCAGTATTGATTGTCGGCATCGGTATTGACAATGATGTCGGCTCCAGCCTCTAGGCTCGCCTCAATGCCGGTCATGAACGCCTTCGCCAAGCCTTGATTGTCAGGATGGCGCACGATGCGATCGACACCACAGGCACGGGCTACCGCGATCGTCTCATCCCGGCTACCATCATCGATCACGAGCCATTCGATACTGTCGATACCGGGAAGCTGTCGCGGCAACTCGGCCAGGGCGATACCGAGGGTTTTGGCTTCGTTGTAGCACGGGATTTGAATGACGAGCTTGGTCATGACGGTACAACCAGAATGAGGAACGATCAACCATCAAGAGTCAACCTCGACGTATTTCTAGGATGGCTCTGAACAGTTTTATGTCAAGAGGTCAAAGCACCAAGATATGGTATTCAACCTGAGGTGTTACGACTGCAAATCCACAGAATTTAGGGCGCTTCATCAAGTCCGTTACAAAACTAGTTGTAATGTCACTATGGTATGAAGAATTGATCGTGATGATCTGACAAAAAACTAAAGACTAAACCCCGATCGCGATCGGGATTTGAGAGTGCAGAAAAGAGCCGATGTTTCACGCTTCGTTGAACGTTATAGCTGAACGTCGATTTGAAATAGTCCGCTCCTATTAGGGGGTCTGACTGACGACGGTGTAGCCCACCGCCGTGATGGTTTGCTCGATTTCGATCCGTGCCCGACTGGTCGAAACCGTGACACGCTTGGTATCCGGATCGGCATTCACCTCGGCACTACTATCAAAGTTTTGAATCGCCCGTGTGATAGATTTCACGCAAGCAGAACAGGCCATATCCGGCACAATAAATTCTAAGGGCATTGTTCGTTAATTTTTGTTAATAGAGAGGGCGTCTAAGTCGGTCAATAGAATATATAAAGTGACCTCAATTGCGTAAATCCTCAGTACGGGGACAAAAAATGAAATGCTTACCCTGTAAGCTTTTTAGCCCATATTTGTAACACTACAGAGTTCTAT
>JAABST010000057.1 GCA_011390275.1 Geitlerinema sp. S16
TCCTGCTCTACCCCTTGGGTCAATCGAGCTGGTTCTTCGCACCGAGCTTCGGTGTCGCCGGTATTTTCCGCTTCATCCTGTTCCTGCAAGGTTTCCACAACTGGACGCTGAACCCGTTCCACATGATGGGCGTTGCGGGTATTCTCGGTGGTGCGTTGCTCTGTGCGATTCACGGTGCAACGGTCGAAAACACCCTGTTTGAAGATGGCGCTCAAGGTAACACCTTCCGTGCGTTTGAACCGACCCAAGCTGAAGAAACCTACTCGATGGTGACCGCGAACCGTTTCTGGTCGCAAATCTTCGGGATTGCATTTTCCAACAAACGTTGGTTGCACTTCTTCATGTTGTTTGTGCCGGTGACGGGTTTGTGGATGAGCGCGATCGGTATTACCGGTCTGGCGCTGAACCTGCGTGCCTACGACTTCGTGAGCCAAGAGCTACGGGCTGCGGAAGACCCTGAGTTTGAAACGTTCTACACCAAGAACATTCTGCTCAATGAAGGGATTCGCGCTTGGATGGCTCCGGTTGACCAGCCGCACGAAAACTTCGAGTTCCCCGAGGAAGTTCTTCCTCGTGGTAATGCGCTCTAGGATTGTCGTTGTTGTTCTGAAAATCGTTGCTCGGTTTTCAGAACGGCCTCGTTTAGTCTTGTGTGTTTGAGAATCCGATCTACGTGATCGCAGTTCTCTCGATAACCAACAGAAAGCCCTGATCTTCGCGACCAGGGCTTTTTGTTTGATCACCTTTTTGCTTGATTATTATACGAAATCCGCTTGTGTATAAGCCTGGATCATCGCTCTGGGTGGACACCGCACTTCGACTCCGCTCAGTGCTCATAGGCATTTTTGATTTTGCCCATACAGAACCGGATTTCGTATTATTGACGTGAGTTCGGGATAAGCAAATTGCTGAAATCAAATTGCTGAAATCTAGACGCCGATGGCTTGAACGCCCGCACCCTGTTCACAACCGCCGCGATCGCGTGCTATCGGTCAAACTCACTCGTTCCATCGCCGATCGTCACATTGTCAAAGCCCTTGAACGCTTGATCTCGTTGTGTCCGAGGCGACTTAGGCGGCTTCGAGTGGAGCCATCGTTAACCCCTCGCGTTTAAGCTGCATGTGATAGAACTCCGCCTGTTCTAACGGCCCTGTCCATACCGTCGCCGCTCCCTCGAAATGAACCTGGTTGGTCAGCTCCCAAGCGCGATCGGGATTCATGTTTGGCACGTAGGTCATCAGACAGTGTGAAACGTGCTGAAACGTATTAAAGTCATCGTCCAGAACGATAACTTTGTAGTTGGGATAGGGTTTGCGGACGGTGCGCTGGGTGGTTTTGGGCGTCCGTACGGGAGTTGTAACGGCAGTTGTGGCGGTGATGCTGCTCATCACGCGGCGATCAATGCCAATGCAAATCGTCGGAGTCGTCGCCGCAGAACGAAAGCAGGTGTTAACGGTCATAACGAAAAGACAGACGTAATACAAGATGTCACACCGTTATCAAAGCACATTCACCCCTGAACGATCGCCGATGCGATGGGTGCGAACGGCCAGACCCAAGGCTAAAACTGATTGTAATGAAGCAGTTAACAAAAGTTTGCATAACCTTGCAAAAATTCATACAATGGCAAGCGTCGCCAATAAGTATTTATCCTCACGCAAGCAACGATGGACTCCTTTCCCTGGCTAACTGCGATCGTCGCGCTACCGGCGATCGCTGCCTGTGCTATTCCCGTCATTCCCGATACCTCCGGTAAAACCCTGCGCTGGTATGCCCTCGGCGTCGGATTGATCGATCTCCTGTTGATGCTGTTCGCCTTCGCGACGCGCTACAACCTAAACGATCCAGGCTTTCAGTTGGCCGATCGCTATAGCTGGATTCCGCAAATCGGATTGCACTGGTCGCTAGCCGTGGATGGTCTGGCGATGCCGTTGTTTGTGCTGACGGGCGTTGTAAATGTCCTGGCGATCGCGGCAGCCTGGAACACAACGAAAAAGCCACGGTTATTTTACGGTCTGCTCTTGCTGCTCCTGAGCGCCCAACTCGGCGTCTTTGCCGCCCAAGACATGCTCCTCTTTTTCCTGATGTGGGAAATCGAGCTGGTTCCGGTTTACCTTTTAATTTCGATTTGGGGTGGCCCCAATCGTCTCTACGCCGCCACGAAGTTCATTCTCTACACAGCCTTTGCATCCATTTTTATTTTGATTGGTGCGCTGGCGATGGCCTTCTACGGCGATACGCTGACGTTTGACATGGCTGAACTCGGGATGAAGAACTACCCGATCGGCTTCCAGATCGCCACCTACGCCGGTTTGCTGATTGCCTTTGGGGTCAAGCTGCCGATTTTTCCGCTTCATACCTGGCTACCGGACGCGCATGGTGAAGCCTCCGCCCCGGTGTCAATGATTTTGGCGGGCGTCTTGCTCAAAATGGGCGGTTACGCGCTGATTCGTCTCAATATGGAGCTACTGCCGGACGCGCACATCTACTTTGCCCCAGCACTGGCCATCCTCGGTGTGGTCAACATCATTTACGGCGCGTTCACCGCCTTCGCCCAGGACAACCTCAAGCGTCGCCTTGCCTGTTCCTCGATTTCTCACATGGGCTTTGTCCTGATCGGGATTGCTTCGTTTAGCGAAGTCGGCATCAATGGCGCGATGCTGCAAATGATTTCCCACGGCCTGATTGCGGCGCTGCTCTTCTTCCTCGCCGGTGTGACCTACGAACGGACGCATACGTTGTCGATGGAGAAAATGACCGGTCTGGCGGCGACGATGCCGAAGACCTTTGCGCTGTTTACGGCGGGATCAATGGCGTCGCTGGCACTGCCGGGGATGAGCGGATTTATCGGTGAGCTGACGGTATTTATCGGGATTGCGACGAGCGATATTTACAGCAATACGTTTAAGTTGGTGGTTGTCATCTTGTCGGCGATCGGTCTGATTGCGACGCCGATTTACCTGCTGTCGATGTTGCGCCGGATGTTCTACGGTGTCGATGGCACGCTGAAGCTGGATTTCTCGGCCTCGAATGGCTGGCTCGATGCCAATCCGCGCGAGATTGCGATCACGGCCTGTTTGCTGCTGCCCATCATCGGCATTGGGTTCTATCCGAAAGTTGCGACCCAAACCTATGATGTAAAAACCACCGAGGTCGCCTCGATCGTTCGCGATTCGCTGCCAATTTTCGCCCAAAAACGTCAGGAAAATCGTTTTCTATCGAGCAGCGTCTTTGCACCGCAGCTCATGGCCGATGCACTGGAAACAACGAAAGGCGCATAGCGGCTATCGTCCAGAAACCGGGTTTCTTACCGTCGTGAAATCATGGGTGATCCTGTGGATGAGAACCCGGTTTTTCGCGATTTTTTTCACGATCAAACGATCGCGCCACCCGCTGTGCGATAGATCGCTACCACCGACGGACGCGGCGCAACACCGTCCCGCTGACTCGGCCAATTTGACCCGATCGGTACGGTACGTGTCTGCTCGAATTCCGTGCCATCCGTCGCCGTAAGGATAAAAGGGCGTGTTTCGATCGCACTGTTTTGGCGCGTACCATGCGTTTCGCCGGGATGCTGCACCGCGAGGAATAACGTTTCCTCGGTTGTGTCGAAACAAGGGCCGGTCGTTTCACATTCCATCGGCCCGATCGCGAACAGCAGTGACACACCGGCCTGATCGCCGCTGGTGGGCATGTACCACAGGCTGTTATTGCCGAAAATTCCGAGCATTTTGCTGCTCGCTAAGGGTTGACCCGCATCATCAAGACGGCTCGGAACCTCACTATTATGTTTATTCGTAGACATATCCGTCACCATCCAGACATTGCCGCCGCGATCGATCAGCAAATTGTCTGGGTTCGCCAGTCCCGCGCCCCCTTGAGAGGGTTCGCCACCCGTTACCGAGGTCTCCCAGGTGAAGGCGATCGCGCCGGGTTGATTCTCTGCTTCTATCAAGCGCATCACCCAGCCCGCTTCGTGGGCTTCCTCACCGATCGGGCTGGCAAACACGGCTTGATCGGGGCCTCCCTCATCATCCGGTGACCCCGAGGTAAAGCAGATGTAGAGCGAGCCATCCGGGGCGATTTCGGTATCCTCGGGGCGGGCGGTGTAGGTTCCGCCGATCGCATTGGCAGCAAAGTGCGCGTCGATGGCGATCGCGCCCTGCTGTTCTGCGGGTGTACCGGTGTAGAGATCGGCCAGGGTTTGATATTGAGTCGCGAAGGCGTTAACCGCTGCGTCATCAGTGAGGCGTTGATAGCCCGCCGCATCGTGCAGGATAACGGTGTTGCCGATGACCTGACTCGGACGATCGGGATTGACGACGGCCTCCGGAGTTAACGCGAGCCATTGCCCCGTGCCATCGGCGTTAAATTTAGCGACGTAGAGCGTACCGTCAGCGAGTAGTTTTGAGTTGGCTTTATCGGTTGGATCGCTGACGGTGCCATTGCTGACGAATTTGTAAACGTGGCCACCTCGACGATCGCAGCCCGAATAAAAGGCGATCGGCTGGCCGGTAACGACGCGCACGCCCACCGCTTCATGGCGATAACGTCCTAGCCCGGTGTGTTTTGTGCCGTAATCGTCTGGGTTGGCGGGATCAATCTCGACGATCCAGCCGTATTTATTACCCGCAAGCCCGAACACATTGCCAAAACCGCCAATATCGGTTTCGCTCAGATCAAACGGTATGGCGCTGGGCGGTTCCGACGTGCCATCGAGCTTGACGGCTTCGGGAACGTGACGATGAAAATTTTCTTCAGCGCTAAGAAAGGTTCCCCACGGCGTCGTGCCGCCTGCGCAATTGGCAAACGTCCCGATCGCCCGATCGCCGATCGCATCACGATACCCCTCGCCACTCGTCTTCGTAAAAACCGCGACCGCCGGTCCCGTCGTCTTGGCGTAGCGCCCATCATCCAAGCCCGAAATCCCCGTAATTCGCCGATCAACCGATTGGCTGAGCGCCCCTGCCTCCCGACGCCAGCGCCCGCGATCGCCCCGCTGCAAGGCCATCACCCCAAACCCCTGATCGATCATTGCCTCCCGCGACAGCAGTGCGATTTTCTCCTTGAGCGGATCGCCATCCGGCAGCGCAAACGCATCGATCGCCCCATCGGGCAGCGCTTGGCGCACCTCTGCGAATGGGAGGGTTTGACCGATGACTTCGGTATAGGTCGCCATCCAAGTTTCGCTGCTGATGTACTCGAAGTTCACCCCGAGGTAGGCGCGATCGGCACTATCCAAATCCGGGGCAAAGCCCAAATAATCATTGTTGTACCCCACCCGCGAATTTCCTAATGGATCGCCCCATGACGCCAGCACCTCATACTCATAGCCGTCTGGCAAAATGAGATCATCGGTGACCGTATAGCTTGCGTAGGCGGTGGCTTGCTTACCAGGGCTGAGGGGATCGTAGGCCAGCGGTATTGGGCTTGGGGCGGGACGAAAGGGGAAAGCAAGTTTCTGCCTCAAGGCCGTAACATCGTCAGCCTCCGTCATGTCACCCGAACCGCGAGACAGGCAAGAATTCACGGCGATCGCGCCGGTCGCGCCGGTCAGCATCCAGAGAAAATGGCGGCGAGCTAGGGGCATAGCAAATCGTTGGGGATGGGTTCGTGCGCGGGTCAAGCATCACAAATTCTCGCCGATCATCCTCCAAAGTTCGATCAAACTCCACTAAGCTGACATTAAGAGTTACGCGGGTCACAGACCTTTTCCAAAACCTCAAAGGTCTCGCTTCCTTTGCCCTAACACTGCGCTTAAGCCGCTTTGCGATCCATTTCCTGCGCCCAAAGCTGATAATCCAGGATGAGATCGCGACGTAACCGCGATTCGATCGTCGCCAAAATTCCCGAAAGCAGGGCGCTGCCCGTGGTTTCAATGATGGGCTTCGGGGTCAGTTGCAGGATGGGCGGCAGTTTAACGCTAACCTTGAGTGCCGCGCGGCCAATTAACGATGTATGTCCCTTGCGGATCGTCGGGTAGAGCTTGCCCGAGAGATCGAGCTTAAAGCCGTATTTAAGGTAGTCCACGCCTCGAACTTCATAGCCGACGGACTGCAAGCATAACGTTCCATTGGCATCCGTCCATACCCGCAAATCGACGATCGGCTGGAGATTCAACGCCAGAAATGAGAGCGGTGCGATCGCAATGCGATAAACGTCACGGCCAATTTTCTGGATGCGTCGCGGGTTCCCGAGGACGCTAACGAGGCGATCGGGCTGACGTAGGTAGTTATCGACCGTGATGGGGGCATCGGGAACGGCGATCGAGACGGGGGTTTTGGCGGAGAAGCGGCTGTGCATAGCAGTGTATTAAAAAGGTGCGATCCGCGATCGGTCGTTGGAACGTTTCGCAAGTGCTGTAAGGAATAGCGGTTACCGAAAAGGGGCGTCCGATTAAGTCAAATTACGAATTAAACGCGGTCTGTCGTCAAAAACGTTGAAGTGGTCTCAACGTTTTTATGATCAAAACCTTTCAAAATCTGTGAAATTACGTAGAATTACATGATTTTCTCAGATAATGCCGCAGTCTGTGGCCTGAGATACGGTTTTGGAAGGTTGATTCTCAGGATTAACGGCTAGACATGTCACAATCTCAATCTGTAAGCTAAATCTAGCGTTATGGTTCTTAACATTCTATCCAGACGGCGTTAAGATCGACGTGTGAACACCTGAACAGGTTTAGCGTAAGATTTCGACTCGACAAAATCGTGCGCGATCGCCAAGTATTCATACCCACGACCTTCGTTACCAGTATTTAATGACGCCCCCTATCGTTTCGCCGTATGGCTCTTGGAAATCACCGATCTCTTCCGAGGCGATCGTCTCGGCAGGTTTGCGGCTTGGGGATGTGGCGATCGACGGTGTGGGGGAGGCGACGCGCTACGTGTGGCTAGAGGGACGCCCGAGCGAAAAGGGTCGATCGGTGCTGGTGATGCGTGGGGCAGATGGCACGACGCGGGATCTAATTCCAGACGGCTTTAACGTCCGCACCCGCGCCCATGAGTATGGTGGCGGCGCGTATACGGTGGCGAGAGAGACGGCCTATTTTTCCCACGATCGCGATCAGCGACTGTATTGCAGTGCGATTAATTCGACCCCGATCGCCATCACGCCCGAGGGTTCGTATCGCTACGCCGATTTGCAGGTGGATGAGCGTCGGCAGCGTCTGATCGCGATTCGTGAAGATGCCAGCGGTGAGGGCGAACCGATCGCGGCGATCGTGGCGATTGCGCTTAATTCAGATCATCCAAACCCAGAAAACACCACACCGCAGGCCAGCACCATCCTCGCCACGGGCGAAACCTTTTACGCATCTCCGACCCTCAGCCCTGATGGTTCGCGCTTGGCGTGGCTCACCTGGAATCACCCCGATTTACCCTGGGATAGCACCACGCTGTGGGTGGCGGAATTTGACGATCGCGGTGATCTCGGTGAACCGGTGGCGATCGCCGGTGTTGCCGGTGCAGAACCGGAGTCGATTTTTCAGCCGCAATGGTCACCAGACAGTCAGCTTTATTTTGTGAGCGATCGTAGCAACTGGTGGAATTTTTACCGCTGGGATGACGATCGCGACCAGCCCCAAGCGGTTCATGCGATTTACCCGATGGAGGCCGAATTTGCCACACCGCAATGGGTGTTTGGCATGTCTACCTACGGCTTTAGCGCCGACGGTCGCATCGTGTGTACCTATACCCAAAACGGGCTATGGTTTTTGGCCATGCTTGATCCAAACGCCGATCTAGCCGATCGCTTCACGCCGCTGGATTTGCCCTACACCGATATTTCTAGCCTGCGCGTCAGCGGCGATCAGGCGATTTTTCTGGCCGGTTCACCCACCGTCCCCGGTGCGGTAGTGGCTCTCGATCTCACCACCCAAACCACCACCGTTTTACAACGATCAACGACACTCGATCTCGATCCGCGCTACCTGGCCGAACCCATCGCGATCGAATTTCCCACCACCCATAACCAAACCGCCTACGGCTTTTTCTACCCGCCGACCAATTCCGACTTTGCGGCTCCCGTTGGCGAACTGCCGCCGCTCCTCGTCAAAAGTCACGGTGGCCCCACAGCAGCCACCGGTAGCAGCCTCAGTCTGCGCGTCCAATACTGGACGAGTCGCGGCTTTGGCTATCTCGATGTGAACTATCGCGGCAGTACGGGATACGGACGCGAGTATCGCAATCTGTTGCGCGGCCAGTGGGGGATTGCCGATGTGGATGATGCGGTGTTCGGTGCGAAAAGTTTGGCCGATCGCGGCTTGGTGGATGGCGATCGGCTGGCGATTTCGGGCAGCAGCGCGGGCGGTTACACGGTGTTAAGTGCGCTGACGTTCCGCGATGCCTTTAAGGCCGGGGCGAGCTATTACGGGATTAGCGATCTCGAAGCGTTGGCGAAGGATACCCACAAATTTGAGGCGCGATATCTCGATCGGCTCGTGGGCGACTATCCCGCCGAGCGATCGATCTATGTAGAACGATCGCCGATTCACTCGCCGGAGAAATTATCCTGCCCGGTGATTTTCTTCCAGGGTCTCGAAGATAAAGTTGTACCACCGAATCAGGCGGTGATGATGGTGGAAGCCCTGCGATCGAAAGGCGTACCGGTGGCCTATGTGCCGTTTGAAGGGGAGCAGCATGGTTTTCGGCAGGCGGCGACGATTCAGCGGGCGCTCGACGGCGAGTTTTACTTTTACTCGCGAGTGTTTGGCTATACTCCAGCGGATGCGATCGAGCCGGTGGCGATCGATAATCTGGATTAACGGTAGTTCGATCCGAATTGGTATCGCCGCGAAGAGGTTGAGTTCATATGATCGCCGCGTTTAGCGTTCGCGTAATTTACGATCGATCAATTCCGCAATCTCCGCATTGTGCGGTAGACGCTTCAGCAGGCGATGCCCGTCCGCTTGATCTGGGAGCGGGGTCGATGGGTTTCGCTGACCGAGCAAGAAAAATGTCCGCATAGAGCCGCGCCCTTTCAGGTCAATTTCACCGCGTTCGCTAAAGACAAATTGATTGCCAACGCGATCGCGGGTGGCTTCCGACACCTGAATCTGTCCCGCGACACCGTGGGATTCGAGACGGCTGGCGATATTGACCGTGTCGCCCCACAGGTCGTAAATGAATTTTTTGATGCCGATGACTCCGGCAATGACCGGCCCGCTATGAATACCGATCCGAATGCTGATCGAGGTCTCACTCGTTTGGTTAAATAACTCGATCGCCGCCTGCATATCCAGCGCCATCGCCGCGATCGCACTGGCATGATCCTCGCGCGGCGTCGGCAAACCGCCCACCACCATATAGGCATCACCGATCGTCTTGATTTTCTCCAAACCGTGGGTTTCACTCAGCTCATCAAAGGCCGAGAAAATCTGATTGAGCCGCCGGACTAGCTCGTGGGGTTCGACCTGAGACGACATGCGCGTAAAACCGACGATATCGGCGAACAGAACCGTCACGTCCTCGTAGTAATCCGCGATCGTGCTGGGTTCGCGCTTGAGTCGCTCGGCGATTTCCTCTGGCAAAATATTGCGCAGCAAACCTTCGGTGCGCTGCTGTTCGTGGCGTAGCGCCGTTTCCGCCCGCTTGCGTCGAACAAACTGGCCGATTTGACTGCTCAGGGTTTCGAGCATTTGCATCATGTCGGGATCGCGCGATCGAATATCCTGACAAAACATCCCCAAAACGCCCACCGCCTCACCATCCACCTCAAGCGGCGACAAGAATGCGGTATTCAGGGAAATAGCCCGTGCCTGTTCGCGGTGTGCAAACTGGAGGTTGCGCGACACATCCGCCACCCAAATGGGGCGCTTCTGTTCCCACACCCGGCCTACCAAACTAGTCCCTCCAAGGATGGAGCCGCTGTAACGCTCCTCTGACCAGGCGCTGGCTTCACATCCGGGATTTATCCAAGATTCTTCGCAGCGTAGCTCGTCTACGAGCGAAGTTTGCACGGACATCCAGGTTTGGTGGGGTTGCCAAAATTCAACGATATCCCAATCCAATCCCATACCAATTCCGGCCAGGAGGCGAGGTAGGGCGGTTTGTAAGGTTTCGGCTTCGGCGAGGGTGCGTGAAATCGTGGACTGGGTGACGAGTCGCTGACGGGCGTAATGGGTGGTGGTGATATCGCGCCCGAGGTAGATGAACTCGGGGGGTCGATCGCGATCGCTACTTTGGAGCAGGGAGCAGGAAAAGGAGAGGACGATGCGCGAACCGTTGCGATGCCGAGCGTAGGCTTCAACGTTACGCAGAATTTGTCCGTCTTCGTTGTTGAGATAGGTTTGGATGACCGTGAAATCGAGTTTTGAGGCGTCGATAAAATCTACGATCGGCTGGCTGATCGCCTCTTCCGATTCGATTCCCAGCACCTCGGTAAAGCGGTAGTTGGTGCGTCGTATGATGCCGTCACTATCGGTCACGATGAGAATATCGCCGATCGAGGTGACAATCTGGCGAATGTACGCTTCGGAAATTGAGAGCTTATTGAGTACCAAGCTCATCTCGTTGGACGACTGTACCAGCGTCTGTTCGAGCGACATGGTGTTCGTAACGTCTTCCAGAAACAGTAACGCGAAGTTCTGGGGAGCCTCAGCGCTCAAAGAACCCTCAGGAGCCTCGATCGCGTCGTGAATGATGTAGAGATCGAAGTAGAGCAATGTACCGTCGGATCGCAGGCGTGAGATGGCCTTCAGCTCAAACGAAGGCATTTCGCCATCAATAATCGAGACAATTACATCTTCGAGACCAAACAGCTCAGGAAGCGCATCAAAAATTGATCGCCCGATCGGCATACCATCCGGCTCGTCACAAAACCGATTGCATCCATCCGACGTTTGGACGATCACGAATTCGCGATCGAGCAACAAACATTCAATATGGGGTAAGACAGATAGGCGAGACAGTCGTTGATGCATAACGCGACCTCAGAAACACCGTGCGAGACGGTATGAAGATTATGCCCTGTGTCTCTCGCCGATCGCCTCACCTTAACCTGTTTGTCGCGATCAACAAGGTGAATTTAGTGAGCAATCCGAGCGCCTGGAGAGCTACTGGGAGTCCGTAGCAGGCGATTTGAGGTAATCTGCAATGAACTCGCCATAGCGGGCTTGGACACTGGGCGGCAGGCTGTGAAAACCACGCGAATCGGCCACGCTACGATCGGCCGGTGGCGGGCAACATTCCTGAAAATCAGAGGTCAAATCATCCTCGGTGGTTTCATAATCAAAGAAAATTTCGCTGCCACTCGGAATGTCTTCGAGAGCAACAAAATCGTATGCTCCCCACTGATTGTTCCGAACACCAGTATTTGGTGTGTAAGAGTGATTAATCCGTACCGCAGGTTCATCCATCATGACATGCACGTTACGATCAGTTTGAATCGTATAAATGGTACGTTCAGACGACTGACTGATGCCTTTGCCAATCACGACCGTTTCGCCACGCTTAAAGTCGCGGGTGGTGAAAACGCCCATGCCTTTGGCTCCGGCGGGAGCAATGCGGACAGCTTGAGATTCCGCTTGAGGTTCCGTGAGAGGACGAGTTGCACTCATGATTGGTTCTAAGAGTTCGCGAAAGAGCTAGGTATACCTCCCATAGACTGACACTTCCGTCAAGACACGTCCATTAGCAGATATGCGGAACTTCCTTACGAGTTTTATCGAACGGCACATTGGGCTAACGGGCGATCGATTGGTGCGCCTCGGGCGAATCGTTTCGATTGCGGGCGCATTATCGGGGCTAAACGTGATTAGCTATGCGGTCGGTAGTTCTCTATTTGTCGATCGCGTTGGCGCATCCGGCCTGCCGCTGTCCTATGTACTCGTGGGTCTATTTTCTGGGCCAATCTATGTGTGGTTCGCCAAGATCGCCGATCAACAGGCGCGGCCACTGCTGACCCGGCGCGTGTTGGTCTGCTCCGCACTGCTCTTTGTCGTGCTGCGTCTCTGTTTGCCGCTCGACTCTATTGCTGTGTATTACGCAATCTACGTCCTGGTCTATTTCCAGTGGACGCTTCAGCTCGATGTGGTTTTGCCGAGTTTAATTTCGGACTATTACACCTCGCGCGAGTACAACCTATACGCCCCCTGGATTGTGATGTCCCAAGCCCTCGGGGGCATTATTGGCGGTGGTCTGGTCAGTGTATTGGCGCAGCCGATCGGAGCCGAAACGCTGCTCTTGATGATCTCGCCCTTGGCCTTGGTGATTTACTGGCGCGTTCAAGTCCTCGAACGTCATGAAAAAACCATTGATCTCGATGCCTTGCCGAAAGCCACCGCCGAATCAGTCAAAACGGTCAAACCGGGCAGTTTGAACCAAACGGAGACGCAAAAACAGCGTCAACCCGCGTCACGTTTAGGGCGTCGTGACATTTTTCGGCGCTACCCGATCGTCCGGCTGCTCGCGGCCAGCGTGTTTCTCTGGATCGTGCTGTACAGCTTGGCGGAATATCAATATTTCGAGATTTATTCTCTACGCTTCGAGGATAATCTCGACGATCTCACCTCCTTCCTCGGTCAATTCAGCGCCGTCAACAGCGTGGCTCAACTGGTGGCGCTCTACGTTTTGACGCGCAGGGCGATCGAACAGCTCGGAGTGCGCCGCCTGACGGTGTTTTATCCCTTCACCACCCTGCTGTGCTTTTGCGGTCTGAGCCTTTCACCCAGCTTTGCGATCGGTCTGGCCACCCACATCAACTCCGCCACGATCGAGACCACCTTTAATCAACCGATCCACACCCTGTTTTACCATCCGATCCCGACACGAATCGTCGGTACGGTGCGGGCGCTGTGCGACGGGTTTAGCTATTCTTCGGGATTGCTGGTGGTGGGAATTTTGCTGCTGTTGTCGCAAACCTTTGAGCTACCGCGTGTTGGGATCGCTCTGTTTGGTGTGGCCTTGAGTGGTCTATATCTGTTTGTTCGCTACCGACTGTCGGACGAGTATTTCAAAACCCTCGTCGCTAACTTAGGTGACGATGAACTCGATCCCGAGGATGTACGAGCTGGCTTTGCCTCGATTCCGGCGACACGGGTGAATGAACTGTTGGCACAGCTCCAATCGGGTGATGACACACAGCGACGGCGCATTCTACAATTTTTGCCCTATATCAAGCGACCATCACGGGCGGTCGCCGTGATCGAATCGCTCATTCCCCATGCGGATCGCAGCTTACGTCAGGCGATCGTCAACTGCTGGCGAGACTGTGGCGATCGCGATTCCGGCGTGCCGCGCTATCTTCGTGACGCTCTCCACAGTCTCGATCCCAGTCTCCGTGCGGTGGCGCTCAATGCGTATATCGTCCGCCAAGATCCCCTGAGCGAAGCGGAGGTCATGAGCTTGATTAACCTGGGCAATCCAGAGGTGGAAACCCTTTCGGTTTACCACAATCTCGAACTGGAAACCCTGGCTCATATTGCCGCCGACCTCCTGCCAAACAAAAGCGAGGAACTCAGCGATCGCTGTGATCGCTTCTGGCAGCGTCTCACGAATGCCAGCAGCGATGAAGCCAGTACCGCCACCGCCACCCGGCTTAATATCGCCATTCAGGCGATCCGCGACACCCAAAACCAGATCCTCCGATCGCGCTTAGAAGATGTCTTGCGATCGACCCAAAACACAGACTTGCTCCGCCAAATTTTTAGCGCCCTGGCTGAATTTGCCCTCGATCGACCCCGTACCGAAAAACTCGCCCTCGCCGAAACAGCGATCCCCTACCTCGGCCACCCCGATACACGGGTGCGAATCGGCGCGATCGAGCTACTCGGAGCCCTCGCACTCCCCGAATTTTGGGAAGCCGTCGCCCAGGGCTTAGACGATTTTGAGTTTAACGTTCGCCTCAAGGCGGCTTCGGCTCTCTCGGCTTACGGTGAATACAATCTCGATGACCTCGAAGCGTTTTACCTCAAGTCACCGCGCCCAGAGGTCACTGAAGTGGCGATCGCCGCGATCGCTGCCATCAATACCCACCAGTCGCAGCAGGTCTTGGATCGCTACCTGACGCCCAGCTTTGCCCAGATTGACGAGTTGCTTGATCTGATGCGATCGATTCCCGGCCATGCTCCCGAATGGCAGCCCGCGATGCTAGCGCTTCACAACTACGGCTACCAAATCGCCGATCGGGTTTTGCTCGTGGTCTATAACCTGGGCGATACCACCACCCAGCACACCGTTAAAAAAGTGCGATCGCTCCTGCTCGACGACCGCGCCCGTGAACGCGCGAACGCGATCGAAGCCCTGGCCTCGATGAATACCTACAAAAGTTACATCACCCCGATTCTGAAAATCCTCGAATTTTCGGCTCCCAGTCAGCCCACCGAACGCCCGGTCAGTGCTGATTTATACCTGCTCGAACAGCTCGCCCAAGCTTCGGACTCCTGGGTGGCCGCTTCCGCCATCCTCGTCTGTCAAGAGTATGGCTATGAGTTGCCCGCCCCGCTGAGCAACCGCAGCGATCGTATCGTGCGATTGACTCTCAAAAGCCTAGAGACCAACAAGCGCGAGCTAGAACAGTTACGCCAAACCTTTTTCCTGAAAACCACCCAGCTTTTCCGACGTTTACCGCTCTTCGAGATTTGGACGGTGGTGAAAGCACTGCGATCGCGCACGCTAGCCCCGCAGGACATCCTCGTCCAAGCCGACACACCGGGAAGCGGCCTCTACATTCTCTATCGCGGCGTCCTGCAAACCCAGGCGCAGCCAGAGGCGATCGCCCCGTTCAATGAGCCATCAAGCCTGAAAAGCGGCGCATTTTTTGGTGGGACAACCCTGATGGGTGGGATGGATATTCCCTGTCCCGAGACGATTATCGCCAGCGATCCAAGCGAAGTGCTAATCCTGACCCGCGACAACTTTCCGACCATCAACGAACTCATACCCTCGCTGGCCTTTTTCGTGACGCAACCCTGTCTGGACGTGGAGTTTTACTGGTAGCGGCCTAGATTGTAATTTAGGAGCAAAACCTAGATGTATCAAGGCTTTTACGGTAAAAATTAGCGCGATCGATAACTAAAAAGCAGTATTTTCATCTCGAACACTTATCCAATCCAATCAGACCATTCCAAAAAAGTTCAATCAACCGCCCCGAGCCTGATTGAGACCGACCCAACTTCCTTTCCGTCGGCACGAAACGCCTCGTTTTCGATGTAACCGCTACTTTTGTTACAAAATGTTTTTTTGATGCCGTATAGCTTGACAACGTGAAAGCAATTAAAACCACTGCGATCACATTCTCGTTTTCCCTTGAGCGATCGGAGGAATAAACCATGCAATTTTCTGACCAACTTACTCTCGAACAGCAATTCAAAATGCAAGTCTGGCGAGACGAAGTGCGTAAACTCAGCCAGCCCGAAGCACAAGACTATTTACTGGAAGTCATGCGACAAATGATGTTGAAAGATAATCTAATCAAGAACTTACTTAAGCCTTAATCTCGATCAATCAGAATTCAGTGTTGTTGATTGAACAGAGCAATCGTATTCCTATCGTCTACAATCTACCGCTCTAAAGATTAGGAAATATACCAGCTTTACTCGGGTTGGAGACCCACGTAACGACTCAACAACACACGCATTCCAATTAACATTCAGATCCATATTCAGATCAAAAAGCAGCCTGCTAAACCCTTCGGCAGGCTGCTTTTTTGCAGGCTTTCGGTGGGGACTCAACGATCGGGCAATCCGTCTGTAAAAGAACCGCATCGGTGATGAGATCAGGGCAAACGCATACTAATTTTGTCCAAACGAGATAATCAGGGTTCCAGCGATTGAGCCACTCAATCCACATCAACTTTTTCTCAACAAGGCAATCATTTCAGCTCCGTACTGAGAAAAATTGGGAGTATGCGTTTGCCCTGGTGATGAGATCGATGACGATCGCCGGTCGGCGCTGCGACAGGTAAGATGACTAGCGATACGCACCTGAGTAAACTCGAATAAATTCGCCCTGCACCCGCCGTGACACCTACCGATCCCAATCTTTGGCCGAGCCTCCTCCAGCAATTGCTCGATCGCGATTCTCTCAGCCGAGACCAGGCGCGTCAGCTTATGGTCGGCTGGCTCGATAATGCGATCGACCCGATTGTCTCCGGTGCGATACTCGCCGCGCTTCAGGCCAAGGGCGTGACGGCGATCGAGCTGGCCGGTATGGCGCAGGTATTGCAGCAGCTCGCCCAGCCCGCAACGGATTTAGCGTTACCGGCAACGCGGATCGATACCTGCGGCACGGGAGGCGATGGCGCGTCAACCTTCAATATTTCGACGGCGGTGGCCTTTGTGGCTGCGGCGGCGGGCGTGGCGGTGGCGAAACATGGGAATCGATCGGCGTCGAGCAAGGTCGGTTCGGCGGATGTGCTGGAAGGGCTTGGGGTGAATCTACAGGCTCCGGCGGCGCAGGTTGAGGCGGCGCTGTGTGAGGTGGGGATTACGTTTTTATTCGCGCCGGGATGGCATCCGGCGATGAAGTCGGTCGTGCCGATTCGTAAAGCGCTCAAGGTTCGCACGGTGTTTAACCTGCTGGGGCCACTGGTGAATCCGCTGAAGCCGACGGGTCAGGTGATGGGCGTTTATGATGCGTCGCTAATCGAAACCGTGGGCGAGGCGCTGAATTTACTCGGAGCCGATCGGGCGATCGTGCTACACGGACGCGAACGGCTCGACGAAGCGGGGCTGGGCGATCTCACCGATATGGCGGTGTTGGAACAGGGTCAGGTGACGCGCGTGGCGATCGATCCGCGCGATCTGGGTCTAACGTCAGCGCCGCTCAGTGCGCTCAAGGGCGGCGAGCTGCTGGAAAATTCCGAGATTTTGACGGCGGTATTGCAGGGGAAAGGAACCACAGCGCAACGGGAGGCTGTGGCGCTGAATGCGGGGCTAGCGTTGCAGGTGGCGGGCGTTGTGCCGTCCGATGATTTGCGGGCGGGAGTCGATCGCGCCAAGGAGGTGATCGCTAGCGGTGCGGCGTGGGACAAGCTTCAGGCGCTGGTGACCTTTCTGCGATCGTAGGGCGTTTTGAAGGATTTTAAAGTGGGTCATTGCAGCGTTAAGGGGTCATATCTCCGATCGGCGTTGTTTAGCTGTTTGCTCTGTGCCGCGATTTATCTCGCTGCCGCGCTCTATCAAGCCGACTGGGGACAGCGCCCGCTCGACTATCTCCACGGAATGTATGGCCTAAAAACGGCGGCAGCGGATCGCGCGATCGCCGCCGAGATCCCGAAACTCGTCCTGATTTCCGGCTCTAACGCCCACTACGGCATCCGCTGCGCCACGATCATCGAACGTACCGGCGTTTACTGCGTTAACGGCGGCATTCACGCAGGCATCGGGGTCGATTATCTGCTCGATCGCGCCCGCGACTGGCTACGACCGGGCGATATTGCTCTCTTGCCTCTGGAGTTCAACCACTACACCGATCGCGGCATTCCCAGCAAATTTTTCATCCATTATGTCCTGCGCTACGATCGCGGCTACATCTTGCAACGTCCGCCCCTGGAACAACTGCGGTTCTGGTTTGGCTTGCCGATTTCGCGCATTTGGCAGCGCACCACCGGCAAACTGTTCGGCCATGCGCCACCGTCAGAACAAGCCCATGCCGAAGAGGTGGGTGAGTATGGCGATCGGCTGCGCAATGACCCGAGCGATCGTAACGCGATTCAAAAGGGATACGTCGATGATGCCGAGCCGTTGCCGGTGTTGTTCGGAGCCGCGCCGACCGGGAACGCCACCGGAGCGCGATCAATTCGCCGGTTTATTCGCTGGTGTCGCGACCATGATGTGACGCCGCTTGCGACCTGGCCGAATGCCCTTTGGTTTGAAGACTATCGCGACGACAAACCGCAACAGTTTTTTGCGGCGATCGCTGAGTTTTACGATCGTCTCGATGTCCCGCTCCTCGGTCAGCCCGAAGCGATGATGCCCGACGATCGCGCCCTCTTTTTCGATTCCGACTATCACCTCAACCGCATCGGCGTCGATCAACACACTGATCTAGTTCTCGATTTACTCAGCCCCTATCTGCCTTAACGTCCGATTTCCACTTCTCTCCAGCTCTCTCCAGCTCGGCAAATTTCGGCACATTAATGTTGATAAAGTCGATAAAATAATCACAAAATATGTTCAATCCGCAACCGCTAAAATCAAGCGTGTAGATTAACAAAGTGACCGAACGGAGATGGCAAGCGATAAACTGCCCGCAGGTTCGGCGATCGCAACCGCAAAAATCTTCACCCGACGCCTCACCCAGTGGTTAAACTGGTAGGCAAGCGAGTCTGTTGCATTTTTCAAACCCCAGGAAGGAAAACCATAGTTATGGGACTATTCGATCGCATTAGCCGTGTCGTGCGCTCTAACGTCAACGACCTTGTTAACAAAGCAGAAGATCCTGAAAAAATCCTCGAACAGTCGATTATCGACATGAGCGAAGATTTAGTGCAGCTTCGCCAAGCCGTTGCCAAGACGATCGCCACGCAAAAACGGACGCAACAGCAATACGAGCAAGCCCAAAAACAGGCCGAAAGCTGGACGAGCCGCGCTCAACTGGCTCTACAAAAAGGTGATGACAATCTCGCGCGTGAAGCCCTGAGCCGCAAGAAAACCCACGCTGAAACGGCGGCGACGATCAAAGCCCAGCTCGATCCTCAGCTAGCCCAAGTCGATACCCTGAAGCGATCGCTGGTTCAGCTTGAGAGCAAAATCTCAGAAGCGAAAACCAAGAAAAATATGCTCAAGGCGCGGATTCAGGCCGCAAAAGCTCAAGAGCAACTGCAAAGCCAAGTCAGTTCGCTTAATACCAGCAGCAGCATGGCGGCCTTTGAGCGCATGGAAGAAAAGGTGCTGGAAGCGGAAGCGCGATCGCAGGCGGCTGGAGAGTTGGCCGGTGCTGATCTCGAAAGCCAATTTCTCTCGCTCGAATCGGGCAGTGATGTGGAAGACGAATTGACGGCGATGAAAGCGCAGCTATCGGGTGCTAGCACCAGTCAAGCGGCTCTGCCCCAGGGTGATGCCAGTGCGTCGCCCAATGCGGATGTGGATGCTGAACTGGAGCAGCTTCGTCGTGAATTGGGTCAATAAGACGACGAAATCCTCCTAACGTCGGAGAATTATTGTTTTCCTCAGAGCTTGATCGTAGAGCTATTCAAGCTTTCAAGCCTTCAAATATTTAGCCAACGGCAGAGACATTATTTAGTGATGTTGCTGCCGTTTTTTGTCGGTCGTGACTAACATCATGCGTCTACTTAAAACGCGCCAGAGAGAACAATACCGATCGCCACCGCAATATTTGCCAGCGGTAGCAGCGTTCCTGCGATCGCCAGTTCCTCGCTGCGGATATACAGCGCCGCCCAGCTCAAGGCGATCGCCAAACCACACACCACCGGAAACGTTACAACACTCAGCGCCAGGGTAATAACGATCGCATTGTCACTGGACCCCGGCGCATCAAACAGCGTCGGGGTCATCATGACCGATCGAATCGATAGCACCGCGCTTGTCGTCCACGCTGCCGAGGCCATCAGGGTAAAAACTTTAGCAACAGTAAATGTCACGCAAACTATCGGGTACGACTGGGTCGAGTTTAATCGCTACGGTGAGCCAGCGCTTGCATCAGGGGCAGAAGCCGGACAATTAAGTCTAGGTCACTTAGTGTAGAGCTATTTTATGACGCGCTGAGTGATCGAATGAGAGATCGAAATTATGACGCTTCAATACGCCCGCATGGTAGCAAGATCGGGACATGAATTGACTCAATCAGTTGCTCGATCGCCGATAAAACGGTTTTTTGACCACGATCGCCGGATGAGTCTTGCCGCGAATTTCCACCTCGACCACCGTTCCCAACTTGGCAAACTCAAGCGGGATATAGGCCAATGCGATCGGATAGCCCAGGGTTTGCGACGGTGCGCCGCTTGTGATTTCTCCCACGCGATCGCCATCGACAATTACCGGATAGCCGTGGCGGGCAATGTGGCGACCCTGCATCTGGAGGCCGACCAAACGGCGGGTAATGCCCTGGGTTTGCAGCGTTTCGATCGCCGATCGGCCAATGTAATCGACCCGTTTATCGTCGTGAACCACCCACTTCAAGCCCGCTTCGAGCGGTGACGTGGTGCGATCGATATCGCTGCCATACAGCGCCATCGCCGCTTCCAGCCGCAGGGTATCGCGTGCGCCAAGACCACAGGGCATGACCCCCGCTTCGCACAGCGACTGCCACAGCAGCTTACCGACATGCGGCTCGACCATCACCTCAAAACCATCTTCGCCGGTGTAGCCCGTCCGCGCGACGAACGCAGGCTGGCCGGATAGGCTGGTTTCGCAGTGGCCGAAGGCGGGGATATCGCTCAGATCAGCGGCGATCAGAGGTTGGAGTTGGGCAGCGGCGTTGGGGCCTTGGATGGCGATCAGGACGTGGGACTGGGTGAGATCCGTGAGCGTGACCGTGTTTTGATCGAGGTGGGATTCAATCCAGGCGCGATCGGCGTCGCAGGTTCCGGCATTGACGATCAGCACCACGCGCCGATCGCCCGACGGGTCACGCCCGCAGTCGTAAACAATCAGATCGTCAAGAATACCGCCGGTTTCATCGAGTAACACCGTGTACTGGGCGCGTCCCGGCGTCAGGCGATCGAGGTCGGACGGAACCAGTGCTTGCAATTGGGCGATCGCGTCTTTGCCCTGAATGACAAACTTGCCCATGTGGGAAATATCAAACAGTCCCGCGTCGGTGCGAACCGCCTCATGCTCCTGACGAATTCCGGCAAATTGAACCGGCATCAACCAGCCTGAAAACGGCGTAAATTTAGCTCCAGCCTCGCTGCAAAGGCTGTGGAGCGGAGTGGATAACGGAGCGTGAGGCGTGGGTAGCATGGATGTCAATTGAGCGGTCTCGAACGGTTTGATCGATCTAAATGCGGGTAATACTACCCTTGAAAAAGCGGCCAAAAGCAGGCACATTCTAAACACACGATACACCGAACCCAGTTGTATTTTTAATCACTTTTAAGCACGGCCTCCCAGATTGATCGCGGCACTTTGCCCATCAATCTGCTCTTTCGTTCCCTCATCACAGAACCCTCTCTATGAACCGTTCCGCCATCCTTCTCAATCCCTTGCATACTCAGGTTTACACCGATCGCGGCAACCCCCTGAGTATCGCGCCGATGATGGATCGCACCGATCGACATTTCCGCTATTTCATACGCCAGATCACGCGGCGAACTCTGCTCTACACCGAGATGATCACGACCGGGGCCGTGATTCATGGCGATCGTGCCAAACTGCTGGGATTCTCGCCGGAGGAAAAGCCAATTTCACTACAGCTTGGGGGAGATAACCCAGGGGAATTGGCCGAGTGCGCCCGGATTGCGGAAGGCATGGGCTACGACGAGGTGAATTTAAATTTGGGCTGTCCGAGCGATCGGGTCAAGTCCGGGAATTTTGGGGCGTGCCTGATGTTGCAGCCCGAGCGATCGGCGCAGGCGGTCGAGGCGATGCGACGGGCGGTGAATATTCCGGTGACGGTGAAGCATCGGATTGGCGTGGACGATCACGATCGCTATGAAGATATGGCCGCATTTGTCCGCACGATCGCTGAAGCGGGCTGCGAACGGTTTACGGTTCATGCCCGCAAAGCGTGGCTGGAGGGACTCAGCCCGAAGGAAAACCGCACCGTGCCGCCGTTGCGTTATGAGGATGTGTATCAGCTCAAGCGCGAGTTTCCGGATCTGTTTATTGAAATTAACGGCGGCATTCAGTCCCTAGACGCGGCGAATGAGCATTTACAGCACGTTGATGCTGCCATGATTGGTCGTGCGGCCTACGATAATCCCTATCTTTTGGCGGATTCCGATCGCCTGATCCACGGTGACGATCGCGAGCCGAAGTCACGCGCCGAAGTGGTGGAAAGTATGATCGGCTATTGCGATCAATGGATGGCGCAGGGCTTCAAACTCGGATCGATCACTCGACACATGCTGCAACTGTTTGCGGGACAGCCGGGAACCAAAGCTTGGAAGCGCTATCTCAGCGAGCGGGTCTATGTGCCGGGTGTCGATGCCCGTGTCTTAGAAGAGGCATTGGCTCAGGTTCATCACGAATCGCTGTAGTGCCTCGATCGCTGCTGGTGTCTTCGTTTTAATCCACGTTTTAACTCAGGTTTAATCCATTTCAGCCATGCCCGAACTCAGTCCAAATGCTCACGTGCTGGTCGTTGGTGGAACGGGCGGGATTGGTGGCGGCTTTGTGCGGCAGTGGCTGGCGAACGATCGCGTTGGTCGTGTGTTCGCGACCTACCGCGATCGCGATCGTGCCGCTGACCTGTTTGCTCTGCAAGCTGGGGCGGGCGATCGCCTGGTCTGTCTCGCCTGCGATCCGACGATCGAGGCTAATATTGTCGCGACGATCGAACGCATCACCGAGCAAACCGATCGACTCCACGCGATCGTTCACTGTGTCGGAATGCTCCACGACGATACCCACACGCCGCCCATCACCCCCGAAAAAAGCCTACGTCATATCAACCGTGATCAGCTCCTCCGCTACTTTGAGGTCAACAGCATCCCAACGGTACTACTCGCCAAACATCTTCAAAATTTGCTGAAACATCGCGACCCCAGTATTTTTGCGACGATTTCGGCCAAGGTCGGCAGCATTGGCGATAACCAGCTCGGCGGTTGGTATGGCTACCGTGCCTCAAAGGCGGCGTTGAATATGTTGGTGCGAAATATTGCGATCGAGCTACGGCGATCGCGTCCTCAGGCGATCGTTGTGGCGCTGCATCCCGGCACAACGGACACGGGGTTATCGCAGCCGTTTCAGGGGAATGTTCCAGCGGAAAAGTTGTTTTCGATCGATCGTACGGTGGCGCAATTATTGGACGTGATGGCCGGGTTGACGACGAACGATAGCGGCGAGTTTTTCTCGTGGGATGGCAGTCGTTTACCGTGGTAGCGATTGATCGGCGGTATTGAATTACACCCAATTTTCAATCATGAGTTTGGGGACGCGCTGGAATTCTCGGACGTTATTGGTCACGACGATCACGTTGAGGCTCAGGGCATGGGCAGCGATAAGCATATCCATCGGCCCGATCGGTTGTCCGATGCGTTCGAGGTGTTGTCTCAATTCACCATACCGATCGCTGGCAGCATGATCGAAGGGAAGAACGGTCAAGGGCGCGAGAAATTGTTCGAGAGCAGCGCGATTTCGATCGCGCTGTTTGCTTTTCTCGATGCCATAGTTGAGTTCAGCAACGGTAATACTGGAGATGCCGATATCGCCAAAGTTACAGCGCTGAAAATATTGGGTGACTTGAGGGGGTTTATTGTTGATGATGTAGGTGCAGATGTTGGTATCGAGAAGGTACTTCAAGGGAACAATTCCTCGCGACGATCGGGGACGAAGTTATTACGATCAGTATCGAAGTTTTCAAAACAGTCGTCGGAGAATCGATCGAGGCTATCGAAAAGAAGTTGCCAGGGATTATCGACGGGAATCAGGATCAGGGCGTTGCTTAGGTGTTTGACGTAGACGCGATCGCTGGGGAAGTCGATGGTGTTGGGCAGGACGATCGCGGTGCTGTCGGTTTGGTGTTTTTGGATTTGGGTGGGTTGCATGGGCGAATCCGTGGGGTGAGCCTAGACTGATCTCAGTCTAGTTCGGACATCAGCGAGCGCGATCGGGGTTCGTGCGGTCTTGTTCACATTATGCGTCTGAAGTCTGGATTGACCTGCGGGGGGTGAGACCTCAGAGGTTTTAGAAACCTCTGAGGTCTGGTTCGACGGGGGGGAGGGTGAAAAAATTGATCGCCTTACGGCGAGAGGCTAAGGGCAAAAAAAGCCCAAGCGCAAAGGGCTAAAGCGCTAAAGGGCTCTCGGGGAAACGCACAACACACGAAAACCGAGGCAGTAGTTACGGAAATCGCGCGAATAGAAGTCGCGAAACGCAGAACGGCAGTCCCACGGATCGGAGTTCCAGGAGCCGCCGCGCAGCAGCTTGTTTTCTGTACTGTTATCTATCCAGGCTCTTCCGTCTGTCGGTGCACCGTTGTAGTTGTTGTGCCCACTGTCTTCACACCATTCCCAAACATTTCCATGCATGTCATATAACCCCCAAGCATTCGGCAGAAAACTACCGACATCGACGGTTTGCTCTCGATACACTCCTGTTTTGCCGTAGCCGTAGGTATAGTTGCCGTTGTAATTGGCGATGTCGGTGTTTAAGGTGGCTCCAAAGGCGAAGGGCGTTGTTGTTCCGGCGCGACAGGCGTATTCCCACTGGGCTTCGCTGGGCAGTCGGTAGGCTTTGCCGGTAGCTTGGGACAGCCGCGCACAAAATTCCTGAGCATCGTCCCAACTAACTTGTTC
Organism: Geitlerinema sp. S16; assembly: GCA_011390275.1. Lineage (GTDB taxonomy): Bacteria > Cyanobacteriota > Cyanobacteriia > Cyanobacteriales > Geitlerinemataceae > RDYZ01. Next base: position 24,361 of record JAABST010000057.1, read on the forward strand.
AACCGGGCGGTTGTCGCCTTTGAAATATGCTGGATCGGCGCTTAAGCTTTGGTTGATTTGGGGCAGTTGAGCCACGGCTCGCCACTGGGCTTGGGTGACGGTGAATTTTCCTAGGAAAAAGTCAGGCACGCTGACCTCGTGTTTCGGGCTTTCGTTGTCATATCGTGATCCTTCCCTGTCTGGAGATCCCATCCAAAATCGACCGCCAGGTATCGCGACCATATCAATGCTGATGCCATTCACCCGATCCGTGAAATATTCCGGCTCAATGATGTGGCGTTTCACAATCTTTCCGACCTGATCCACCTGCACCGTTTCCGCCCGAAAGCGTGGTAACTGGTTCGGCGGCGATGCAACCTCAAGCCTGAGATATAAATCCCCGCCATTCTCGCCCTGCCCTGCCAACCGTAGCCGCTGCCCGTTACGCACCCCCGCCGGAATCGTCACCTCGATTTGCTTCCCAGTCTTGAGCCGAAACGTCCACCGCCCGCCCCGTTCCGCCAAACCCCAGGTAATCGCAGCGCTACATTCTAAATCCTGCGGCAACGACTCCGGTGAGATTTCCACCATCGTAGGCGCAGGGCTAGGAATCGGTGTCGGTATCGGCACAGGAATCGGCGTCGGTATCGGCGCGGGGGATGCTTGCTGCAAGAGCCGATCGCATAACTGCCTGAGCGTGGGGTTTTCCGCCTCCGCCAAAAAGCCACGTAACAACGCCTCTAGTTGCCCCTTCGCTTCCGCCCAATCGATCAATTCCGCGACCGTATCGGTCAACGAAACACCCTCTGAGGCAATTTGATTCAGCGATACCTCTAACTCTTCACGCACCACACGCTTGAGTTCCAAACGCGATCGATAGGCCGCCTGAATCGCCTCGCGTAACGCCTTAAACTCCCCTCCCGTTAACTGTTTCATTACTGATTCAAAAATTCACACCAGAGCCAACCAACATCTACGATAGCGCCGAATCGCCGTACCAAATCGCCTCAAGCTGCCGCGACACCGCCAACGCCCGATCGCGCAGATCCCCCGGCTCAACCCCATCAAACGTCACCGTCACATGACCCAACTTACGACCCAGACGCGACGCCTTGCCGTACCAATGCACCGTCGCACTCGGAATCGCCGCCAGCCGATCGCGCCGTTGCTCCTCCTCCAGCGAGCCGACATCGACCCCAAGCAAATTCACCATCAACGCACCATCACAATTCAAACCGGGATCACCGAGGGGTAAACCCGCCGCAATGCGAATGATTTGCTCGAACTGCGAACAGTGAGATGCTTCGATCGTCAAATGACCCGAATTGTGCGTGCGGGGCGCGATTTCGTTAACCAAAACGCGATCGTCTGCGGTGAGAAATAACTCGATCGCGAAAACGCCGATCGCGTCCAGCGCCGCCAGTAACGTCCGGGCGATCGTCTCGCATTGGGTGACAACATCGGCGGAAACCTGCGCCGGAGCGATCGCCCGACGACAGACCCGATCTTCCTGTTGCGTTTCGATGATGGGATAGATCACCAAATGGCCTTGGCGATCGCGAGCCGCAATCACCGCCAATTCCCGCGTAAACGGGACAAACTCCTCGACCTCCACCGACGGACGCCCCCAGCGCTCCCAGATTTTCGTGACCTCCGCGATCGAATGGGCGATCGCCGTCCCTTGTCCGTCATAACCATGCCGCCGCGCCTTCACCACCACGGGAAACGTACCGCCCACCGCCGTCAGATCCAGATCGTCCGGTGTCTCCATCAGGCAAAATCCCGGAGTCGGTAGGCCAATATCGCGGGTATAGCAGCGCTGTTCGTATTTATCGAGTAGAGGTCGGAGGGAGGCGATCGGTGGCACAAACGCCACGCCGCGATCGGCCAAGGGCTGCAACGCATCCAGATCGACAAATTCATTTTCAAAGGCGATCGCCTGACACAGATCCGCCAAGGTCGCCGTCGCCGTCGCATCATCCACCGCCGCCCACACACAGCTCGCCGCTTCCGCCACGGCTGGATCAGAGGCATTCGGTGTTTGGACAATCAGCGAGATCCCCAACGATCGCGCCGCGATCGCCATCATCCAGGCCAGTTGTCCACCCCCGACCGCGCCGATCGTCCCCACCGTCGTCTTTGTCTTTTCCGTCTGGGTTAGGGTGCGATCGGCGGTAGGATTCATGGTCGGAAGAATGTAGCGGTTCGATAACGTTCAATAACAATTTGTCCCGCCGAGGGTTTTCGCTCAGGAATGTCGGCAGGATGCGCACGATCGATAGTAGCGCTCGATGTTCGTCGATCGCGATGCGCACGAGCCAATTCCCCGCCAATTCTCCACGCCAATTCTCCAAACCGACACCTAAAACCGATTCCCAACCCGCTCCGATATCATACGAATAGAGGCGATGCGATCAAATCGGAGAAATATTGGTGATGGCAGTAACAAACTGGACATGGCTGTGGCTGACGATCGGCGCATTGCTCTGCGTGATGGAACTGTTTGTACCGACGGCCTTTGTCCAAATGGCTATGGGCATCAGCGCCTTACTCGTCGCGATCTGCGTGTCCTTTATACCGAGCTTAAATCTACAGATTTTTCTCTGGATGGTGCTGTCGGTGATTGCGGTTTACGCGGTAAAACGCTGGATGCCAACGTCGAAATCGCTGGCGATCGATGACGAAACCGAAGCGGAAGCGCTGACGGCGATGGAGCCAGGAGAAACCGGGCGAGTCTTATTCGAGGGCAATTCCTGGCGGGCGAAGTGCGAGGGCGATCGAGCGATCGAAGCTCATGAACGTGCGATCGTGATTGGACGTAAAGGCAATACCTTACTGGTCATGCTCGATGAATTTCAGGGTTGATTAGACCTCTTGCACGAATATCATTCCCTCACCCTAAATCCCTCTCCCAGAGCGGGCTACGGTGTATACATAACTCACTTGAACCGTTAAATCGTCGTTGACCCTCATCCCCCAGCCCCTTCTCCCTTAC
>JAABST010000058.1 GCA_011390275.1 Geitlerinema sp. S16
CAGAAGGTTTGCAGGGTGAGGTCAGCGGAGAATCCGAGACAGGCCAGCTCTTTCAGCTCATCACGGGTCATCGGCCCGGTGGTGTCCTGGGAACCCACGGTGGTCATGGCCGGTTCGCAGGATGTGCTGGGACGCACACCGGGCAGACCGCAGGCTTTACCGACCATTTTTTGCGCCAACGTGAAGCCTTTGCCGGTGTCTTCGGGCAGTTCGGGGCGGACGAAGATTTCGCTAATCGGTAGGCCGAGGGCTTCGCGGGTTTTGTCGGTGAGGCTACGACCGATCAACAGCGGGATACGACCACCGGCACGAACTTCATCTAGGATGGTGTTCGGCTTGACGGTGAAGCTGGCGACGACTTCGCCGTTTTTGGTAACTTCGCCTTTGTAGGGATAGATCGTAATCACGTCGCCGGTTTCCAGTTGGGTGACGTCGCATTCGATCGGGAATGCGCCCGAGTCTTCAGCGGTGTTGAAGAAAATCGGCGCGATCGAGCCGCCGAGGATATAACCACCAGCGCGTTTATTCGGCACGCAGGGAATATCATCGCCGATGTGCCACAGCAGCGAGTTGATCGCCGATTTCCGTGAGGAACCGGTTCCGACCACGTCACCGACGTAGGCCACGGGATGGCCGAGTTCCTTGAGCTTGGCGATCGTCTCCAAACCCTCGGGCATCAGCGATTCCAGCATCGCCAACGCGTGCAGCGGAATATCCGGGCGGGTGGTGGCGTGGGGTGCGGGCGACAGGTCGTCGGTGTTGGTTTCGCCGGGAACTTTGAACACCGTGACGGTGATTTCTTCTGCAACGGCGGGTTTATTCAGGAACCAGGCCGCATCTGCCCAGGCGTCTACGACCTGTTTGGCATACAAGTTCGTGTCTGCGAGTTCGAGGACATCGTTAAACGCGTCGAATACTAGCAGGGTTTTGCTGAGGGCATCGGCGGCGGTGCTGGCGATGCCGGTGTCACTGGATTTCAGCAGTGTTACGAGGGATTGGACATTGTAGCCACCCACCATCGTACCGAGCAGCGACACTGCGCCTTGGGGCGAAATCAGTGGGCAGCTAATTTCACCGTTGGCGACGGCGGTCAAAAATCCAGCTTTGACGTAGGCGGCTTCATCCACACCGGGCGGCACGCGATCGCGCAGTAGGTGCATCAAAAATTCTTGTTCGGCCTCGGGCGGATTTTTCAGCAGTTCGCACAGGGCGCTGGTCTGTTCGGCGTTAAGCGGCAGGGCGGGGATTCCCTGAGCTTCACGCTCGGCGGTGTGGGCGCGGTAGGCGTCTAACATGCGCTTCCTCTCGTAATGTTGCGAAATGTTCAGTGCCTTGATTTTATGGGATTGTGGGCGCGGGTCTGGTGTGAGGGGTTACGGTTTGGTGAAGGAATCATCAAGAATGAAGCCCTCATGGTCGTTAGATTCCATCGCGGAGCAAGCCATGCTCACCCCGCGAGTTTGGGTTGATTCAAGCCTTGGATTCAAGGGGCAGTCATGTTTACCCGAAAACCTTGGCTAGACTTCGGCGTCTTCGATACTTGCATCCGGTGAGGATTCGTAGTTGACGATCGCAGCGTTCAGCTCCGCCGAAAACTTGTAAATATCCGATAGCGTCTCGATCGGCTTACGAATCTCTTTTTTGCTTTCATCAAACAAACCAATATATTTCTGGCGTGTATTGAACCAAAGACGACAAATAGACTTGCGGTTATTATTGTCTAACAAAATCCCCATATAGCTCTTGGTATCGCGGTGGTGAACTCGATCGGGGTCAATGGTTTGACACACCACAGCTCGAACAATACGAAATCCTTCTAGTTCTTCCTCTGTGGTCACAATTCCGTTGTCATCGGCCTCCTCTAGCTCCGATGGTTCGGGAGTTTGATGCTCAACCTTAACTTCAACCGATTCGCTTTGCAGTGCTGTTTTGAGTCGGCCACTGACTTTATCGCTAATAAATTGCTGAAAGGCTTTGCCCACAAAAAGAGTAAATTGCTCTTTCGCTGATGCAACAAATTTTCCACCTGGAACAACCTTCGCAAAGAAAAATCTGACAAAATCTTCATCGGGACTTTCAAACTGTGCTGCAAATACCTTTTGAATTTCCGATGTGTATTTCAGATCATTGGCCGTACTTAAAATTTTCTCCAAATCAAAGCCATCTTTGGCCAGCTTTTTGACCTCTTGCAACACATTTCTTCGAGGTTCAAGCAAATTCAGCTCAAGGAACGGTTTTTCGTCCATCTTGTTGGTTTCTGCAAGATCCGAAAAGAGATGGTAGCGAACCCCATCTGTCAAAACTGCAATACGGGCTTTTGTGACTGAAAAGTAGCGATACAGTTGCGAGAAATTTGCCTCTGACAGATTAGCGCCATATTTTTTACACTCGAATAGCAGTGTCAAGTCACTATCCTGAAAAATTGCGTAATCAACTTTTTCACCTTTCTTCGTGCCAACATCCGCCGTAAACTCTGGCACTACCTCTTTTGGATTGAAAATGTCATAGCCAAGAGCTGCAATAAACGGCAAAACCAGAGCATTTTTAGTAGCCTCTTCCGTTTCTAAATGTTCCAAAAGATTCGGTATCCTCTGCACCAGAACGGCAATCTTTTCATCAAAACTCATGGCTGAATAACTCCTAGATCATTTAAGGCATGAATGATTGTAATTCATCTGATGTTTTAACTTGTACAGAACCTTCACGTCAATTAAGCCATCGATCGCCGATGCGTTACGACAAGAGTTAACGACTCAACACAAAAAGCGCCCGATCGCAAATCACGATCGGGCGCTTTTCGTTAATCAAAGAATCGAGTCAATCGAATAACTCAACCCATCATGACTACTTCGTTTCCGAGAACTCAGCATCGATGACATCATCACCATCATCCGCCGACTTGCTTGTATCATCCGCCGCCGCATCCGCACCGGCAGCACCCGCCGCGTCACCGCCCGCCTGTTGATACAGATTCGTGGTGACCGCGTAGAGCGCCTGCTGTAGCTCCTCGGTTTTCGAGCCGATCGTGTCGTGATCGTCTGCCGCGACGGCGTCCTTCAGTTCCTTCGACAGACCTTGGATTTTCTCCTTATCCGCGTCAGGAACCTTGTCGCCTAGCTCTTCGATTTGCTTCTCAGCTTGGTAGGCCAGCGTATCCGCTTGGTTTTTCTTGTCGATGCGATCGCGACGAAGTTGATCTTCCTCAGCATTCGCCTCGGCATCGTTCACCATGCGGCTGACCTCATCATCGGACAGCGTCGAAGCACCCGTAATGCTGATCGACTGCTCCTTGCCCGATCCCTTATCTTTCGCCGTGACGTTGAGGATACCGTTCGCGTCGATATCGAAGATTACCTCGATTTGTGGCACACCACGGGGAGCTGGGGGGATACCATCCAGGCGGAAAGTTCCGAGGCTCTTGTTGTCGTTCGACATTTCGCGCTCACCCTGGAGCACGTGAATTTCCACGTTGGTTTGACCATCCACGGCGGTCGAGAAGGTTTCCGATTTTTTCGTCGGAATCGTCGTGTTGCGGGTGATCAGCTTGGTCATGACACCACCGAGGGTTTCGACACCCAGCGATAGCGGCGTCACGTCGAGCAGCAGAATATCCTTAACTTCACCGGCTAAGACGCCACCTTGGATCGCCGCGCCGATCGCGACCACTTCATCGGGGTTAACGCTTTGGTTTGGATCTTTGCCCAGGACTTTTTTGACGATCTCTTTGACCGCCGGAATCCGGGTCGAACCACCCACGAGGACGATCTCATCGATATCGCCTGCTTTTACCTTGGCGTCTTTGAGTGCGTTCTCAACCGGGATGCGGCAGCGATCGATCAAATCCGAGCAGATTTCTTCAAACTTGGCGCGAGTCAGCGTCATATCGACGTGCTTCGGCCCATCCTGCGTCGCGGTGATAAACGGTAGGTTGATTTCCGCTTGGGACACGCTCGACAGTTCGATTTTGGCTTTTTCTGCCGCTTCGGTCAGACGTTGCAAACCTTGCTTGTCTTGGCGTAGGTCGATGCCTTCGTTTGCTTTGAAGTCTTCAGCGATGTAGTCAACGATTTTTTTGTCGAAGTCATCACCACCGAGGTGGGTATCGCCCGAGGTGGACATGACTTCAAAGACGCCGTCGCCTACTTCCAGGATGGAGACGTCAAACGTACCGCCACCCAAGTCGAAGACCAGGATTGTTTCGTTGCTCTTCTTGTCGAGACCGTAGGCCAGCGATGCGGCGGTCGGCTCGTTAATAATCCGCAGGACTTCAAGACCCGCGATTTTCCCGGCGTCTTTCGTCGCTTGGCGCTGGGAGTCGTTGAAGTAGGCCGGAACCGTGATCACCGCTTGGGTGACGGTTTCGCCGAGATACTTGCTGGCGTCTTCGGCCAGTTTGCGCAGCACTTGCGCGGAAATTTCTTCGGGAGCGAACTGCTTGCTGACGGCGGGGCAATCAATTTTGATGTTGCCGCTGACGTTGAGCACCGTATAGGGAACTTCGCTCTTTTCGTTGCTGACTTCGTCGTGGCGGCTTCCGATGAAACGCTTAACGGAGTAGAACGTATTTTCGGGGTTCATTACCGCTTGACGCTTGGCAATTTGACCGACGAGGCGATCGCCATTCTTCGCGTAAGCGACAACGGACGGGGTGGTTCGGAAGCCTTCTGCGTTTGCAATGACGGTCGGTTTGCCCCCTTCCATCACTGCAACGCAAGAGTTCGTGGTTCCGAGGTCAATTCCAACTACTTTAGCCATGAAGGTATCCTTGATTCTCGATGTTTCTTAAGGGGTCTCGGAGGGCTCGACGGGTTTCAGTGAAACCGTTTCGAGGTTCGATCGACCGTCGTTGCGTTAGGGTCTGCATGACGCGATTGCGTCCTACATATATTGCGGCTCGCTCACCACCCAATGAAGGCGGGTTTTCCGAACCAGGTCTAGGGCGGTTTTGCTTGCGCTTTGGCTGCTCTTTCGACGTGACCCTATCCTACGCAACAGCACCGCTTGGGGACATTGGCGTAAACCGTACTGTGAAGGTGCGATCGCCGCGATCAGTTGTACTTGACGAAATAATCACGAAGTCTTGGATGAGGTTCTGCGGCCAACAGACCAACGATCGTGAGGAATTGCGTATGACGTTAACAATAGTTATTTATTGAATTTGAATTGATATGAGAGATTAAGAGTTTTGAATAATTGTGCTTAATCACGGGGAATGTTGAGAACCGTTGCGAACTGTTTGGCTCTTCGGCATGTTGGGGTAAGTTCTTTAATCAAATGAACTTCTATAAAGTTCGTCGTTGCTTGACACCTTAAAGCTTTTTATTTAATTCGCTGATTACCACGGAGATCAAACCTTAAATGACTCACTTTGCACTCACGACCTTGGCCATGGCAACAAGCGTCGAATGGAATCCGAGCGTTGGCCTGACGATGATCATCTGCAATATTCTGGCGATCGCGCTAGGTAAAGCCACGATGAAAGACATCTCGGCGGGTCCTGCGATGCCCTCGCCTCAGTTTTTCGGCGGCATGGGTCTGCCTGCGGTGTTGGCGACCACGAGTTTTGGTCATGTGTTGGGAATTGGCGCAATCCTCGGTCTGGCGAGCATGGGTGTGCTCTAACCGGTTCTAGCTTCGTCTAGTTTTAAGCGTTTTGCTTGACCTGTTGTTTGTTTCTTAAATGATGATTTTCGCGTACGTTTGAGTCTTTTTGTCAGTGGCGAACAGGCTCGATCGGACGTTTTACTTCCTACTCTCAAATGTGGCACGTGCCGATTATGGCGCGTGCTTTTTTTTGTCGGTTGATCCCTCAGCTTGTTGGCATCAGCGTCGATGACAATCTCCTCAGCGTCGATCGCAATGATTGCCTCCACACGCCCGGTGACGATCGCGATGCTCAACCTTTTCTCAGACATCCGCTCGATGGGCGACTAAAACTCAGGAAAAGTTGCTTTAGTAATCCATTAAAACCCTTTGTAACACAAGGTTTCGACTCGTAAAGCCAAACTAAAAGAATCGCGAACATCCCGCCGCGAACCCAGTGGGATTTGTCATCATAAGGACGGGGAACTCGGTATAAAAACTCAGTCTGTACCGAAGAACCCGCAACTGACGACGCACGATCGTGCCTCACTCGTAGAGGGAGACTCTATGGCGACATTATCAACCGACCGACCCGCAACGCCTGATCAACCGAAAAAACCTGTCATTGATAAACGCTTCAAGGCGATCGATATCGCCATCAAACGCAACCACCATCGACAAGACGCCCTAATCGAAATCCTCCATAAAGCCCAAGAATCCTTTGGCTATCTCGAACTTGAAGTCCTCGAATACGTCGCCCATAAACTCCAACTGCCCCTGAGTCGCGTGTACGGCGTCGCCACGTTTTACCATCTGTTTTCGCTCAAGCCTGCTGGTGAGCATAGCTGCGTCGTCTGCCTTGGTACGGCCTGTTATGTCAAAGGCGCGGGCGATATTATCGCGGCGATGGAGCAAAAGCTGGGGGTGAAACTCGGCGAAACCACGCCCTGCGGCAAGCTGTCGCTGCTGTCTGCCCGGTGTATCGGAGCCTGTGGCATTGCTCCGGCGGTGGTGATCGATGGCGATGTGGCCGGAAAACAGACGATCGCCTTGGTCGATACGGCGATCGCCGCCTTGATGGTCTAGGTCTGGATTTAACCCAAATTCCCTAGCCACGATCTTGGGTTTGAACTTTGGAGAATCGCGATTAGGAATCGAGCATTATGGATCTATCTGAATTACAAATAATCGGCCAACAGGAACGCGATCGCCAGCCTCCCGTGCGGGTGCGCTGCTGTACCGCAGCGGGATGCGTCTCCTCCGGGGCGAATGCCGTGAAAGCGAGCCTGGATGCGGCGGTTAAAACCGGCGCTCTTGGTGACAAGGTGGAGGTGTGCAGCGTCGGCTGTTTACGCCTATGTGGACGGGGGCCGCTGGTGGAAATTGAGACGAAACAGGGGGATGACACCAGCGAAACGCTGTACGCCGATGTGACGCCGGACAATGCCACCGATTTAATCACGGCGATCGCTGCTGGCACGACACCCACCACCTCGCCGCTCCCCGCCGACCATCCCTTTTTCCGCTACCAACAGACGATCGTCCTGGAAAATAGCGGCAAAATTAACCCCGAACGCATCGAAGAATATATCGCCGTCGGTGGTTATGCTGCCCTGGGTAAAGTTCTGTTAGAGCTAGACCCCGAGGATGTGGTGGCCGAAATTACCGCCAGTGGTCTACGCGGGCGCGGTGGTGGTGGTTATCCCACGGGTCTGAAGTGGGCGACGGTGGCGAAGATGCCCGACGGCCAGAAGTACCTGGTGTGCAATGCCGACGAGGGCGATCCCGGCGCATTTATGGATCGCAGCGTTCTAGAGAGCGACCCGCATCGGGTGCTGGAAGGCATGGCGATCGCGGCCTATGCCGTCGGCGCAAACCACGGCTATATCTACATTCGCGCGGAATATCCCCTGGCGATCGCCCACCTGGAAACCGCGATCAAACAGGCCAAACGTTACGGCCTGATGGGCGGCAACATCTTCGGCACACCGTTCGATTTTAAAGTCGATATTCGCGTCGGAGCCGGGGCGTTTGTCTGTGGTGAAGAAACGGCCTTGATCGCCTCGATCGAAGGTGGGCGCGGCACACCCCGCCCCCGCCCGCCCTATCCGGCAATCTCCGGACTTTGGGAAGCGCCGACGCTGATTAATAACGTCGAAACCTACGCCAATGTCCCGGCGATTTTACGTGAAGGGTCGGCCTGGTACAGCGCGATCGGCACGGAAGACAGCAAAGGCACGAAGGTGTTCGCGCTGACGGGCAAGGTGGAAAACATCGGCCTGATCGAAGTGCCGATGGGGACGACGGTACGGCAAATCGTCGAGGAAATGGGCGGTGGCGTTCCCGACGGTGGCAAGGTGAAAGCCGTGCAAACCGGGGGGCCTTCCGGTGGCTGCATCCCCGCCGACAAGCTCGACACGCCGATTTCCTATGCGTCGCTGCAAGCCCTGGGCACGATGATGGGATCGGGCGGCACGATCGTCATGGACGAAGGCACGAGCATGGTGGACGTGGCGAAGTTCTATATGGATTTCTGCCGCGAAGAATCCTGCGGTAAGTGCATCCCCTGTCGTGCCGGGACGGTGCAGCTTTACGGCCTGCTGGAAAAACTCCTGGACGGCAAAGGCAGCGCCTACGATCTGAAGCTGCTGGAAAGCCTGAGTTACATGGTCAAGGACACCAGTTTATGCGGCCTGGGTCAAAGCGCCCCGAATCCCGTCATCAGTACCCTGCGCTATTTCCGAGAGGAATACGAAGCGCTGGTGGTGTAGCGCACAGGCTGAACGAAGCCTCAGTATTTGGTATTCGGTGGTGTTTCTGTACATCCGATAAGCGTAGTTATCGGATTTAAAAATTAGAATAATCCCTGATTCGGGCTAATTACCACAGCCCAAACCGCTGACACCATCAATCGTTCAGCCATTCTTGCGCTTCAAGTCAACACCAGCCGAATCACACCGCTCTATGTGCTGATTTTTTCCCGCTTTTGATCGTTTTATCCTCTAATCCCACGCCCCTATGTCAGTAGTCACCCTTACGATCGACGAGCAAACGATCGCGATCGAGTCCGGTAAAACCCTGCTCGACGCCGCCCGTCAACTGGAAATCCCGATCCCGACCCTGTGCCACCTCGACGGCCTCTCCGACGTGGGAGCCTGTCGCCTCTGCATCGTCGAAGTCGAAGGCATTAATAAACTGCTGCCCGCCTGCGTCACCGAAGTCGCCGATGGCATGGTTGTCCAAACCAATACGCAAAAATTGCAAGACTATCGCCGGATGACGGTGGAGCTATTTTTTGCCGAGGGTAACCACACCTGCGCGGTTTGCGTCTCGAATGAAAATTGTGAACTGCAAGACGCGGCGATCGCCACCGGCATGACTCACGTCACGGTTCCTTACCAGTTCCCGCAGCGCGATGTGGATCTCACCCACGAGCTATTCGGCCTCGATCGCAACCGCTGCATCCTTTGCACCCGCTGCGTCCGCGTCTGCGACGAAATCGAAGGCGCTCACGTTTGGGATGTCGCCAATCGTGGCGGCGATGCGAAACTCATCGCCGGGTTAAACCAAAACTGGGGCGAGGTCGATGCCTGCACCAACTGCGGCAAATGCGTCGAAGCCTGTCCCACGGGCGCGATTTTTTACCAAGGCATGACCGCCGGTGAAATGAAGCACGATCGCGACAAAATCCAATTTCTGAAAACCGCACGCGAGGAAAAACAATGGACACGCTAAAACCAAGACTGGCCACCGTGTGGCTCGGCGGCTGCTCCGGCTGTCACATGTCGTTCCTCGATCTCGATGAATGGCTGTTCGATCTCGCCGCAGCGGTGGACATCGTCTATAGCCCGATCGCCGACATCAAGATCTACCCCGAAAATGTCGATATCTGCCTCGTCGAGGGCGCGGTCGCCAACGAGGAAAACCTCGAAATCGCCAAGATCGTCCGCAAGAACACGAAAACGGTGGTGTCATTCGGTGATTGCGCCGTAACAGCCAACGTGCCGGGAATGCGCAACATGCTCGACAGTTCCGGAACCGTGCTAGAGCGCAGCTATCTCGAACTCGGCGATACCACCCCGCAACTGCCTCACGCGCCGGGGATCGTACCCGAATTGCTCGATCGCGTCTTGCCGCTCCACCAGGCGATCGAGGTCGATTACTTCATGCCGGGATGTCCACCGGACGCGCCACGGATCAAGGCATTCATCGAAGCGCTCCTCGAAGGACACGCGCCCGAAGCCATCCGCGAAAACATCAAATTCGGGTAATTTTCAGAGATTATTATGAGTCAAACAGTTGTTATCGATCCCGTCACTCGCATTGAGGGACACGCGAAAATCTCGATTTTTCTTGACGATGCCGGAGAGGTCTCAAACGCGCGATTTCACGTCGTAGAATATCGCGGTTTTGAGAAGTTTTGCGAAGGTCGTCCGATGTGGGAAATGGCCGGGATCACCGCGCGAATTTGCGGCATTTGTCCCGTTAGTCACCTGCTCGCAGCGGCGAAAACCGGCGATAAAATCCTCGGGGTGAACATCCCGATCGCCGCCGAAAAACTCCGCCGAATGATGAACCTGGCGCAGATCACCCAATCCCACGCGCTCAGTTTTTTCCACCTCAGCAGCCCGGATTTTCTCCTCGGTTGGGATAGCGATCCGGCGAAGCGTAATGTGTTTGGCCTGATGGAGGCCGATAAAGAATTAGCACGCGGCGGCATTCGTTTACGCCAGTTCGGTCAGACGATTATCGAGCTACTCGGTGCGAAGAAAATTCACGCGGCTTGGACGGTTCCGGGCGGGGTACGATCGCCGCTCACCGAGGAGAAAATCGCTTGGATTCGCGATCGGCTACCGGAGTCGATGGCGACGATCGAAAATGCCTTGGCGTTATTCAAAAAGCTGTTGCTGGATGAGTTGAAAGACGAAATCGAGGTGTTTGGAAAATTCCCGTCGTTGTTCCTGGGTTTAGTCGCGGATAACGGCGACTGGGAGCATTATGGCGGTGCGATTCGCATCAAGGATAGCGACGGTAATATCGTCGCTGACAAGCTCAGTGAGGATAATTACCAAGATTTTATTGGTGAAGCGGTCGAGCCGTGGTCTTACCTCAAATTTCCCTATTACAAGCCGTTGGGCTATGAAAACGGGATGTATCGCGTGGGGCCGTTGGCGCGGTTAAATATTTGCGATCGCTTTGGTACACCGAAGGCGGATGCGGAGTTGGCAGAGTTTCGCGATCGGGCGGGTGGCATGGCGACGTCGTCGTTTTTCTACCACTATGCGCGGTTAATCGAGATTTTGGCTTGTGTGGAAAAAATCGGTGATCTTATCGATGATCCGGATTTGTTATCGACGCGAATTCGTGCCAAAGCGGGGATTAATAATCTCGAAGCGGTGGGGGTTAGCGAGGCTCCGCGCGGGACGTTGTTCCATCATTACAATGTGGATAAAGACGGTTTAATCGAGAAGGTCAATCTGATTATTGCGACGGGAAATAATAATCTGGCGATGAATAAGACGGTGACGCAAATCGCGCAGAATTATATCCACAATGGTGATATTTCGGAGGGTTTCCTGAATCGTGTTGAGGCGGGGATTCGGAATTTTGATCCGTGTTTGAGTTGTTCAACTCATGCGATCGGGCAGATGCCGATGGTGGTGAGTTTGGTTGATTCGCAGGGTGAAACGATTCGCGAGTTACGTCGGGATTCGTAGGACTCAATCAGTTTGTAGGGTGGGCATTGCCCACTCTACAGTTACCACAATTACTAGAAATGCATTCGATATCACAAGTTCAAAAAATTGTTAATTTCTTGAAAGAGCATCCAAAAAAATCTTTTAATGGTCGCCAGATTGCCGAGGCTATTATTTCAAAATATCCCGATGATTATGAGGCAAAGCGAAGTAATCCAAGATTTAATTCTGAAGCAGATTTTATATCACAAGTTGTAGCTGAGATTGGATCTCAAAAAGATGCCATTTTAAAGAAAAATCCAAACATTCAATGGCGAGATAAACCTAGACCTCGAATTTATTGGTATGATCCTGACACAAGCAATGATGATGTTGTAGCTTTAAATCAAGAAACACTAGTACCCACAAGTACTGACGAAAGTGATACTGAGTCAATTCAATCTATCCCCAAACTTAGTGTTTTTAATGAGGAGCAGTTATATCCCATACTAATCGACTACCTTAAACTTGAAAAACGTTTATATTGCCAGCGAATTAATGAAAAACGATCAAAAAATAATCGAGGAAAAGGCGGAAATCACTGGTTACATCCCGATATTGTCGCTATGCAGCCTATTGACAAAGCATGGCATGAACTAGTTCGGACGTGTATCGACCAAGCAAATCGTATTCGTTTATGGTCTTTTGAAGTCAAAAAAGTTCTCAATACAACAAATGTCCGGGAGAGCTTTTTTCAGGCGGTTAGTAACTCTAGCTGGGCAAATGAGGGATATTTAGTAACGACGGATATATCTAGTAATGCTGTAGAAAGTGAGCTTAGAATGCTTTCGGCGTTACATGGAATTGGTGTCATATTACTAGACACAGAGAATTCTTCAGAAAGTGAAATATTATTACCTTCCAAATCTAGATCTGAAATTGATTGGCAGTCTGTTAACCGTATTTTGTTAGAGAATAGAGACTTTAAAGATTATATCGAACTTGTTTCTATGTACTATCAAACAGGTCTCATTCGTGATCGAGACTGGAATCGAATGTAGTTTTGGTAGGGCTTGTGGCGGCGTTGATCGTATAGCCAACCCATCGATTAATCGTCACCGCCAGTGTTTCCGATCGTTCAGAATGCCAGTCTGCGCGAAACAGCTTAAGTAGAAAATGGTGATTCGATCGTCGCCCAGTCGCCGGACTCGTTAAAATACGAAGATTGTTTTGTCTCGATCGGCGGCGATCGGCGATCTGGCCGTGACCGGAAATTCTCCCCGCAAGCCTGCGCACACATCAACATCCACCTACTACGATCAACTTGGGTTGCATCCGTCCGCATCCGAGCGCGAGATTCGTCGGGCATACCGCAAACTGAGTAAGCGCTACCATCCCGACACCACCACGCTACCCGTAACGATCGCCACGCCGAAATTTCAGGCGCTGAACGAAGCCTACGCCACCCTCAGCAACTACGAGCGCCGTAGCCTCTACGACGCAAAAATCCGCTACTCACGGGTTTTCGTCGCACAAGTGCCGATCGATCGATCGCGCCGATCCGGTGACGGCGGCGTCATTCAGGACGATTCTCCAGGGTTTATCGATCCGATCGATCGGCCATTATCGTCGGGGGAACTGTTTGCGCTACTTTTAATGGGGTCAACGATTCTTGGCTGTTTGGCCTTGGCGATCGCGATCGCGGTGCTGCGCGGTGATCCCTGGTAGGGTTTGCCGATGTACGTTTTCTCGGCTTTGAAGACGAGAGATCTGCGAGCTGCTGACGTGTCGATCGCTTTGTGTTTTTGCTGTTTGATGTTTTCTTTATTCGTGTGATTTTTCATGACCTGCTCGCCCGAAACACCGCTGTATAATCATCCGCTACCCACGATCGAAAATTGGTTACGATCGCTGAACTGTGAGCAAGACAGTGAGGAGTTAAATCACTGGACGATCAGTCGGGATGATTGGCGAGCCGATCTGTGGATGGAGATTGATTGCTTTGTGGTGTCGTACCATCAGGCGGCGGAGGATGGATCGAATCTGGAGCGATCGTTTAAATATTCGCTCAGTCGTCAAGATGTGGAATCGGCGATTTTTGCAGGCCCGTAACGGTTGGTCTGCGCCGAAATATTTCATCCTTTTTTCCTTACTTAAACGTTCCCGTGCCTACTGACTTCGCGACCCTAGCAACCCTCGACAACGACTACTCTAATCGTCATATCAACCTCGACCCCGACGGCTATTTTCTGATCTACCTCGATCGTGACGCCGGGTTAATTTGCGCCAAACATTTCACCAACACCGTTAACGATCGCGGCTTTGCCGTCGATCCCGAAACCGGTGATCTACTCCCCTGCGATCGCCCGATCGCTCAATCCCACACCACCATCTACACCGGACGCACCGCCAAAGAACTCGGTATCAACATCACGGAAAAAGCCGATCCCTGCCCGATTAGCCGCCTCGACCATGCGCTCTATCTCGGGCGCGAATTTGTCCGCGCCGAAATTGCGCTGATTAACGGGACGGAGTACGTTCAGGATTAGCCCGGTTGGGTCGGGAATTCGACGAGATTACAACGATTAGCAAAATCGGCGCAATGATCGCGCAATGCTAACCCTAGCGATCGCCGCTTTGTTCTAGCAGCAGCACCAGCGGTTCGAGTTCGTCGTCCGAAGCGGCGGTTAGAGTCGCCCGCAGTTGGTCGCGGATCGTTGTGGCGATCAGGTAGTTCGCCTGACGAAAGGCCGATCGCGAATCGACCTGGTACAGCACTTCGTAAGTCCGCTGCACCAACTCACGGCTGGTCTTGCGATCGGTGATTACCTTGCGGCGTTTGCGCGTCGTAATCGTCGGCTTGCGAGCATTGCCCCAAAATGCTTTAAATCCCTGCTTATCACTCGTGTTTTGCACGCGCAGCAGTTCCATATGGGGAATATCGAGATGGTACACACCATCGATACGGCGCACCCGGAAATACCCCCAGGTTTTTTCCTTGGCATTCAGAGCAAGCTCGATCGCGAGCTTGAGTTGGGGGAAAACGTCGGCGCGTTCGAGTACGTCGCGGGAAGCGATAACCATAGGTCGGGCAGCGGGATTAAAACGCAGGATTAAGCGAAATGGACGGAAATGAGCGGGACTGAAGCAACAGCAAAAACAATTCGCCGGTCACGGTTGCAGTCCGTGCGTGCCGATTCATAATAGAGCTGAATTGATCGTCATGATGAAGCGAGTTTGCCACCCATGGGAATGCCCTGTGAAGTCAATAGCATCCTGAAACTGACGCCGAGTCAGGGATACCCGGACGAATTGACCGTCGGAGAGCGGTTTAAAATCGAAAAATCGGGCTATCGAATTGTGCCGATCGATGTGCCGATTATGCTCGTGGATGCGGATTGGATGGCGCGGGCGGATGTTGTGATCGAGACGCTGACGTGGTCGGGTGGGGTGACGCAATTGGAGTTTGCGATCGCGCGGGTCTACGATCTGCCGGTTTCGTGCCATTAGTCGCGATCGCCGGGTTATCGCCGTTTCGCTCAAACATGGGACAGCTCTACGAGGACTGAGCGGAGTCGAAGTCCGGTTTTTCGGAAGACGCTGATACAAAAAGTGTCCCCCCAAATCCCGATCACTCGTCAAGTTCAGCCAAACAGTCGCGTAAAGCCGCAGCCCGATCGCGGCTAACCGTCGTTCCCAGTGCCTCTTGGCGTTTCGCCTCGCCGATCAGCCGAGTTTGGAGCGCCGTCACCTCAGCACTCAGTTCTAATAAATCCCGATCCGCAATGTACGACCACCAGGCCAGACCCGCCGCCTCGCGATCGCCCCGCAGTGCCGCCAGCGTGATGTAGTCAAACACATCGTCACGGCTGACCATCTCCCGCTCGATCGCCCGTGCGAACAGCCAAAACGCCGACCCATAATCGTCCTGTTGCCACAGATCCTGGGCAGCGCCTCGCCAATTGACATGATTCAAGCTGTGATCGAGCCATTGCAGCCAAGTTTCCTCGGTTTCATAGCCCAACCCTATAAGCCACGATCGCAAGACCAAGTGTGATGCAAGCTGTTGTTCGGGGGTCAAGTCCTCGTGCCAACGCCCCGTTTTCGCGCCGTTAATATGGCCGGTTTGTAACAGCGTTGTGCGCTCGATCGTGCGATTGGCGGCTTGAAACGTGTCGTCCGCTGTCAGATCATCGAGGCTGCCGACCACTTGTCGCGCTCGATCGACGCCAATCTCTGCGGCAATTTCCCGGCAGCGATCGGGCGTCAGCTCGCGATCAAGATAGCTCGCAATACGAGTAATTTCCGCCGCAGGTTCGTCCATCACCTGATCAAAGGGGATAAATAACGACTGTCCTCCCGACTGATACCGATCCATCAGTTGCAGATTGACCCGCACGATGCTAAGAACCCTAAAAAAGTCTTGAAATTTCCGCACTTTGCACCCTTCAAAGGCAATGCGGGAGCTGAGACTATCGCGCGGATCGCGATACGTAAAGATATTTTTTATCACGCCCTCAGCGATCGCCGAGTGGGTTTGCTCGCTCGGCAGATGGGCTTTAATCAGCAAATTATTCGCCGTCAGATCTGTGGAGGCAATTACGCGATCAACTTGGGTTTGTTCGCCAAAAAATCCGGCCACCGTCGGCCACGGATCGCACTGAAGAATATGGCGACAGGCGTTGTATGACCAGGTGGAAGCCGATCGCACCATACCGCTACACAGCACGATTTGTGGGTATTGCGATCGATGCGAGTTCAATGACTTGGCAAGGGACATGGTTTGGTAGGGTGGGCAATGCCCACCATCACGGATACTGATGCGCGGGCTGATCTCAGATTAGTTATTATCGAGCCAAAGTTTCAGCCCGATCGTGATTAATGCGGTCGCAATGCTGCCCAGCAAAGTGATTCGGACGATCCGGTTGTACTTTTGCACCTCGATTTCGGCCAACTTTTCGGCAGCTTCGACGCTAGCCTGCATCGACTGACGCATGTACTGATCGAGCTGACGCGCTAGGGTCGCAACAACCGCCACAATCAGAGCCGCATCATCTACCAGTCCGGCAAACGGAATAAAATCGGGGATCGCATCGAAGGGCGAAATTAAGTACACCAGTGCCCCGATCGCTAACGCCTTGGCCGTCCAAGCTGCGCTTGGATCACGAATCATTGCCATCAAACTTCGCACCTTCGGCCAGATTTCACGCATCGGCCCTCGATTCATATCGGGCAAACGTTGGATGATTGTGCCGATATCTTCCGGCTTGGCGTTGCGGGCGAAGGTCTCGAAGCGACGCTCGATTTCGGTGCGATCGATTCGCAGCCGTTGCGGCAAATTGCTGAGGACGCGATCAAACTGTGTGGCTAGCGACGCGCGATCGTCCGTTGTCGGATTCACCTGCGATTGCTGACGCGCCTGGAACTGACGAAATTGCTGATTGAGCTGGCTTTCGAGCTGTTTCGGACGCAGGCGATCGACCCAGACGGTTTCGCTAGACCTCGGTTCACGAGACTCGGGGGAGATATCGACTTCAACGGAACGATCGTCTGAGAGGTTGGTGAAGTTGGCGGTTTCAGTGCGATCGGTAAATCGTGCTGTAAACGTCGAAACGGTATCGATATCACGTTCCGCACGCTGCCGCAGCGCTTGCCAAACCGAGCGATCATCAGCTTTCGAGGGGTCGTTCGACGTTGTGGAGCCGGACTGTGTGGAGCCGGACTGTGTGGCGCTCGAATTGGCGCGATCGGCGCGATCGGCGCGATCGGCGTGTTTGGCAGAGGCGAGCGGAACGGTATCGGCAGGCGGGGCGGGGAAGGCGTTGCGGTTGCGGCGAGGGCGCAAGCGTTGGAGCCAAACGGGCAAGCGTCGATCGCGAGACATATACATTGTGGGTGGAAAGCCTATATCGAGTATAGGAAGTTCGCCATCGAACGGGTGGAATTGCGAGAACCTGGGGCGATCGTTCGAGTTTTTCGCGCAAGTTTTTCGCATAATCGGATTAAGCTGCACCGATTGGCGTTCTATCATAGAGAAGCGATCAATGCGATCGCGTCATGATTCGCGCGTTATCAGAGGCATCGGGACATTGCCCGTATCCTCCGCACGCATCGTAAGTTTCGGTTCACACACCGGCCATTTACATATCGGCCATTTACATACCGGCCACTCGCACAGACTCAGAACTTCCCAGTTAATGACATTGTGCGCCACTGTTTACCATATTAAATCCGTACGTCTAAGGGGCAACACCATCATGCTAGACCGCATCCTGGCAGAACGACCCGATATTATTTTTCAGCTTGCCTTTA
The DNA here is from genome assembly GCA_011390275.1 of Geitlerinema sp. S16. GTDB lineage: Bacteria > Cyanobacteriota > Cyanobacteriia > Cyanobacteriales > Geitlerinemataceae > RDYZ01. The sequence goes on from JAABST010000058.1 coordinate 17,571, forward strand.
CCCTAACCGTCAGCGGTATTTTTTTCTGGCAAGTTTGGGTGGCATGGAAGGCGGTTACCCGTTAGGGCGATTGACTTGACCATCACAAGATAAAAATCCATGAGAATGCTCGCATCTGTGGTGGAGGCTCGAAGCCGCGCGACGGACTATTCGGTAACGCTCTCTACATCCGTTACGGGGTCTGGAGCGCACTAATTCAGGGTCTTAGGGTTGGGGATGTTGTTGCTCTTGATGTTTGACTTTCAGATTAACGAACATATTTCACTCTGGGGCAGCGGGTGAAGCCACGATCGAGAACGAGACCCATCCACACACCGCAGTAATAATGACAGCCTGAACCCAAGCGTTCGCTGGGCTGGACGGTGCGGCAGATCTTGACGACCATCGACGTTACAGGAGTTTATGGCAGGCGGAAAAGTATTCCTCGTTGGGGCGGGGCCGGGAGATTCGGACTATCTGACGCTGCGGGGGCGCGACGCGATCGCCTCGGCGGATGTATTGGTCTACGACGCGCTTGCCGATGAACGCCTGCTCTCGATCGCACCGGCTCACTGTCAGTTGCTCGATGTCGGCAAACGTGGCGGTGCGCCGAGTCCATCGCAAACGGCGATCGATGCCAAACTTGTCGATCTATGCCAAGCCGATCAGCGTGTTGTCCGCCTCAAAAGCGGCGACCCGTTTATCTTTGCGCGATCGGCCTCGGAAATCCAGGCGCTCACAGCAGCTCGGTGCGAGTTTGAGGTCATCCCCGGCATTTCCTCCGTGTTGGCCGCGCCGCTGCTAGCAGGAATTCCCCTCACCGATCCGGTTTTGAGCCGAGGATTTGCGGTCTTTAGCGCCCACGATCCGGACACGCTGGACTGGGAAAGTCTGGCACGGCTCGAAACCTTGGTGTTTCTGATGGGGGGGCGAAATCTTCGGCGGCTCTGCGATCGGCTCATCCAGGAAGGACGCGCCCCCCGCACGCCGATCGCGATCATTCGTTGGGCGGGACGGGAGACCCAGCGGGTCTGGACGGGGACGCTTGAGGGCATCGCGGCGCAGGTTGCGGGCGAAACCCTCTCGCCATCGGTGATTGTGATTGGTGAAGTGGTAAGTTTGCGGTCTTTTTTACAGCCCGATCAGACGAAATTAGAAGCCGTCACGGAAAATGATCGCAATCGCGCCTATGCCTCAAGCGATTGGAATGAACCGGCCATGCTAATGCCGCAACCCAAGCAACCCCTCGCCGGTCAAACCATTCTGGTAACCCGTGCCGCCGGTCAGTCGAGTGATTTTCTCGATCGGCTAGAGCAAGCCGGAGCGGCGGCGATTTCGCTACCGGCGTTGGAGATTCGCCCGCCGTCAAGCTGGGACGATCTCGATCGGGCGATCGCCGATCTCGACCAGTTTGATTGGCTGATCCTGACGTCGAGCAATGCGGTGGAATTCTTCTGTGATCGCTTGATCGTTCAGGGTCGCGATCTGCGATCGTTGGCCGGTCTTCGGATCGCGGTTGTGGGTCAAAAAACGGCAAAATCGCTGCGATCGTATCACCTGCAACCGGATTACATTCCGCCGGATTTTGTGGCGGATGCGTTAGTCGAGCATTTTCCCGAGGCGGTTGAGGGTCGGCGGATGTTGTTTCCGCGTGTGGAGACGGGCGGGCGTGAGGTGCTGGTACGGGAACTGGGCGATCGCGGGGCGGTCGTGGTCGAGGTGGCGGCGTATGAGTCGGGCTGTCCGGGGTCGATCGCGCCGATGGCTCGGGCGGCGCTGCTGTCGGGGCGGGCGGATATTATTACGTTTGCCAGCTCAAAGACGGTGCGTCATTTTGCTCAACTGGTGCGAGCAACGCCGGATCTGAATCTCGAATCACTGTGCGATCGTTTAACGGTAGCGTCGATCGGCCCGCAAACAACGATCGCCTGCCATGAGGAGTTGGGGCGCTGCGATCTAGAAGCGGAACAGTACACGATCGAGGGATTGCAGGCGGCACTGGAAAAATGGGCGGCGCGATCGGCGTGATGGTAACTCGCGAAGCCAGGAAAACACACTGGTATAGCAAAAAACGATTTGGTTCGGACGTAGAAAAAAGCTGAGAGCACTGAGCGGAGTCGTTAGCGTAGCTTTTGCGCAGCAAATAGTGCAGTGTCCACCCAGAGCGACGATCCAAGCTTATACATAGGCGGATTTCGTATGAGCGGCGTCGTTGGCGTCACCTTGACGCAGCGAATAGTACGGTCAGGACTTATACAAGTCCGACTTCTAAACGAGTCATCGCCGTTCTAACTTTTAGGGCAATCTGAGAAGTCGGACTTCTAAGCTATTTTACGTAAGTCCTGACGGTTCTGACTTGGAGGTCGCCATACCGGGATGTCTCACTTTGACCTCGAATGACCACAGGTAAAACGGCGATCAGCCAAACAACTATAATCACAATTAAGTAAAAATACAGAACAAAATAATCTCCCTCTTGCATTGCTACGTATTTTTAGCTATATAGAGCGCATGGCTTTCAGCCTGTGAACGTAACAGTATCTATTCTTTGAGTCCTGATCTCGATCGCGATCGTAAAACATCTTCATCCAAGAGAGTTCAGCAGCAAATAAACTTCAAGTTAAAGAAGTTTTACTCTGTAAATCGATATTAACCAATCCAGGATATGCACTCCGCAATCATTAACTTGTATGAATATCTCGGCTATGGATAAATCAGGAATTTGTTTCTTTTGATTTCTCTATTTATGCACAAAAAAACGATCCTCGCATTTAATAAAAAATTTATCCTTGCGGGATCGATCAATTTGGTTAGAACTCAATCTAAATAATTTTTATGTTTAGATTGAGTGAGTTTGAGGAATATTTTTTGACTTTACGCCGATCAAATGGGTTACTCCTACTAAGCTAATATCTTCTCTTCCGAGACCACAGAATCTGAAATATCTAAGCGAGTATCCTTTGTAGATAGAGATTTGTAGTCTGATTTAGTTAGTATTGATTCATGCTGAGTTGCAGCCAGAGATGTCAGATTTACAAGACCTTCAAGATGTTCCCAGGACGGTGCAAAGGCTGGAAAAGCTAATGAACATGCTTTCCATTGACTGCTAACCGGGGCTCCCAATTGCTGACAAACACCTCCCCGACGACCTTCGTGTGTGTAATAGCGACATGCTCGGCAGGATGAAACTAGGCATGATTGGCAACTCATTTTTTGTACCTCAATTCTTTCGGCTATCGTTATTTTATCTCAGAAAAAAGCAGACGATCCCAAAGAAAATCTAAAGTTCAGTGCTCTTTATCGATTTCTCATATTGCGACTTGTATCAAAATCTGATCGCAAGAGTTCTAATATTCGACGGATTAATCAGTATTTTTACGATACGCACGAGTGCTTCAGACTGCCTACGTATAATTACTCGACCTGGTCGTCGGTCTAAGTTGGGGGAGAGGCTTGGCATAGACGGTGCTTGGACGGTGCTTGGACGGTGTGTGATGGCGGGCGAACTCGGGGTGACGGGGTGGCTATGTTGTTGGCTCATTTTGAAAGGCGGGACGCTGGCCGCCGAGGGGCATCGAGGGCTGAAATAGAGAGGTCGCGCACAGGGCACACATTTGCCAGCGATCGAGTTCTGCGGGAGGGGTTAGGCAATGGCAGCGTGGGCAGCTTTGTAGGTGGGGAGCGTGCCGATCGAGGTTTGACTTCCAGCGATCGACGGTTTGCTGAAGTTTGAGGCTGGGGTTAGGAGATTGGGCTGGTGGGTCTGTTGCCATGACGGGAAAATCATCGCGGGGAGTGTTCGTCTTGAGGTTTGGGTTATTGAGGTTTGGGTTATTGAGGTTTGTGGGGTTGAGGTGTACGACTGGAGTCGGTGTGCCGGATTGAAAGGGCGGGATGGGCCAGCGACTAGGGTGAGGCGGGTCGGCTGGCGGAATGAGCTGGGGCGGTTGTTGGGTTGACGCTAGGCAGAGGTCGGGAGCCACTCGAAAGCGTAGGGTTTTGATGGTTAGCTGGGGGGGAAGATGTGGGCGTAATTGCTGAAGGATTTGATGGGTCTGGGCGGTGAGCTGCTGTGACCAAATCGCTTGGCGAACGGCGATCGTCAGGCTGTTGCGCTCGTAGCGAATGGGGCCAGAGTTCTGGGCGATCTGAGTGCCGAGGGTGATTCTCCAGGCGTTGACGATCGTGTCAAGCTGTTGCTGCTCCGGCGATCGAAAGCTCGGGCGTAGCGCCTTAATTAAGGAGGAGAGATCGGTTAAGTCCATCAAAGTTCATCAACAATGGTGTGAGTATTAAGGGCGAAATGCGTCGATCGATAGGCAAGCTTAACGATCTGTGCAATAAATAGTGCGATGGTGCCGCGATTCAAACATCTCTAGCGCGTGGCGGTTCAACGCATTTGTATGGCCGCCGATCGCCTGAAGGTCTGGAATCACGCACCGCGATCGTCCGTTAGGCGGGCAAACTGACGTTCTGGATTTCCCTGTGCCATGAGCTTTTCTTCCCAATCCGAACGAATGAATGACGGTAATAAACGCAATGCTGCGGTTGCAACGGCGCTGTACGCTGCCCTCGGAAGTTTGGACGTACAGCTCGAAGCTGAGCTAGAACGCTATCGCGAAGTCCGGGAACGTCACGATTCTGGCGATCGTAACGCGCTCGATCGCCCGGCGGTGATTCCCGAAGCCACAATTGCCGATGCCGCGATTCCGATTACGGCAGCGGCAGATCTTCTGCCCTCCGCCGGTAGCGACTCGGACGAAGCCGCGTCTGGGATTTCAGCGAGTCCGTTTGATCTGAATTCAGATGATGATCTCGAACTCGGCGGCGATGCTGATGATCTTTCTGGCCTTGATACGCCATCGAGTGAGGCCAGCTCTCTCAATTCCGGCGATGCAGGCTCAACCGACGCCAATACAACTCCGCCGAATGGCTATCTGGCATCGTCCGAGGCACTGCTCGCCAGCAATCGCAATCGACGTCGCACCACGCGCAAGGTGTCTCCGCTCGGGGTGGGTGGGGTTTTACTGCTGTTACTGGCGAGCGCGACGATCGGCTATGTCCTAGTCAATCCGGAAAGTCTCGATCGCTTCGGCTGGCGTGCGTGGTTCGATCGCAAGGCCGATCAAACGGCAGAAAATCCCGACTCGGCTCCCGTCGTTGAAACGGAGGAAGATCTGCCCACTTCGCCGAACCTCGCCGCCGAAGAGTTTGTCGATATTCAGATCGACACCTTGAGCGAGCTGGCCGCACCCACGACGCCGACGCCGACGCCGACACCATCCCCAACGCCAACGCCCGCAGCCGCGCAAAATTCGATCGATAACCTGGCCAACGCCCTTGCGCCGCAGACCAATCCCGCCGGTACTGCCTCCGGTGCGACCCCAGCACCGACCCCAGCCGCAAGCCCGAACGCAACGCCGCCACTGCCAGAGGTGAGCGCCGATCCGAACTACAACGGCTACTACCTGGTCGTCGTAAATGAAGGCAACAATGCGGCACTGGCACGGATTCAAAGTACGAATCCCGAGGCGTATTTTGCGGATATTTTAGGCGCTCGGCGCATCCAGGTCGGTGCTTACGATAGTCTGGCGATCGCCCAAGAAGTGGCCGATCGCCTCAATACCCAAGGCTTACCGGCTCAGGTCTACCGCCCGTAATACGGTTGTCTTTCTGATTCATCACTCGTTCAGCCCACTGTTAATCCGTTAACCAGACTCAATCTTCGATGCAAATCGCCCTTTCAATCCTGATCGACGTGGTGCAGGCTACGTCGCACACGCTGACCGATCGCGCCGACCTGGCAACGCCGATCGCGACGCGCATCACGACCGATAGCCGCGAGTTACAGGCGGGCGATGTATTCGTGGCGCTGCGAGGCGAGACGTTTGATGGACATCGATTTGTCGGCGGAGCGATCGCGGCGGGGGCGATCGTGGCGATCGTCGATCATGCGGTAGAACCGACGGAGACCGGCGATCCCTTACCGCAAATCGTGGTCAAAAATACCCTGGAGGCATATCAGGCGATCGCTCGCTGGTGGCGCGACACCCTCGGGACGACGACGATCGGTATTACCGGCTCCGTGGGCAAAACCACCACGAAAGAACTGATCGCCGCTGTTCTGAGTCGTGACGGTCTGGTGCTGAAAACCCAGAAAAATTACAACAACGAAATCGGCGTCCCGAAAACGCTACTCGACCTCACGCCCGATCATAAATACGCCGTCGTCGAAATGGCGATGCGCGGTGAAGGGCAAATTGCCGATCTGGCGCGAATTGCTCGTCCGGATGTCGGCGTGATTGTGAATGTGGGGACGGCGCATATTGGTTTACTGGGGTCGCGCGAGGCGATCGCACGGGCAAAATGTGAGCTATTGGCCGAACTGCCGGAAACGAGTACGGCGGTGCTAAATGCAGACAACGATTTGCTGATGTCCACGGCGGCGACGGTGTGGTCAGGAGCGACGGTGACCTACGGCTTCGAGGCGGGGGATCTACGCGGTCAGGTGACTGGCGAGCAATTAACGGTGTCAGACCCGATCGCCCAAACCTTCCCTCTACCCCTGCCGGGTCAGCACAATGCGAGCAATTATTTAGCTGCGATCGCGGTCGCGTCGGTGTTGGGACTCGATACAGCGGATTTAGTGCAAGGAATCCGTGTCGATTTACCCGACGGTCGCGCCAAGCGGATCACGCTCGTCAACGATGTGGTTTTGCTTGATGAGACCTATAACGCCGGTCTGGAATCGATGTTGGCGGCGATCGATCTGCTGGCCGAAACACCAGGAACGCGACGAATTGCAGTTTTGGGAACGATGAAAGAACTGGGCGATCGTACGCTGGAATTTCATCGGCAGGTAGGGCAGGCGGTGGCCGATCGCGGCATTGATGCGGTGTTGATCGTGGCGGAACCGGACGCGGCGGCGGCGATGACGGAGGCGATCGACCCGGCTGTGATTCCGTGCGTGGTCGAAATTGAGGAAACCGACGCGGCACGATCGCGGGTCACCGAGAAGCTGATCGCGATGCTGCAACCAGGCGATCGGGTATTGCTCAAGGCGTCGCATTCAGTGGCGATTGATCGGATTGTGACGGCATTGGTTGATCGCTTAGGCAAGTCTTAGAGAGTGGTTCACAGGGCAAACGCCGACTCTCAATGGGTAAGGGCATCATCGCAATAAACCCCACAGAAACCGCCTACGGCGTCGCTTGACGCTCCACCCACCAGCCCAAGCGAGTCGGCTGCTCATACACCCGCATCAATGTATTCACATCTCGCACCGAAACCGTCCCCGGTTGCGCGACCTGGGCTGCAAACATCACATCCTGCGGATTCGGGCTATGCCCCCAAAGACCGAGGGCATGGCCAAATTCATGGCGCACCGCAGACTGGACAAACGAACCGGTTTGCGTCGGACTCACACGAATCGCGAACCGATGACCAAACCGTTCGCGATCGACTCCCGATGCCTCTCCCGACTCATCGCCCGACTCATCGCGATCGCGCACCACAAACAGACTAAACGTCGCCCGAGCCGATGCCGCTCGCAGTTGACCATTAGCAGCGGGCTGCGTTGGAATGATCGTCCGCACGATCGCAATATCCACCGTTAACGCATCTACCATCTGGGTTGCGCTCGTCTCAAACGTAGCCAGCCCCTCCGGCGTAATCGCCTCAGAATCCGGCACGATCGTCAGCGGTACATAGGTCTGCCAGTTATCCAAGGCTCGGCGCACATCCGCTTGCCAGTCCAGCGGTGCCGTCGGGTCGATCGACACCCGCACCGGCCAGCGCGACCATACCAGCGCCCCAACAGGGGGCGATCGGATCTCGTCAAAATAATCACCGGACTGATCGCCCCAAGGAGCCAGCCCCGGCGGGGCGGGATGGGCGGCGAATGGAACTTGATCGCTGTCGCCACGGACAGATCCAGCGTTGAATGTCGTGATGCATAGGGTCAACACTGCAATCACGATTCGGCGTCCCATGCGCCGCCCTATCCGATTAACCATAGATTTCTAGAATAACGAACCGCCACGATCGTAATACACCCGCGCATTCGACACGTCCCGATCGCGAAGTAAACCCTCCACCAGTTGAGCATCGTCGCGCACCTCAAAAGGACCGATCGAAATGTGCGTCCCGTAAGGCTCTTCCAGGATAGCGACGTTGGTTTCTCCGAGCAGCGATCGCAAACTGCTTGCCAGCCCGCTCAACTCCGCCATATCCCCCGGAATAACCACGTAATAGGCGCGATCGGTATCGTTCGCGTCTGCCTCGGGCAGGGTCGCCCGTCGGGGTGGATTCACCTGTACTTGCAAAATTTCGGCAGCAATTCCCTGAGATGCCAGGGCAATCAGCCGATCGCTCGCGTCTTCCTCTGATTCAAATAAACCCGCCTGAATCACCAGATCACCACTCAAATCGCCAAAACTGGCAGTCGGAACAAAGCGACGCACCTGAGCCAAGCGGCGATCGGTGGCGGGCGTGGTGTAGACCAGGTAACGAATAGCGCGATCAGCATTGCGATCGGCAAACTCAAACGTATCCAAGCCGGAGGTCTGCGGGCGATTCGTGCCCAGATCCGGCGCGGGTAAGCGAATCTGAGCCAAGGCAGGCACAGCGCTAATCGCCGGACTGAGATTGATCGCCAGAGACAGAGCGAAACGAACGAAAAAACCTGGCGTTATCGGAGCCAGCGCCCCCCACCCAGCGCAATTAGACCGACTGGATACGACATGTCGATTCATAAAATTCCGATTCATAACGCGATCAATAGACACAATACACAGTCGCGAAACGCCAAAGTAGCGAGTACGATGATGCTTTGCTATTTTAGACGCCGACTTTTTCATCCCCGTTTCCTTCCCGTAAAATCCTGCGCGATCGCTGTGCTTCGGAAAGACCGACCCATACGCACCCCCATCGGCAACACACGTTAAGCTACTATCTGAAAATAAATGACAAACAAATTTATTTCAGTTGAGTTTAAAGCATTAAACATCATTCAAGTTGGGAGCATCTCATTAATGCAATGAGTATAAATGCGGATGGACAGGGAATGGAGAATAGAGGGGTAGAAAGAGGT
>JAABST010000059.1 GCA_011390275.1 Geitlerinema sp. S16
CTGTGCTTATCTTAATCGCCTGCTCGCCTAAGCCTGAGTATTTCTGCTTATTGCATTAATGAGATGCTCCCGCTTGATGGTTTGTCCGATAAGTGGATCAAACCATGTATAAAATTTCAATGTGCAGAATTTGGGAAATATAGAAAAAAGCTTCTGCCAGAATGACAGAAGCTTTTTTGAGAACGAAACATAAACAAAGGAGAAACAAGCGTTTCGTCGAGTGAACATTCAGTTTAAGAAACACTGACGACGCGATTTCCCTCAATGTGTACGTTTTTTGTCGGGGCTGCCTTCAAATGGCTGAACGCCAACCTCTGGATAAGAATCATCAGTTGGAGTAAAGAAGCGGACAGCCGCTTCGGAGAAAAAGCGCAGGGCTTTTTTGGTTTGTTCGATAACTTTCATAGCGCGTACCCTCATCCAACATATTTGCAAGGATTTGCAAGAACGGGCGTAGGATCTTTTTGCTGCGGCGATAACGGTTGAATCGATCGTCTGAATTTATCGGCTGGATTTATCGGTTTGATTTATACGGTCTTAAAAAGAGCCTACAAACTTAACGATACGAGAAGAAGACTGCGATCGATGCCATTTCGCAACAATTGTTTGTTCTAATTATCGAAGTGCAACGTTTCGGAGCGTTTAAATATCCCTTGTTCAACATAAGTTTTACCCAGATCTGTATAAGTAAAAATTCTTAGATCTCTACCAAGTTGTAGGTTAATTAGACGGGTAATAGGTCTGAAGTACACGGCCTGAAATTTGCCGATCAATCCAGGGAGTATTGTTCGATTTGGACTGTAAGCTTTGTGCGCAGGGTGTCCAGGGATGGGCGGGATCGAATAAGACGAGTTCTGCCGGAGCGCCGACCTCTAAACGGGGTGGGTCAATCTGTAAACAGCGTGCGGGATTGAACGAGAGCGATCGCCACAGCACCAGAGGCGACCACTGCCCGGACTCGATAAACTCTTGCCATAGCAGCGGCAGGGCGAGTTCGAGGCCGATCGCGCCGGGGGGGGACTCGGAAAAGGGGACGGTTTTGTCTTCGTAGGCGATCGGGGTGTGATCGATGGCGATCGCGTCGATCGTGCCGGAGGCGACGGCGGCGACGAGGGCGTCGCGATCGGCGGGTGTCCCAAGGGGCGGGCTGAGATGGAGGTTCGGGTCGTAGCTGCCGAGGTTACGAGTGCTGAGAAGTAGGTGAGTCCAGGGCGTGCTGGCGGTGATGTTCAGGCCGCGCTGTTTGGCACGATCGATCAGCTCGACGCCGCGTGCGGTGGAGACGCGCATGAAGTGTGCCGCGATGCCGTCATCGTCGCGGCTCAGGTCGGCGATGCATTCGATCGCCGCTGCAATCAGCGCCGTCTCGGACATGGCCGGATCGCCGGGGAGACCGAAGCGTAGGGAATCGCTGCCTTCGCGGGCGGAGCCGTGATTCGCGAGGCGCAGACTATACGGCCAGATGGCGATCGGCTGACCAAAGGGTTGGGCGTATTCCAACTGACGACGTAGGAGTAGCAAATCTTCGATCGCGGTTCCATCGCTGAAGCCGACGATCCCCGCCGTCACCAGTTCCGCCATTTCGGTCAGTTGCTCGCCACGGGTTCCGAGGGTGAGCGCTCCCCAGGTGAGGAGTTGGGGGTAATCGAGGGGTGTGCGATCGAGGATGCTGGCGACGATTTCGGGGCGATCAATCGCGGGGTGCGTATCGGGCAAGATCGCCACCCGCGTGAAGCCACCGGCCGCCGCTGCCGCTTGCAGTGAGGCGAGGGTTTCGTTACTTTCGTTGCCCGGTTCACCGCTGTGGCTGTAAAGATCCACCAATCCCGGAGCCAGAATACAGCCCTGACTGTCGCGCACGGTTGTCTCAGCGGGTAAATCATCGCTCGATTCAGAAATTGCGGTTTCGATCGCACGAATGACCCCGTCTTCGAGCCAAACATCCACCACCTGATCGGTCTCGGATCTTGGGTCGATCGCCCGTACCTGCTGCAATAACTCGCTCGTCATTTTTCTGCACTGATTGTTTCACTGACACTCTTACGCGGACACCACTGCCGCGTATGTGGCTCATCACCATGCCGCAGTCAACTTTAATTCATTTCACCTCGTCCAGAATCGATCCTCTCGTCATACCGATTCAGCAGGAGTTTGCGCGGAGTAACTTCTTGACGCCTCCCTAGGAGTTAGAGCCGTAGGAATAGTTCATATTTTCGATCAAATCCTCGTAAGATTTGTGAGGAAGATGTGATTGTAATGAAGCCTCAGTTGAAAACGCTAGAATGAGCCTGTCAAGGCAAAATAAATGGAATTCTAGGGAATTTCATTAACTTCAGCCGGAATGCTTGTCTGCTCGGAATTTCGCTCGATAAATTCACTTTATTTCTTCAATGTTCTGGTCGTTTTCTGTGTCTAAGTTTGCTGCCACGATCGCGATATCCTCCAGTCTGCTGCTGTGGATCGCCCCGTCACTCCACGCTCAGCTTGTCCCCGATGCGACCTTGCCAACCCCATCGATCGTGACCGACACGCCCGGCGGTCAAAGCATCACCGGCGGAACGCAATCCGGCTCCAATCTTTTCCATAGTTTTCGCGAGTTTTCCATCCCGATCGAGACTCGGGTGGATTTTGCGGGCGTTGACGAGTTGACTGGCGTGGCGATCGAGCGCATTTTTAGCCGCGTTACCGGCGATCAAGCGGCCACGCTTAACGGAACCCTGGCCACCCCCGAGAACGTGAGCTTTTATTTGATCGCCCCCAACGGCGCGATTTTTGGCGAACATGCGCGGCTGGAGGTGGGGCGCGATTTTGTGGTGACGACGGGAAATACGGTGACGTTTGACGATGGTTTGAATTTTGGACTGGAGGCGATCGAGGCGGCGTCGCTGCTGTCGGTGGGGGTACCGATCGGGTTGGGCTTGGGATCGGTTGGGACGGGCGAGATTGTTAACCGATCGCGATCGACCGATGATCTCGGGGCAGTGGTGGGTTTGCAGGTGGATGCAGGGCAAACCATGGAGTTTGTTGGGCGAAATTTACGGTTTGAGGGCGGGTTTGCGACGGCGGTAGACGGCCAAATCAATCTCACAGCCACCGACGCGATCGCCGTGACCGATTCGGGACAAGTGAATGTCAGCGGCGAGACGGGCGGCACGATCGCGATTTCGGCCAGTGCCTTCGCGACGATCGACAGTTCCAAAGTCCTGGCCGATGCCCTGGCCGACTCGTTCAGCAATGGGCTAGATGCTACGGCCAATCCTGACGATCGCGCCGCGAGCAGCAGGACTGGCTTGATTTCCGTGGCCGTCGATCGGCTCGAAGTCCAGAACAATGCGCTGATTTCGACCTCCACCTTTGGCTCCCATCCCGGCGGCACGATCAACGTCGCAGCGAATCGCGTTGAACTGACCGGCACCGATGTCCTCGAAAATGTGTTGCCACGCCTGTTTGCCCTCGAAGTGATCGAAAATCCTGACCAGATCGGCAGTGGCCTGTTTGCCATGAGTCTGGGGGATGGCCATGCGGGGACGCTCAATCTTCAGGCCAACGATCTCAGCCTCGATCTCAGCGCTTTTATGTCTGCCATCACCACCGGCGCGGGTAATGGCGGCACGCTGAATGTGAATGCCGATCGGATTGCCCTCAGTAACTCCGAAATTTTTGCGGATACTTACGGGGCAGGCAATGGCGGCATCGTGAATCTGAACGCGGACTTCATTCGCCTCGATCGTGGCGGTGGTATTTTCGCCTCAGCGTTTCAAAGCGGGGCGGGGGGCTTGGTGAATGTGAATGCTGATCGGATCGAGATTGACGGCACAACGGCGGACGGACAATTTAACAGCGGCATTGGCTCGAATGTCTTTAGCAGCGTTGTGACCGTCGGCGGTCTCGTCACGATTAACGCGCGGGAAATCGAGATTTCCAATGGTGGTTCGATCGGTGCGGGAACCTTTAGCCCAGCGCGGGGTGGCACGATTATTCTGCGAGCGACGGAGTCCATTAATCTGTATGGAGTCTCCGAGAATGGCCTATCCCAAAGCGCGATTACCACCCAAAGCCGAGGTACGGGCGAAGCGGGCGATATCGAACTCACCACCGGGCGTTTGAGTGTTACTGGTGGCGCGAGTGTGTTCACCTCCGCGCTGGATGCAGGGCCTGCCGGACGCTTGACGGTGCGGGCAACGGAGTCGATCGAGGTCAGTGGCCGCACGCCAGATGGTGAATTTTCGAGTTCACTGCGATCGGATGCGGAGGTGTCCGGTGCGCCGTCGGGCTTTTTTAGTCCCAGCCGCGCCAATGTGGTGGGCGCGGCTGGGGATATGACGGTAGTCACGCCCGAGTTAACGGTTCGTGATGGTGCGACGTTGGTGGCGAACAGCACCGGTGAGGGGGAGCAGGCCGGGAATGTCTCGATTAGTGTTGATCATCTCTTGCTCGATACGGGAGCGACGATCGAAGCTGAAACCGCTGCCGCTGCCCAGGGCAATATCATCATTTCCGCTGACACGATTCAGTTGCGACGCAGGGCGGGGATTTCTGGCAACGCCACCGGTGTCGCGACGGGCGGCAGTATTTCCATTACGGCTGATACGGTGGTGGGATTCAACAATAGCGATATCACCGCCAACGCTCAAACCGGTAGCGGTGGCCAGGTGACAATCAATGCCGCCGGTGTCTTTGGCCTGACCTTTCGCGATCGGCTCACATCGCGTAGTGATATTACGGCCACGTCCGATCTCGGTTTTCAGTCGAGCGGTACGGTGGAGCTGCTCAGTCCCGATGTGCAGCTCGATCAAGCGCTCCTCGACGTACCCGATCAGTTTGCCGGGGTTGATAACGTGGCGGTGGATGCCTGCCGAACACGGGCAAGCGAAAACCGGTTTACGATCATTGGTCGTCAGGGTCAGCCGGACTCGCCCGATTTGGCTTTACGATCGGATGTCACGACGATCGCCCCCCAGCCTTTACCGCCAGCGCCATTCACGCCAGGGCTATCCCAGTCGAGTGACCCCACCGATGCAGGCCGCATCGTCGATCGCGATTCCACCGTCCCCATCCTCGAAGCCACCCAGTTTATCCGCACCGAATCCGGCTACACCCTCACCCACGATCAACTCGAAACCGGCTTCCCCTCATTTTTCGCGCGATCGCCCTGCGTGGATCGCACCGACTCGGGCGCAACTTAAGCGTTACAGGCGATCGGCGTTACACCGTTATGCCATCGCCGCGACTTGCTTAATCGCGAGGATTTTCTCGATCGAAGCTTCCACCGCTTTATCGGGGGTCGAAGCGCCGGAGGTTACACCGATCGTCAGTTTGCCCGCCGGGAGCCAGTCGGTTTGGGTTTCGATTTCGCGATCGAGCGGTTTATGTTCGATCGTGTTATCCAGGCCAATGCGATCGGCGCTATCGATGTGATACGACGGAATGCCGCGCTCGATCGCGATTTCCTGCAAGTGCGTGGTGTTGGACGAGTTAAACCCACCGATCACCAAAATCAGATCGATATCATCCATATCCACCAGCTCAAGCATCGCGTCTTGGCGTTCTTGGGTGGCGTCACAGATGGTGTTAAAAGCTTGGAAATGGGCGTTGAGTTCCACCGGGCCGTATTTTTCCAGCATCGTATGCTCAAACAGCTTGCCGATGTCCTCGGTTTCGGTTTTGAGCATGGTGGTTTGATTGGCGATGCCCACCCGATCGAGATCCACATCGGGATCGAAGCCTTCGGAATGAGCGTGTTTAAACTTAGCGAAAAACTCAGCGCGATCGCCACCGTTCAGGATGTAATCGGCCACGTAGCGAGCTTCATCGAGGTTTAACACCACCAGATATTTACCCGCAAACGAAGTCGTCGCCAGGGTTTCCTCGTGTTTATATTTACCGTGAACGATCGAGGTGTACTGGTGTTTTTTATGCTTCTCGACGCTATTCCACACCTTCGAGACCCAGGGACAGGTGGTATCGACGATCGTACAGCCGAGATCATCGAGCAGCTTCATTTCCTGCACCGTCGCACCAAACGCAGGCAAAATTACCACATCGCCCGTTCCCACGACGGAAAAATCCTTCTCGTCGTCGTTGACTTCAATAAAGCCGACATTCATCTCTCGCAGGCGATCGTTAACGCCGGGATTGTGAATGATCTCATTCGTGATCCAAATCCGTTCCGTCGGGAAATGCGTCCGCGTTTCGTAGGCGATCGCCACCGCGCGTTCAACGCCCCAACAAAACCCAAACGCTTCAGCGAGCCGAATCGTCACATCGCCGCGCGTTAACGTATTATTCGCCGCCCGCAGATCCGCCACCAGCGAGCTTTGATACTCCGTTTGGAGCGTCGCTTCGACTTCTGCCCCATGCCCGAAGCTCCGACGGTGGTAGCGATCGGACTTTTGCAACGTGCGTTTAAAAGTTTTGGTGTCCATAGGGAGAGATGTAAAAAAGGGAGACCGTCGCGCCCATCCGTCAGGGTGATCACGCTGGCTTTCATCGTCGCATACAGTCTAGAAGTCTGCGACGATGATCGGGATCGCAATCAAGATCCAGATCAATGCACGCAAGACTAACGTAACGTAATGTAAACGCCCGCATTACCTCTGCAATCTTTTCCCATACCCATGCAACCCGCCGCCGTCCGTCTCGACTCCGTTTGTAAAACCTTTGGCGATCGCCCCGTCGTCAACGATTTATCCTTCTCGATCGCGCCCGGAGAAATGTTCGGCCTGCTCGGTCCCAACGGTGCGGGCAAGTCCACCACGATTCGGATGCTGACGACGCTGACCAAACCCAGCGCCGGACAGATCGAGATCGCCGGATTCGACACGGTGCGGCAGGCGCAACAGGTCAAGCAAAACATCGGCGTGGTGCTGCAACAAACCAGCGTGGATGTAGATTTGACCGTCTGGCAAAACATGGAATTTCACGCGCGGCTGCACCATTTGCCCAAAAGCGATCGCGCCCTCCGCATTCGGCAATGGCTCGATTACGTGGCGTTGCTCGATCGCCAAGACGACCTCGTTAAAACCCTTTCCGGCGGCATGAAACGCCGCTTACAGATCGCCCGCGCCCTGCTCCACGAGCCGCAAATCCTCTTCCTCGATGAACCCACCGTCGGCCTTGATCCCCAAACCCGCCGTCGCCTCTGGGAAATCGTCCTCGACCTCAACCGTCAGGGCATGACGATCCTGTTGACGACGCACTACATGGAGGAGGTGGAATATCTCTGTGAGCGGATTTGCATTATGGATGCCGGTCGCCCGATCGAGCTGGGAACGCTGGAGGATTTTCGGACGAAATACGGTATGGGGATCTTGATCGATCGGCGGGGCGAGACGCTGCAATCGCGTTTTTTCCCGACCCTGGACGCGGCGACGGCAGCCCTAGAAGCGGAAAGCGATCGTACGGGCTTGATGGTGCGCCCCTCAAACCTCGAAGATATTTTTGTGGAGTTAACCGGTCGCGATTTAAATTAAGACCCAACCTGAGAAACCGGGTTTTGCTGAACATCGCTCGGTTTTGCGCCCAAATTCCTCCCTAAAAACCCGATTGCTGACTATGAAACGTATTCTCGTCACTGGTGCGAACGGACAGCTCGGCGCAGAAATTCTCGCGCAGTTGACACCGATCGAGACCCTCAAAGCGATCGGCACGACCCGCGATCGCCTTGATCTCGCCGATCCCGAAAGCATCCGCTGCGCGATCGTCGAGCTAGAACCCGACATCATCATCAGTTGCGGCGCGTATACCGCCGTCGATCGCGCCGAAACCGAACCGGAACTGGCCCAGGCGATCAATGCGATCGCGCCGGGTTTACTCGCCGAAGCCACCGCCCAGCTCGGCGCAAAGCTGATTCACATTTCCACCGATTACGTGTTCGACGGCCAAAAGGGATCGCCCTATCTCGAAACCGATCCGACCAAGGCGATCGGCGCTTACGGCCAAACCAAGCTCGATGGTGAACGGGCGATTCTGGCCGCTGATCCCACGGCGGCGATCGTCCGTACCGCCTGGGTTTACGGCGTCGGCGGTACGGGCAATTTTGTTAAAACGATGCTGCGTTTGGGCAAAGATCGCGAGGAGCTGCGCGTGGTCGCTGACCAAATTGGTAGCCCCTCCTGGACGGGCGATATCGCCACGGCGATCGTCGATCTGGCGCTGGATCACGGCGACGCATCGGGCGTGTTTCACTTCACCAATAGCGGTGTCGCCAGTTGGTACGATTTCGCCGTCGCCATTTTCGAGGAAGCCGCCGCCCTCGGGTTGCCGCTGGCGATCGATCGCGTCATCCCGATTACCACCGCCGACTATCCCACCCCGGCGCAGCGTCCCGCTTATTCGGTACTCGCAGGCGGCAAGCTAGCGACACTGCGCGGCGCGATCGCCCCCCACTGGCGCGACGGCCTGCGATCGATGCTGAAGGAACTCAAATCGCAAGCTTAATCGGAGGGCGAGAACTCGGATTGCTTTGAGACATTCGAGTTCTAAAACAACTCCTTGGCAACATCACAATTTGGCGCGATCGCCCTTTCCGCCTAGGATCAAAAGCGCCCGCCTTTTCCGCCCCTATGAAAAACCCCGCCATCCAGTGGTATCCCGGCCACATCGCCAAAGCCGAACGCCAGCTCAAGGAAAATCTTTCCCGTGTTGATGTCGTCCTCGAAGTCCGTGACGCCCGTATTCCCCTTGCGACCAACCACCCACAGCTTGACGGCTGGCTGGGCGAAAAAAGTCGCGTCCTCGTGCTCAATCGCCGCGATGCGATCCCCGATAATGTTCGCCACGGTTGGGATGCCTGGTTTCGCGATCGCGACGTTGTGCCGCTGTTCACCGACGCGAAACAGGGAAAAGGGGTCGGCGAGCTGTCGCGGGCTGCCGAAGCCGCTGGTCGTAAGCTCAACGAGCGACGCAAAAAACGCGGGATGCAGCCGCGCCCGGTTCGTGCTGTCGTCATCGGCTTTCCCAACGTGGGGAAATCGGCGCTGATTAATCGTTTGCTGCGTAAAAAAGTCGTCGAAAGCGCTCGCAAAGCTGGGGTGACGCGACAACTGCGCTGGGTGCGAATCTCGGACAAGCTGGAGCTACTCGACGCGCCAGGGATTATTCCTTGGCAGTTACCGGATCAAACTGCGGCGGTGAAGTTGGCGATTTGCGATGACATCGGCCAAGCCTCCTATAGCAATTTCAACGTGGCGGCGCAGTTTGTCGATCTCTTAGCGCAGGTGGTCGAGACCGATCGCACGTTTAATCTGACCAATCCGCTAATCGATCGCTACGATTTGGCCGCGACGGATTTAACCGGCGAAAGCTACGTCGAAGCTCTCGGCCACAAGCGCTACAACGGTGACATCGAACGCGCCGCGCGTCAGCTCCTGAACGATTTTCGCACGGGCAAGCTCGGAACCATGCCGCTGGAGTTACCGCCTATCCCGTAAGTGAAACGTAGATGGCGAGAGCGCGTGGCGGGTTTTCATCGTTACGGGACACGTGGAAAAAGCGAAATTTATGGCAGCGTCGATTTTGGGAACATCGCATTCGGGATGAGGCAGAATTTGCGGCGTTTTGCGATTATGTTCATTTCAATCCGGTGAAGCATGGGTTATGCAAATTACCGACGGATTGGCAGTGGTCGAGCGTGTATCGGTTTGTTCAGGGAGATTTATCCGTCAGATTGTGGCAGACGGTAAACTTAGGTGAGCAACAATCATCGATACATCACACGTGAACGCCCTATGGTTACAGTCTCACTGAAGGTTTCTGATGCTCAATGGGCGCGTCTGCAATCGCTGGCAACAGAGTATGAATTATCACCGGAGCAGCTTTTGGCGATGAGTCTTGACGATTGGATGATTGATCGCGAGGCAGAGTTTGAGGCGATCGCGGAGCGGGTACTAACGAAAAATGCTGAACTTTACGATCGCTTGGCATAGATGCGCTATTTATCGATCATTCAAGTTTTTTCGTTGCATCGAAAAATTATTGCGATTTCGGGCAGGGCTTCGGGGGTTCGCGATCTTGGTTTGTTACAGTCGGCTTTGGCGCAACCACGGCTAACGTTTGATGGGGTTGAGCTATATCCTGGTCTGATTCAGAAGGCGTCGGCGCTGGGGTTCTCGATAATTTTGAACCATCCGTTTATTGATGGGAATAAGCGGGTTGGTCATGCGGCGATCGAGGTGTTCTTGATGCTCAATGGATACGAGATTGATGCGGGGGGCGATGAGCAGGAGCGGGTGATTTTGGCGATCGCGGCGGGGAAGATGAAGCGGGAGGAGTTGACGGAATGGTTGCGGGGTTGTGTTTGTTTGCTGGGGTGATGGGCGATCGATGTGGGGCGGAGCAAATGATTTTGGTGGGGTGTGTTGGGAATGGGTTGGGGAACGAAAACACACCCCACCGCGAAATTTGGTAGTACGTGTCAGGTATAGCCGTAATGCACCGAGGATTTCGCGGGGAAGCTGGGGATGGTCGTGGTGCGTTTTTGCGGTGAGAATCGATCGTGTTTTGGATGATTGATCCAAGCAAAGACACACCCTACCAAATCATCTGGTAGGGTGTGTTGCGGCCACTGTTGATTTTGGGAAAGCCGGAAAATGTTGAAAGGCCGTAACGCACCCTACAACTCTAATGTGGAAATAACGCTGTCAAAGACTTCTACGTCGACTGATTCAAGTGATTCGCCATAATTAGAAATGCTAATTTCTATTAAACTAAAGCCATCCGGGTGCGCCAAAACTGCTGTTCGGGTAAGTAAAGGATAGGAAGATTGGACTTCATATACAACGACCTCGTGCTCTGCAATTGTCGTTGATGACGAGCGCACTTGTAAGCCTCGCGCACTGCTGGGAACGATATCACTCAGTCTTCGGATACCAGGCGGAATTGGCTTGACAGTTATTCTGACATCAGATACAGATTGCCCTGCACCAATCATACGATTTTGTCTTACACAATCAAGAAAACGCACATCTGCCGGGTTCCGAACAACAATGGTTATACCATCCGAGTTTCTCTCCAGAAGTGCGCTGTAATTGTCTGGTACTTCAAAGCTCAAGCTGTACTCATCATTTGATATTTCACGACTAGTAGATAAAGGTAGATCCTGGCGTGGTTCGGGGCAAACATTACGCTGTGGTTGTGCGGCAGTAGGCTTTACTGATAACCAGCTCATCCAGCTAGCTAGGGCTACAAAAAGAATGGTCAACCGATAGTTCATAGCATTCGGGTCTTTAAATTCACTATGCATAATTCTATCGTCGAATCGTTCCTACGCTCTGCGTGGGAATGCAGAATGGACGCTCTGCATCTTGTGTTTTTGATGGGGTGACGCGGAGCGTCTGGGGATGCGTTGCCCATGCGGAGCCTGGGTAACGATAAACCGTAAGGGTGAATCACATTAGGAGCTGAGTTAACACACGGGGGATTTGTGGGGGAGTTAGACGTAGCCTACAAGCCCCATGGAGTTTGGGGAGCAAGTTCCCAATCAATGTCTCCCCAATCTACGTTCCCAGATCCCCCTCCATAGTAAACATTAACAATCCCAGCTTCCATTTGGAATCTGACGCCTCGTTCAATAGCGTGGTTATCTCTGTAAACCAAACCGCCGCGCCCATCCATCAGGATGTTATTAGCCAAATCCTCAGGGACAAAGCGTTCATAAACACCATCTTTCCAGGTTATGCCAACAGCTCCTTGACGCATCGCAAAAATACACGGCATCGATACAACATCTTGATCCACATCGTTAGGAACATATTCACAGTAGGCATAGCCTCCATCTGCTAAAACTGGCTGGACGATACCAAATATTGCAGTAAGAAGTGTGAGGCATCCAAGTATATTTTTTCTTATCATGTTAGGGATTATGAGGGAGTTGAACATAGATATTACGGTACAAGCAGAAATGGTTGCGGCCACGGTTGATTTTGATAAAGCTGAAAAATGTTGAAAGGCTGTAACGCACCAAGAATTTTGTGGGAAAGCTGGACTCATAGATTTTCTAAAACCTCTTCTAAGCTGTCACCAAAACTCTGATTAATTCTCAAGTTTAAAGGGTAGCCTAAATCGCGAGCACGATTGCGCATCTCATCGCTAAAAAAGTTGGGTCCAACGAAGTTATGACACGTTGCCCAGTAAATAACCTGTGACCCAGTCATAACGCTGCCAGGATGCTCACCTGGATTCAGGTGATGTGCTTCATATCGTTCACCATATTCAGACCAATAAATAACCGCAGGTCTAGTTCGGGAACACAGAACATACTTCTTACTAAGGTCTCGAAAGTTGTTTACTGGTTCTTCTCCTATGACAGTAATGCGATAGGCACTTTCAACCTCATACAACTGCTCGCGACCGCTATCACGAAGTAAAGTTTTCCCGTCAAAGCGAATGTGCCCGCACGCTCCCATGCGACAAACATCAGACAGAATAAGTTCTGCATGAGCTGGTAGTTGGTTCCAACTCAAAAGCATTAGACTCATCAGAAGAGAAGGATTGATACGCCGTTGTGCAACTTTGTAGAGTCTCTTAAATGCTGTTTTCATAAATCTTGCTATACCTGCTTAATGTCGGTTAACCTTGAGACCCTCTTACAGAAATCCATCTCAAAGAATGAACTTCAAATAGATCATTTCTATTTTATGGTGTTTTAGAAAGCTAAGTAGGCCAAATTTCCTTGCTTGGGCTACTTAGCGAGTTGTCCGATTCGAGGAACGAAAGCCTCTGCCTATTGTCGGCAGGTTTCCATACTGCTGAAAGAACTGACCCAGTAACATCATCTCAGAATCACCAACAGTACTGACTGTTAAGCCATCTTCGTCGTGAATCATTTGCTCGCATGACCACAACTCAAGGTTTGATACCTCCTCTAACTCACAGTCAGTACCGATGACGACTTGTGGGAAACTGCGTGTGTATGTCCCACTTTGTCGATCAAAGTCTGGGCTTAGATATGCACCTGAGAAAGAGTCAGAGCAAGAGCTTCCTGATGAGCAAGCTGCAGCAGCCTGTATTATCCATCTGGCCGTTCCATCTCTATTCAAGCAACCCACTGCATACGACAACCAGGTTTGATTGATGTTGCTGTTACCCGTGACCTGTTCATAGGCGATGCCAGTCGAGCACTGATAGATGTTGTTGGAAGTGATAGGTCGTACAACTCCGATAGGACCTGCAATTACTTTCTGAGGTAGAAAGAAGCTACAAGCACTGAGAAAGAAAAGCACTCGAAACTGTAGTTTTGATGTCTTAATTTTCATAACTAATTAGATCTTAGCGATAAGTGAATATTTTTCCGCTTTCAACTATCTCGAAAACAATACCACCATCAGAGAAAGTCTCGTATTCTGCAAACTCACCATCGATCTCAGCTTCTCCATATCGGGAGGAAACACGATCGCCAGGTTCACGATTGACAGTGAGTATTTCAATCTCTGTGACAACGTCATCCGACCAGTAGATTGTTGTATGGCTCCATACTCCACCGTCAGAAGTGACTTGTGTAACCTCACAGTCACGATCACCAATCGCCTCGCCAGTTGAAGGATTTGAGAAGCTACAGTACACATTAAACGTGTACTCTTCCGATCTAGCACGATTGCAAAAGATTCCGAGAGTAGCAATCGTTGTCAGGATGATGGAGTATCGGCTAATTGCTTTGAACATGTTTCTGTTGATTGTTGCCTACTTTCAAAGTCGGATTTTCAATATACCCAGAGCAGTACAACCTATCATAAGAGTAACGTACTGCTCTGGAATTACTGCTTACGCCTTAGCCAACTCCTTCGTCACCTCAGAAGCAGCCTCAGCCGAACCAGCCTCCGACGGCGGCACAACCTGCCAGAACATCGGCAGAAACTCCGCCCAGTTCTCCAGAATCCGCTTCGCCTTCAAACTGCCCCGCACCCCGTGCGCCGCAATCAACTCCTTCAACTGCGCCTCACCCGCAGGCGAAACCACCCGCTGAATCGACACAATCTCCGGATTCACCTTCGCCGCGAAACTGCCGTCCTCATCCAGGAAATACCCCAGACCACCCGTCATTCCCGCGCCGACATTGCGACCCACCGGCCCCAAGACCACGACCACACCACCCGTCATGTACTCACAACAGTGGTCGCCCGCACCCTCAATCACCGCCTGCGCCTTCGAGTTACGCACCGCGAACCGCTCACCCGCACGACCCCGCGCGAACAACGCACCGCCCGTCGCACCGTAAAGACAAGTATTGCCGAGAATCACATTCTCCGACGGATCGATCGACGAACCCATCGGCGGCGTAATGCGGATCTCGCCGCCATTCATGCCCTTGCCGACATAGTCATTCGCCTCACCCTCCAACGTGAGCGTCATACCCGCCAGGTTGAACGCGCCAAAACTTTGACCCGCACTGCCCGTAAAGCGCAAATCGATCGCACCCTTAAAGCCCGTGTTGCCATAACGCTTGGCGATTTGACCCGAAACCCGCGCCCCGACACTCCGATCGGTATTGACGATCGCGATCGTCTTCTCGACCTTGGTTTGATTGTCGATCGCCGCCCGGATTTCCGCATCCGCCAGGATCTCATCATCCAAGACGTGACCGTTGGTGTGGACATCCTGATAGATCGCCCAGTCGCGATTCTCACCCTGGGGTAACTTCAGCAGACAATCGAGATCCAGCGCCGTGACTTTGCTCAATTGCACATCCCGCGCCTTCAGCAAGTCGGAACGACCGACGATTTCACGCAGGGACGTGTAGCCCAGTTTCGCCAGCAAAGAGCGAACCTCCTGCGCCACATACATGAAGAAATTCACCACATGTTCCGGCATTCCGGGGAAGCGTTTGCGGAGATCGTCGCGCTGCGTCGTCACCCCCACCGGGCAACTGTTCATGTGACACACCCGCGCCATGATGCAGCCTTCAGCGATCATTGCGATCGTGCCGAAACCGTATTCATCCGCACCGAGCATCGCCGCCTGAACCACATCCCAGCCGGTTTTCATACCGCCATCGGAACGCAGCACCACGCGATCGCGCAGACCATTCTCGATCAGCACACGCTGCACCTCCGAAAGACCCAGCTCCCAGGGGCTACCCGCGTGCTTGATCGAACTCAGCGGACTTGCACCCGTGCCGCCGTCGTGACCGGAAATCTGGATCACATCGGCGTTCGCTTTCGCCACACCAGCGGCGATCGTGCCGATCCCCACCGAAGACACCAGCTTCACCGAAACACCCGCCGTCGGGTTGATTTGGTGCAGATCGTAGATCAGTTGGGCGAGATCCTCGATCGAGTAAATATCGTGGTGCGGCGGCGGCGAAATCAGCGTCACACCGGGCTTCGATCGGCGCAACGACGCAATATAATCGCTCACCTTTTTACCCGGCAACTGACCGCCCTCACCCGGTTTCGCACCTTGCGCCACCTTGATTTCGAGCTGCGTACCGCTCATCAGGTACTCCGGTGTGACACCGAAACGACCCGAGGCGATTTGCTTGATCGACGAACAAGCCGTGTCACCATTTTTCAAGCCCTTCAACGCCGGACGGGTCGCCGAATGGCCGTTTTCGTCCACGTCGTTCAGCACACCGAAGCGCACCGGATCTTCGCCACCCTCGCCGGAGTTCGACTTACCGCCGATGCGGTTCATGGCGATCGCCAAGGTTTCGTGGGCTTCCGGCGAGAGCGCCCCGAGGGACATGCCGCCGGTGCAGAAGGTTTTGAGGATGTCCTCGATCGATTCCACGTCGTCGATCGCGATCGATTCGCGATCGCTGCCGAATTCCAGCAGATCCCGCAGCGTCGCGATCGGCGCATCTTCGAGATATTTCGTGTAGGTTTCGTAGTGGTCGTAATCGCGATCGCGCACCGCCTTGTGTAGCAGTTTGCTCAGGTCGGGGCTGTTGCCGTGGTACTCGCCTTTTTTGCGACACTGAACAAAGCCGAAATGCTCCAGCTTGTGGGCTTCGGGGAAGGCACGTTTAACGAATTCCGCCGTTTCGTGTTCCAGATCCGCCAGCGTCAGACCGCCAATCCGTGAGGTTGTGCCTTTCAGCGCCAGATCGACGATCTCCTTACCGACACCGATCGCCTCGAAAATTTGCGCCCCTTGGTAGCTCGCCAGCAGCGAAATCCCCATCTTCGAGAGGATTTTCAGCAAACCGGCTTCGGCAGCTTTGCGATAGTTGGCGATCGCCTCATCCAGCGTCACCGCCGGAATCCGCTCGGCATCCATCAGCTTCTGCGTTTTCTCTTCGCTGCGCCACTGACGGATCGTCTCCAGCGCCAAATACGGACACACCGCCGACGCACCGTAACCAACCAGACACGCGTAATGATGTGTACTCCAGCATTGCGCCGTATCGACGATCAGCGAGGCACGCATCCGCAGACCTTGGCTGATTAGGTGGTGGTGTACCGCGCCGACGGCCACGAGGGGCGAGATGTAGAGGTGATCAGCGGTGAGGCCAGTTTCGCTACGATCGCTCAGGATCAAAACTTCCGCGCCGTGATTCACCGCTGCCACTGCTGCGGCACAGAGCGCGTCGATCGCCGCTTTCAAGCCGAGTTCCACCGGATACAGCGTCGTCAGGGTATCCGTGGACAAGACCGAATTACGAATGCCGTTGAGGTCTTTATTGGTCAGCACGGGGCTTTCGATCGTCAGCAGGCGATCGACTCCCGGCGACGGATCGAGCAGATTGCCGCGACGACCGAGAGACATTTTCAGCGACATCACCAGACCTTCCCGCAGCGGGTCGATCGGCGGGTTCGTGACCTGAGCAAAGCGCTGTTTGAAATAGTCGTAGAGCAAGTGCGGCTTATCGGACAGCACCGCCAGCGGGATATCGTCGCCCATGCAGTAGGTCGGCTCTTTGGCTTCCGTCGCCATGCCGACGATCACCATTTCGACTTCTTCTTGGCCGTAACCAAAGGCATTTTGCTGGGTGAGCAGCGTCGCGGCGTCGGTTTCAAAGCCTTGATCGTCCGCCTGACCGATAATCGGGCGAGCTTTGACCCATTCGCCGTAGGGATTGCGTGAGGCAAATTCACGCTTCACATCCCAATTTTTCAGTAGCTTGTGATTGTCGAGATCGACCACGATCGTCTGACCGGGACCGAGGCGACCTTTTTCGATAATCGTCGATTCATCGAGGGGAACCGTACCCGCTTCAGAACCGACGATCACCATGCCGTCATTGGTGATGACGTAACGTGCGGGGCGGAGACCGTTGCGATCAAGACCTGCACCGACGGTTTTACCATCGCAGAAGGCCAGCAGCGCAGGGCCGTCCCAGGCTTCCTGGTGGCCGCGATAGTATTCGTAAAAATCAACAACTTCGGGATAGGCTTCGAGCGCCGGTTGGTTCATATACGCTTCGGGAACCAGGATCGCCAGCGCTTCCATTGGCGTGCGACCGGAGCGGACGATCAGCTCTAGCACGTTATCGAGGTTGGCCGAGTCGCTGTTATTCAGGTCAACGACGGGCAGCAGTTCACGGATGCGATCGCCCCAATCCGGGTGCGACAGTTCCGCACCGCGCGACAGCATCCAGTTGACGTTACCGAGCAGCGTATTGATCTCGCCGTTGTGACCGAGCAGACGCATCGGTTGCGCCAACGGCCAGCGCGGCATCGTGTTGGTGCTGAAGCGACGGTGATAGACCGCGAAGGCCGAAACGTAATCGTGATCCTTGAGGTCGAGATAGAAATTCCCGAGGATTTCAGCCCGCACCATCGCTTTATAGACGATCGTCTTCGCCGATAGCGAGCAAATATAGAAATTAATGCCCCACTCGATATCCTCGCGACCATTCAACACCTTGCCGATCGAACGGCGACCCAGGAATAACTGACGTTCCAGGTCATCCCCCGACAGATCGCTCGTCACGATAAACTGCTCGATCGTCGGCTGTAATTCCGCCGCCTGACGACCCAGCACACCCGGCGCAACCGGAACCGGACGCCAACCAACTAGCGTCAATCCTTCAGATTCTAACGTTTGCTTAACAATCTCCCGTGCAGCGCTAGCCGTTTCGCTATCTTGGGGCAGGAAGGTCATGCCGACCGCTGTTTGCTCATGATCCAGCGCCGCAAGACCGGTTTGCTTCGCCCAGCGATCGACCAATGCCCACGGCACGGCGGCGAGCACACCCGATCCATCTCCCGAATCGTAGTCTGCACTACAGCCGCCTCGGTGTTCCATACACGCGAGCGATCGCAGCGCATTTTCGATCACCGCATGGCTTGCCTTTCCCTGTTGTTGAGCAATGAAACCCACACCGCACGCATCGCGTTCTTCTTCCAGCCAGCGCGGCCCCACGGTTGCAGAGGCTTCAGTGGGAATTGAGGAGTTGGAGTGGCCAGCCATAGTGTTTACGGTCATGTCAGTGGTGTGAATATCGGAGTGTGCGCTGCGTTCGACGCGGTGTCGAGCCATATCGGTTCCTCGTGAAAGGGAAAGGGAAAGCTGAGTTGGGTTGACGAAGTGCGGCTAGGGTTAGCTTGGTTGTCAGAGGTCAGAGGGGGTGAGGTATCTTCGGCTCTGGCGTTGTGGCCGGAGAGTGGATATCAGGAGGTGCTTGAACAATTGGGTTTAACGGGTTTATGCGATCAAGCATTGATAACGACGATCTGAACCCAAACGTGTCGAAAGAATGCAGAGAGGCATCAAACAATCACACAGAACACAATCCTCAAGCACTAACGCACGGCTCCGCGACTATCCGGTTGGAATATACGGCTATCTAGCGGTCATGTCGCATCGGGTAACGATGGGTTGTAATGACCCCATGGTCGCACTCGCGTTTGATCGTGAATCGGGTTTAGAGGATAAATACTAAAGTAAAATTCACCGACTCGCAAAGCACGCGATCAAGAGATTGATCGCGGAGTGCGATTTGCCGTATCGCCAAGTTTCGACAGCATTAAGGCGCATCGAAACAAAACCTGTGGTTCAGGCATTTCTTACCATCGAATAGCTCTGATCAATCAGTTCGATCAGTCCTTCTTATGATGCCTTACTCATAACGCTTTTCACCCATTTTGGGCGGGTAATCCGTCCGTTGTCGATCGCGATTGCGATCGTTCGGGGACGCCGTGAGTCTGGTCGTGAGCGTGGCCGTGATATGCGCCGACTTCAGGCGAAAACGGTAAAACGTCTTCGTGAATCTGTGCCTTAAGCTGTAGCAGCATAGCCCTGAGCACGGGGTCAGGCTGTAATCGCAAATACGTTTGACCAATTTCGATCGCAACGTGACGGTTGCCGAGGTGGTAGGCCAAGCGCGTCAGATGGTGCGCGGAGGTCGCGGTGATTGTATAGACGGGTTCGGGTTTGGCGCGGATGGTGACGACGATCGAAGCGGCGAGATCGGTGAGGCGATCCCCGTCGCGCAGGACTGTTCCGCGCGGTAAATCGAGATGGAAATCTTCGTCGCGATCGCCGGTAAAGCGATGGCGAACACGGGTACGATCGTCGGCAATCAGCGAAAGGGTCGCGGTTGCGGGGGCGATCGAGCCGGGATCAGCGGTGTAAGGGCGATCGAGAACGTAGGTCACGAAAAGGGGGAAGGATTTATGTTTGTTTACAACAATAGTCACAAAATCATGGAATTTCCCAAGGTCGATTCAGGAGATCGTTAGGATAAGGGCGAGCTTGCCCGAGACAGCACCATCCGGCGGTAATGGTGAATTCTGCGATTCTTAAACCCTAAAAACGTGAACATCGCAACACCCACGATTCACCCGTCGCCATCAAGCTAACTTGACATGCTCCCCGGACTTAAAGTCCGAGGATTCTAAAGCTAGGCGAACAGACTAGGCTGCTGCTCTACTTTGTGGCTTAACGCTTCAACGGGCACTGCTAGCAAGCTAGTCTTATGCACCCTCCACGTTCGTTTAAAGTCTCCGAGTATCCCCCGGCGACTTTCGTATATTCTAACAAAATAGAGCCAAGATATAGAGGCAAGATGCGGACTAAAAGTCCGGGGCTTGAGACCCACCCCCCAGAATGTCAAATCTTTTCTTTCTCCAACCGGTATGTGTTTAGCGATTCCCGGAAAAATTCTCAGCATCGATGGCGATGACCTCAACCGTAGCGGGCGCATCAGCTTTGGCGGTGTCGTCCGCGCTGCGAGTTTGGCCTATCTCCCGGAGGCGACGATCGGCGACTACGCGATCGTCCATGCCGGAGTGGCGATCGCACTCGTAGACGAAGCCGAAGCGCAGCAAACCCTCGATGACATCGCCGCCATGCACGCGATCGGCGATCGCGCTGCGGTTGATATCGATATCGCCGCTCCCCTCGGCGAGGTCTACCGATGAAATACGTCCAGGAATATCGCGACGCTGATCGCTGCCGCCAGGTGGCCGACGCGATCGCCACGACGGTGACGCGCCCCCACACCATCATGGAAATTTGCGGCGGTCAGACCCACTCGATCGTTAAACACGGTCTCGATCAACTGTTGCCGGAGATGGTCACCCTCGTCCACGGACCGGGCTGTCCTGTGTGCGTCACTCCGATCGAAGCGATCGATCGCGCGATCGCGATCGCCCAACAGCCCGACGTGATCTTCTGCTCCTTCGGCGACATGCTGCGCGTTCCCGGATCGACGATCGATCTGCTCTCCGCCAAAGCCCAGGGCGCCGACGTGCGGATCGTCTATTCGCCCCTCGATGCCGTCAGCCTTGCCGCCGAACAGCGCGATCGGCAGATCGTCTTTTTCGCCGTCGGCTTCGAGACCACCGCCCCTGCCACCGCCCTCGCCGTCCGTCAAGCGCAGCAGCTCGGCCTCGATAATTTTTCGCTGCTGGTGTCGCACGTGCTGGTTCCCCCGGCGATGTCCACCATTTTAGCTGCGCCAGACTGTCGGGTGCAGGGGTTTCTCGCGGCGGGTCACGTCTGTACGGTGACGGGCTTTGAGATGTATCACGCGATCGCCGATCGGTTTCAGGTTCCGATTATTATCACCGGTTTTGAGCCACTGGATATTTTGCACGGGGTGTACCACTGCCTGCAACAACTGGAGGCGGGAACGGCGACGGTGGAAAATTGCTATGCGCGATCGGTGCGCGAGCCGGGAAATGCAGCGGCGATCGCGACGATCGAGTCGGTGTTCCAGGTGGCGGCGCAGTCCTGGCGCGGGATTGGCGAGCTGCCGAACAGCGGGCTGGAGTTGCGATCGGAGTATGCCCAGTTTGATGCGCGGCGTCGGTTTGACGTGGTGGTCGCGTCGTCGGTGGATGATGGGGTCTGCCAAAGCGGCGAGATTTTGCGCGGACTCAAAAAGCCTCACGAGTGTCCGGCCTTTGGCGAAACTTGTACGCCCGATCGCCCGTTGGGTGCGCCGATGGTGTCATCCGAGGGGGCGTGCGCGGCGTACTATCGCTATCGTGAGCGGCAGGCGGTGGCGGGTTCGGTTTGATGTGACGACTTGACCCCAAATTCACGCCGGGTCACATTCCCCTGAAACCATTTTGGATTTTAGACTTTAGATTTTAGAGTTTGAATGGAGGCGTGCGGGTATGGCTGTGGGGCAAGGGTGGCGGCGGTGGATTCGGCGCTTGGGGTGGAGCCTGTGGGGTCTGCTGCTGTTCGGGGTTCTGGCCTTGGGAACGGGAGGGTGCGATCGCTATCCCGTGCGTTCCAGCGAGGTCACGCCACAGACCGGACATCTGCTGGGCGATCGTTGGTTTTATTCAGCTCATCACTTTCGTGAAGGATTAGCCCCAGTCGAGCCGATCTTTTCCCAGGGCTACGGCTACATCGATCGCCAAGGGAAGCTGGTGATTCCGGCTGAGTTTGATAGCGCACAGGATTTTTCGGAAGGGTTGGCCGCCGTCGTGCAAGACGGGTTGTATGGATTCATCGATCCGTCCGGTGAAATGGTGATCAAACCTCAGTTCCAACAAGCGTCATCAATGGGTTCAGTGGGGTCAGCCCAGTCAAAACACCTCAGGGCGATGGACGACTACAAGTTTCAGCAAGGCGTGGCCTCGGTTCGACAAAATGACCACTGGGGTTACATCAACCGGGATGGGCGGTGGGTCATTCCACCTCAGTTCGATGCGGCGGATGGTTTTGTGGACGATCGGGCGGCGGTGTTGGTGGGCGATCGTTGGGGCATCATCGATCGTGCCGGACACTGGATCGTCTCGCCTCAATTTACGAATTTACGTTCATTTCAAGACGGCTTTGCAGCGGCGCAGGACGGTGACCGTTGGGGCTTTCTGGATCGAACCGGAACATGGGTAATCTCGCCCCAATACAACTTAGCCTGGGGATTTTCTGAAGGACTAGCAGCGGTCGAAACTGACACCGGTTGGGGCTACATCGACACCACCGGAACCTGGCGCATCGCTCCCCGCTTTGTCTGGACGATGGCCTTTTTCGATGGCCTTGCCGCTGTGGAAGTCGATGGAAAATCAGGTTATATCAACCAAACCGGAGAATGGGTCATCAAACCAAAATTTCATGAAGCTTTAGAATTTCGGTTGGGCTTGGCGGCGGTATGGGTGGATGTGGATGAGCGGGGATTTGGAGGACATTGGGGGTTTATCGATCGCCGTGGTCGCTGGGCGATTCCGCCCGAATACGGTTCTGTCTATTCCTTCTCGGATGGGTTTGCCCGCGTTTGTGTCGGGGGCGATCGTTGTGGCTTCATCTCTCGTTAAGAGTATCCCCAAAAAAATCAGCGTTCCCGTAGAGGATGAGAAGTCCAACTGTTTGAAAAAGTCAGACTTCTCGAACAGGCGATTATTTCCGGGCTATATTATTTGTCTTTTTTCGCACTGGTCTAGGTGTCCGGGGTTAGGGTCAGGCCGCGATAAATTTGCTCGATCGCCAAGCGTAAGCCAATACTTTTTAGCTCGATCGTCTCCCCGGCTTGATAGTTCAAAATCATCCATTGACCATCCTCGGTTTTGCGATATAGGTCAATTTCGATGCACGTCGAGCTAACCAGTAAATAATCTTGTAAAGCGGGGTTTTGGCGATAAAGCCGAAATTTTCCGCCACGATCGTACGCCTCCGTGCTGGGTGAGAGAACTTCCACGATCAGACAGGGATAGGTGAAATAGTTCGGTGTGGCTTTGTCGCGATCGTCGCAGGTGACGCTGGCGTCGGGATAGGTGTAGTTTGGCGTTTTGGCGATATTGATTTTGATGTCAGAATTGCCGGGAATGCAGTTTGTGCCATCGAGATGGGCATCAAACAGGCTGGTGAACCGGATGGCGATACGACCATGATTGACGCTGCCGCCACTCATGGCGTAGACGCGCCCGTCGATGTATTCGTATTTTTCGCGCTGCTGGGCTTCCCAGGCGAAATAGGCTTCGGGTGTGGGAAGGTTCGGGGTGTCGTTGGCGGCGATCATGGCGAATGTCCGGGGCGATCGGTGCTGGCCTAGTTTGATTTTAGCGAGGTGAAAGTTTGGACGCGCTAGGATCGGCAGAACTGACGAAAACGATCGAAATTGATCGGGGTGTTATCGAAATTTGCCCACAGCATCGTGTGGTTATCGAAGATCTGAAGATCTAATGCGTCAGTCCCGATGCGCCAATTTCAAGGTTTCTCGATGCCTAAAATGTTAATCCTGACACGGTATAGCGCTGTCTTGACCGTCGCCCTAACTGCAATCACGACGCCATCGGTGGAGGCTCAGACCCTTCCCGATCGTTTCGCCTGTCAAGCGGGCGTGGTTCTGAATCGGGGGGTGAGCTTGACGTACCGATTGGCGGGCACTTTACCGGAGACCACGGCGGCGGATGTGCGGCAAAATCCATCGGGGGCGAGCCTGACGCTGGCGGTGCAGTGGCGCGATCGCACCGGTCGGGTTCAAAGCCTGCTGAATGGTGCTGCGATGACTGATTACGAGCGGGTGGCTCCTGGTGGTAATGCGGCTCAACTGCCCTTTGAGGCTATGTTCCGCAGTTCGTCCGATAATACCGATCGCCTGTTCGGGACACCGGCTTCGGTGCATGGACTTTACGTGAGTTTGCGTCCCACGAGCGGGAAACCTCAACAAATGCAAACGGTTCACTATTTGCGATCGGGTGAGTCTGTGCGCTCAACGGTGGGCGTTTGCTATCCCGAGAATGCGGATCTTGACCTGGTAGATCCGAAGTTGACGCACTTACGGGAACGCCTCCAGGCGGAAGACTGGGCGGGTGCGGATCTGGAAACCCGGCGGTTGCTTGCGCCGGAGTCGGTTTCGCTGTCACCGTCTGATCCGGCCTTGGTGTCACCGGATCTGATTCAGGCGATTGATCAAATGTGGCTCACGGCTAGCGATGGGCGGTTTGGTTTGAGTGTGCAGTTGCGTCTCTGGCAGGAAGCGCTGGCCGATCGCCCGAACGATAATGAAGCGGCGGTCAATGCCTTTCGCGATCGGGTTGGCTGGAAGCTGGCGGCTCCTCGCGCTGAGGTTGACTTCATCAGCAGTGATTGGCGCAATGAGTCGGAGCTAACCTACTCTTTGCAGGCTCCGGAGGGTCATTTGCCCTGGGTGGGGGTGTCGGATGCGGTGGTGCGAGGGATTGCGGTTCCACCGGAGGGGTTCCATTGTGGTAGTTGCACGATCGATGCGATGCAGTTACGTAACGAGCGCTTTTATGGCTATATTCCTCGGCTGATGGAACGGATTAAGTCGTCTGGTGGGGTGCGTTAGGCAGCGATCGCGGATCTCGTACTGAGATTCTTGGGGCGGAGTTCGGTCGTCGGTAGTATAAGTAGAGAAGGATCGTCGTTGTACAGACAAGATCAATGAAATCATTAACGTTGAACTTACCGGAAGATTTACGCCAGAGTCTTGAGGCGGAAGCACGACGATCGCGAGTTTCGGTCGAAGCGTGTGCGATTACGCTGTTACAGTCGTTGTTAGAGCCGGTTGATGATCCGCTGGCGAGTTTGGTGGGTTCGTTGACCTCGGAGGTTAATGATCTGAGCGATCGCCATGATGAATATTTAGGCAATGCGATCGCGCAAGAGCTGGGGCGTGATTGAGCGGACGGCCTCAGTACGGGGACAAAAAATGAAATGCTTACCCTGTAAGCTTTTTAGCCCATATTTGTAACACTACAGAGTTCTAT
>JAABST010000060.1 GCA_011390275.1 Geitlerinema sp. S16
GGGGCTCCTTTGAGTTGACTGACCTCTATTCTCCTCGGTCTCGCCCTTTTGGGCTTAATTGATGACACGCCCTAAGTTGTCCCGGCAAAATCCCAAAAATCTTGGGCGTTCAGTTACAGCGAATAGTCCCGTTTTATTTGTACTTTCTTGTCGCTGTCGTGTAACCGTCGCCAGATGGAAAGAATCGATGTATCACCGGGGCATCGCGCCTCAGCCGGTATCGCTTGCTTTCCTGACGTGAGACCCATTCCAGCGCGATCGTGCGATGTGAGAGTATGGTCAGCCCAGCGGTCAACTTCTCTCGCTGAGCGAAGCACAGCAGACGTTTCATAAACTGAGTCCGCCGAGAGCTATTCTCCGGCCCGTTGTCGGCATTGATGACCAAACGCTCGATGTGACCGTGTTGCCCTTTGATCTGCTGCCACCAACGCTCGATGCAATCGACGATGCAGTCGGCGTTCACCTTCGAGGTCACCAGATATCGCCACAGGTCGTTGAGTTCGGGGGCGAAAATGCCGAAGGGCGTCACGGTCGCTGATGGCTTGAAGTCGTGGTCGTTGGCTTGGGTGGGGGCTCGTGAGTGCCCCCCCGGTCGTAGTCTCCAATTTTGACGGTTGCTTTTGCGTCGATCGACATCCGCAGGGTTTTCGGGTCGTTATCAGCTCGCTGGTTGACTTCCTTGACGGTTTCCAGAATTGCCGATGTCTCGGAAATTACCTTCTGCGGTTTGGTTTTCTGGACTCGCTTCAACCGGTAGCCCATCTGGTTGAGCCGCTGACGAATCCACTCACCGCTCGGCACTTCTGCTTCATGGCACATCCACCCAACAGCCGCGCGTATGCGACTCGTGGGTGAGATCCATCAACAACTGCGAATAAATCCCCTCCTCGATCGACGGCGCGATCGCACTTCCATGATCGATCCCCTGGATAAACGCATCCACCACCCGCAAAAACGCCGACAGCCGACCATCGGGGTATAACTTCGGAAACTCCAGCTGATCGGGAACTGGTAACTCTGCCTGCTCCTCGCCGACCTTTGATCCCCAGACCTTAAACCCGTAAATATAATCCGTCTGGCTCGGACTACCGATCGTCAGCGTGCCGCGATCGCCATAGACTTCGATCCAGTGGCCACGCCCCCCATGTGCCGTCGAACTAATGCTCACATGACACGGCGCACCGTTCGCCAGCTCGAGCGTGACCGCGCAAACATCATCGGAGTCCACCGGTTTGAGGGCATCGTTATCGCTGGGATCGGGACGTTGCACGATCGACGTACTCAGCGACGCCGACAGCTTCGTCACCGATCCAAACAGCCAAGAAATATAGTCAAAGGTATGCGACCCGAGCGCCCCGAGGGCGCCGCCGCCCATCTCCTTGCGAGCATACCAATTCCACGCCCGATCGGGATTCGCGCGGCTCGACATCAGCCAGTCAATCCGAATCAAACGCGGCTGGCCGACGTAGCCCGCCTGGATTAGCTCGGCGAAATATTGCCACGCCGGAACAAAACGATATTCAAAATCCATCGTCGTGATGCAGCCGTTCGCTTTGGCGATCGTCGCCAATTCTCGCGCCTCGTTCACATTCAGCGCGGTCGGCTTTTCCAGCAGCAAATGCTTACCCGCTTCGAGGATCGCTTTGCCCATGTCGTAGTGGAGAAAGGGCGGTGTCGCGAGGCTGACGGCGGCGATGTCGTCACGATCAAGAATGGTGTCGAGGCGATCGGTGGCTGTAGGGATTTTATGATGGCTGGCAATGGTTTGCGCGGTGGCGAGATCGCGATGGTACACCGCCGCGACCTGGGTGCGGTGATGCGCCTGAAAGCCGGGAATATGTACCTTTTGGCCGAAGCCAGTTCCGACGATCGCCACGTTAATCAGGCTCATGCTGTCTAGCACCTCGAAGTCATAACACCAGACTCATTATGGGTGTCGCTCGTCGAGTTCGTACAGATTCCCCGCTTCGATCGAAGGAACACCGCAGCTCAAACCATCATGAATCTTAATCTTGACACCACCTTACTCATTCCAGGGTGTGCAAAAATAAAACTATATACTCAAGTAATAGAGAATAGCTCTAGAGCAGATTATGAGTTCCGACACCTCCTACACCGATCGCATCACACAACGCCGCGCCGGGATTGGTAAATTTGCCAAACAACAGCCCGAGGTCATGAAAGCCTTTCGCGAGTTAAATCGAGTTGGGGGCGAAACGCGGGCGCTGGAGGCCAAAACGAAGGAGCTGATTTCCCTGTCGATCGCCGTTGCGGTTCACTGTGATGACTGCATCGGGTTCCATGCCCAAGCTTGCCTCAATGCCGGGGCAACTTCCGAGGAAATTGCAGACGCGCTGGGAGTGGCGATCGTGATGGGCGGTGGCCCGTCGTTGATGTATGCCAGCCACGCGATGGAAGCCGTGGAGGAATTTTGCCGGAGTGCTGAGGTGTGATGAGGCGTAACGCAATTCACGTGCAGTGAGTAAGGATACAGAAATAAAGCGCTGTGTCCATTTCGACCGACTTCTCACTGCTTTGATCAAAATTGCCGGTGTTTGAACCCGTCCGATTCGCCCGTCCGGTTCGCTTTGATTCCGATCGCCCTAGGGTCTGTCATCAATTAAATTTCTAGCGCTTATCCAGTCAGGGTTTCAGCCCCTAGATTTTTTGTTGAATCGGGCGCTCAACAGCTTGTCCGATAAGGGTTCTACGATTAATTGATGACACGCCCTAACGTCCTGCAAGCGAACGACGGAGGGCGATTTTTTGTGTCGTGGTGTACCGCAAAACCTATGAGTCAATGACAGTATGCCTCTCGACGGAGCCGGTCAGCCAGCGTGAATCATAGTGTCGGCAAGATCGATCGTAGGTGAGATCACAGAATTAGAGATAAACCAAAATTTGTAATCCTCAAACGGGTTATCAGCTTGAGCAATGCAATTAGAATTAATCTGAATTATAATTACCGCATTCTTTAATCTATAGCCCAATCGAGATGCAGTATAAGCAAGAAAAACTTAATAGAATAAGAACAATTATTCGAGAAGACTTAACCTATCTAGAGTCAAACCAAAATTTCAACTTTTTAAGCCAAGAGCTAAGAGAAAAATATAATATTGTTGACACTGAAAATGTTTCATCCAATAACTATGACCCCATTGCATTGTCTATTATCGAAGAGTCTAAAGATGGTTTAGTGCTTGATTGTGGAGCCGGAAAGCGATCGTATTACTACGAGAATGTCGTTAACTTTGAAATTGTGCCATACGATACAACGGATGTTCTCGGGGTTGGAGAAGAGCTTCCATTTCAAGATAATGTATTTGAGGCTGTATTTTCTCTAGCCGTTCTAGAACATGTTAAAGATCCGTTCCAGTGCGCTAAGGAAATCGCACGTGTGATGAAGCCGGGCGGTAAGCTTTACTGTGTCGTTCCATTCTTGCAACCACTTCATGGCTACCCTCATCACTACTACAACATGAGTATCGAAGGGTTACGAAATCTATTCGCGGACAAGCTGTGCATCCAAAAGCAGGAAGTGATCGCTAGCGGTTTACCCATCTGGGCATTATCTTGGATCTTGAATAGCTGGGCAGGCGGATTGCATGGAAAAACGAAAGAAGATTTCATAAGCATGAAAATTTCTGACTTGCTTGACAATCCTGTGAATTATTTAGGCCAGGATTTTGTGACAGAGTTATCAGCAGAAAAAAATATTGAACTCGCTTGTACCACGGCACTGATTGCTACGAAAACAGGGACTCTAGAGGATTCTCAAAAATCTGAATCTGTGAGCGTTCCAGAGATTAAAAGCGTAACCAATACTGTACATAGCGACAAAAGTCAACATCGAAAGAGTAATCTCTCCTCTTGGGATAAGTTTATCGATCGTGTGCGTTATGGTCGTTCCTCATAGCTTTTAATTTAGGGGAGATATCTCAGCATCAAAACAAAGGTTGGTGTCATAGATCGGGTTATGTGTAGCAAAATCCAAAAATTTTTTATACGGTTGGGTTTCATCCCTCAATCCAACCTACTAGCTGATGACGGATGATGATTCAGACGTCTTCTTCGAGGGTGCGGCGTAGGGGGAGGTGAAGGTTATCGCGTTGGGACATTTTATCGAGGCGATCGCGTTTTGTGAGCTTTCGGGTCGTGTTTTCAATCTTGCGATCGTGCGGTTAGGTCACTCGGTCGTTATTATTTCGTTTGGGATGTTGGGTTGACGATCGCGGTTTGTGGCTCGATTATGTGGGGACGAGATCTTTGAAGTTTTGGAAACCGAAAAGGTCTCGTCCCCTGCAATCCAGATAAAAACCCTCTCTTTGTATTAAACAAAAAGAGAGTTTTTAGTCACAGATGAGGACTCTACTTAAGCTGGATAACCACTAGATCCGTAATCTAATTATTTAAATTGTTCGCAGTTATCCAAAAGCCGTGAAATAGGCACGTCACGGTTAGCTATTAAGATGCACGCGATAGTTCAACCATGCGATCGAGACCTTCTTCACCCGTTTTGCGAGGCTGGATTAGACCATAACCGCCGTGATTACGTTCGTAGATCACGTTGATTTCACCACTGTCAGCATTGAGGAACATATAAAAATCATGATCCACAAGCTGAAGCTGCTCTAGCGCTTCCTCGACGGCCATCGGAGCCATCGCGAAGTATTTCATCCGGACGACATCGCTTGGGAGTTCGGGTTCGCGATCGGTATCAAGATCCGCGATCGGCGTAACCGGAGCCGGAGCATCTTTTGCCGAAGAAGTCGCTTTTTTCGTAAAGCGTTTTTCTTTGTACTTACGCAACTGTCGCGCAATTTTATCCGCAACTAAATCAATGCTGGCATACATCGATTCGCTGGTTTCATGGGCACGAATGACCGTACCGTTGGCGTAGATGGTCACCTCAGCGGCTTGGCTAGAGGTTATGCGGGGATTTTTCTCAATGGAAAGATGAACATCAACTTCCGTTGTCAGGTTTTGAAAGTGATTCACCGCTTTTTTTACTTTCTGATCGACATAGTCGCGCAGAGAGTCAGTGATATCAATATTTTTGCCTTGGATAACTAGCTTCATCCTGTAAACATCCCGCTAAATATGGCTGCTTGATCAGAAACGAGTCTGAAAATGAGTCTGAGCCTCCGAAATACCAAAAAATGCGATCTCCGAGTCATTCGTGATGAAACTAAGGTGGGCGGGGCGGGTGTATGCCGCTTCGCTTAGATCCATGAACTAATTCGTATGAACAACGGAGGGGAGAACGGATCGCGGTACGACGTTGGTAACCTTTCTCCTTAACCTCATTTTAAGTCGCATTGTTAATGGACTGAACGCCCATTCATTTTCCTTCATATTGCTTGATGGTCTGTGATGTTTAATACCTTCATGAGTATGAAGAGATTTAACGTCACACCAAACAGGTCAATCAATCACGATCGACTGAAGTTTTATGGTACGTCTGGGTTGAATTTTGGACGCAATGATCAGCGTTTTGTGACGCATTGGGTCAAGGCTCAGACTAGAGTATTGGAGACTTGAAAAGTCAAAGGTCGTCTGTGTTTGCCACGATCGCTCGTGACGGACAAAGTCGATAGACAAAACTTACTGCGTCTGTGTCGTGTCGGTTTGTCTTCTTACCGAATCGTTATGATTTAAGGCGAGTCTTAACCTTTGGATGTTACCGTCTGTGCTACCGCCTCTTCGCTGTCTGTATCTGCGCCCTCAGGTTCCTTATGGGTTGGCCTGGGCTTGGCAGCGTCAACTGGTGGACATACGACGCCGCGATCCGAGCCAGGAGGATGTTTTTCTGTTGCTCGAACATCCACCGGTCTATACCTTGGGGCGAGGAAGCAATCCTGATTTTTTGAAGTTTGACCCGGCGGCGAGTGAGTATGAGCTACACCGGATCGAGCGCGGCGGTGAGGTGACGTATCACTGTCCGGGTCAACTGGTGGGCTATCCGATCGTTAATTTGACACGCTACGAACCGGATTTGCACTGGTATTTACGGCAGTTGGAGGCGGTGATGATTGAGACGATCGCGGCGTTTGGGGTGACGGGCGAGCGGGTGGCGGGGTTGACGGGGGTTTGGGTCGGCGATCGCAAGCTGGCGGCGATCGGGATTAAGGTGAGCCGCTGGATTACGATGCATGGGTTTGCGCTCAATGTGTGTCCAGATTTGACGGGATTTGAACGGATTGTGCCCTGTGGAATTGCCGATCGGGGGGTGGGGAGTTTGGCGCAGTTCGTGCCGGGTTTGACGGTCGATCGAGTTGTGCCGGAAGTGGTGCGGGCGTTTGGTCAGTGTTTTGGGGTGGAGGTTAAGGTCGAGACGATCGAGTGCTTGGATGATCTGCGTTTACAGGCGATCGTGCCAGGATCTGGGGCTGATTATGGCTAACTGGCTTAATGTCCCGAAGACGTGGGCGGGGTAAACTGCATCGCCGGATTGAAATAATGACGCCATAAGCCCGCCGTCAGGATCGAGGAGGCGACGATACTTGCGAGGGCGATCGCGAACAAAATCAAAATCTGATAGGCCGCTGCAATCAACGGGTCAACTCCACTCAAAATCTGCCCCGTGACGATGCCGGGTAATGTCACCAAACCCACCACCATCATCGAATTAATAATCGACAACATCCCCGCCCGGATTGACTCCCGACGATACTCCGCCACCGCCATCTCCGGCGTCGCCCCCAGGCACAAATGCGTTTCGATTTCGAGCTGACTCGCCGCCAGTACGCTGGCGAACCGTTCCCCGGCGATCGCAGCGCTATTCATGGCATTGCCGATCGAGATGCCCGCGAGGGGAATGATGTATTGCGGATTGAGCCATAAACCGGGACTGCGCAACACGATGATGTTCGTATACAGCACGGCAGCCGCTCCCCCAGCGAAAATCGCCAGCCACACCACCGGCAGCAGTTTTCGCGTGCGATTGGCGATGCGGCTATTGGCGGCAAACGAAGCAACCGTGGTCATAAATACAACAATCAGCACCAAGGCGATCGGGTTTTGCCACGTGAAGACCGCCTGTAACACCGCACCCACGACGAGCATCTGCGTGATCGTCCGAGCGGCGGCTAGGGCGAGCCGACCTTCGAGACCGAGGGATTGCCACGCGGAAATCCCGATCGCTAGGCCGATCGCGCCGGTGGCAAGGGCGAGATCGGTTAGATCGAGGGTAATGAGATCTTGAATGGATTGCATTGGGGCGATCGAGGGTGGGAACGGGTGATCACGGGATCAGAATGCGAAGTAATGGTGAATAGTATCAGGCTTCAATTGGGTTGGTGGCTAAACTTCAGTCGTAGTTGTGGACATTGATTGAGTTTCATGAGCCATACCGTGAAACTCAGTTAAAATATGTAAACCGTATGACACTTTTCGACGCCCCGATCGGGTTTATTCCATGACCGACGCCCCCGTCTCCCGCATTCGCAACTTTTGCATCATCGCCCACATCGACCACGGTAAATCCACCCTGGCCGATCGCCTGCTGCAAGATACCGGAACCGTCGAAGCGCGGCAGATGAAGGCGCAGTTCCTCGACAACATGGATCTTGAACGCGAACGCGGCATTACGATTAAGCTGCAAGCCGCGCGGATGAGCTATACCGCCAAAGACGGCGAAACCTATATCCTGAACCTGATCGATACGCCGGGACACGTGGATTTTTCCTACGAAGTGTCGCGATCGCTGGCCGCCTGTGAAGGAGCGCTCTTGGTTGTTGACGCAGCCCAAGGCGTCGAAGCGCAAACCCTGGCCAACGTCTATCTGGCACTGGAAAGCGATCTCGAAATTATTCCCGTCCTGAACAAAATCGACCTCCCCGGTGCGGAGCCGGAACGGGTCGCCGCCGAGATCGAAGAAGTCATCGGCCTCGATTGTTCTAACGCGATTCATGCCTCAGCCAAGACCGGGATTGGGATCGAAGAGATTCTCGAAGCGCTGGTGACCCGCGTTCCACCACCATCCGACACGATCGATAAACCCCTACGGGCGCTGATTTTCGATAGCTATTACGATCCCTATCGCGGAGCGATCGCCTACTTCCGCATCATGGACGGCTCGCTGAAGAACACCGATCGAGTGCGTTTCATGGCCTCCGGGCGTGATTTTGATCTGGATGAAATTGGTATTCTTTCCCCCGGTCAAGTCCCCGTAGACGAACTCCACGCCGGAGAAGTGGGCTACCTCGCCGCTGCGATTAAATCCGTCGAAGATGCCCGCGTCGGCGACACGATCGCCCATCCCAAAGCCCTGCCCGAATCGGCTCTACCGGGCTACGCCGAAGCGACCCCAATGGTCTTTTGCGGCCTGTTCCCCACCGATGCCGATCAATTCGAGGATTTGCGTGAAGCCCTCGATAAACTGCGCCTGAACGATGCCGCCCTGCAATACGAGCCGGAAACCTCCACCGCAATGGGGTTCGGCTTCCGTTGCGGCTTCCTCGGCTTGTTACACATGGAAATTGTCCAAGAACGGCTCGAACGCGAGTACGATCTTGACCTGATCACGACGGCGCCCTCGGTGGTCTACGAAGTGACGATGAACGACGGCGAAGTACGGACAGTCGATAATCCCAGCACACTGCCAGAGCCAACCCAGCGCGAATCGATCGCCGAGCCCTACGTCCGCGTCGAGACGATCACGCCGGAGGAATACGTTGGTACGCTGATGGAGCTGTGTCAAACGCGGCGCGGTGATTTCATCGACATGAAGTACCTAACGCCGACGCGGACGACACTGATTTATGAATTGCCTTTAGCTGAGGTGGTGACGGACTTTTTCGATCAGGTGAAGTCCCGATCGCGGGGCTATGCCAGCATGGAGTACAAACTGATCGGCTATCGCGCCAACACGCTGGTACGGCTCGATGTGAAAGTGAACGGCGATCCTGTGGATGCGCTAACGGCGATCGTCCACCGCGACAAAGCCTACGATGTCGGTCGCGCCCTGGTCAGCAAGCTGAAAGAGCTAATCCCACGCCACCAGTTTAAAGTGCCGATTCAGGCGGCGATCGGTAGCCGTGTCATCGCCAGTGAACACATCCCCGCGTTGCGTAAAGATGTACTCGCCAAATGCTACGGCGGTGATATTTCGCGGAAGAAAAAGCTTCTGAAGAAACAGGCGAAGGGCAAAAAACGTATGAAGGCGATCGGTACCGTGGATGTACCACAGGATGCATTTATGGCCATGCTCAAACTTGAACGTTAATCGAACACGTTAACCAACTTTATGGCGATGTTTTGATCGTTTTATCAATCATTCGATCAATAGCATCGCCTTAACGTATCGATATCATTTTGAGGTCAGCCTAACGCTACAGTAATGCGAGGCATTGAATGCCGTCGTGTATCGTGTTGCGTATGACTTGGAGAGATTAAACGTGCAAAAGTT
Organism: Geitlerinema sp. S16; assembly: GCA_011390275.1. Taxonomy (GTDB): domain Bacteria; phylum Cyanobacteriota; class Cyanobacteriia; order Cyanobacteriales; family Geitlerinemataceae; genus RDYZ01. The sequence continues at coordinate 9,410 of JAABST010000060.1, forward strand.
GGTTAAATGGCTACGATTCGCGGTCAGTGATGAAGGGTTTCTCAAGCTCGTCGAGGTCGTTGAGACGCTCATGGCCAAGGTGTTAACCCTGATCATGTTGGTGGTTATCCTTGTTTCAGTGTGGGATGTATCGAGAGCGGTACTAGATTTAGTGATCGACGATTTAATCAATTCAAACTACAAAACCTATCTCAAAAGCACGTTATTTGAGATTTTTGGTCTATTTCTAACCGTCTTAATTGCCTTAGAAATTATTGAAAATATTACCGGCTATCTCAAAAAGCATGAGTTTCAGCTTGAGCTAGTGATTGTGACTTCGCTAGTGGCCGTCGCACGAAAAATAGTGATTTTCGATCTTGAATCTGCCGATTCTAGTAATGACTTAATCGGCCTATCGGCCACCATTTTGGCGTTAACGATCAGTTATTGGATCGTGCGGCAAGTTAACCGGCGCGATTCTAATAAACATAGGCATTAATATTGGAGCTACATGCGCCAACTACCGGGTTAGATCGGTGTATAAAACCTGCGAAAACTGCTCCGGTGTCAGAAAGCCATTTCCAAGAGTTGCGTCGTAGTCCGCATTGAGATCCATCGCCAGGATCTCCTCGATCGAGGCTCCGGTATCGATCGCGGCCTGCATTCGGACGCGCACCGCCACCAGCATCACGCGATACTCTGCGAGTTCTGCTTTATTCGAGAGCGCTCCATGTCCGGGGATGATCTGCGTCTCGTCATCCGCTAGCTCTAGGACGCGATCGACGGCGGCAATCATGCCGTTAATGCCGCCACCGCTGGACACGTCAATAAAGGGGTAGAGTCCATTGAAGTAGACATCGCCGGTGTGAATCACATTCGCGGACTGGAAGTGAACGATGCTATCGCCGTCGGTGTGAGCGGGGTCAACGTGGGTGGCGTGGATGGTTTCACCGTTGAAGTGAAAGGTGATGTCATCGCTGAAGGTGACGATCGGCCGTGCCGCAGTGGGTGAGCTGGGTATATCCATCCCTAGCGCCGCGATGAATTGGTCACGGCTCATCCGTTCGCGGACGTTGTCGTGGGCGACGATGACCGTGCCGCTATTGGTGAAGTTTTCGTTGCCACCGGTGTGGTCAAAGTGCCAGTGCGTATTGAGGAGAAAGCGGATCGGCTCGCTGGAAATGGTGGCGATCGCCGCTTGGATTTTTTCGGTGAGCGGCGCAAACTGTGAATCGATCGCAAATACCCCGTCTTCACCCACCGAAAGACCAATATTGCCACCTTCGCCCGTCAGCATGTACACCCCATCGGCGACGGGAATGAGCGCGATCGTCGGTTCAGGAGTCGCCTCGGCGGCGGCGGGTGAGGTGGTTTCGTCAGCGGTTATGTTATGGCCGTCGTGATTGTCGTGGTTATTATGCTCGTCATGGGTTGGCTGTGGCCCGTGGGAGTGAGCCGGGGTGGGTGTGGCGATCGCGAGCAGGCTGGCACTGAGCAAAGCGGTGGTCGCGTAGCGAAGAAACATCATACGTTTGATTTACGGCTGAACGTCGTTGAAACGGAACAAGGATTTGACTTAATAATCACACCCGATCGCCGCCAATGCCAGTCGGGTCTCCCAGGAAGCATTTCATCTAATTCATTCCCCCGTGATTTATTTCCTCGCCCCGACGTTTGTTGCTTGCTGTTTCAGAACTTACACAGAAGTCTTATTTTTCTTAAAGCACGGTCTTTGGATCGGCTGACTTTTGGGTTTCGCTGGGGGTTTGGATGGTTTGGCGAGCGCGAGCCGTGTCGATCGCCCAGCTTGAGAGTTCCGCGACGAGCAAGGCGACGATCGCGCCGTCATCGATCCAGCCCAAAATTGGAATAAAATCCGGCGAAATATCAATCGGGCTGACCAAATAGAGCAGCGTCACCGCGATCAACACCCAGCGATATTGCGTGTGGCGTAGGGTGTTGCGATACCAGTCGTAAAACGAGCTAACGAGGTTTTGCATAGAGTCTCCGGCAAGGCTGGCTTGCGATCGGTGGTTTGGTCTTGGGTGTTGCTTCTGATTATGCCAAGGAGTTAACGGTTGCACGAGTGGGAAAGACCCGCGTCCGGCTGGCGGATATTGTCACTCCGTCGATTTGCGGAATGGAAATGCGAGCAAATGGAACCGGGGCAAAATGGCTGCCGTAATCGATCGCCGATTTGTGACGGGTCATGCGTTCGAGGATGAGGCAATGCTTAAGGTGCGATCGGCGCTTGTTTCTCCGGGAATATTTGCCCGATCGCAAACGCTTCGAGATCTTGCACACAGGCAATGTTGCTATACAGCCGATCGTGCCGCGCCATGATCCGATCGTGGATCTGCTGACGCCACGCCGGATCGTACGCGAGACGAATGGCAAGATCGACATAGTCCGCCGGAGTGGTGGCGATCGTCTCCGCCATGCCCAGCGTTTGCAAAATGCCAGCAGTATGGCGCGATCGCATCAGTTCACTGGGACAGGTGATGATCGGCAGCCCGCAGGCGATCGCCTTGAGCGTCGTCACGCCGCCCGACCAGTGAAAACTATCGAGAAAAATATCGCAGCACTGATTCATTCGCAGATAGTCGGCCTCGCTGAGGCGCGGCAGAATGATCGCAGACTGATCAAAATCCAAGCCCTGTTCGGCAAACGATCGCTCTAGTCGTTGGCGAAACTGTTGGGTGATCTGAGGGCTGGGATGGGCAATAAACACCAGTTGCGCACCGGGAACACCGGCAGCAATGGCCGCCCATATCGGATCATCCTGGGGCAAATATTTAAACAGGGATTGGCAGCATAAAAACAGAGTTTTTGGGATCGCAAGTCCAAGCTGTTGGCGCAGTTGCGATCGCGCGGAGGAAACGCGACTAGCTTGCGGCGGCGCAGCGTCGGGAAAAATCGTGCGGGGAAACACAATACCAATATCGGCCAGCCGCACCAGGGTTTCGGAATAGTGCGAATCGCTCGTCTCGGTTTCCATGACGGCACTGCTGAGAAAGTAGTCGATCGTTTCGAGTCCTGTGGTGATCGGATGCGACCAGCTCGTACACTGCACGATCGCAAGGCGCATCGCGGCCAGGACGCCCAAAAGCGGATCGATTCCGAGATCAGTGAAGATGAGGAGATCGAGCTGATCGTCGGCGATCGTCTGGGCGATCGTTTTCAGATCGCGATCGGGTAGGTGACGAAATTGATCGCAGGCTTGGCGGAATTGTTTGGTGAGCGCATCGCAGCTTGATTGGGTGTAATACCCGAAGATCTCGAACTGCTGGTGATCGTGATGCTCGATCCAGCCGATCGTTAACTCGCCGAGTCGTGACGGCCCCATGCTCGATGAGACATAGCCGATTTTGATCCGATGGTGGGGTAGAGATTGATCGCGCTGCTGCGTCTTGAGGTCGGCGAACTCAGGATAGACCGCGCAAACCAGGCGACGAATCAAACGACCGTAACGCTCCTGAAATGGGCGATCGTCATAGCCTTGATAGCTCAAACTAAAGTTTGTTTGCTGGGCGATCGCCTCTAACCAGTCAGACGGCGTGATGGCGATCGGCGAGCTATCTTCTGAGTGATCGGCACGATCCGAGCCTTGTTCATCCGAATTCACTGAACTCACCGATACGACATTGATCGACGCCAGCGATCGATCAATCTCTCGCTCTAAGCGGGTCAAACCCGCGAATACGTCCGCGCGACAGTCTTCAATCTGAGATTGGCTCTCATAGAGAATGGGAACTAGGATCGCCTGTTGTAACTGGAGCTTGGCGGAGTTGGGACATTGGCGAATCGCCGTATCGGCTCGTTCTCGCGCCTGTTCAAATTGCCCCAGATCTAGCTCTGTCTGAATCGCAAGCTGATTCAAGGGGACATCTTGCGGTGTGCGGTTCAGTTCGTCGATCGCGATCGTGTGCGCGTCTGCGTACTGATGCAGGGTGCGGTGACAGTTGATTAGCGATCGAGCATAGATTGGTGTGGGTTGGTGGTGGTAGAGGCTGTGATAGTGCCGCAGAGCGCGACGGGGTTGAGCCTGTTGGGTGGCGTGGGTCGCAAGCTGGCGATAGAGCGGGCAGGGATCAAGCTGGTAGCTTCCCATAACATCCAGGCTGTGTCGAAGATCTTCCCAGTGGGTCGCGATCTCAACATCAGGCCGACACTGTTTTAGCCCTCGCTCATACCATTCGATCGCAGCATCCAGGTTGTGATATTCCAGCTCAATCCGAGCGCGGTTGAGATATCCTCCGGCTCGCTGGGGCTGCACGTCGATCGATCGCTCAAAGAGTTCGGTAGCGCGATCGAGACGGTCGAGATCATAGTATAGATTTCCGAGATTGTTGAGGGCGTCGAAGTGATTGGGGTGGCGCTCTAAGGCTTGATGATAGGCCGCGATCGCGTGGGCGGGTTCGCCGAGTTTGACGTAGGTCAGCCCCAAACCGTAGTAAGCCTCGGCGTTGTTCTCATCGTGGGCAAGAGTTTGCCAAAACGCTTCGATCGCCTGACTCCAGCGCCTCTGTTCATAGTAGAGAAAGCCTAAATTAAGCTGTGCGCCGGTGTGTTGAGTATCGCGGCGCAGCACGGTTTGATAGGTGAGTTCGGCGCGATCCAGCCGTTTTTCGGCGTGATGAAATCGGGCTTCGTCGTATACCACCGAGAGGAGTCGTTCCGGTCGTATGAGATCGGCCTGGGCTAACCGTTCGCTTGTGGTCGGATCTTCGACGATGCGTTCAACGGGGTAGATTCGGATGTGGGGCGGCCAGTTGGACGGCTCGGCCTGACGATCCCAGAGCAAGATGTGAACGCCGGGGGGAAGATCGTCGGTGAAAGTTTCTAGATCGAGTTTGCAACCGGCCAGCCGAACATTGAGAAAATCGGCGATCGCCTGTTGTGTTCCCGCCTGCTCATATCCTGCCAGCACAATGGCAGCGCGATCGGCCAAATAAGGCTCGACCAGCAACAGGCTAACCAGGAGCGAGCGATAATCACACGGCCCCGTGTAAAAAAACAGGCCGATGCGATCCGTGCTGCCCATTTGCCGCAGCTCAACCAAAAACTCTTCAATGCTGGTGGGCAAAAACCAAATGCGATCCGCAATGCCCCAAACCTCAAAATCTTGCATCAGCTTCTCTAAGGTTCGGGGCAATGCAGCACCCGCCCCGACCCGCACGCCGATGCGCGATCGGGGATCATCGATCGTGTAGGCCATCACGTCTGGATTATGCGCCAGCGCTGCGATCGTCGTCCCCCCGATCGCTCGACCCACCTCGACATAAATCTCGTCCGCTTCAAGACAGCTTGCCGCGCGATCGAGCAGCGCTAAGATACTCGGAGGGACATCACTTTCGAGCCGATCGCAAACCTGTGACCAGTAAGGCTCGGGTGGTCTTGCGAGGTTGCCGTGGTGTTCTCCCAGAAAGCGACGATAATCCATAAGCGAGCAAAGTCGATGCAGTATGAGCGCGTTTAGGTTTAGCCTACCCATTGACTGTAGCGAACTCGCAAGGGGTTGGGGTTGCTTAAGGCGTGTCGGCCTCTTCGATCGTCTCAGTTTGCGCCTCCAGTTCCTCGATCGTCAGCACAGGAACATCGGCGATCGGGTAAGCGGCAAAATCCCAGCCGATCGACTCAAACAGCGATATCCAGTTGGCCTCAACCAGCGCGGTCTCTGCGGGCGTTTTGGCGAGACGCCGTGCATCATCCAGCGTCGCAAGGGTATCAACCCACAGCCCTGCGTTCGCCAAAGTTGCTGCTTGTTCAATATGTTCCGAGATCGTTTCTGACCCGAGGAAAATCGGGGCTTCGAGGGGACGTAGAGCGCCAAATTGTCCGATCGCAACCTCGTTAGCGCTAGGGCAAATATTCATAAACCAGTCGAGCTGACGATCCGAGGCTTCAAGTTCGGGGTCGGTGGCAAGACGCACCCGTAATATATATCCCCCATCGGTGGCATAGACGCGGCGCCGAGACGGAGACGCACCGTCCGTTTCCTCATTAAAACTCTCGATCGCCGCATTGCTTTCAACGAGTCCGAGATCGAGGAGGCGGACGGTTCCTTGATTTTCCTCACTTGTACTGACCTCCTGATTGATTTCCGTCGCGATCGGGCTGACATACACAAACAGGTCTAACCGATCAACTGGCACCTGGTTAACCCGCTGTGACGGGAACATTTGCGCCAGACTGGGATCGATCGTCCCGATGGGCAAAAGCGCAAAAACCCCGGTACAAGCACTTCGGGTCGCACCGCTGCCCGTTTCGCCAATCTCATCATCGGTCGGCGGCTCAAATCTCACCACACCGTCTAGCGCGGCTCGATCGTCTTCACCCGTGGCAGGCGCGATCGCCTGAGTGATCACACTCGCCTCAGACTCCATACCATTGGCCATGTCTCGATGATCCATGCGGGTCAGTCCTTGGGCATGGGCGGGGATGCTTCCCGCGATCGCCAAGGGCAGCGCGAGCCAGACTAAATGACGGTTCCACGATCGGGCTGAAATCGGAGACATTGTTGTGAGCATTATGGTCGGTGAGGTCAGTGAGGTTGGTGAAGTCGGTGATGCAAAAAGCATAGGAGCTTGGAGAGAAACGGCAAGGTCTGGAAGAAAATGCGATAGTACAGGCGGTGTTACCCAGCAAACGATGCCGGAATGACGCCGAAAAGACGCCGAATCACAACGAGATCACCAATCACAGAAGATCAATCACAAATCCAATCGCGAACCGGAGTGATCTTAGTGATTCTCCGGATATTTACTGAGTCTCTCCGGCGTTGACGGGTTCAATTCAGGAAACACGCTGACATAGAACCTCACGTGACTGTTATTCATCTATTCATCCACCCGATACTCGTTTACCTACATTGGCTGCGGCTGTATTTTCGGCGAATGTGACCGTCGATCGGCGATAGCTTGCGAACGGTTTTAAATGTTCCCAACGCTTGCCCCTCTGTACTTTCTTTCCTACTGCACCCAGATTTATGTTCAAACAGGGTCGTTATGAATTCAAGTGGCTTCAACAGGTAAGCGAGGTGGATCAATCCGAATGGGATGCCTTAGCGGTTCCGCTCGCCACGCCGTTTTTTGAGTGGACGTGGCTCAACGATATGGAAAAATCCGGCAGCGCGATCGCCCAAGCGGGCTGGATGCCCTGCCACCTGATCGCCCGCTGTGACGGTCAACTGGTGGCCGCCGCGCCGCTCTACCTCAAAGGCCATAGCTACGGCGAATTTGTCTTTGATCAACAGTTTGCCGAACTCGCCGATCGCCTCGGCGTCAGCTACTACCCCAAGCTACTCGGCATGAGTCCGTTTACCCCCGCCGAGGGCTACCGCTTTTTGATCGATCCGAGCGAAGATGAGGCGGAAATGACCGGGCAAATGGTGCAGCAAATCGATCGCTTTTGCAATCGCAACGGCATTTCGGGCTGTCATTTTCTCTACACCGATCCGCAATGGCGATCGACGATCGAGCAATGCGGCTTTAGCAAATGGCAGCATCACAATTTTGTCTGGACGAACAACGGCTTTGATGATTTTGACGACTATCTCAAGGTGTTTAATGCCAATCAGCGCCGCAATATCAAACGCGAACGGAAGGCTGTAACGAAGGCGGGTTTACGCCTAGAGGTCGTGACGGGCGATGCGATTCCGACCTCGTTTTTCTCGCAGATGTACCGCTTTTATGAAAACACTTGCGATAAGTTTGGCTGGTGGGGCAGTAAATATCTCACGTCCGACTTTTTTGAGCGGCTGCACCATTCCTATCGCCATCGCGTCGTCTTTGTCGCGGCCTATGATGAACGCGACGATCGCCACCCGACGGGCATGTCTTTTTGTTTGACGAAAGGCGATCGGCTCTACGGACGCTACTGGGGCAGCGACAACGATATCGACTGTCTGCATTTCGATGCCTGCTATTACACACCGATTAGCTGGGCGATCGAACACGGCATCCAAACCTTCGACCCCGGAGCTGGTGGGCGTCACAAAAAACGGCGCGGCTTTCCGGCAACGCCAAATTACAGCGTGCATCGCTTCTACGATTCGCGTCTCCAGCAAATCTTGCTGCCCTATATGCGCCAGGTCAACGAGCGCGAACAGCAGCAAATCGACGCGATGAACGCCGAGCTGCCGTTTGCTCAAGCCAATGGTTCACCGACGGCTAACGTCAAAACGAAGAATCCGCCGCAGATTCAGCCAAAAATCCAGAACAACTCCGACGATTCGCGTCCGTCCTAACTGCTAGACCCCGGCGCGATCGCACAGTTCGACCAGCCGATCGCGATCCAGGTCGCGTTCGAGGTACTGCGGATTGTCGGGTTGATACGGAGCGCGGAGCCGATCGGCACGCAATGCGATCGCGGTGTCGGGCAACACCGGCACATCCGGATCGAAAGCCGTCGATCGCATCAATGAACTGGAAAAACCGCGAAACACCATCACGCAATCCGGTTCGCCCTCAATCTCAGCATCGATGATCAGGACATCATTCGGATGCTTGAGGGTGTATTGTTCCAAGCGCTGGGCAAAAGTCATAGATCAACCGCTGAGAATTCTTGAGGATCATTATCGATGGCGACGGAAATTGAGCGTAAGTTTTTGGTAAATGGCGATCGCTGGCGGTCTTTGGCGGAGGGAAAGCTATACCGTCAGGGCTATCTTGCACGTGGCAAGGCGACCGTACGGGTGCGGATCGTCGGTAATCGCGGTTATCTCACGATTAAAGGCAAAAATGACGGAATTCGTCGCCTGGAATGTGAGTATGAGATCCCGATCGAAGACGCCCAAACGATGCTCGATACTCTCTGCGATGCGCCGATTATCGAAAAATATCGCTATCAAATTCCGATCGAGGGCTATCTCTGGGAAGTGGACGAGTTTTTGGGCGCAAATGCAGGGCTGATCATCGCTGAAGTGGAACTCACCGACGAAACCGATCGACCCACACCCCCCGACTGGATTGGCGCTGAGGTCTCCGATGACCCGCGCTACTACAACGCTAATCTGGCGCAACATCCGTGGTCGCAGTGGTCACGCGATTTGCCTGAGTGAGCTTTTAGCTGAAGCTATCGATCGCGGCGGACAGTGCGCCCTCCAGATCCGGCGATCGCGCCCATTCCGAGGATGCATCCACCAGCGGCAGCAAAGGCCCCAAACGCTCCGCCCCGTTCGTGTCTAGATCGCTATGACACAACACAATTTTTTCACCGGCTCGCGCCACCAAATCGCCCAACACGTAGCGCAACCGCCAATCATTCGTATTCAGTTCAAACTCCTCCGTCAGCCGTTCACCTGTCCATTCCTGCAAAAATAACGGCGCTCCGAACAGTTCCGCCGTTCCGCCCTGCGCCCAAAGCGACGACCCCGCATCGAGCCAAAACTGCCAGCGATGGGTTTGGCGCGTCGATCGATACTGAAAAATATTACTCAGCAGCACGCTAGGCGTCGAATCGCGATCGCCAGAGATCGGACTCACCGGGAACGGATCAGCCGCGATCGCCCCGCTACGGATCAACTGCACAAACCGATCCACGATCGCCCGCTCGTCCTCTGCTTCCGTCACACGCGCCGAATTCGTGACAGAACCGGACGACGATCGCGCCATCTGACGCTGCACATCCCAGTAATGCTGCGATGACTCGATCGTGGCTCGCAGCTCGACCAGCGCGTCATAGGCCATCTGTGGCCGCCAGAGCCAATCTCGCACGATCCGCTCAATGATTGCCAGCGCGTTAAGCTGTCCGGCGGCCAATGCTTGCCGCACCTGCTGAAGCCACTCCAGCACACATCCATAGGCCGTCGAAGCCCGATAGCCCAGCCGATCGCGACGCCGAAAAATGTCGAGCGGCACGAGATCCGGCGCAGCGCGATCGGGGACGTAGCAAATATCGGCAATCATGCCCGCGCGGACGGGGTCAATATCGGGAGCAAACGTGGCCGTGCCGGGGATATCCGTCGCGATCGGCGGCAAGTCCATCGCGCCGCTATCCGAGGAACGCCGCCGGGGCGACAACATCGTCAGCATTTCGGCAATGACATCGCGATCGAGCCGATCGCCCAGACGATAGACCAACGCCAACAGCGTCAGCAATGCCCGCACGCGCGGCGAACCGCTCAGGGGGCGTTGCACATTGAGCGTACGCACGGGGACGCCTCGCCCCGCCAGGATCGTCGCGATCGCATAGCGTGACACCGCATCGAGACCAGGCGCAATAATGACAATATCGCTGGCCGCCACCTGACCCGAGCGGACGAGATCGATCACGGTCTCCGAGGTTTTACGTAAAAGTTGCGATCGCGATACCGTCGAGAGGTTGACGATCTCCGGCGGTAGCGGCGTGAACTCAAACGGCTGATACACCGCTGTAAAGATCGGATCGCGCAGACTCGTAGACAGTCCGGCGCGATGATTGAGATCCTCAATCTTGTTCGGCGCAGCCTGCGATCGCAATCGCCAAAGTGCATCGGGATCGGCATTAATTCCCCGGCGAATACTCGTGCTTTTGATGTCGCGATCGCCATCAATCTCGAATGAATCGGCGTTAAACGTCAGCGCCCCCAAGCGATCCGCCTGAGCAAACACCTCGAACAGCCCCCGCGACATCCCCGGATATTCATCAATATCGTCCGCATAGATGCCGCTAAACCGTTCGATCAGCGTTTGACGATAGGATTCCTTCGTCAGCAAATGCTGACGGTACAACCCCAAAATAGTCCCGTAGGTTAAAAATCCCCGCTCCAGCGTCCAGTTAAACCATTCGATCGCCGCCGCCTGAATCGCGAAGGCAGGGCAGGCCAAATAATCCGGTAAGCCGCGATCGAGCCGATCAGCAATGTCTTCTAGATCAATGCCCGCCGCCGTCGCCAATTGCAGCAAATCGAGGATGCGGCGCACCTGGCGATCGGCATTCACGCCCGGTTGTTGCAGCGCTCCGTCATCCTCCAGCGCCTCCGCCCACAAATTCCGCGCCAGTTCCAGCTCCGTTTCCGACTGTAGCCGCAGCGGAAACGCCGTCGTTAAACCGCGATCCGCCGCGATTTGCGGCCAAAACAGCAGCACCTCGCGCTCAAAAAAACCGAGCGGCGTCGTCATTTCCACTGGATGCCGACCCGCCAACATTTGCCCTAGACGATCGCTCAAGACACTGCGATTATCACCATTTGCCGCCAGAATGAGCAATGGCGGAGCGCTTTGGGGAACGCGCAAAGGAGCAGGAATGCTGGCGGGCAGTTGGGGCAAACCCTGACCCAGCCAGCGATCGGCTTGAGTGGCGATCGTTTCGATCAATCGCTGCGTCTTTCCGCTTTGGGTTGCGCCCTCAATCCATCGAAATTCCACCATGCTCACGCTGCCTACGCTTCAAACACCAGCAAAGATACCCTAGCGCCAGCCTTTGGAAACGGCCACGATCGGCGTAATCACGATCGGCGCAACCTAACCCACAGTGCTGCCTGGGCGCTCTTCGTCATTCGGTGGGTCGAATCCTTCCGCTAATACGCTTTGTTCCTGCGAAACGCTCATTGCTTTGATCGATCCATCGACTTCAGTCGTATTGTCAAAAAATGCTAGAGCATTTAACGACAACCCCAAGGTTAATAGACTACTGAAGAAACGAACTGAAACCATAGTATGCACCTTCTGACGTAATTCAACTATAACAATATCTATGAAGTTTTTTAAGCGAATAAGTTGCATGAATAAGACTTTATTTTATTTTCGTTTAGGTCATCAGCCGTGATGATCTTTGCTACGGGCTTCAATTGCTGATATCACACACAAAGAGGCCACAGTTTCGGTCTTGTGTTTTTGTGCTAACACATCAGTTGTTCAACGTTTCCCACGAAATTAAGTAGTCTCCTATTTGGGTTGCGCCCTCAATCCATCGAAACTCCACCATGCTTATGCTGCCTACGCTCCAATCATCACTTCTCCCCTGAATGAGTATGCCTTAGCGTCAAGACCGAAATGCTTAAGCATGTTTATTCGTTACCAACGATACAAGCCAAGCTATTAGCCTCGCCTGTCGTTAGCGCTGAAAAGAACACAGGCATTTGTCGTGGTTTTTACAGATATTAAGGGAGCTAATTCTATTTGGATATTCAAATTTTTATGTAGAAATAGCTCTGATTTTCCCTGGCAAAATGGAAGCGACTACATATCAGTATGATTTTTCTTCATTCACACTCAATACTAGTGTCATTACGTAAGTGAATAAACGTAAAATCATTACGTATTACTTCGTCGGTAATGTTTTGTTAGAAATGCGAGAATAAAAGTGTTGAGCTTGACAGATCGTTAGATGGTTTGAGAGACCGAGCTGTCATCTCTGATAATCCGTTCACTTTGGGGGTGTGGTCACTCGATAAATGTTCTGGATGGATTGAGTTGAAGACGCAGCAAATTTTCGTTACATAACGATTTCAAACTTCATCGGCCAACATCGCCATGTTCGCTGTCCTGATTATTTGCGCGAGTTCTCGAAGAACAAAGTACATCCGTTGATCGCATGGCTCAAGTTAAGACGCTGGAACTCGTCTGGTTTGAGGTCTTCAAACTCCTCGCATGATACAGGCCATCAATCTGACCCTTGCGTCAACAGGGGAAGAGTTTTGCATCTGTGCCCGCTTTAATTCACCGCCGGGCAAATAGTCTATCCCTAGGGAGGATTCACCCCCGTGCAGCTTGTCGCGTCTCATGATGACGCCTGGTCGATGGCCAATATTATTCCGTCTCATCCGTCCGCCTGGAATCAACAGGTTTATCAACGACTCAAACTCGCGTTTGAGTTGGGTTTAAAGCATCAAATTTTTGTCGCGGTCTGTGATGACTGGACGCAAACCGATGCTCTGGCGGCTCGACTCCAGTCAGAGATTGGCCCTCATTTAAGTCGCGGTCCCGGTCTGGTGAGTCTCAATCTTCAGTTGACTCATCCTGATCCAATCGCGCAAATTCGCCGTTGGCTCCAGCGCCGATCGCCTTCATTTCCCGATTCAGTTCCGCGAATTCATCCGCCACCGACTTCGGTAATACACGACACAACCAATCACACCACAAGCTACGATCGCTCATCACTGACAACACCGGGCTTTCAAATTCTGGGAGTCGAAACCTTAATTCGCCAGTCGGCGGCTGTGCAATGGTCGTTCTTGGGGCATATGCGACGGCTACCGGAACATTTGTCGGAACTTGATTCGAGTATTTTGTTTTGGATGTCACGCCCTTGGCGCTACACGATCGCACGATCCACGCCTGAATTTTGGCGCTGTTGTTCGGGCATTTTTGAATTTACCGGCGAGCCAATTCCCCGGCGTATTAGTGCCGTGCCGATGGTGCGCGATCGCCTCTACGCTCCCGAGTTCAAGACTTCTGATTCTGCCAAGACGCCCGATCAATCCGTAGATGCGGCCGTCTCGATCGCCTCGTTGCGCATCACGAAGTTGGCGGAACCATCGAACACCACAGCTTCAGAGACGAGCCAAACAAAGACCGCTACACACTTTGATCTCAGTTTTAGTTTTAGCGAGCTATCCCAAACGATCGAACCGCTTCTCGTTGCGAATGTCCAGGAAACGCGCCATTTGGTCGCCTCTAGCGAAGTTGATCCGCAGCAGGTACTGGTGCATTTATTTGAGCTGAAGCGGACTCATGCCGATGCGGCAACACTGGCCACAACGTATCAGTATCTGGGAAGCATTTACCGCGATCGTCTCGATGCTGAACACCCGGATCTGCGGTGCGTCACGATCGCCATTCAAGCCTACGAATGTGCTTTGGCCTGCTGGCATCAGAGCGAGCATATGGACGATACGCGCGATCGTCAGTTGCCCGTATTGGCGAATGATATTGGCACACTGTATTGGATGATGGCCGATTGTGTTGATACGACCGACGATCGCATTCTGAGCTTGCAGCGGGGCGAGGCCGCCTATCGCTATACCCTTGAGCGGCTTAGTGAAATTGAACAACCCTATGCCTGGGCAAGCATTCAAGACAATCTTGGCTCGCTGTGCAGTGATTTAGCACGAATGGCCACGGCGACAGCGCTACAAATCAAGACCTGGAAAGACGCGATCGAGTCGTATCGAGCGGCTCTACGCTATCAACTACCGGAACTCGATCCGCAACAGTTTGCGACCATTCATAGCAATCTGGGCACAGCCTGCTGGAATCTAGCGCAGGTCACTGAGCCGGTTCTCTATCTTGAACAAGCGATTCAGGCGTATCGTACGGCTCTCGAATTTTTCACCGCAGAACGCGATTCCTGGAGCTATGCGATGCTGCAAACGAATCTCGGAACAGCGGCCTGGAATCTTGCCCGTTACGATCGTCAACGCGATCGCCTGCGGTTTGCCATTCGCTGTTATCGGTTGGCTCTCGTGTATCGCACCGCCGAGAATCACCCGACGGGCTATGCTGCCACCCAAAATAATCTCGGAACGGCCTACTGGAATCTGGCAGAAACCTTTGATATCCGCCAGGAACGCGAGGCGTTAATTGCGAGTTTACGAGACTCGATCCGTGCGTATGAACAGGCCATTGCGATCGCTTCCCAGGTACATGATCGCGCTGACCTGACGCTGAGTTTTGACCTCCACGCGACCTATGACAACCTGGGTATGGCCTACGCCTATCTCGGAACTTGCCTATCACGCACGGATGACGCACCCGAACGATTGTGTTGTTATGAACAAGCTGTGGCCTGTTATGTCCGGGCGATCGAGGGCTACGGCACTGATGATCCGCGCTACGACAGTATCCTCAATGAATTAACGACCACCCTACGCTCTCTCCACGATCGTGAAGGACTCAGCGCCCAAAATCACGTATTTTCTTCGATCCCAGCTCCACTACTAGCGGATGTCATGCGCCACCTGTAATCATCAATCCGTCGATTCAAATTCCGCTGATTCAAGATTGACCGAAAACAACCACAAAAAAAGCGCCCCCCAGCAATTAAGCTAGGGAGCGCTTTTCTGTTCAAAGTCTAAACTAGACTCGCCTCAAGAGACGAAGACTGGATTAACCGTTGATAGCAGGTGCTTGGACAGCAACCGGTGCAGATTCACCAGCAGCCAGGTCAAGCGGGAAGTTGTGAGCGTTACGCTCGTGCATCAC
>JAABST010000061.1 GCA_011390275.1 Geitlerinema sp. S16
GCTACGCTGTGCTTATCTTAATCGCCTGCTCGCCTAAGCCTGAGTATTTCTGCTTATTGCATTAATGAGATGCTCCCTTCAAGTTTACCCAGATCAAATGATTAGCAACATTCTCAATTCGGTTCACGATCGAGGGTGCAATACGCCAATCCGTAACCCTTGAAGTTGAAGCATTGAGATCCAATGATCAAATAATTGATCTGAAGCCCGTTAATCTGAAGTCTATTAATCTTAAGCCCACTAATCTTAAACAGACCCTCTTGACGGATTGTTAAACCCTAAAGTTGCGATCCCCGCGATTAATCCGATCAATCCAAATCAATCCGATTAATCGATCGCCGTCATCGCTTTACCTCGCTTGAGATCTTCCCTTTATCGCCATGCTCCTCGCCCATCCCCTCGGCTCCGTCATTCAAGGCTCCCTCAGCAGCGGCCTCGAAGTTCGTCTCCATCCGGATATCTCCGTCGAGGACATGCGCGTCGGTAAGTTTTTGGTAGTACAAGGCAATCAAGTCCGCTTTTTCTGTTTGCTAACGGATGTCTCTCTCGGTACGGCAAGCCCGCGAATTTTTGCGAATCCCCCCCTACCCAACGATACATTTTTGCAAGATGTCCTGGCTGGAAGCGGCACATACGGAACGATCGAACTCAGTCCGATGTTGATGCTCGCCATGCGATCGGACGAAGCGATCGCGGCGCTGCTCAATGAGAGTAATGGAAATAATGGGAATGGAAGAGGCAAAAAAACATCACAAAAAAATGGACTTGCTAGTTTTACAGCCAACACCAGCACCGAGCTAGAACTATTACCCGTTAAGACGATTCCCAGTCACTTTTCGCAGGTCTATGACGCCAGCGAAAGTGACTTTCGGGCGGTTTTTGGCTGGGAAGATGACCCGACACGCAAAAACTTCGAGATCGGGAAACCTCTGGATATGGATGTGCCAGTCTGTATCGATCTCGATCGGTTTGTTGAGCGGAGTAACGGCGTCTTTGGTAAGTCTGGAACCGGTAAATCATTTCTAACCCGATTATTGCTATCCGGCGTCATTCGCAAGCAAGCAGCGGTCAATTTAATCTTTGATATGCATTCGGAATACGGCTGGGAAGCTCAATGCGAAGGTAAGGGGATGAGCACCGTCAAAGGCTTGCGTCAGCTTTTTCCGGGACAGGTCGAAATCTACACCCTCGATCCTGAATCCACCAAACGGCGGGGGATTCGCGACGCCCAAGAGCTATACCTGAGCTATGAGCAAATTGAAGTTGAGGATCTCGGGCTGATTCAGCGGGAGCTGAATTTATCCGAAGCGAGTATCGAAAACGCCATCATTTTACGCAATGAGTTTGGTAATGCCTGGATTCGCCAACTGTTAACGATGTCGAATGAGGAAATCCAGCTATTTTGTGAAGAACGGCGCGGTAATAAATCGTCGATCATGGCACTTCAGCGCAAATTATTACGCCTCGATGAACTGAAATATATTCGGAATAGCTGCCCGTTTAACTACGTCAATCAAATTATTGAAACCCTCGCGGCGGGCAAGCATGTCGTGATTGAATTTGGATCGCAGTCCGACATGTTGTCTTATATGTTGGCGACGAACGTAATCACGCGGCGAATTCATCAGCACTATGTCCGTAAAGCCGATCAGTTTTTGCAGAGTAAAAAGCTTGCCGATAAGCCACGCCAGCTCGTGATTACGATCGAAGAAGCCCACCGTTTTCTCGATCCGGTCTCCGTTCGCAGCACCATTTTTGGCACGATCGCCCGCGAAATGCGCAAATATTTCGTGACCCTCCTCGTCGTCGATCAGCGCCCATCGGGCATCGATAACGAGGTGATGTCGCAGATCGGCACGCGAATTACGGCACTGCTGAACGATGATAAGGACATCGAGGCGATTTTTACCGGCGTTTCCGGCGGCCAAAGCCTGCGATCGGTACTCTCCAAACTCGACTCCAAACAGCAAGCCCTCGTCCTCGGCCATGCCGTCCCGATGCCGGTTGTCGTGAAGACGCGCCCGTACGATGCGACGTTTTATCAGGAGGTGGGCGATGTGGACGTTGCCGCCATGCCGACGGAGGAACTGCTCGATGCCGCAGCAGCGGCCAAAGCGGATCTTGGTTTCTAATATATGGTCAGAACACACGGAGAGCGTTGAGCGGGTCGAAACGCGGTTTTGGGGCAAGCAGAACAGAGTCCGAATGTTCCGTTTTGGATTGATTAGAATCTTAAGATTGGAGGTTTAGAGGGTGTTTGCAAAGATAATATAGCGGTTTTACTGTTCGTGCGATACACCCAAGTCTACTCAGTTGTAGGTCTTCCTGACTTTGCCTGGTGTTACTCACGACTCCTGAAACCGCTATATTAAAGCCAGTTTAGAGAGTATTTATAAAGAAAAAAATTCCGAACTTCTCCCAAACCTTTGAGTGGCAAGTTATTTTGGTTCTTTATCTTCAATCTTAATCTTTTCTTTGTGAATACTCTCTCACCTCTTTCGGTAGTATCTCATTTTAGAGATTTTACCCCACTACCACTTGCTAAGCTGCTCAATAAGATTATTCCGAAATATGGCTTTACCTAACAAAAGACCAAGAATAGCTGTTCGACAATCTTTTATTGTTAGAAGCTTCTTCTATCCAATGCTGCAATTTGTATATTCAAATGGCTTATCGATTCTTGCCAAAGCGAGAATGGGTGTCATTACTGACCTCGGCACTACGATTGGCTTTCGAGCGAAGCTGTTCAATAAGATCATTCCGAAAGGTGGCATTGGGGTCGAGTTGGGTGTGTACAAGGGTACTCTGTCCACATTCATACTCAGTACAAACCAACCCCATCGTCTGCACTTAGAGTGCTGCACGGAAATAAATGTCCTAAAGTTTTCAGAATTCGAGCACTGAGCGTAGTCGAAGTGCGGCACACCCAGGCTTCGACTACGCTCAGCCTTCATTAGCAAATTTTGGACAAATATATTTTTGGTGCACTCTTAGTGGATCCCTGGTGGAAATATAAAGCGAAGTGGCCTCATGCTATAGGGGACAAATCGACTGTTCGATCATTGGGTTCATTACTGATTGCTCTGGAGAGTGAAATTGCATCCGGTAGAGTAGAACTCCATATTGGAACTTCCTTAAGCGTCTTGGAAACTTTTGACGACAACTACCTTGACTGGGCATATGTTGATACCACACATGCCTATGAGCAAACGAAAGCAGAGCTCGCTCTACTGAAGCATAAAGTGAAGTCGGGTGGCATCATTGCTGGAGATGACTGGAGAGAAGACCCTGAGCATCGGCATCATGGAGTTTATCGAGCCGTGCAAGAATTCTTAATTGAAGAAACCTCATATCGGTTGTTCTTTCAGGAAAACACTCAGTGGGCTATTTCCCAGGACATAAAATAGGTGGTAGAGCCCCGATGGCAAGAGGGTATTTATGAAGACAATATTAAGTCCTGGCTAGGCAAGGGGTTTACATGGATTTTGCCTAATGAACCTTGAGACCCTGAACTTTTTCAAAACCTTGGCTGGAAAAGCCATCCAGGATCTTAATTTTTTTCTTTAGTAAGGAGCTTCTGGGCTATGGCAACGATTTTGCGCGATCTGAGTTACCGCTACCAGTGGCTGTATGACGGTATTTCGCGAGTCGCAGCGCTGACCGTCGGCGGTGAAGCCACGTTTCGCCAACTGGCGATCGCCGATCTCAACATCACCGCCGAGACCGTCGCGCTTGATCTGTGCTGCGGTAGCGGACAGGCGACCGCGTTTCTGGCCGCGCGATCGCAGCACGTCACCGGCCTCGACGCCTCTCCCCTGTCGATCGCCCGCGCCCAGAACAACGTCCCCGACGCCGCCTATATCGAAGGCTTCGCCCAGGATCTCCCCTTTGCCGATGCCAGCTTCGATCTAGTCCATACCAGCGCCGCCCTGCATGAGATGGATCGATCCACCTTGCAAAAAATCATCTGGGAAGTGTATCGCGTCCTCAAACCGGGCGGCGTGTTTACCCTCGTGGACTTTCACACTCCAACAAACCCCCTATTCTGGCCGGGACTCGCCCTCTTTATGTGGCTATTTGAAACTGAAACGGCCTGGGCATTACTAAAAGCCGACTTGCCGGGACTACTCTCCGCCGTCGGCTTCCAATCCTGCGATCGTCGTCTATTTGCCGGAGGCAGCTTACAGGTCATCCACGCCTATCGGTAGCCCATCGGTGCTGCTGGGCTTGAACGACGAAGGCTCGTTCAGAAGTCGAACGTCTGCGTAAGTCCTGAAAAGTAAACCCCGCAAGACTTTAAGAAAAGTTCTTGCGGGGTTTCTGATCGGCGTTTTGATCTCGTACTGGTCTTGAATTGGTGAATCCGCAATAACGCTGTAGGGATATGTGTCGAAACTTGGGAAATACTACAGAATTAAGGACGATATCAGCCGATCGATCAAGCCCGATCGATCAAAATTCAATGTACTGACTCACAATTGATAGCTGACGAGAAAGCGAGTTAGATGTCAGAATATGATCAAATTTATGAAGCTTAATGGGTAGAGCTTAGGCAGCGTCGATATGGTGTTGTGGATCAAGGGTTGAAGTCGCTTCATTCGTGTTGGGGTCAATGGTCGTAGGGGTCTCGCTGATTTGTGGTTGGTGACTCATCGGAGGAAGATCACCTGGCGATTGTTCCGCCCCGATCGCAGAGGTCACAGACGCATCTAAACGAACAGATCCATCGATGTCCATAGGCGAAACGTTGGGCTTATCTCGAAATAATGTTTCGAGGTAAACCCGTGCAGCTCGACGGTAATTTAACGAGGCTTCGGGCGTATTTTCGATCGTATTTTGCAATAAAAATAGAGAGATCGCCGCCGAAAAGACGCGATCTTGATCCCAGTCTGGGTTGCCATCGAGATAGCCCTGCATCGACAGGTGCAGATCTTCCGGAATTTCCGCCAAAATGCTCACGTTCGTATTCATCTCATCCTCCTTGAATCGCTCTCGACGGTTATCAAACTGAGGCGTAATAGACTCGCGATTGCGAATCTGCGCTGGCTTCATAACCGTTGAGTGACCTCATTTTCCGCTTAGAGACCCACCCCTTGTCAATATTGCAAAATGTAACAAGAAAGTAAGATTGCGCTTCTTGATAACGAAAAAACGTCGTCACAGCCCTATTTCTTGTTACAAAGCGTTATATGTACAATCCGCCAATAGATGTGAATATCCCCCTCAGCTCAATCTTCACAATTTCTCGCGTCAGGGTCACACCTCGGTAGATCGTTCCAAGACGAAACTAGAGTTTTGCGTCGATTTTGAATTTCGCACATGCGTTAATAGACGAAATCTCGTCTTCAACGTCTTATCCTGATTCTTCACAATTCTGTGGAAAAACCTGTTAGAAACGTGGAAAATCGTGGAAAAAACTGTGGCCTTACCTTTAAAGATGATGATGAACAGATTCTCTAAGATAACTATCGCTAATAACAAATAGCAAAAGCATTGACTTTCGTTATGTGCGGTCGTGTGTCTGAATGCGGAAAATGGCAAGACCTGGTGTCAGGGTTGATAGAAGAGAATTTCTAAGTGCGATAGGATTGCAACGGCATTTACCAGAAGCGTGGCGCGATCGCCGGTTAGATTTTATGACTCAGTCCAGCCCGCGCAATCCTCGCCCTGATTCGACAACACCCAGCCGCGTTGGGCTTGGTACGTTTGCGGGGGTTTATACGCCCTCCGTGCTGACCATTTTGGGGGTGATCATGTACCTCCGCTTTGGTTGGGTGGTTGCCAATGTGGGCTGGGCTGGAACCCTGGTTATCGTCACCCTGGCTACGTCGATCACCCTGCTGACGGGACTGTCCATCTCGGCGATCGCCACAGACCGAGTCGTCCGCGTGGGTGGCGCATACTACATAATCAGTCGCTCTCTTGGTATCGAAACGGGCGGCGCGGTCGGCGTCCCGCTCTATTTCGCCCAGGCCATTTCGGTCGCGTTGTACACGATCGGTTTCGTCGAAAGCTTGACGCGATCGTTTCCGATCCTCGAACCCTATCAGCTCTGGCTCAACCTCGTCACAACCATTGTGATCACCCTGGTTGCGGCGACCTCGGCGAGCTTGGCAATCAAGATGCAGTACTTCATCATGGCGGCGATCGTTCTATCTCTCCTTTCCTTTGGTTTTGGGCATAGCATCGCGCCGCAGGACGTTGGGGCTTGGGGTGTGGAGGGCATTACTGGCGAGCCGTTTTGGATTGTGTTTGCGGTGTTTTTTCCGGCGGTAACGGGGATCATGGCCGGGGTCAATATGTCGGGCGACCTTGAAGATCCCTCGAAGTCGATTCCGATCGGGACGCTCGCGGCGATCGGCACAGGGTATGTCATCTACATGGTGCTGCCCATCTTTCTCGCCATGCGTGCCGATGCTGCAACGTTGCTGGAAAATCCCCTGGTTATGCGCGATATCGCAATCTGGAGCGATGCGATTTTGCTCGGGATTTGGGGAGCGACGCTATCGAGTGCGTTGGGGAGTGTGTTGGGAGCGCCACGGGTCCTACAGGCGCTGGCGAGGGATGGTGTACTGCCGCATTTCATGCGATCGCTGGGAAACGGCAGCGGGCCGGATGATGAGCCGCGCTTGGGAACACTGGTCACGTTGGGGGTGGCGATCGCGGCAGTGTGCGTCGGCGATTTAAATAAAATTGCGCCGGTACTCACCATGTTTTTCCTCACGACCTACATGGTGTTAAATGTGGCCGCCGCGATCGAGGGTTTTTTGCAAAGTCCATCGTTTCGACCCACGTTTCAGGTGCATTGGACGCTGTCGGCGATCGGCGCGATCGGCTGCTTGGGCGTCATGCTCTCGATCGATGCGGTCGCCGCGATCGTTGCTGCACTCTTTGTTCTGGCGCTCTATCTGTGGCTCGAACGTCGCGAAATGGAAACGGCCTGGGGCGACGTACGGCGCGGCATGTGGATGGAAATCGTCCGTACTGGAATTTTTAACCTCGACGGTGATCTCGACCCGAAAAACTGGCGGCCTCACGTTCTCGTGCTTTCCGGCGCACCAATGCGCCGCTGGCCGCTGATCGAACTCGCATCGATCATCACCCATAATCGCGGTCTTATTACCGTCTCCAGCGTCTTACCGAGCGGCTCACGCGATCCCGCCCAGCAAACCCAACTCGAAGCCAAGCTGCGCGACTATCTCGGTAAACGCGGCGTTAACGCCCTCGTCCGCTTGGTGACCGCTCCCGATCTGTTCACCGGAGCCGAGCAACTCGTCGAAGCCTATGGCATTGGCTCCCTGGTTCCTAACACCATTTTGCTCGGGGATAGTGAGCGCGTAGAGCTGCGAGAAAGCTTTTGCGGCCTGATTGAAATGCTGTACCGATCGCGTCGTAGCGTCCTGGTGTTACACGACAATCCCGATCGAGGCTTTGGCAACCGCCAACAAATCGACGTCTGGTGGCGCGGCCTACACGCCAACGGTAGCCTGATGCTGTTGTTGGCCTATCTGATTCAAACCGAAAATCAATGGCGTAACGCCAATATTTCACTCAAGCTAGTGGTTCCCAGTGAAGCGGCAGCGCAAGCGGTTCGTACCAATCTGGGACGAATGACGGAGCAGTTTCGGATTCGAGCCACCGTGAATGTTTTAGTGGATGCTGAACGTCCCTTTCGCGAGATTTTACATTCATCATCCCGCTACGCTGACCTCGTTTTTCTCGGCATTGCTCGGCCTCAAGAGGATGTGGATAATTTCAGCGAACACTACTCGAATCTTCAAGATCTGGTCATTGGCTTACCGACGACCATTCTTGTACTCGCCGCCGCTGATTTTGCGTTTAATGAGGTTTTGCAACAGGAGGGGTAGACTCCACGCAACCTTGAAAATCGAAATACCCTAAAAATCGAAATAAATATACGGCAGGCTATTTTGTGGCGCTAGAACCCAAACGGCATAGAGGCAAAGCGGCACAAGCATGATTTTGATCGGCCAATTGAGCTGCACTTTGAGACTACGATCGAAGCCATAGGCGATCGCCATACCCAAACAGATCGCCCCCAAACCCCAGCCAACGATCGCCGGGTCGATGCCCAAGGTTTCCCCGTAAACCTTTTCGATAAATTGCACATCTGCCGACTGATTCCACAGGTGCGTCATCACCCAATTTGAGACCTGTAAATCCGGCAAACGAAAATACACCCAAGCTAAAAACACCATCGTCTGCGTGATCGCCCAGCCAATCACCGCACCCGGCCAGCTCTCCCAAAACGCCTGCGCGATCGCCGACTGACGCGACACCGTATCCGTCAACCGATGCACCACCAACGCCAAGCCATGCAACACCCCCCACACGAGGAAACCCGCCGGATTTTGCCCTGCCGTCGCGCTGCCATGCCACAGCCCCGCCAAGATCATCACGATCGTCAGGTTAATGCAGGTTTGATTTAAACCACGACGCGATCCCCCCAAGGGAAAATACAGATAGTTCCGCAGCCATTCCCCTAGCGTCATGTGCCAGCGTCGCCAAAAGTCAGCGATGCTAACCGTCAAATATGGAAAATCAAAATTGAGCGGCAGCGTCCACCCCAGCAGCATGGCGCTACCCCGAGCGATATCGACATAACCGCTAAAATCAAGATAAAGCTGAAGGCCATAGCCCAGGATCGCCAGCCAAAGATCAACGCTACCCGCTCGCTGGTAGTTCTCAAAGCAAAGATTCACGAAAACCGCGATATTGTCGGCGAGCAAGCCTTTTTTGATCGCGCCGCTCGCGATTAACCACAAGCCTTCCACAACGCGATCGACCGTTGGCGGAGCCGGGTGGTGAAATTGCTCCATCCACGGGTGATACCGAGTAATCGGACCCGAAATGAGTTTGGGAAAGAAGAATTTATAGGCCGTAAAGTCCAACACATTACGGCTGGCGGGAGCCCCACGGTACACGTCAATGAGGTAGGCCATACACTCAAAGACAAAAAAGCTAATCCCCAACGGCGCAATAAAATACGCCCAAACCGAGTTGGGGTCGGTGCTGCTTGTCCAATTTGGGAGCAAAAACGGGCCGTATTTGAACGCGGCCAAGATGATGACGTTAACGGCCAAACCGAAGATGAGCAACCATTGACGGCGTTGCTGCCATTGCCGATCGAAGCGTTCCCACTCTGCGTTCGACAGCGTCCAAGAACTGCGGTGAGGGCGGTCTTTCCCGGTGCGAAACAGCACCGACCCAATCAAAAAGGTGAACAGCGTTCCGGTCAATAAAAGCGGTAAGGACTGAAGTTGCAGCGAGCTATAGAAAATGACGCTTGCGGTCAATGTCAGAGCCAATCGCAGCCCCTTCCAAGGTAGATTCCAGAACAGCAACATTGTCCCGAAGAGAAAAAGGCTGTAGGGAATCGAAAGAAAGTTCATAGTAGGGACGGCGAAACGAGCGTTCGAGGTCGCGGGCGATCGAGATCACGACTCATTATGCCGGATGCTGATCCGTCACGTGCGACTTGCGCGACAATTCCTCAAATTAATGTTGTCCATATCCGCGATGACCGGACGATCAACGGCCTGCGTGGAACGCCAGATTGGACACTTTGATACGTCAAGTTGTGACGTAAGTTAAGCTCTACGCAAATTTAAGTCACGGCGTAAGTTAAGCCACAACAAAAACGCGATCGCTTAAACGTCGTCAGACTTTAGCTCAAAAATACGACCAACCACCCGTCGAGGAGCAGCATGGCCGCACTCGTCGTCATCGCTGATCGGACGCATACACAGCGCGATTCGAGCGACACCGGGCATAAGCCGTACAACTTCTCGGGAAATGGCCTCAATATGAGCCGAGAGCCGTTCGACCTGCGAACAACTCTCGGTAACCACAAACAACATTCTTTGGCCATCGGAACCGGGGGCGATCCCGAACTGGCACTGGGTAAACTCCCGACCTAGGGTTGAGGACAGAGAGTTTTTGACGCGCTCGATCGCGGCTTCATAGAGCGTGTGAGACAGCGATCGATTTTGGAAGCTCGATTCAGAAATCATGAATGCAACAGGAGTAGCAAATATCCTTACCAGTGGAGCGAGGCAGCAAAAGCGTGATGCTTTAGATGCTATTGACTTCACGTTGTCGGTCACGAAGTCAGGAACGTTTTGGCCGTTGACTTATCAAGCCAAAAATAGGAAAGAACAGTCGGTCAGTCACCTTAATAAAATGGGGAAGGTTTCGGATCTCCCAAGCTTTTCGCTCAAGGGTAACGGTCTGAAGATCTATGTTGAGCAATCAGGGCTGTTAATAGATCGTTAAATTATGTTAACACGTCCCTTGTTGATTCAGACTAGAATCACAGGCTTTAGCCCTGTTGCTTTCATAGACCTCTTGGCATTTTTCTGTATTGAGTTTGTTCAGGATCTCATCGATCGATCCGGTCAATCGGAGTCAATACATGGCATCGTTTCAAAAAAATTATTGTCTTCAAGTGCAAGCTCTCTCTCTAGAGTTTGATAATCTTGATACGTTCTCTCTCTTGATTACAAAATCCTTGCTAGGTAAGCACTTCACGGATCAAACGCTGTGTGTTTAAAACTGACCTGTTGAGGTGGACAGCCAAACTCTAAGGTTAATATTGAGCTTAATTCGGCTCGCTAGCTAACAATAGGCTGAGCATCTCGATGAGCTGATCGCTTTCGTAAACCGCACGTTTCGTTTCCCCACCAAATGTGGCTGTCGCGTTGGCAAATTCAGTAATTAATCCGTCTCGATCGCCCGACGTAACCCGATCGGCTAAACGAACAAAGGTTTCTGCGAGTTGTTGAATCGCCTGTTGACGCTCTGGAGTGGCCAGCATGATATCGACGTACAGCTCGGCATCTTGGCCGAAGAGACGGCTGACCATATCGATACCAATTCGATAAATTGGGCTGGACAGATCGAGGCTGCGACTAATATCAATTCCCGCTTCCGCCAGAAAAATCCCCAGCCCAAAGGTCGCGAAATGTCGAATGGCCTGAACGGCGATCATCATCTGATCGTGTTCTTCTGCGGTGCAGTGAATTAAGTCCGCACCGTCTGCGTCCATCAAGTCGATCAACCACTGCCACGCCGTGCGATCGCGCCCTGAACAAACCACCACTTTTTGAGATAAAAACGACTCGACACCGGGGCCAAACATGGGATGAAGTCCAACGACGGGGCCAGGGTGTGCTGTCAGCATTGCCTGTAGTTGGGGAGTCTTAATGCTGGTGATGTCGGCGATCGCGGCGCTGGCTGGAATAGCGGGCGCGAACTGCTGAATGATGTCGATCGTGCGATCAATCGGCACACAAAATAGCACCAAGTCTGTGTTGGCCATGATCTCGCGAGCCTGCGCCCAATCCGTGCGGCCTAGAATGGCGACACGATGACCAAAGTGGGTCAGGCGCTGAGCGAAAAAGCGACCCATGACCCCACGGCCACCAATAATCGTGATGTGATGCGAGGTCTCGCGACTCGGCGACGTGATTCGGGTGACGGCTGCGGCACGGCAAGCGGTATCGAGATTACGCCAAATGTAGCCCGGTAGTCGAGTTTCGGCGATCGCCGCTTCTGGTACGGCGGCTTGTTGCAGCAATGAGGGGTGATCACGCAGCAGTTGGAGACGCTGATCGAGCAAATAGACGAGGTCGCGATCGAGATCCGCAAGGGTGCGTTCTCGACCTGTAGCATCATCAGATGTACAACCAGCCGGATCGGCGGAATGAGTATCAGAAGCGGTCATTCGGATTGGTGGGGAGAGTCTCGATATAGACAAGCTTATCGATGAATCGACATTGAATCGACATTGAATCGATAGGACAAGCTTCAGTGTGACTAGACCTCAGCGTCGCGATTCGCTAATTGATTGAGGAGACTTGAGATAAAGGACAGGACGATCGAGCCGAGCAGGGCGGGGAAAAAGCCAGTGACGTCAAACCCTGCCGTCCATGCGCCAACCAACCAGATTGAAATCGCATTAATGACGAGCAAAAATAGGCCGAAGCTGACTAAAGTAAGGGGAAGTGTGGCGAAAATGAGTAGGGGGCGCACGATCGCATTGACCAAACCCAAGATGGCCGCAGCCACGATCGCGGCGGTCGCGCCATCAATGGCCAAACCAGGCACGATGTAAGCCGTAAGGCCAATCGCGAGCGCACTGAGCAGCCAGGTGATAAGAAATTGTGGCATGATCGAACCTCTGAAAGCAGCAAGTGTCAGGAGAGCCAACTCCCTTCTGTTCATCCTAGCGCTGCACTCCAAAATTCGGCGTGGAGTTCAGAGCTTGTTACCTGTAAAGACAAGCATTCGGAGATTCCTAAATTTTGGACTGAGTCAAGATCTGGCCTTGAATCGAGAGGGTGAATCCGCCATGTTACGAGCAGTATTATTCGATTTTAACGGCATCATTATCAATGACGAGACGATTCACGAACAGTTGCTTGAACGTCTGCTGTTAGAAGAAAATCTACGTCCTCAACCCGGAGAATTTCAGGCGATCGCTCTGGGACGTAGCGATCGGGTCTGTTTGACCGAGATGTTTGCGCGGCGTGGTCGCGTGCTGGATGAAACCGATCTCGATCGCCTGCTTCAGCGCAAAGCCGAAGCCTATCGGGAAATTCTAGCCTCACTCGAACCTTTGCCCCTGTATCCCGGCTTAACTGATTTTCTCCTCAAACTCCGCTTTGCTGATTTACGCTTGGCGCTGGTCAGCGGTGCGATGCGGCTCGAAATCGAAACGGTGCTCGATCGGGCAAAACTCCGCCAGCAGTTTCCGATTATCGTGGCGGGAGATGACATCACCACGAGCAAACCCGATCCAGCGGGCTACCTGACGGCGATCGCCCAGCTCAACCTGGCGGAACCGGGTTTAAATCTCCAACCCTCAGAATGCTTGGCGATCGAGGACAGTTTTGCCGGGATCGAGGCCGCCAAACGCGCCGGTATTCCGGTCGTCGGTGTGGCCAATATGTTTCCGCAACACATGCTATTGCGTGTGGCGGATTGGGCAGTGGACGAACTGGCGGAGCTGGAATTTGATCGGGTTGTGCGCGTCTTTTCTGGCGAAGAACGGGCTGTTGCGGCTCCTCAGGTCTCGGCGATCGTTGAGACTGGATGACAAGTATGAAGGTCACGAAACGCGCGAGATGTTGGCGAATTGGCCGCAATTCAGGGTGAACCGACGGGCATGTCCTTGATAAACCGAGAAGATTAAGCCTTATGCTAAGATTTCCCTAAACTTGGGGAATTAGCTCAGTTGGTAGAGCGCTGCGATCGCACCGCAGAGGTCAGGAGTTCGAGTCTCCTATTCTCCATTCCTACGTATAGGCCAGTACGGGCGCGGCTTCTTTGCTCGCCCTAGACGACGCGAAGTTTACGAGAAATTCACGAGAAATTCACTACGAGATCGGCATCAGCGGCGATCGCGCGTCCTCGGCGGGTGCTAACCGGTCTAAACATCCCAGTAACTCAACCGGCGTAACAGGCTTGCCTAGATAATCATTGGCTCCCAAGCTAAGTGCCTTTTGACGGTGTCGATCGCCCGTACGCGAGGTCAAGACGACCACGGGCAAGCTGTGGCAGACCGAATGCGATCGAACTTTACTCAGTAGCTCAAAACCATTAACATTCGGCATTTCCAAATCGGTAACGATCGCACTAATTTCGCTGCTGTGCTGTTCGAGCTTCACAAGGGCTTCCTGACCGTCACGACAGGGAATGGTTGTAAAGCCAGCGTGCGCCAAAATTCGTTCGAGCGATCGCCGTGCGCCGGTTGAATCCTCTGCGATCAAAATGGTTCGCATTGCTTGGGATAGCGTTGTCCCGTTGACCACGTGATGCTTCTGAGAACTGGGTTTCAAGAAGCGCGGCATGATCACCGGAACGACTTCCCCCGTTCCCAAAATCGTACATCCAGCGATGTAGGGCGGAATTGGTACGGTGCGGTCAAATGGCCGCAAAATGAGCTGACGTTCATCAACGATTTCATCGATCGTCACGGCGATCGGCGGCCCTGATCGCTTAAACACCAGCACAACGCGGGGAGAATTCGATTCGGCGGATCGATCGCTATAGGGCAGCATTTGCGCCAAAGGATAAAGCGGCAAAACACGGCCACGCCAGGTAATCGATCGCTCCGTTTCGCTATTCCCAAATCCGGGAACATTCGTGAGACCCACCGCATCGTCGTACGGCATGATGTCCAAAATCGTATCGGTTGGAATGGCCAGCGTCCGTAACCCGGCTCGACATAACAGCAGTGACAGCAAACTCAGGCTCAGAGGTAGGCGAATGGTAAACGTTGTTCCCTGTCCAGGCTGCGTGTCCAGATCAACAGTTCCGCGTAGTTGAGAAACCTGGGTGCGGACGATATCCATCCCGACGCCGCGCCCCGAGATATCGCTCACCTGTTCTGCCGTCGAAAATCCAGGTTGCCAAATAAAGTTCAGAATTTGCTCGCGAGCTAGCTGCGAAATAGGCACGTGGGCAGGACAAAGACCCCGCTCCACCGCCTTTTTGTAGATTTGCTGTAGATCAATGCCCCGTCCGTCATCCTTGAGGGAAATCGCCACCTCGCTGCCTTCGATTTGCGCCTCGATCGCGATCGTCGCCGTTTCAGGTTTATCGAGCGCCACACGCTCACCGGGCAGCTCGATCCCGTGGTCGAGAGCGTTGTTGAGAATATGGGTGAGTGGCGTCTGTAATTGTTCGAGCAACACCTTGTCGATCGGTACATCTTCACCGGAAATTTGCAGCGTGGATTGTTTACCCACGCGCTGATTAATCCGGTTGAGCTGCGGGACAAACCGCTGGGCGAAGTCTTTAAACGGGACGAGTCGCGAGCTGTTGATGTCGTCATAGAGGCGATCGAGATCCCCGCGTAAGCCCGAGAGATTTTGAGCAAATTCTCGGCTGACTAAATCAATATCAAAGCGCGTTTCTTGAACCTGGGTGATCAGCTCCTCGAAAGTCTGCAAACTGCTGTGCAGCGCGGTGTAGCGATCGAGTTCAAGCACATCAAATTCTGTATTATCTTCCGTGTCTCGATCCTCTGCTTTGGTCGCGTTTTGCGTCATCGGATCGTCAACGCGAGCGGGCCGAATACTGGCCTGAGATTCCTCGGTGGAAACTCGATCGTACAGCGTTTGCACCGCATCACGCACGGGCTTAACCTGCTCCACCAGGCGACGTAGGTTGAGACTCGCTTGACGTAATTGCTGCTGTTGGATCGTTAAACGTTCATGCGCCGTAATCAACTCACCGACCCGACTTCCCATGCGTTCAACCCGATCGACCGGCAACCGCAAATACTGCAAACGCTCTTGCGATTCTGCCTGTAGAGCAACATCCTGACCGATCGAATCCTGTATCTGCGCCTTTTCCTGAGCCGCTTTTTCCCTGTCCACCTTCTGGGACTCTAGCTCTTCAACGACCCGATCGCGTTTTTGGCGTAGCTTTTTGACCAGGCTATGGGCTAAGGCTGGAAAGTCAATTTCGTTGTGGATTTCGTGGGTTAACTCAATGATCGGCTCCAGTAGATCCACCAACCACGGCTGACCGAAGGCTTCTCCCAATAAAATGCCCTCATCGGTTAATACCGCCATGCCATCCCGAATTTCCATCGGATCGGTGCTGGTGGTCAGCAGCTCCTCGAAGCGAACGAGACAGCTTTCCAAGTCGGACTTCAGCATTGAAAGCACGAGTTCAACTCGCGCTGAGGACACTTCTGGCGGGTCTTCACTCGCCGTTGAAGCCGTTTGATCGTGCTGGAGTGAAACCCGAAATTCCTCCAGCGCCGCCAGCAAGTTGGGATTGGCTTCCACGGATTCACTATTGGCCGATCGCGCACTTTCGAGCATATAAGCCAGCTCTTCAATGCCCTGCTGCATCAAGATCGAAGCCGAATCGGTGTCATGAATTTGTCCGGCATTCCACGCTTCGAGCAAATCCTCGATCGAATGCGCCAGCGAACTCAATGACGGCATTCGCGCAATTCCAGCGCCACCTTTCACCGAGTGCGCCGCTCGCATTAAGGCTTTGTAGTCGGGTGCAGCACCCAGCTCAACCTGTTCGAGACCATGTCGCAACACGGCAAGATATTCCGGGGCATCCTCTTCGAGAAAACATTGCTGTGCCTCCAGAGCGATCGCTTCAAGTACAGCGGGATCAAGCGTATTGGTCATGAATTTATCTCAGCACTCGGCACTATCTGAATGGGAAATCAATCGGAACTGGGAAAACCTAGCAAGAAGATGCCTCAACGTCGCGACCAGGCTTTCCCCAGCCTTACAAGTCTCACACGATCGGCTATTTCTCCAAGCGGAACTGAGATACCGATTCCGTCAGTGTCGAAGCTGTGAAGACCAGCTCTTGTAAGGATTCAGCCACCTCTTGAACTCGTTCGGCAGTGGATTGCGCGATCGTCTCCACCCGTTCCATCAGTTGATTCACCTGAGCCGATGCCTCTGACTGACTGTTGGTATTACTCGAAATCGCCTGGAGATATTCGTTAATACTTTGACTAATTTCGGCCAGACCTTTCAAGGTCTGCTTCGTTTGCGCCACAAGCTCCGTTCCTTCCGCAACCTCCGACTTACCCACTTCCATCGCTTGCTGCACTTCCACCGTATCCTGCTGAATGATCTCGACGATCTGCTCAATACTGCGGGTCGCCTCGGTTGCTCGCCCAGCCAGTCGCCGCACCTCCTCCGCCACCACCCGGAAGCCCTGACCATTTTCGCCCGCCCGCGATGCTTCGATCGACGCGTTATACGCCAGCAGGTTCGTTCGTTCTGCGATCCCCGAAATAATCGTCAGAATTTGCAGAATTTGTTTGAACGACTCCGTAAGCCGATCCACCTTACTCGCCGTTTCCGCCACGGCGCTGCTGATATTTTTGATGCTGGTTACGGTCATATCCATCACCTCCTCGCCCTCGCGAGCGGCCTTCACCCCACGCTGGGCAACCAAAGCTGCCTGCTGTGCCGATTTATCCACAGTTCGGATCAGCTCACCAATTTGGTTGACCGTCGCCACACTCTGGGCAATTTCAGACGATTGCACGATCGACTCTTGCGACACGCGCTGCATCGACGGCGCACTCCCCGTCGCCAGTTCATCCACCCGCCGCGCCACCGTTTGCACATGACCAACCAGCATCCGCAAGCGTCGAATCGTGGTATTGAACGCATCGGCGATCGAACCAACCGCCCCTTCGGTCACCGGCGCATTCACGGTTAAATCCCCACGCTGCGCCCCTTCAATTTCCAGCAGCAAATTAACCACCCCTTTTTGCAGCCGTTCTTTTTCAGCACGCTGTTGTTCCGCCTCTTGCCGACGTAGCTCCTCCTGTTGGCGCACCGCATCAATGTTGGCCTCAATACTGACCGCCATCTGGTTTAGCTCTTGAGCCAAAATACCGATCTCATCTTGCCGCTCCGTTGCCTGTAATCGTGTTCCCCGTTCACCTGCTCCCACCTGTTGCGCGAAGTCAGCCAATTCCCCAATCGATCGAGCAAACGCTCGCGCGACAAAAAACGCCAGCGTACTGACAACCAGTGCCGCGCCACCCCCAACCGCCAAACCAAGCAGTTGCTGCGCTCGGACGAGTTGCTCTAATTCCGTCTGAGGCTTGGCGATCGAGACCATCCCCACCGGCTTGGCCTCCGGATCATTCCGTTTCGTGTGGTTATAGAGTGGGCGGTACAACACTTGGTAATTCGTACCGTTAATATTCTCAAACTGCGTTACTGAATCTTCGCCATTTTCTAAGATCGCATCCGAGACAACCTTGGGCGCAAACGTGCCGATCGCCCGCGTCCCATCTCCCATATCAAGATTGGTATTCACGCGCCAGTTATACGCAAACACCGAAATCGCCTTGGTGTTATAAAGCTGTTGAAATTCATCGAGCAAAGCATGGTGGCGGTTGTGTAGCACGCCCACAATGGCTGTACCCACAACCTGACCACCAAGCTTGACCGGATAGACCACGACGGTGGATAACCCAGCCTGATAGTCGTCCAAATCGTACGTGTTGCCCGGAGCTGCGGGTAAGCTCGGATCGAGGGAACCACGGGGCGGAATACTCGCCTGGGATGCCAGTCCCAACTGCGCGATCGTCGCCCCCGGTAACACCTCGATCCCCCGTTGAGGTTCGCCTGTTTCCAAAACCTCTCGTACAATTTCTGCACTACTCAGATCGATCCCAGCGCGAGAGTCCAAAAGCTGAAATTCAGCGGGATCAATTTCGCGATCGGGGTCTGGTATCGACGGATATGTGGGTTCATTCGCCGCCTGGTGAATCTTAATCCCCTGCGTCACAGTACGCCCTTGGGCATCCGTAAGAATCCGAAAGCTCTTGGTCACGTCAGCACGGTTACGGTCACCCGCCGATAATGCCTCCGTGACCAATGCTGTGAGATAGGCACGGTTACGTTGGACTTGAGCCGGTTGAGTTAAATTAACCCCCACAGCCTGAACAAGCTGCGCCAGGTTTTCTGCCTCTGTTGCACTATCGTCCTCAGTCCAGCCCACATAGTCATCCTTCCATGCCGATGCATCAGACTGTAATTTGTTAACGAAATCCTCTTGCACTCGTTCTTGAGTTCGGCTGATCAAAAACACCGTTGCGATCGCAACCGGAACAGTCGAACCAATCACGAGCAACAGCGTTAGCTTGTTGGCAAACCCCAGATCCCGCCACCAGTTTTTTAACTGATGCCAGTAATACATCGCCCAGTTTTGACCTTCATGTCTCAAATCCAGGGATTCCGGCGGCTGTGAAATCAACACACGATCGGCTTCCACCGCCGGATGTGTTTTCGCTGCCAGCACTTCGAGTGCTTTACGCGCACTCGTACCATGAAACCCTGCGGCATCGACGCTCAGAATTTCTTCGTAGAGCAAACGCGCACGATCAAAATCCTTTGTCTGTTCACAGCGACTCGCTTCAAGGAGCTTTTCGAGCAAAGTATCCGTCGTTTGGGTCATGGTTCTTAGGGCTTGATGCCAGCACAGAAGGAAGATCGTAATGTTCGTCGTCGATCAGAAATTGAGACGATTTGGGCTGTAAAGCGTCATGGACTTAGGCGGCATGTTTTTCCACCGTGTCAAGCAGTGCCTGAGGTGCATAGGGCTTAACCACATAGTCCTTGGCTCCCTGTCTGAGCGCCCAAAACTGATCAAATTCCTCACTTTTAGAGCTACAGAAAATGATAGGAATCGATTGAAACTTAGAGTCCTCCTGAATCATCCGGCATAATTCCAGGCCGCTTTTACCCGGCATCACAATATCGAGAACAATCAGGTTGGGCAGGGCTGACATCCCCTGAAGCTTTGTCCACGCTTCGTCAACACTGCTCGATAGCAGAACGTCATAGCCTGCTTGTGAGAGTAGCGCCTTAATCATGGCCTGCTCTGTATTGCCATCTTCGACGACAAAAATAGTTTTCATAGTCGTGTTGTAAATATGTTTTAGGTTAGTAAGGGCAGGGTTATGGCGCAATCAAGGAAGATATGGCGCTCATAGGGTGTTTCAATCTGTTCAATCTGAATAAACTGAAACACGAACGCGCACAAGCTATGTCGCTCATCGGGTCGCTACACTTGAAAGCGATCGACAGAGGCTTGTAGGGTTGAGACCTCACGCAAAAGTTGCTGTAAGACTTCAACCACCTCGTGTGCCGCTTCAGCATTTGCTAATGAGACCCCAGCAACAGACTTCATGGTTTGGTTCACCTGCTGTGACGTCTCCGTTTGTTCGGTCGTATTCGCCGCAACCCGTTGCAGCGCCGTGTCAATCTCTCGGCTCAAGGTGGTGAGATGAGACAGGGTTTTTTGAGTTTGATGTACGAGTTGTGTACCATTTACGACTTCTGAAGTCCCGACCTCCAGGACATTAATAACACTTGCCGTCTCTTCTTGAATACTTTGGACAAGACGTTCAATATCTTGTGCGGACTCACTGACCTGAGCGGCAAGATTACGAACTTCGTCTGAGACCTGACGGAATCCCTGTCCCTGTTCTCCGGCGCGTGCTGCCTCGATCGAAGCATTAAAGGCTAGGAGATTCGCCTGTTCCGAAATACCGGTAACGATCGCCAGAATCTGCGAAACTTCCTGAGCAGCCTCTGCCAGACGCTTCGCTCGCTTCGAGGTATTCGACACGGCTGTACGAATTTTCTCCATACTCACCACCGTACGATCCATCGCGAGGTCTCCGTCATGCGCGGCCTCGATCGCATTTCGCGCGACCTGCGCTGACGATCGAGTTAACTCTGAAACCTGTTCGATCGATACCACCATCGCGGCGACATCTTCACGAGCACTTTTCAAGGTTTGAGATTGTTCCAGGGCTGAATCCGACACGTGTCGAACCGAAGCCTCACCGCTACGCGCCCCTTGTGTTAGCGACTGTGTCACATCAACAACTTGAGCCACGATGTAGCGCAGAGAATCGATCGTGGCATTAAACGCATCTGCGATCGATCCAACCTTGCCGTCAATCATTGGGGCACGCGCCGTTAGGTTACCGCTACGAACTTTCTCAATTTGCACGAGAAGTTCAATAACCTGTTGCTGTAAACGCTGAGTTTCTCGTGTCGCCGACTCCAAGTCAATCCGCTTACTCTGCTCAGCATCAGCTAGCTTTTCCTCGCATTGAACCGAGTAATCTCCCAGGTGATGAATCACACGAGCCAACTCCCCAATCTCGTCCTCCGAGGAACCCAGCAAGCGCAAACCTGGCTCATCGAAAGCCTGACCTTGCGATCGGCGATCCGCCTGCTGCGCCAGAAAGTGCAAATGTCGAATCAAAGTACGCGTTACGGTTCTCGTCACCAGGAGAGTTCCCGACACCGCAAGCAGGCCAACCAGCAAGCCCACCTGTCGCTGTCGCTCAAACAGCAACTTCACGTCTGCGCTGGAGACCGTCGCTTCCTGACCCACCGTGCTTGCGCCCTCCCAGCGTCGCTCTAAACGCTGAGGCAACCACCAGAGCGCTGCGATCGAGACGGCAACGATCGGAAAAACCGTTAACCCTAAAACCTTCCACTGTAGAGATGACAAACGGCTAGACGGCGCATTACGGAGTACCGAACGGTTTACACGAGAAGGAATGTTAGCTTGGGGATTCTTCTTGTCATGGAAGCGTGGCTCAACAGACGCAACGACAACATCATGCGTTTCCCCAACCTTCGACGACTTGGCCGACTCACGTTCTACGGGCAAATCCCTCGTTGCTTCCGGACTTGCCAAGCTTTCCACATCGCGTGAATTGCCCTGTAGCTCGATCGTTTCTAGAGCTTTTTGAGCACTTTGTCCCCACGTTCCGTCTGCATCTGCGGCAACAATTTCATGGTACAGAGTGGCCGCCCGCCTGACATCTCCCGCTCGCTCGTAACTACTCGCCTCAAGCAGCTTGCCAAGCAAAATCTCGTCTGATTGCGCCGAACTTAGAGCTTGAGACTTAAGCTCCTGTGCCATTGGATCACTCATATCAGTCGATGTCTGGACTGTCGTAGAGCCTGAAATAGATTGAGTCATGCCCGTATTTCCTGCAAGTAAAGCAACATCACTAGTCTTTCCCTAACGCTGAACCGTATCAGCAATAGCTGTTTCAGGTTGCAATTGCCGAGCCTGAACAATATCAAACAAGTGATCGGGTTCAAGAATCGCGATCCCCAAGCGGTCATGATAAGCAACTCGCTGCAATAGATCGCGCAATCTCGGCTTCAGGCGTTTATCAATTTGTTGGACATGAAGAGGGGTGAAAACCCCCTCTAGTGACGATACAACACACGCCAGCGCACCTTGATGACCTGAACGAGCGCTTGAAGGACTCAGAACAACCGCAGTTAATCGTTGACCAGGACTGCAATATATAAATCCCAGTCCAAGCACATGACTTAAGTCCATCACCCAGATTAACTTGCCTTCACGATTGACCGTTCCGAGTAGCGATACGTCGAGACCCGGAATCGGACATACCAACTGGGGCTCGATTTTTAGCACCGTTTGAACATGGTCGAGAGGCAGGGCGAGACGAACATCTCCAGATACTCGAACCTTGAAGTAATCTTCTTGGGTCATAGTGACCAAGCTCGTTTCTACAGTAAAACACTCATGTGGAAGGCTCTCACTGGTGTAAGCCTTATCAAGTCGTTGTCGCAGCCGCATCAACAGCCTTTTGAATAGACTCGATCAAGCGACCAGGATTGAACGGCTTGGTGAGGTAATACTCCACCCCCAACGTTTTTGCTCGGAGCCGATCAAGAATACCGTCACGTCCTGTCAGCATCACGATCGGAATATCGCGCAATTGTCGGGATTGACGCAACATGCTGCAAAGTTCATACCCATCAATATCAGGCATATTGACATCCATCAAAATGACCGCAGGCCGCTGTCGAACCAGCGCTGTTAGAGCTTGCGTTGGTTCCGTAATCCCTAGAACATCATAGCCTGACATCTCCAACACACCCTTGACGTGTTTTTGAACAGTCTTGCTATCGTCAATACACGCGATCGTTAAGCGAGCAGAAGAATCCACCTCATGATCCAGGGATGAAAGCTGCTCACCAGCATCGCGTGCCGAAGTGACATCACAATTAGCTAAAGGTGTTGGCAGGAAAGAAAGAACACCCTCATGGGTATAAGGAATAGCCCACGCAACAAGATTATTAACGGAAACACCTAAACTTGTCGCAATCTGATAGACCGAACGTTCGCTTAGTAGTTCCTTGATAACAATAGAAGCCGCCAACTTAGTATTGCGTTGACCACGAAAAACCAGCGGTCGTCCTTGCCAGATCTGATTAAAGACTAATTGTTGTGCCTCATCCAGCACCAGAAGATCATATGGCGACGACAAAAAATTCCCCCACTGCTGCCACTGCGACGCCATTTGTAACAAAGGAGCTGGCAGATTAGCCAGAGGCGTCTCAATCAACACAGGATTAAGACGTGTTGACCGATTAAGAGTGACACAAGTTTTGGGTAAGGCCAAAATTTGCACAAGGGCTTCTAATGAAAGTCTCATCAAAAGCTGCCGCAATTTAGCCATCGGTAGGCCATTGCTATGCCACCACGCACAAATATCCGAGTATTCAAAAGAATCATCAGAGAATTTCTGCTGAGCTAGCAACTCATGATGACCACGAATCAGGCACTGTAACCGCTCACTACGACGAATCGCACTAGTGGCATAAGCGAGCTGACCGCTACGTACATACAGTTGCCAACCAGTCGATGGTGATCTCAAATCTCGGAACGTCAAGCACCCGGAAAGTGACTTACCTACAATATGGCTGAGCACTCTTTTTGGTTGCGTGACGACTTCAGCCCTTTTTTCGGTCATAAAGGCCGCTGGAGGGTTATCAGTCATAACTTAGGTAACGCCAACGGTAGACACTAATAGCTTAACGATATAGTCTCGAATTGCATACCGAATTTATACGTTATTTATAACGTTAGGTCAAAAACATAAAAAACGAGCCTAATCATGCAGCGAATTAGAGTCGTTTTTTATGAGAGTTATGAAGAGAAGACCTGGCACTGAGCTATTTTCCCAGGGGGAGACCCCCAAGTATCTTTGCCGCGGATGCGTTTCACAGC
>JAABST010000007.1 GCA_011390275.1 Geitlerinema sp. S16
TGTCTGTTTCGGCGTTGGCGAAGGATTCGTTCGCACTCAGCAGCAGCGAGCAGCGCTCCATCTGAGGACTGAGCCGACTGCGCGGCTTGACCTCCAATAACTTGGCCTGTTTACTCGTTATTGTCACCGCTCCCACGCAGCTCTGCACTTGACGCTTACGTCCGCTCGTCGTTCCCGCGCTGTTGGCAAAATTTTTGAGCCAGTTCTGGCCCCAATGTCGTCAGCCAGTGGTCGCGCAGCGCTAGCTCGATGCCTTCAAAGTCTTGCACTTCTTCCTCCTGCGTATTTTTGTAGAGGATATCTGCTATTGTCTCCGCCGCTTGACGAAGTGTTTGCTCTTCTTCATGGGTCATTTCGCTTACCTCTTTCTACCCCTCTATTCTCCATTCCCTGTCCATCCGCATTTATACTCATTGCATTAATGAGATGCTCCCGTTTCTTTCCCCTTATTTGCCTCCTTCTTGTATTCATATTTTATTCCAAAAGCTGATGCAATTAGTGGGTTGCCTGTAGCTTTTATTATCACGCCTTTTTGTATTAATGTTAACTTTTTCTGTAAAGAGTCAAGCTGTTTTTTGACTTTCTCGAAACTTTCTATAGACTCATAATCTATGTCAGATATCTGATCCTTAAAATCTTTGATGTGATCTTCGTTGGTTGTGTGTGAAATAAGCTCGACATTTCCACCCTGCATTCCATTCTCTGTTAAGTTTGCAGAGCCAAAGAAGATAATACCTTCTGTTGAATTTTCTGAAATTAGAGCATAAGCCTTGGGATGAAACAATGAAGATTTTGGAATACGGATGTTTACAGTCCCATGTGAACGAAACTTTTTCAATTCTTCAGGTTCTTCTGTTACTGGACACGTGATACCCGATCTATCAAAATAAATATTAATTTCTTTTATATATTTCAAGAATCCTTTGTCTTCGAGTGATTCAATCCATAATTTAATCAACGAAAATAGTGTCTCTGTATTCATATAACAGGACACAATATAAATTGAATATTGAGTTCCATCCTCATTTTCTATGCTCGGTATGTACTCTTTTAGGCTATCTATGATATAGCTCTGCATCCAATCATCTTTCTTGCTGATTTTCATGTTTGGCCTTTGTTTTGATGTATGCAATTACATTGATCTTAAACAATTTCGATAAATCTTAAGATATTTCCCCGTCCAGGTATTTATCTTCTACTAATTTTCTCAAGCTCCGCCGCAGCATTTCCACCTGTTTTGGGTTTGCCATAGCCCTCGCTGAAACCATCGCTAGAAAAAACTCACCCAAAGTTTAGCCCACCAACCCAGAAATCCCCCACTTATTCCCCCCACGATCGCTAAACTCAAACCATGCACCACACAGACCCATGACCCCAACCGCGATCGCCCAAGCCATTACCACCATCGCCGAAGCCGAACAACGCTTTCAGCTCCAGCGCACCCAAAACCCCGACTTTTTCCACGAGTGGCACAGCGATCGCCCCGCCATTTCCGACGCCGATCGCAACGCCCTCATCACCCTCCACGATCGCTACCTTTATCAGCGCACCAACGGCCAACTGCTCGAACAAACCGTAACCCTGCTGCTCGTCTCCCCTCTCCTCGCGATCGCCGGATTTTACGACCCACCCTTCACCATCCGCGCCGAAGAATCCATCACGATCGAACTCAACGACAGCGAAGAAACCCTACACGGTCGCATCGACGTTCTCGTCCTGTGCCAACACCTGTGGGTCATCATCGTCGAATCCAAAAAAACCGCCCTCTCCGTTTGGACAGCCCTACCCCAGGCGATCGCCTACCTCATGGCCAACCCAGAGCCGAATCATGCGCCACGCTTCGGTGTGATCACCAACGGTGACGACATTGTTTTCGTGAAAATTGACGGCGGACGCTACGGCCTCTCGCGTGTGTTTTCGCCCTTCGTCGCGAGCCAAGAACTCGCCGACGTGCTGCACGTCCTACGAAATCTCAGCTCGCAATATTGAGACTGAAATCAATTGTTGTCGTGTCATCGGAGGGCAGAGAAGTTTCGTCAATCCAGTATCGCTCAACCTCGAACAGAGTTAAGATTCATCCCCCCAGCCTTGCCCAAATCTCCCCAGTCCTTCAAGCTGATAAACCCCACCATGCTGTAAACCCCTAACCCCTAATGTCTATGGCCGAATCCCTCGCCGCCAAACTCGAAGCGATTCTCTACCTCAAAGGCGAACCGCTCTCCGTTTCACAACTCGCCAACATCGCCCGCACCGATCGCACCACCACCGAAGACGCACTCCTCGACCTGCTCGACGACTACGCCCACCGCGACAGCGCCCTCGAAATCATCGAAACC
This sequence comes from Geitlerinema sp. S16, assembly GCA_011390275.1. GTDB lineage: Bacteria > Cyanobacteriota > Cyanobacteriia > Cyanobacteriales > Geitlerinemataceae > RDYZ01. The sequence goes on from JAABST010000007.1 coordinate 2,337, forward strand.
AGCGAAGGCTTCGTGCTGCAACTGCGCGATCGCTTTCAGGCCATGATGAACGAGCTAGTTCCGGCAGAGCTGGGCGTCGGCGCACTGCGGACATTAGCGGCGATCGCCCTCCGTGGCCCCTTACTCCAAAGCGATTTGGTAGAGTTGCGCGGATCGGGGGCGTATCAGCACGTGCAGGAGTTGATGGAGCTGGGGTTTGTAAAGCGACACCGATCGTCCGAAGCGCGATCGTACGAAGTGCAGGTCACCGAGAAGTTTCATCGTTGTTTCGAGATCGAAAGCTTGTCGCAACTCGCGCCAGTGGTGACCGAATCTAGTGACGCATTAACAGACGAGGATGAAGCCATCGCCACGAACGGCTAAGTCAAAACTCGCAACGATCGTCAAAACGATCGACAATAGACAGCACTGATACGATCCGTTTTTTAATCTCAAACCTTACACGTGCTATGGATTTAGTCTCGCTACAAAGCGGTTTGGATAACATCGCTTTCCTCGTGCTGTTTATTTCGATGTTGGTGTACTGGGTCGGGGTCGCATTTCCCCAGCTCACCCTACTGCCCAGCCTGGGAACAGCAGGCATGGCGATCGCCAACCTCTGCATCGCCACCCTCCTCGGCGCACGCTGGATCGACGCGGGCTATTTCCCCATTAGCAACCTTTACGAATCGCTCTTTTTCCTCACCTGGGGCATCACGACGATTCACCTGATCGCCGAAAACATGAGCCGTAGCCGTCTCGTCGGCGCGTTCACCGCAACTCTGGCGATGGGAACCTCCGCCTTTGCGACGATTACACTACCACCCGACATGCAGCTCGCCGAACCCCTCGTCCCGGCGCTGCAATCCAACTGGCTGATGATGCACGTCAGCGTCATGATGTTGAGCTATTCAACGTTGATGGTGGGGTCGCTGCTGGCGATCGCCTTTTTGGTGGTGACGCGCGGACAGGCGATCGAACTGCGCGGTAGCTCCGTCGGTACGGGCGGATTTCGGGCCTACACGCTCAAGCGTGGCGGTGAGACGGTCACGCCGACACCGACAACGGCAGACGCGGCAACTCTTTCAGCGGCTGCGTTTCGTGTCGAACCGGGCAATACGGCCACCGCGACCCTTGATCGTCCTGCTGCCACCCAAGCCGACACACTGCCCCTTTCACCCCAACGCCTCAACCTCGCCGATACCCTCGATAACATCAGCTATCGCATCATCGGCCTCGGCTTTCCGCTCCTGACGATCGGCATCATTTCCGGCGCGGTCTGGGCAAACGAAGCCTGGGGAACCTACTGGAGCTGGGACCCGAAGGAAACCTGGGCGTTCATCACCTGGCTGGTGTTCGCGGCCTATCTCCACGCTCGGATTACGCGCGGTTGGCAGGGACGCCGTCCGGCGATCCTCGCAACGGTGGGCTTGGGCGTCGTCTGGGTCTGTTATGTGGGCGTTAATCTATTGGGTAAAGGATTACATTCCTACGGTTGGTTTCTTTAAGAGAATCGCCCGAAAATAGTTGTTCACTCCAGAAGTCGGACTTTTTAGTCGGATTTTTGCAAAAGTTCGACTTCTCAGCCCGCCTGAGAACACTTTAGTATCCTTGATAAACGTTCTCCATCGATCGCCACAGATCTCACTTCACGATCACCATGTCCAAACCGCCGATCGCGATTTCCCTGCCGAACATCCTAACGATCGCCGTTGTGGTCTTGCTCGGTATTCTCCTCTGGCAATTGCAGAGTCTGATCGTCATTCTGATGGTTTCCGTCGTGATTGCCGCCTCGATCGCGCCGATCGTCACGACCCTCGAAAAAGCAAAACTGCCGCGCTGGCTGGCAACCCTCATCGCCTACCTCGGTTTGCTTGCCTCGATTACCGGCGTCGTGTTGATCATCGGCCCGCCCGTAATCGAGCAGATCGAGCAGCTCATCAAGCAGCTCCCCGATCTCTCGGCGAAAACGCTAGAAATTTTGACCGAGCCGATCAATCGATTAACCGACACCCAGCCGGAGCTATTGGCGCAACTCATCGACCCTCAGTCGATCGCCAAATGGACGCTGTTTTCGTCACGACAGCTCGTCCTGAAATCCTACGGCATCACACGCGGCATCGTTGGCGCGGCCTTTAGTCTGGTGCTGTCGATTTTCTTGTCGGGCTATATGGTGGCCGATAGTCGGACGCTGATTCGCAGTGTGACGCAGATTTTCCCCGAGCCGTGGGACGATCGCCTCGAAGCCCAAATGGGAATCGTTGGTGAACGGATGGGCGGCTACATTCGCGGGCGTTTTTTGGTTTCGACGATCTTGGCAATCGCCACCGCTGCCGGACTCAGCTTTCTTGGTTTGGAAGAATACGCCCTGGGTCTCGGCGCGATCGCGGGCGTGACCAATTTAATTCCTTTCCTGGGCCCTTTCCTCGGAGCGATTCCCGCGCTGATTGTTGCGCTTTCTCAGGGGGGCTTGCTCGTCTTTTGGGTGCTGCTGCTGTTTGCCATCATCCAAAACGTCGAAACCTACGTCCTCGATCCGCTGCTCGTCGGGTCGTCCGTCGGGGTTCATCCGCTGTTTCAGTTACTTTCGGTGCTGGGCGGTGTGCAGGTACTGGGAATTCTCGGCGCGTTGATTGTGCCGCCGTGGTTTGCCGGAGCGTCGGCCTTGGTGGATAGTCTGTACCTTCAGCCGAAACGGTTAATGAAAAAAGCCAAGACGATCGAGGCGAAGCTGAGTCAAAATCCGGTGATGCAAGACCGGGAACAAGCGTAAGCCAAGATTCCAAATCTAGCAGGAATGCGCAGAAGTTAACAAGGCTACATCCTTCGCACTCAGGGCAAACGCATACTCCCAATTTTTCGCAACACGGGCTAAAAATTGCCACTTTGTTGAGAAAATCTGAGCCGATTTAGGTAGCCTAATCGCCACAACCCTGATTCTCTCGTTCAGGCAAAATGAGTATGCGTTTGCCCTGCCTTCACACTCAGGGCAAACAAACTTTGCGGCTCATCTCAAGATGTGGATTTTTTGGTCACAATTAGCCGTGTTAGGACGCATTAAAAAACTGAGAGCACTGAGCTTGTCACAATGTGGTTCTCATCTTAGAAAGGAGTGTCCTAACCTGGCCGATTGTGCCTATTGTATTGTTCGGAACTATCGTGTAGCTATGCTGCTTAGGTCTGCGCTCGTTGCTGTCAGGTTCTTGAGAATATCCTGGTTACTGAAGCCATATCCACTTAGTTCGTAGCCAGGGAAATTCAATGGTAGAGAGGGTAGGTTTCGACCTGTAACAGTGTTATCAAAAGCATCTGCAATCGCCTGAATTAAACCAGTAGAGAGGTCTGCATTCGTGGTGTACGCAACTGTCGCACCCTGAGATTCGGCTAGCGACACGGCTTGAGGACTTGCAGTTTCACCTTCTGTCAAAATCTGGATGTAATCGATACCAGAAACAACCTTTCCAGACAAAAAGAAATCATTAAAGTTTCGGACGTCAGTGATGCCAATATCATAAATAAACTGGGATGGATTACCAGAAACTGCTATATCAAGGGAGTCAAATATTATTAAAGATTCAGACCCTCCTCCAAAATAAGGCGATACTGTAACAAGAGTATCTGCTCCTGCTCCTCCAATTACCAGTGAACCTCCATTACCGGTTGGGTTCATTATATCGTTGCCCTCTCCCCCTAGGAAGATTTTAGACCCAGCGCTACCGATAATGTCATTACCGCTCTTGCCATCTACTACAATAACTCCGGTTTCACTACCAACAAAATTTCTAACAATTAAGTCATCTCCATCAGTTCCTAGTTGAACATTTCCTTTTCGCTCCGGGATGATAGGAATACTGTAAGCTTGAGAGGGATCGGTTACGAAAAAAATATTGCTGAAAGAACGATCTGGTGATGTGATGTATGAGTAGATCTCTTCTTCTGAGAATCCGAAGAAGCGGTTAGCAAATTCTGGAGAGTTAGTATCAACGCGGTTATTGGTTCCTAGTAAAAAGTTAACAGCATATGAGCTGCCAATTGCAGCAATTCCAGCGTCAAAACCAGGATCAGAAAGACTCTTTAAACGAACCTCTAGAGAAATATTTCGATCCTGAGCAAAAAACTGTTGAGTTCTGGGATCATTCGTAAAAGCAGAACTTTCTGTAACTACATCAAGAATAATTAAACTTCCTATATTTAGAAGGGGAATATTTTCTTCTACAATTCGGAAGAAGCCTTGTTCACTCGTTAGTGCAATATTGGTTCCTGCACCACCATTGATCACTGTGTCAAATTCATCGAAAACAAGAACATCATTTCCATCACCACCAAGCAACGTGTCTATGCCACTACCACCAAACAGAATATCATTACCATTATCTCCATTTACTTGATCATTACCTGCATCACCGATCAAAATATCGCTATCTTGGCCACCAAACAACGTGTCATCGCCATCACCACCGCCAACACGATCTCGACCTAGATTGCCCGACACGATGTCATTACCCGCACCGCCCAGTACAAAATCTTCATCGCGGCCACCCAGGAGAATATCTTCACCACCATTACCGTACAGAGAATCCGCACCGATATTCCCGAAATAGGTACGGCCTTCGTCGTTATCTATCGCAATATCAGCGCCACCAAGCAACGCGATCACGTCAATTCCCGGAGATGAAGAGAGCTGTCCGAGCTGATCTGTAGGCAGATTCACAAACGTGAAGTTGTCAGCCGTATTGAGCGCTAGACCGAAATCATAGTCCAGAGCGGTGATAATTTCTGATAAAGACATGAGTGTTTTTGCATGGCATCCAACGTTACTCTACCACGGCAGACCGACCGATCTCCTCTGTAAAATTGCCCTTGTGGTCAGCTCAATAAAAAACGGACTGCGGTTGGGTTTCGAGGTATAAGACCTCAGAGATCTTGTTTGCGGGGAGTGTGGCGAGTTGACTAATTTTGCAGTAGCCCGAGACGATCCAGCGCCCGCTCTTGCCAAAGCGTGTTGCCCTGACGTTCATAGAGCAGCGCCGCCACTTGATAATCCGTGATCGCCGACGCCCGATCGCCCACCTGTTCTGCGATCGCCGCCCGCACAAAATACGCATTGGCGTAAAACTCATCAATCCCAATCACCGCATCGAGATCCGCTAGGGCGTTCGTATAATTTGCTTGGGAAAAGTAGGCATTTCCCCGGTTGTAATAGGCGTCGCGGTAGGTTTCATCGCGGCGGATGGCTTGGGTATAGTTGGCGATCGCCCGTGTGGCTTCGCCCCGCGCCATGTAGGCTAGCCCGCGATTGTTATAGGCCGGGGCATAGTCTGCGTCGCGCTCGATCGCGCGGTCATAGTCGGCGATCGCGCTGGCATAGTCGGCCTGGGCGTAGTGAACCACGCCGCGATGGTTATAGGCCGGGGCATAGTCTGCATCGAGGGCGATCGCGTTGTCGTAGTCGCTGACCGCTTGAGCATAGTTGCCGGTCGCATAGTAGACCAGACCGCGATCGCTATAGAGTTTGACTTGAGTTTCTGGATCGGTCGTTAATGCTAGGGCGCGATCATAATCGGCGATCGTCGCGTCGTAGTGGCCTTGGCGGTGGTGAGCTAAACCACGATAGCGATAGGCATCGGCACGGCTCGGATCGCGATCAATAGCGCGATCGAGCAAGTCAATCGTTAGATCATAATTTCCCGCCTGGTAATCGGCGATCGCCTGGGAAATCAGCTCGTCAACTGACGCATTCTCCAGGGTGTCGAGAGTTGGTTCCGCCTCGTTAGCCTGAGCCAGTTGGAGCGGATTAAGCGTTGTCAGATTTGGCGTAATTTCAGGTGTAATCTCAGCCGTGCTTTCGCGGGTGAAAGCGGGGGCGAACTTTCCCGTACGCGCATTAACAGGAGCGGCGATCGCGATCGTGCTAGCAGCGAATGCGCCGCAAAGAACGAGGGCGCGAATTGAAGCGGTGAGCGGGTGGTGAAGGAAAAGCGGTGTCATCGTGGAGATTTTGAGCGATCAATTACAGGCGGTATACGGATCTTACCGGGCTATGCGATCACCCTAGACCTGTTCACCAGTTGATCGCTCGATCGCCAATTGCACCAGACGATCGACCAACTCCGTAAACGGTACGCCCGTATTCGCCCAAAGCTGGGGATACATACTCAACGCCGTAAAGCCCGGTAGCGTATTGATTTCGTTGACAAACAACTCGCCCGTTGCCTCAACAAAAAAGAAATCCACCCGAGACAAACCGCTCGCATCCACCGCCCGGAACGCCTCGATCGCCAGCTCACGTAAGCGTGACGCGATCGCCTCGGGCAACTCCGCCGGAATAATCAACTGCGCCAGACCGTCAGTGTACTTTGTTTCATAGTCATAAAAATCGCTCTCGAAGGTAATCTCACCAATCACCGACGCGCTCGGCGACTCATTCCCCAACACCGCGCACTCGACTTCTCGCGCCGTAACCCCAGCTTCGACGACAATCCGCCGATCGTAGCTTGCTGCACTATCCAGCGCCGCTTCGAGTTCTGTCCGCGTCCGCACCTTGGCGATACCCACCGACGAACCCAGATTTGCCGGTTTCACAAAGCAGGGATAGCCCAGCTTCGTTTCGATGTCCTCACACAGCGCCGGAAACACACAGGGATTCGACCAGACCTGAGCGCGATCGACCGTCACGTACGGCACTTGCGGCAGCCCCGCCGTCGCAAACGCCATCTTCATCGCAATCTTATCCATCCCCACCGCCGAACCCAGCACGCCAGATCCTACGTAGGGAACCTGCATCAGCGTCAGCAAGCCCTGAATCGTGCCATCTTCGCCATTCGGGCCATGCAAAATGGGGAACCACACATCCATCTCGGCGGCATTACTGGGAAATGTCCAGCGCGATCGCATCACGTCCGGCGTCGCAGCATCATCGATCGCCAACGGCTGCTTGCTCTCCAGCACCGATCGCGACGTCGCCTCATCCATCCAGACGCCATCCTTACGGATATAAAACGGATGCACCTCGTAGCGATCAAGATTGGACTCCGCCTGAAACGCCGTAAAAATCGCCGCAGCCGAGATGATCGACACCTCGTGTTCACCCGATCGGCCACCAAACAGCAAACCGACCGTACGCTTCGTAACTGTGTTCTCGACGGCTGTCAGCTCCACCATTTCATGCTCCTCGACGCTTACACGCGTTACATTTCGACTCATATTACGGTATCAAGCAAAAAAAGACGGAATGTCCTGGGTAGAACATCCCGCCGTTTCAGTAATACAGTCTAAAATCTCACGATCGTCGGTGTGAGTGATATTGAAGGTGTGGCACGTTCAAATCACCCAACATGATTCATCGTTCAGCCTAGTGGAACTGGGGACGGTGACGAATCGAGTTCATAAACTCTTGGCGGGTGTTGACATCATCGGCAAACTCGCCGCGCATCGCACTCGTCGTCGTCCACGAACCGGGCTTCTGCACACCACGCATCACCATGCACATGTGCGTCGCTTCCACAACGACCGCCACACCCTTCGGTTGCAGCAGGCTTTGGAGCGCATCCGCAATCTGCGAGGTCAGTCGTTCCTGTACCTGCAAGCGACGGCCATACATGTCACAAATCCGCGCGATTTTAGACAAACCGACGACTTTTCCATCGGGGATATAGGCCACGTGAGCGCGGCCAATAATCGGCAAAATGTGGTGTTCGCAGGAGCTGAAGATATCAATATCGCGCACCAGCACCATCTCATTCGAGTTTTCGTGGAATACGGCGTTATTGAGCAATTCCTCTAGGGATTGGTGATACCCCGAGGTCAGAAATTGCAGTGCCTTAACCACACGTTTCGGCGTGTCGATCAGACCTTCACGATCGGGATCTTCTCCCAAACCAATCAGTAGCGTACGGACGGCTTGGCGCATCTCATCATCGCTAACCAGGACGGTATCTGATGCCGCCAGGGATTTTTCGAGATCGTCAGTACGGACGAGTTCGCGAGATTTCGATAGTGTCATTAAGATTTTGGGTCGATTTCAATAGGAAGACGGCAAAGACAAAAGGCTCGCCTCCAGGTGTTCAATCGGGGTTTCCTGACCAAAACATCGAGCAGATTTAACTGCATGAAGATGCTCTCAAGAGAGAAAGAATTAGGAGCCGCGCTTTGCCTAGTTGGGGGCGTGCAAGCTGTACTCAGACCACACAGCTTCTATTATTAGCATAGCCGACACACAAAAGGTTAAAAAAAAGCAATAAAGCACTAAAATATCCAGATTTGACCGTTATCCCTTGGCTTTAACGGGAAATTCTGCGCTCAATATGCGTTTTTTAATTTAATAATCACGGGGATAAATACATTTACATTTGCGAAATGTGGTCAAATTTGCTAGAGCGGGCTTCGCAAAAGCATGAACAACCCAAAAGGACGAAGATAATAAGCTCGATCGAGACATGAAAAGCTCATCAGGTAAGTGTTTTATCTATTTACTCTCAAGACTAGCTCAAGCCGTCCCAGCCTATTTAGGCGACCTTAAGCTCGATTCATTTCTTTGTTCTTATTTCTAATCGGCTAAGAGAATGATAGACAAATTTTAGGATCAAGATCACAAACTAAGATCGATTTCTTTGAGGTTTAAATATTTGGTATAGGATATTGGGATCGACACCAATATTCCAGCAGAAGTTATCTACCAAGACAGACACTATGATAGATAATTTCTAGAACTGATTAGAAGAGAATACAGACTCTAATCGCTATAAAGTTTACATTTTTCAAGCATGAAAGTGCATTTGAATCTAAGCCAGCGAAATTTTTTGCTGTTGCCATTTTCCTGTTTACAACATATCAGTGATAAACACTACAATCTAATCTCCAATCATGGATCTCCTAAACAAACGGCTCTTCGTCTCAATGATGAAGAGCAAAGACTTGAGGTCGTAAATATTCAGCACTGTGAGCAAGCAGGTCTTGGGGGAGATAGCAGTTGTAAGCGCTATGGCCTATACCGGAGGAGATGCGCTGTATCAGGAGGCTTCGCGACTGGCACAGAACAGAAAAGCAAGCGTCTGCATTTTCTTGAAAATGTTGTGGAAACCATTCGCCCGCGATGGTGTCAGGCTGACGGCTAATCCCGTATCTTGGATGAAATCCGGCGTTAGGCGGACGACATCCTCCGGCGAGGTTCCGTTGAGTCCTTTAATGAGAAAGGCCAGTAATCCCTTGGTGAGCTGCGCGTCAGAGTCACCGCAATACTGCAATTTTCCGTCTTGTAGTGATGCGGTGACATAAACCTGCGACACACAACCGGAGACTTTGTTCTCCTCGATTTTGCTCTCTTCGGGAAAAGCGTCTAACTTTTGGGCGAGCCATAAAAGCTGCTCGTAGCGTCGCTTCGGCTCCGTAGCACGCTGAAAACGCTGAACCATCTTATTCAGTTCGGCGGGAAGATCGGGTACGGGTTGAGTCATCACTACCGTTGCTCGGCATTACCGATGTTAGTATACATTTCGTAACGAATGCTTGTCATTGCGTTAAGATTCGGGATTCCGTACTCTGGCTCGAAAGACGATCGCAATCATGCAAGGTTTTCGCGGGCCTAGCGTGCGGCTTCGGTGAGTTCGATAATGCGTCCGTAGAGATCTTTGACGAGAAAATTCAAGGGTTTTTCGCGACGGATTTTGTATTTAATGCCGCGTGCTTGGATTTGTAGGAGCAGTGCTTCGAGGCAGTCACGATCGAAGCTAACGTGGCGTTGGCGCTGTTTTTTGCCAAGGCTAGCTCCTCGGATGATGTGAATTTGGGTGTTGCGTTTGAGTTGGTACCACAAGCCTTCTGATTTTTCTGCGGGTGGTAGGGTGGCTAGCTCGGCGTTTAGATAGAGCGGGTCCAAACTGGCGGCACCGATCGTCTGTTCGTAGTTGTAATAGTAGTGAAGCGGAACTTCTGCGGCGGGTAGTTCTAGCTCGCCTTCATAAAACTGTCGTGCAATTTCGAGATCCGAGACCATGACGGTATGCACCTTAGGGGCGCTGGTCAGGAAAGCCCACATGGCTACGCCATAGGCGGCCAAAAGCATAACCATGATGCCCTGGGTGGAAAACAGGGTGTCGAAGAGGGGAAGGGATGCGAGGAGGCGAGCGAACATCGGGAATTTGTGAGGAACGGGGTTTGACGGTAGTTCAAGCTTAGGCGGTATTCAAGCTTAAGCGGTATTTAGAGAGACTCGGCACGCGATCGCGTTTGGCGATAAACCGTGGGTAGCTTCCACCAGGGTACGCCGGGATATTCGTGGTGTTCGTAGTGATAGCCGAAGTGGTAGCAGCTCAGGAACGACCAGAGTTCGGCGATTTCGGTACTTTGGGTGCGGTGAATATTGGTGTAGCCGTGTTGGGGCTGACGGTGTGGTAGATACGTCCCAAAGAAAAAGAGCTGTACGGAACTCAGCACGGACGGATAAACCCAAAACCAGGCGAGGTTTGCTTCGGGGATGTCGAGTAGGCGATGGACGATATGGAAAATGGCGATCAGTGAAAAGAGCCGTAGCCAACTCCAGTATCGCGTCATGAAGTAGCTATACCAGCGCAAAAAACTGGTGTGCTGGCCGTCGTGGAAGTCGGGGTCATGCTCTGTGGAGGGTGAGGCGTGGTGTTCGTGGTGACGATCGCGTAAAAACTTGAAGTCAAACAGGGCGTAGATGCCGATCGCGATCGCGCCGATCGTGTCATTCACTCGACGATTGGTCATGCAGATCGATCCATGCATCCCATCGTGAGCCGTCACAAACAAACCCGTATAGAGAAAGGTCTGCCAACTGAGTCCCAGCATTTTTTGAGCGATCGACCATTGTGCTAGATCAGCACGCAGCAGCGCGACGAGACTAATCGCCCAGAGGCTCAAAATGCTACTGGCTGCAATCAAGCCACCGATTGATAAGTCGCGATCGGTGGCCGGAAAGGGGTTGGGAGAGGTCGGAACCGGAGTGACAGAGGACGGAGCGAGAATGGAGGGCATAAGGTCAAGAGCGATCGCGACAGAACGAAGCGACACATATTATTTTAAGCAATATTTCTTAACGATACCGCCCGTCCCCTTAAGACGCGAGATATTCGCGAATTTCGCTCTGACGACGACGCAGGTAGGACATGGCTTGGTGTTCGAGTTGGCGCACACGTTCCCGGCTCAGGTTCAGCCGCGCCCCGACTTTGGCCAAGGATAATTCGTTGCCGTCGTTGAGACCAAAACGCAGCACAATCACCTCACGCTGTAGCGGCGTTAACTTATCGAGCAACATCGATAAATCTTGCCGCAGGAAGTCTTGGGTCGCGTAATCTTCTGGCGATGCGGTCTCGTCTTCCAGTAGCTCTTGCAGCTCGGTATCTTGGTTATCGCCGACTCGCAGATCCAGCGAAACCGGTTGCCGCGAAAGACTGAGATAGTCACGCACCTGCTGCGGTTCGAGATCAAGCGTGGCGGCGATTTGATCTGATGTGGGACTATGGCCAAGGCTTTGCGTCAGTTCGCGCTGGGCTTTTTTGATTTTGTTGAGCTTTTCGGTAATGTGAATCGGTAGGCGAATCGTGCGTGCTTGCTGGGCGATCGCGCGGGTGATCGCTTGACGAATCCACCAATAGGCATAGGTCGAAAACTTATAGCCCCGACCCGGATCGAATTTTTCGACACCGCGCTCAAGCCCCAGCGACCCTTCCTGGATCAAATCGAGAAACTCTAAATTACGCTTCTGATATTTCTTGGCGATCGCCACCACCAAGCGCAAATTTGCCTCGATCATTTTTCGTTTGGCGCGTTTCCCACTGTGTAGCTCCGTATGCAGCTTTTCCAGACTTGAATCCGCAGCCTTCGCCCACTCGGACATGTCCGGCTTCCGTCCCAACTGTTCAGCCAGCCTGACTTCAATTTCAAGTAAATCCATCAATCGACGGACTTGCTTCCCAAAAATAATCTCTTCTTCGTGAGTCAGCAGCGGCACGCGACCAATTTCATGGAGATACGTACGTACGGTATCAACGCTTAGCGGGCGAGGGGTTGCTGTCATAAAACGCTCTACCGGAAAAAATTAGGCAATATGGACGGTGATCCGAGGGGGACTCACACAGCGATCAATATTCAATGCATCAACTTCAGATTTATCAATAGCGATGATCATCTGTTAGTTCATACAATTTCTAGCCCTGAAAAGATTGTCCCTCCGAATATCTAAGTCTTCTGTCACATCACAGTACAAACCGGAATCCATACTCCCGAATACACCACAAATTTATTTGTTTCTCCAGATTGTGCAGGAAAAATTTAATTTCTTTCTTTTGAGTATTGCGTTTTATAACTTTAGGATTGCGATTTGTTTCATTTAGTCAAAGAACTCATATTAAAAAACGGCAAACAAGCAAAGTGCATTTTTCACAATGGAAACGCAAAATCTCATCAGGGCAGGGCTCTCGCCCGCAAACATTACAATGCACACACTCTGCACACACTCTTTTTACGGCCTGTGATGAATCTTTGGCCGATGGCCTATTTCCGCATTCCGTCAACCTGACATCAATCATCGATACTTCAAAGCCCATCCCCAATCTACGTTTATAGACAGATATATAGACGGGTATGGAACGAAAAATGAGAGAGCCCCGACCGATCGCGGGCGAAATCTTGAATGAGTCTTAAAGAGTTTCATCGTCGATGAATCGTATTTTTTGCTACCGCCAACGCTTTAGGGCTTTGATGCTTCCCGCCTATTCCCAGCCAGCACGATGCGCAATCAAACCAAGGGACAAAGCCTTAAACCTCAGGCTATGGTCACAATCCTGCGCCTCCACCCTCCCCCCCGGTAGCGACATCTTCCCCATACATTTCGAGACTTTGCGTTACAAAATATTAACGGTCGTCAGGATTACCGACCGGATACAGGAGAATATCGAAGATTGAAAAAGGTGCTTAGCCCTTTAAGATTAGATACATTCTGTAATATTTTCCTTTTAGGAGGAATCGCACATCATGAGTATCGTCACGAAATCAATCGTGAATGCTGATGCAGAGGCTCGTTACCTCAGCCCCGGCGAACTCGCGCGCATCAAGAGCTTTGTTACCTCCGGCGAAACCCGCCTGCGTATCGCTCAAGTCCTGACCGAATCGCGTGAGCGCATCGTTAAGGAAGCTGGTAACCAACTCTTCCAAAAACGCCCGGATGTGGTTTCCCCCGGTGGCAATGCCTTCGGCGAAGAAATGACCGCAACCTGCCTGCGTGACATGGACTACTACCTGCGTCTCGTGACCTACGGTGTGGTTTCCGGTGACGTTACCCCGATCGAAGAAATCGGTATCGTCGGCGTCCGTGAAATGTACCGCTCGCTCGGAACCCCGATCGAAGCTGTTGCAGAAGGCGTCCGCAGCATGAAAGCTGTTGCAACGTCGATGATGTCGGCAGACGATGCTGCTGAAGCTGGTTCTTACTTCGACTACGTCGTCGGCGCAATGCTGTAATAAGGCTCCTCCGCGCAAGCGGATCGATTGCCTTAGCCGTGCGCTAAGCGTACGGAACTTCATTAACTCCGTTTTTTATTTCGTCACTCGAAGATAAGTAAAATCATGCAAGACGCAATTACTTCTGTAATCAACTCCTCCGACGTTCAAGGTAAATACCTCGATGCAGCGTCGATGGACAAGCTGAAAAGCTACTTCCAAAGCGGTGAACTTCGTGTTCGCGCGGCTGCTACGATCGGCGCTAACGCAGCCACGATCGTCAAAGAAGCTGTTGCAAAATCGCTGTTGTACTCGGATGTCACCCGTCCCGGTGGCAACATGTACACCACCCGTCGCTACGCTGCGTGTATCCGCGACCTCGACTACTACCTCCGCTATGCAACCTACGCAATGCTAGCTGGTGACGTGTCGATCCTCGACGAGCGCGTGCTCAACGGTTTGAAAGAAACCTATAACTCGCTGGGTGTTCCGGTCGGTTCTACCGTCCAAGCCATCCAAGCCATGAAAGAAGTGACCTCCGGTCTCGTCGGCGCTGACGCTGGCGCAGAAATGGGCGTTTACTTCGACTACATCTCCTCGGGCTTGAGCTAGTCTCAATCTCTGTTGATGGGTGAATTGTTCCACAGCCTGCGCTTCGCGTGATGGCGACAACAGTTCCCACAACTTTGGCAGGTTGTGCCACAAGGGAGTGCATGCCCATTATTAAATCAACATGATTGAATTAACATGTGGTTCTAATAGTGTTTTGGTATGTATTGACTTTTGGCCACCTGCCATTCGAGTTCAGTCAAAACTGAGTCGAAATTTATTTCAATATTTAGAAAATATTTAGCTAAACCTTGCGCTAAAATTTTCCTTTAGACCCACTCTAGCAGAGGAGTATTTCTCGTCATGCGTATGTTTCGAGTCACCGCGTGCGTGCCGAGTCAGTCGCGCATCCGGACTCAGAGAGAGCTGCAAAATACCTATTTTACGAAGCTCGTTCCCTACGATAGCTGGTTCCGTGAGCAACAGCGCATCCAGAAGATGGGCGGAAAAATTGTAAGCGTGAAACTGGTTACCGGTAAACCTGGCATGAACGCCGGTTTGGCCTAGATAGCCGCTTTTGAGATTGACCCATTAAGCGCTTCATCCTGCAAACATCGGTAGAATTCTCCGAATTTGCAGGATATTTTTATGTCTGATGATAATTCCGCCTGTTCGCGGCGATATTCTCTATCATCACTCTCAAGTCCAAAAACATCACAAGTTTCTGTTCGTTATGTAGTAACGACTGATACAGTGGTTAGTGGCAGAAGTGGGTTCACAACGTAACAGATTTAATTTTTTAGAGCGTTATGTTGTACGTGAGCCGCACCTCAGTATGTTCAGTACAATGTTTGACCGTCGTAACACTTGAATGGGCAACGAAACTTACCTTAATCACCCAACATTCGGTTTGTTATTTCGAGTGTGTAGCATCGAAGATAATCGTGAGCTGTTTACAACGCTCTACGCTCAACGTCTGTTCTTTCTGGTGAACAATCAGGGAACAATTGCGTTTGAACCTCTAACACGCTCAGATGCACGCATGGTGGTAGAA
Organism: Geitlerinema sp. S16; assembly: GCA_011390275.1. Lineage (GTDB taxonomy): Bacteria > Cyanobacteriota > Cyanobacteriia > Cyanobacteriales > Geitlerinemataceae > RDYZ01. The sequence continues at coordinate 17,377 of JAABST010000007.1, forward strand.
AGTCGTATGCGACAGTTACGACGACAGGGAGTACGCGAGGAATTGCATGAGCTTCAGCGTGTTCATAAGCAGACGTTTCAGTAATTTGAAAGCGATCTTCTAAATAATGTCGATTGATACCATTCTTTTTGGATTGAAGTAACTTCTTTTCTAAACGAGAATCGTAGGGTTTTCAGGCAAAAGGATAGGCTAAAGCGAGAGCGCTCATGAGTGATCTAGGATGGCCGTCGGATCGCAGTTTCGAGCCTCATAGAGCGTTACTTTGATTTCAGCAGGGCTTCCCGCAGGCAAGAGGAGATGGAGCTAGAAACGTGAGTGAGACTGAATTTACGAATTCTGCTCAGATTGCGCGACGTATTGCAGAGCTACGATCGGAGCTACCTGAGGGGGTTCGGACGATCGCGGTGTCGAAATACAAGCCTGCGGCGGTCATTCGCGAAGCCTACGCTGCCGGGATTCGCGATATCGGCGAGAGTCGGATTCAAGAGGTGATTGAAAAGCGGCAATTATTGGCGGATTTGCCGGATATTACGTGGCATTTTATCGGTCATCTTCAGTCGAATAAGGTGAATGCTGCGCTGGCCAATGTGGATTGGATTCATTCGGTGGATAGCTTAAAGTTGGCGCGGCGCATTAACCACGCAATTACGTCGGACGTGCCGAGTCCTAAGCTGTGCTTGCAGGTCAAGTTTGCGCCTGATCCGGATAAGTTTGGCTGGGAGGCTGATGAGCTGCTACGGGATTGGGATGAACTCGAAGTGCTGGATCGGTTGGATGTGCGTGGGTTGATGACGATCGCGCCGTTGGGGTTAACGGAGGACGAAACGCGAGCTTTATTTGAGCGAGCGCGGCAGTTTTTACAGGAGTTGCGGGTGAACGCGAAACGCTGGTCGTTGGAGGATCTATCGATGGGAATGTCGAATGATTATCGGCTGGCGATCGCGGCTGGGGCGACGGCTATCCGGGTTGGACGCACAATTTTTGGTGAGCGTTAGGGGCTGTCATCAATTAAATTTCTAGCGCTTACCCAGTCAGGGGTTCAGCCCCTAGTTTTTTTGTTGGGTCGTTCAACAGCTTGCCCGATAAGGGTTCTACAATTAATTGACGACACGCCCCAGTGTTTCATTTGTTTTCCGACGTTGTACGTTAGAACTATCGATCTGCAATGGGATAAAGTACCGGTTCAGTTGCCATGCGTGCTTATCCTCGTTTTGCAATGTCTTATTAGCTTTAAACTTCACTATGCGATTGCTTCACACCATGCTTCGGGTCGGTAATCTAGACGAATCGATCGACTTTTACTGCAATGTTCTCGGGATGAAACTCCTGCGCCAAAAGGACTATCCGAGCGGTGAATTTACCCTCGCTTTCCTCGGCTACGGCGACGAATCCGATACCACCGTGATCGAATTAACCTATAACTGGGGCGTGACGAGCTACGATCTTGGCTCGGCCTATGGTCACATCGCGATCGGTGTGGACGATATCTACGGAACCTGCGACGAGATCAAAACGCGCGGCGGTAAGGTTGTCCGCGAGCCGGGGCCGATGAAGCATGGATCGACGGTGATTGCCTTTGTCGAAGATCCGACGGGTTACAAAATTGAGCTGATTCAACTCGGGACGCAGGGCGCGGTGAAGGCGTCCTAGGGAAGCATTTGGGTCGTAGGAAAAACGCTCGGAGCGCTTGTTATAGCATAAGCCGATTGTATTAGGACACTCTCGTCTAAGTTGAAAACCGCACTTCGACTCCGCTCAGTGCTCTCAGCTTTTTTTATACGTCCTAACCAAATCGTTTTTTGCTATAAATCACCATAAGTTTTGCCACAGTTCCTGAGAGACTCCGGAATCGGCCTGGGGGTTGACGAACAAATCGACAGAAGTCGATCGAGATTCGTGTGGTTTTGATGAAACGATCGGCGTCATCTTGGGTGTGTTACCCCTCGCGCAAACTGATGTTTAGTTTGCTCGACACCCAGATCGCGCCAATTGTGGGTAGACCTCGCCCCAATCTCATCGGCGATCAGACGTTTCGAGACCAATGCGCGGTCGATCGCCATGCAACAATTGCCACTTCCCGACCTGAATAAACGGGCTTCCAAAACGGCTCAAACCATGACTGAGCGCTCGAATAAACCGATTCGATTGATTCAGGATAAAACTCGTCCGCATCCTAACAGTACAGGAACTGCTGGTCAGAGTCTCGCGCCGGATCAGTCGGATCAGTCGGGTCAGTCGGATCAATCCGTTGTTCCCGGTGATCCAATATCAATTACGGCGATCGAGACGATTAGCACGATCAAAAAAATCGAAAAAATTAATACAAGAGAACAGTCAGAGCGATCGCCGAGTGCAACAGATCAGATCTCGCATAGATCCGATCCGTCTGAAATCACGTCACTGTTCGATCTGCTGGGTATTGGAACCAGCATTGCAACCAGCGTCACCCTGGGAGTTTGTGGGTATTACGCCCATGAACTCATTGACCCGGAGGTGGATGTGGCCTTGTTGCCGGAGATTCCCACCTCGGATGAAACGGGCCGTCTCGATACCACACGCCTCGTAAGCCTCGCGGAGGCGTCGGAGAATGTCGCGATCGCAGCGCCCGAATTTTTGCCCAGCATCCAGAATGAGGCTCGGCAATGGAGCAGCGATCTGCATCGTTTTGTCCGAGCGCTACAAACACCACGCGCAACCCCGAAATTAGCCCTGACGAATCGTGAGATGACGCCGCAATATCCTGCCAATCCGACGATCGAACGTTGGCTTGATCGCGCCTCTGGTGTTCAATCAGATCCTGCCGGGGAGCAACAGATCTATTTAGCAAAAACCCAAGCGATGGAGGGTCAGTTTGCGGCGGCGATCGTTGAGCTGCAAAAAATCCCGCCGACCTCGCCTCACTACGACCCCGCCCAAACCAAAATCACGGAATACACCCAATCCCGAGACGTTCGCGCCCGCGTCTCATTGCAAGTCGCCTACGATTTAGCCGCTGCCGGTGACTTTAGCGGAGCCCTCGCCTTTCTGAGCGAAATCCCCGCTGAATCATCGATTCACTCCACTGTTCAGCAAAAACGGCTGGAATACACCCAAAAACGAGATATTCAAGCGAAAACCTGGCTTTATCGCGCTAAAAATCTGGCGATCGAGCTGAAATACGACGAGGCGATCACGGTGCTGCGCATGATTCCCCAGGGAACATCAGTTTACGGGGAAGCGAAACAGAAAATTATGGAATACCACCAAACTTTGGCCGTGATTGAGCAGCAGCGCCTTGAGCAACAGCAGCTTGAGCAACAGCAGCTTGAGCAACAGCAGCTTGAGCAACAGCAGCTTGAGCAACAGCAACTTGAGCAGCAGCTTGAACAACAAAAGACTAATGTTGTGCCGAAACCTCCAGAAGCAACGTAAGTTCGGGGTCAGAAAAACGCTCAAACTTACGTAGCGCGAACATTTCAATATCTAGGTTGCTCACAAGCCAGAAGCTTGCGCGACGCAGATTAGAGCCGTAACCCTCACGGCGGCCCAGGGGCCACCTTTACCTTGGCAGTTCGATCGTCTTCTAACTCAATCAGCTCGATGACCTGCGTTAATAGAGCCTCAAGATTGAGCGGTGCAGCAATACAGCGATCGGCTCCGCTCATGAGACAGAGCGATTCCTCTTCGGGCTGATTGCCATTACCAATCATGACAATCCGTAGCGCCACCGTTTCCCGAGAACGCCGCAAAATGGAGGTCAGTTCACAGCCATCAATGCCGTCAAGCCGACGATCGACGATCGCGACGATCGGGCGCAGAACTCGGATTTGTTCCAGCGCCGTTGAACCGTCGAGCATCCAAATGACCTGTAATCCCGCCGCTGTCAGGACATCGCAGACCAACATCGCATCATCCTCTCGGCTGGTCACGAGGACGATATGTCCCTGGGGAATATGGGGTGCGGTGCGTAAGGCCGAGGGAATGGCGACTTCGGGAGATGCGGGCTCGCGGGCTTGAGGGAGACAAACCGTGAAACATGATCCGACATCCGGCTCAGATTGAACGTCGATCGTGCCATTGTGTAGCTCGACAAGCTGTTTGGTTAAGGCCAGCCCAAGACCCGTGCCGCCATACTCGCGGGTGTAGGTTCCATCCAGTTGACGGAAACTTTCAAAGAGTGCTTCTTGCTGACTTTGGGGGATACCAATGCCCGTATCTTCGATCGCAAACATCACCTGTTCCGCTTCACGAGTCACGCTTAAGGTCACCTGGCCTCCGGTCAGCGTGAATTTAATTGCATTGCCCAGCAGATTGAATAAAATTTGGTTGACACGGGCGCGATCGGCGCGGAATTGATCGAGTTCTGCGGGGATCTCTAGCTTAAGTTCGAGCCGGATGCCGTTGACCGTTGCTCGATCGATCGCGGTACGAATAACGTGACGGGCAAGCTGTGAAAGCGAAAATTCTGCGATTTTGAGCTGAGTGGCCCCGGATTCGAGTTCCGCCAAGTCAAGCAGATCGTCGATCAGCTCCAATAGATGCTCGCCGCTGTCGTAAATTGTCTTGAGATATTCCCGCTGTTTGTCGTTCAGGTGGCCAAATGACCAGCGCAACAGCGTTGAGGACATGCCGATGATGCACGCCAGCGGTGTCCGTAATTCATGACTCATCATCGACAGAAATTCCGTCCGCGTTTGTTTTGCGGCTTGGGTTGTCTGGAGGGCGTCATGAAGCTGATGAGCCTGCTGCTCGGCGGCCTGCTCGATCATGTATTTTTGCTGCTGTAGCTCGGCGACAGCGTGAGCTTGCTGGATGGCAAGGCTCATGTCTGCGGCAACGTAGCGCAAAAAGTCGAGGTCGTATTGCGACCACGATCGCGGTTGTGTGCATTGCTGGGCGAACAAAACGCCCCACAGGCGATCGCGCAAACGCAGCGGTACAATCACCTGAGATTGCACCTGGATGGCCTGTAATGCCTGACGTTCACGGCTCGACACGCTCGGACGTGTAACATGATCGATCGCGATCGGCTCATCAAAGACGTCTAGCTGCGCTCCGTCGGGTAAAAAATCACGGACGAATATTGTGGATAGTTGGAGCGATCCGATCTCTGGCGAAACCAAGGCTTCGTAGACGATCGATCCATCATGCTGGGCGGTAAACCCCGCTGAATTGGTTGGGGGGTTCGGAGCGCCTGCGCTGTGGGAAAACTGGTAGATGGCGAGACGATCGAGCTGGAGAAAGTAACGAGCGCGGCTGATCGTATCGCGCAAAATATCCACGAGGATGATATCGGCTTGTTCGTCCTCTGCGGTTGCACTGTCTACATTCGGGGGGGTCGGATCGAGATCTAGGCTCTGATGCGTCACCGTAGACTCAGATGCCGTAGCATTTAACTCGCGATCGGACTCACGGCGATCGCTGTGCTGACGGAAAGACTCTAAAGACTCGCGAAGTTCACCTTCCGCTTCCCAAGCGGCGATTAAGTCCAGGGCAGCCCGCTCAAACCACGGATGCAAATCGGTATCGTTTTGCAGCAAGGTCGTTGCGTGGGCGCGAAGACTATCCGGTAGACGATACCCCGCCAGGTTTTCCGTCTCTACCTCGAAGAGAAAGGCTCGGAGGGCTTCGCGATCGAAGGCAAGCTGAACCTCAAAATACTCATCTAGCTCGCCCAGTTCGCTCAGTTTGCCCAGCTCGCCTGAATCGCCTGGTTCACCCCTTTGTGAGTCGCGATCAACCTCTGGGGAGCGACGCGCTGAACGTTCCTGAAGATTCGCCGCGTTTCTCGTTTGTCGAACTCCCGTTTGTCGCACTCCATAGATCACCGCACAAAATTGGAGCGAGATGACAAGGGTTAAGCGTTGCCCGCCTGTGGGAGGAATGGCGAGATCCGTTTCACGAAAGGCGATCGTTGTCTCACGCCTGAGATCGGGTGAGTGAAGTATCGCGTCGCACAGCCACATTTGCAGTCGATCGAGGGTCGATGCACGCAATGTCCGTCGTAAAGCTAGCGTGCGAAAGTGGCTCATTAATCAATGATGGCTGTTTAGTACAGCATTAACGCAAGCGAGGGGGATTGATCAACATTCAACATATAGAAACAATGCAGCAATTCATGTGACCCCGTAAAACCGGCTGCCAACTATTTTTCCAGTTACGATGGCTCAAACCAGTTTCGATTAATCTCTATGGTACGCTGACCTTCTCTTAAGTTCGCCTTCGATCGTCGAAACTTTCGATTCTACACAATAACAATTCTTTCTAGAAGCGAGAACAACGGATCTCAGCCCTGTTGTTTTGGCATTTGAACGATCGCATTTCGTCATCCAAACGTTAGACCATGCAACAGAAGCCCTAGGGGCTGTCATCAATTAAATTTGTAGCCTTTATGCAGCAAGGGTTTCAGCCCCTTTTGTTTTTTGTCGGGTCGGGCGTTCAACAGCTTACCCCGTAAGGGGTCTGGTGCTAATTGATGACACGCCCTAGGTCTAGAAGCGGTTCACCAAAGCATCCAGCGCTCAGATTTTAGCTCCCAGACACTGACATCTTTGGCCTTAGAGCTTACAGCGTATCGGGATCGACCCCTAAAGCCCGTAGCTGATCGGCGAGGCGAGTCGCCCACTTTTTCGCTCGCTCGGTGCGCTGATTGGCTTGGCGTAACTGTGACTCGGCGAGATCGGCACGCTTTTCATTTTCATCGCGTGTGAGATATTCCTGCTGCGCCAGTTCGTAGCCCGTGGGTAAAACCAGCCCATCGTTATCGCACCAGCGCAACCACTGCCCTTCGCAATTTTCGATGTTGCCCGACCACAACACCAGCCCTAAGCCCACCTGATCCAGCCAGACCGATTCACTACTGCGATCGACCTTCGCAATCTCAAAGAAGCACTTCCCGCGCAGCTCAAAGATATACAGCAAGGTTTCGCCGAGCAGCGCGTGGGGGTCATAAACCACGTAATAGCTGACGCGCATTCGTTCGTAGAGCGCCAGTTTTTGACCGAGTTCTTCGCCGTTGCGATCGGAGACAATCTCGATCGTCACGTCCGGCGGTTTCCCAAACTGCCACAAAAAGTAGGGGTAATTGCGGCGATCCCACCAATCATCCGATACATCCAAACTCAGCAGGATATCTGGAACAACCAACGGCTGACCGTGGGAATGCAAGATGCCAATATTGGCCTCGATAAGGAATGACTGGCCGCGCAGAGAGGTATAGAGCGAATCGGTGAGCAAGCGCTTTTGCTTGGCAATGGCGAAGTCATCGATCGACGTCATGCTGTCGGCAACGAGGTCGCGCAAACCGGTGAGCATTCCGTCATCCGTGAGAGGGGCAGACTGAACCATGGCTTCGTGCTGTGAATAAGAGTCGGGGTCGAGCTAGACGATATCTTAGGGTAGCGCCCAAAGGACGCGCGGTCTGCATCTTTTGGACGGAATTTTCGATCTGCAACATTTTCCGCCCGGTTTGACCGGTTTGATCCGAATTATTCGGGTTGGATCGCAAAATTTTTCGGATCTTGATCGCGACGGTGGCGCAGCGAAATCTCTGGCCCCGATCGCTCACCCGCGATCGCGGCGATCGCTTCCAACGATGTCCGTAGATGCTTGGCGGCGTAAATCGACATATCGCGCGGCACATTCACCCGATCGCGCAAGTACCGCAACGCCACATCCGATCCCGGCGGCGGGGTTGGCGTTTCACCCGTGATTAAGTGCGTCAAAGCGCAGCGGAGGGCGAGATCCGCGCGATCGTCCTCCAGCGGATTCACCCGGATAATATTCGCGCGATGCTTACAGACCCGTTTCAGCGCTTCAACTCGCGCGGTCTCTGGTTCGGGATACTTCACGTCGGGCAAACCAAACCAGGGGCCGTTGTCAACCTGTGCCTGATTTTGCAATGCCTCCGGCTCGTTATTGCTATAACAACCGCCCATCTGCGGCGGCAGGTCGTGAACATGGGTATGAAAATCGCTTTGGGTTCCGCGATAGGTCGATCGCGTTTCCATCGCGTCAAACCAAGCGGAAAAACGCGGATTTTCCTCGCGTAGGCAATAGCCTTTGTAGTAGTACAAACTGGCGTTCATCCGTTCGACATAGGGCGTAAAAATTACATCGATCGCGCTAAAGTCGTCCAGAAAATAGGGGCTTGATGTTTGGCCCAGCGCCGCCTCAACAGCGGTTACAACATCCACAAACTGCGCCCGATCTTGGCGATCCTGGCGTTGCGATCGGCTCGGATAGCATAACCATGAACACCAAGCACGAAACAACAGCCGCTCCAACTGGCGCAGCGGTATCGCCGCCGGATCGAGCAGGCTAATACCCAAAGGCTCAAAGGCCGCCTCAAGCTCAATCAAAATCTCATCGCTTTCGGTAATGAGTCTGCCATCTAGCTTCACGGCTGGCAGCATTCCCGACGGCACAATCTGTTTGTACCACTGCTCCTTTTCGCCGTAGCAAAACATCGTGATCTTTTCGATGCGGTAGGGAATTTGCTTTTCCTCTAGCCACAGCCAGACTTTCTGACAGTAGGGACACCAGGCGTGATTATCGCGATAAAGCGTCACCCGAACTTGGTCTTCCGATTGGCCAAACAGCCGCAAACGAGCGCGTGAGTTTGTTGGTCCATTCACCGTGTCGATCGCAAAGTCAGCGCGTTGCTCCAGTTCATCCCAGCGAAGCGGTGTAGCAGTCATAGGGCGATGTCACACATCAAAAGGCCAGCCCTAGCGGGTATAGCACAAAATTCTAGTCGCACAAAATCCAATTTCAACCAAAAACCCGCTCCAACGTTAAATCAGAGCGGGTTTATTGAGTCTATTGACGACCAGACATGAGCTGAGGTTGACCGGCTAACCGTGGATCGTTGAGACCCAATGTCGGTATAGCGCGATCGTGCGCCCTGCTTAGACATCTGGCTTAGGGCGTGTCATCAATTAGCACCAGACCTCTTACGGAGTAAGCTGTTGAACGCCCGACCCAACAAAAAACAAAAGGGGCTGAAACCCTCACTGAATAAAGGCTACAAATTCAATTGATGACAGCCCCTAGGCATCGTAGTAAAGCATGAACTCATAGGGGTGCGGACGCAGACGCATCGGGTTCACTTCATTGTCGAGTTTGTACGTGATGTAGTTGTCGATGAAGTCTTCCGTGAAGACGCCGCCAGCGGTGAGGAAAGCGTGATCTTCCGCCAGGGCGCTGAGCGCACCTTCGAGCGAACCGGGAGTCGAGGGGATCTTGCTCAGTTCTTCGGGGCTGAGTTCGTAGATGTCCACATCCAGCGGGCTACCCGGATCAATTTTGTTGTTGACGCCATCGATACCCGCCATCAGCATCGCGGTGAAGCTGAGGTATGGGTTCGCGGTCGGGTCAGGGCAACGGAACTCGAAGCGTTTTGCTTTCGGATTGGGGCCGGTGAGCGGAATCCGGATCGAGGCCGAGCGGTTACCTTGCGAGTACGCCAGGTTCACCGGAGCTTCAAAGCCCGGAACCAGACGCTTGTAGGAGTTCAGCGAGGGGTTCGAGAACGCCAGAATCGACGGAGCGTGTTTGATGACGCCGCCAATGAAGTGCAGCGCAACTTCGCTGAGGTCAGCGTAGCCGTCACCGAAGAAGATCGGATTGCCACCTTTCCACACCGACATGTGGGTGTGCATCCCGCTGCCGTTGTCGTTTAGGACGGGCTTGGGCATGAAGGTTGCGGTTTTGCCGTATTTACGAGCGACGTTTTTAACAACGTACTTATAAATCAGGACATTGTCCGCAGCGGCGATCAGGTCAGAGAACTTAATCCCCAGTTCGCACTGACCGGCGGTGGCAACTTCGTGGTGATGCTTCTCGACGGGAACGCCGCATTTCGCCATCGTCAGCAGCATTTCGGTGCGGATGTCTTGTAGCGTATCCGAGGGAGCGACGGGGAAGTAACCGCGTTTGTAGCCGGTTTTAAAGCCGAGGTTACCACCTTGCTTCTCACTTTTTTCATGGCGGCCAGTGTTCCACTGACCTTCATCCGAGTCGATGTGGTAGTAGCCTTCGTGTTCGTTTTGGTCGTAGCGCACGTCTTCAAAAATGAAGAATTCCGGTTCGGGGCCGCAGTAAACCGCGTCGCCTAGACCTGAGGCTTCGAGGTATGCGAGACCTTTCTGCGCGATCGAGCGCGGGTCGCGATCGTAAATTTCGCCGGTACGAGGTTCAATAATCGAGCAGATCATGCTCAGGGTCGGCACTTCCATGAACGGGTCGATCCAAGCCGTTGTCGGATCGGGAACCATTGCCATATCTGAAGCATTAATGGCTTTCCAACCGCGAATGCTCGAACCGTCGAATGCTACACCTTCTGTAAAGGCCGTTTCGTCGATGTAGGTCACGTGGAATGTGCAGTGATGCCAGATTCCCAGAATATCGACAAACTTGAGGTCGATCAGTTCGATCCCCTCGTCCTGAATCATTTTCAGGACTTCCTGTGCGGTTGCAGCCATTAAGTTTATTTCTCCGTGGTACTTCGTCGGTTGGCGGTCGATCGTATGTTGCGATCCCCCCAGTTTGCTTAAGCGTGTTTTGCAAATCGTACGCTCTGCAATACCGGGTTTATCCTAGGGACTAGGGATATCGTATTTTGTAAGCTGTGATACGGAATACTGCTAGAGAAGCGGGATTTTAACGGCAACGTAATTATCGAAAATTCAAGCTTCATCAGCGATACGGACGATTGTGGTTCACGTCTAATCGCGCTTAACGTCGATCGACGAAGGCTTTAAATTACGGTTGACTCGTGGTCTAGATGATCGCCGATCGTCTGGATTTTTGTGAAACGAGCGATCCCTGGTTCGTATCTCTGGGAGTATGAACTATTATTGAGGTCGCGATAGCACTCGCCAATCTTGACAAATAATCAATACAGCCCGCTTCAAAAATATATATTAAGAGGAAAATATGCAGGACGCGATTACCACTCTAATCAAGACGTATGACGTGACAGGGCGTTACCTGGATCGATCGGCGATGGATCGCCTCAAGTCTTACTACGCGACGGGTGAGGCTCGTCTTAGCGCTGCGGCGATTGTTAATTCGCAGGCGGCAGCGATCGTCAAAGCAGCGGGTGATCGTCTATTTTCGGAACTCCCCGAACTGCTCCGTCCCGGTGGAAGCGCCTACACCACGCGCCGTTATGCCACCTGCCTGCGCGACATGGACTACTACCTGCGCTACGCCACCTATGCCTGGGTTGCTGGCGATACCAAAGTGCTCGATGAGCGCGTGCTGGATGGGTTACGCGAAACCTATAACTCTCTCAGCGTGGCGATCGGGCCAACTGTCAACGGTATCGCAATTTTGGGCGAAATCGTTAAAGCGGTGTTGGTAGATGCGGGCATCGACAATCCGAGTTTTGTGGATGAGCCATTCGATCACATGGTTCGATCGCTGGCTGAAATCGACGTTTAGTTGCGAGTTGCAAATACATCCGTTTGTTTTGCATCTTGCTGTGTGTCACGATTTTCAACGTGGTGCGCCCAAATTTCAAATAAAATAAAAAGCACTTTTTTCGCTGCTGCGATCGCTAGGCGCTGCTGTCCTGCACTGTCCTCATGAGCGATCGCGGCAGTTTTTGCTGTCAGACTCCCTTCTCTAGAATCGCCGAATCGCCTTTTATGCTGCCCCGCGAAGATCTGTTAAAGAATGTTGAACATCGCGATTGTCTCGCGCGTGTGATTGATCGCGCCAACGATGCGATCCGCACCTGGGAAATCGTCTGTACGGACTTTCTCTCGCCGCCGGAATTGGCCGAGGTGCAGCGTGTATTTGAACGCTTAACGGATGTGACGATCGTCGCTTCGGGTGGGTATGCTCAAGCGGAACGGCAGCGCTGTGCGATCGCCCGATCGGAAGTGCCGATCGACGCGAGCCACGTGGAACTCGCCGTGCTGGAAGTGGCCGGTAATTTTCTGTTCGATACGGCGACCCACCGGGATTTCCTCGGGTCGATGCTGGGGACGGGGATCGTGCGGGATAAAACCGGCGATGTTTTGGTCTTGGGCGATCGGGGCGCACAGGTGATCGTCGCCGCTGACATTGCCGAGTTTCTCGAAATGAGCTTGGTGCAGGTGCGATCGGTTCCCGTCAAGACGCGGGCGATCGACGCGAGCGAGTTAAAGGTTCAACCGCCGAAGGTGAAAGAGATGACCACGGTAGAGGCATCGATGCGGCTTGATGCGGTGGCCTCGGCGGGCTTTGGGATGTCGCGGAGCAAGATGGCGGGGCTGATTGGTTCGGGTGATGTGCGGGTGAACTGGAAGGAAATTTCACAGTCGAGCTATAGCGTCAAAGCGGGCGATCTGGTGGCGATTCGCGGCAAGGGTCGCCTGGAAATTGGCGAGGTGAACATCACCAAAAAAGACCGCTATCGTGTGCAGCTCACCCGCTTTTATTAAGAAATTTGCAATAGCATTGATCCACTTATTAACATTTTCATTCACCGTTGTTCATGCAGTGTCGCGGTGGATGATTGGCTGTGTAAGCTGAAGGGTAGTTTTTCTACAGGTCAAACGATGTCCCATACTGCGATCGCAGAATATCTAACGGCGCTGAATGCTAATTGGGTGACGGGCGCGACGGTGGCAGAGACGACGCATTATACGGCGTTGCAAAATCTGCTGAATGCGATCGGGGCGCAGCTTAAGCCATCGGTGTGTTGTATCACAGGCTTGAGGAAGCGGAAGGATGTTGGGATACCGGACGGTGGCTTGTTTGCGGCATCGCAATTTCCAAAGGGGGAGGCGATATCAAGCGATTCAGGGCAAATCCCGCAGCCGGAACGGGGGGCGATTGAGGCGAAGGGGATCAGTGCGGATGTGCGAAAAATCGCGAAGTCGGAACAGGTGCGGAAGTATTGGGCGAGTTATCGACAGGTGTTGGTGACGAGTTTTCGTGAGTTTTTGTTGGTGGGAGATATTGACGATCGGCAGACGGTTCTAGAGTCGTTTAGTTTTGCACCAACGGCGGACGAGTTTTGGAAATTGGCGGCGAAGCCAAAATCCCTGAAGCCAGAAACGGCGGATCAGTTTATCGAATTCATCAAGCGGGTGATGTTGTCGAAGGCGAAGATCGCGACACCGGAGCAGGTGGCGTGGTTTTTGGCGTCCTATGCGCGGGATGCCCGATCGCGGATTGAGGCGTCACCGGATTTGCCTGCGCTGATGCAAATTCGGGAGAGTTTCGAGACGGGTTTGGGGATTACGTTCGATCGCGAAAAGGGGGATCGTTTTTTCCGATCGACGTTGGTGCAGACGTTGTTTTACGGGATTTTTTCGGCGTGGACGTTGTGGCAGCGGGAGCGGGGCGATCGTTCGGGTGAGTTTGTTTGGGAAACGTCGTGGCGGTATTTGCGTGTGCCGGTTTTGCAGTCGTTGTTTCACCGGCTGGGTGATCCGGAGACGCTCGAAAGTTTGAATTTAGTTGAGTTATTTGACTGGACGGCGAATGTTTTAAATCGGGTGGTGCGATCAGAGTTTTTCGCGAAGTTTGAAGATTCGCAGGCGGTTCAGTATTTTTATGAGCCGTTTTTGGAGGCGTTTGATCCGTCACTGCGGAAGGATTTTGGGGTGTGGTACACGCCGCCGGAGGTGGTGCGCTACATGGTAGAGCGGGTTGATCGGGTGTTGCGCGAGGAGTTGGGCTGTGCGGATGGGTTGGCGAGTCCGGATGTGTTTGTGCTTGATCCGTGTTGTGGGACGGGGGCGTATTTGGTGGCGGTGATTGAGAAGATTGCGGCGACGTTGGTTGCGAAGCGGGATGCGGCTGGGATGGGTGATTTACCGATCGATTTAAAGTCGGTGGTGTTAGGCCGGGTGTTTGGGTTTGAGTTATTGACGGCTCCGTTTGTGATTGCGCATTTACAGATTGCGTTGAAGTTGGATGAGTTGGGTGATCCGTTGGTGATGGATGGTCGTAGTCGCGATCGGGCGGGTATTTTTTTAACGAATGCGTTAACGGGTTGGACGAAATCGGAGGATGAGGATCAGCAGCGTTTTGAGTTTTTAAATGTGTTTGAACGGGAGCGGGATGCGGCGGATAAAATTAAGCAGAAGGAACCGATTTTAGTGGTGTTGGGCAATCCGCCGTATAACAGTTTTGCGGGGATGGCGTTAAATGAAGAGCGGGAGTTATCGGAGGCGTATCGGATGCCGGTTAACCCAAAACTAAAGGTTCAGGGTCAGGGGTTGAATGATCTTTATGTGCGGTTCTTTCGGATGGCGGAGCGACGAATTGTGGAGCAGTCGCAGCGGGGGATTGTCTGTTTTATTTCTAATTATTCGTGGTTGGATGGTCTTTCGTTTACGGGGATGCGTGAGCGGTATTTATCGGCGTTTGATCGGATTTATATTGATAATCTTCACGGTGATCGAATTATTTCGGAGTATGCGCCAGATGGTCGTACGAGTGAAACAGTTTTTGCGATGCCTGGGTTTTCGGCAGGTATTAAGGTAGGAACAGCAATCGGCTTGTTGTTGAAGTCGGAGCAATCGATATCAAAGAAAAAGCCTGGTGATTTTGCCGAGGTATTCTATCGAGATTTTGATCGAGCACGGGCAAAAGAAAGATGTGCCGATATGATCGCAAGTTTGGACGAAAAGCCTTCACAATATCAACGGGTTAAGCCAAGTTTTGATTTAGGTTTACCGTTTAAGCCGAAGTCTGTCACCGCTAGTTATTTTGATTGGCCTTTGCTTCCTGAAGTAGTTCCAACGTCTTATCCGGGAGTCAAAACTAGTCGAGATGATTTCCTGGTAGATGTTGATATTGATGCTATTAAGCAAAGAATTAAAGACTACTTAAATATAAAAATATCAGACGAAGACCTAGAAGCCAGATATCCATCCGTGTCAGAAAGTTTGAACTTTCCCGCTCGAATAATACGACAACAAATAATCAATAACAAAAAAGAATCGGGAGAGCTTATTCGTTACTCTTATCGACCATTTGATACTCGATATTTGTTTTGGGAAGCACAAACAAGGTTATTAGACAGGAATCGATCTGATTACAAAGAGAATATCTTTAAGGGAAATATATCTCTTGTCTCTCAACAGAAACCTCGGAGAGATTGGTCTGTTCCTCAAGTTATTGCACATATTGGATGTCTAGATTTAATGGATCGAGGTGCGAGCTGCTTTCCTAAGATCTTGAAAATTGGCAAGGCAAAAGCAAATGGCTATCTTGGCGATCTACGGCTTATTGATGAGGATAGTATCTGGAATTTGTCGGATAGATCAACGATATATGCAGAGTCTTTAGAGTTGTCATCTGATGAGCTTGAAGCTTTGATACTTTCTATAAATGCCATTCTCTTCTCCAGTGTTTATCAACAAGAAAACTCAGGTGCATTAAGACAAGACTGGCCACGAATCCCCCTCCCCAACGATCGCGAACACCTGAAAAAATCCGCCCAACTCGGCCAAACCATCGCCCACCTCCTCGACCCCGAAACCCCAGTCCAAAACGTCACCGAAACCCCAAGCGAAACCCTAAAAACCATCGCCCAACTCACCGCAATTCCCGGCCATAAACTCACCCCAAACGACTACAACCTAACCGCCAACTGGGGCAACGGCGGCCACGGAAAACCCGTCATGCCCGGAAGAGGAAAAATCATTCAGCGCGACTACACCCCAGAAGAACGCCAACAAATAGGCGAAACCGCGATCGCCCTCCTCGGCAACAAAACCAACGACATCTACCTCAACGACACCGCCTACTGGAAAAACATCCCCGATCGCGTCTGGAAATACACGATCGGCGGCTACCAAGTCATCAAAAAATGGCTCAGTTACCGCGCCTACAACGTTCTAGACCGACCAATGAAACCCGACGAAATCCGCCACATCGTCGAAACCGCCCGCCGCATCAGCGCCATCATTTTGCTCGAACCCGAACTCGACGAAAACTACCAAACCATCAAACAAAACCCCTACCCCTGGCCGAAATAAATCACCCTACCAAAAATCACCAGACAAACATCATGATCGCTACCCCCAACTACTTCAGCCCCGAAGAATACCTACAGCTCGATCGCGACAACCCTGTCCGCCACGAATATCGCTATGGACTCGTCTATGCAATGGCGGGCGGAAGCGATAATCACGATCGTATTGCCTTTAACCTGCTACGGGAAATTGATGATTATCTCGGTGATAGCAGCACCTGTCGATTCCATTCCGGCAACGTCAAAGTTAACTATCAAGATGACTTTTACTACTACCCGGACGCTTTTGTAACCTGTGATCCACGCGATCGCGAAAACCGCAACATTAAAAAATACCCAAAACTTATCGTAGAGGTATTATCAAAAAGCACCCAGACATTCGACAAACAACAAAAATTCACCGACTACCAAAAACTCGATAGCCTTGAGGAATACGTCCTCATCTCCCAAAAAACTCAACAGGTCGAATGTCGCCGCCGCACCACAGACAACACCTGGGAAACCGTCACCTATACCGCAGGCGATCGCATCACCCTCGCGAGCCTCGATCTCGAATTTGACATCGATCGCCTCTATCGCAACCTCGATTAACCGTGACCAGAAACCGGGCGAAAAACCGGGCTTCTGGTCATATACGGTCAAACGTTTCGCCTACGCCTGACCCGTCGGCATTTGGCTCATCTTGTCGAGATCCAGCACCTGCGCCAGCGTCGCCTCATCCATCAGCCCTTTTTCGAGGACGATCGCCCGCAGGGATTTACCCGTTGCCAGCGACTCCTTCGCCACATCCGCCGCATTGAGATAGCCGATGTGGGTATTGAGAGCGGTCACTAGCGCCAAGCTGCCCTCCGCGTAGGCATTACAGCGATCGCGCACCGGCTCGATCCCCGCCAGACATTTCGTCGTCAGAACGGCGATCGTATTGCCCAAAATTTCGATGCTGTGGATTAAATCGTAGGCCACCAGCGGCATCATTACGTTGAGTTCAAGCTGTCCCGCCTGAGCGCATAGAGCGATCGCGCTATCGTGACCCATCACCTGAAAACATACCATCGAGGTCATTTCCGCCATCACCGGATTGTATTTCCCCGGCATGATCGACGATCCCGGCTGTACCGGCGGTAGTTTTATCTCCTTCAACCCCGTTTTTGGCCCCGAATCCATTAGACGCAAATCGTGGGAAATCTTCACCAAATCCTGAGCTAAATTTCGCAGGCTGCCGGACACGGCGACAAACGGCGATAAGCTCTGCATCGCGGCCATCAGGTGTGGCGCGGATTGGAGATCTTGGCCGATATACTCCGACAGCAGCTCGGCGGTACGAAAGCGGTATTGCGGATGGGTATTGAGTCCCGTGCCCGTAGCGCTGCCGCCCAAGCCGAGGATTTTGAGATCGTCGGCGGCAAACTGAATGCGGCGCAGATGATCGCGGACAATCACCGACCAGGCGCGGAAGACTTCGCCGAGGCGCACTGGCACAGCGTCTTGCATGTGCGTCCGACCGGATTTAACGATGTCTTGGAACTCATCGGCTTTGGCTTCGAGGGTGACGATCGCTGCCTCGATCGCCGGGAACAGCGTACGATTCAGCGCCAACAGCCCACCAATACGAATCGCCGTCGGGATCGTGTCATTGGTCGATTGACCGTAATTCACATGATCGTTAGGACTCACGCGCGTGTAATCGCCCTTTTCGCCGCCCAGCAGTTCCAGCGCCCGGTTCGCCAGGACTTCATTCACGTTCATGTGGTGCGACGTACCCGCTCCTGCCTGATAGACATCGACGACGAACTGATCGCGCAATTGACCAGCGAGCACCTCCTCCGCTGCTTGCTCGATCGCCTTGCCCACATCCACCGGAATGCAATCCAGCTCACGGTTCGCGACCGCCGTCGCCTTTTTGATCAGCGCAAAGGCTTCGATGTAGGTCGGTAGCGGACGCAAACCGCTAATCGGAAAATTCTCGATCGCGCGTAGGGTCTGGATGCCGTAATAGACCGTATCGGGAATTTGGCGATCGCCCATGGAATCACGCTCGATGCGGTAGCCCGTCACACTGGTATCACTCATAAGATTGCAATAAATATCTGAAGACGCTGGGGAAGTTCGGAATAGTAAACAAAATAAGCCAAGCAGGCTAATTTACCCCAGGTTTATTTTCCTATGGCGACATCTCTAAAGTGGTTGAAGCCCCACGCGATTATTGAACAGAGTCTCGAATGAGACGATATATTCATGATTCAGAACCAATCGTGGATCTATACCTCCGTGAGAATTATTCGCAGAGGTGTCACAATTTCAAAGGTAGAACTTATGCACAATGGGTTAGCAGTTCGACTTTTCACATTGTCCTAAAAACTGGAACGGGGAAGGCTCGTTCAGAAGTCGAACGTCTGCGTAAGTCCTGCTTAAGACAAGATACTTCGTACGGTAATTAAAGGGCGATTCGCTGTAGGTTAAGTTGAGGCACGAATTGCAATCCGCCATATAGGAGCAGTGTCAGATTGCGCGATCGTTCACCCCTATGAATCCAGAATGAGGATCGATTTAAGCTATATATCTTTCCCATACTACGCGGAATAGATAAAAAATATAGTAGATAATAAAGCCATCGGGATGACAATAAACAATCGATGTTTAAGATTGATAGTGATGGTCAGCGAACCTAAAACTTTTCCTCAAGCAATTCAATATATGCAATGGTGACCCGGCCTGTTTACATCTAAAATCTACATCAATGTCGAAACCTAAACGCCGCGATTTTGCGAATACCAAGCTAGTGGGTCTTTCCTTCGATCGACAAAATCTTTCGGGAGCTGACTTTAGTGGCGCATACATTAACAATTGCAGCTTTAAGCAGGCAAATCTAGCGAGCGCCAATTTTTTTCGTGCTCGTATTGGCCATACCAAAAATACGACACGCCGTAAAATTATCTCTGCGCTAGTCACCGCAGGAGTGACGCTTTTAGTCTTACTCCTCGCACGGCTAAATAACAGCGCCTTCGCCACAGCATCAATGTTAGCTGTGATGCTGGTTATCATCGCTCAGCTATATAAATACACGCCTGCTCTAGCCTGGTTATGGGCGGCGACGCTTCCCGCTACATTCTATCTATCTGTGGCGGGTCTATATCGCGCTTATCGCAATTTTACGCTGGGGTTAATGCCGATCGCGATCGCTTACATCCTAGTCACCTTTATGTTTTTTAGCGTTTCGATTGTCTTCTCGATGAAGCTCATCGAAGGTATCCGCTCAACGGGTGCATCATTTCTTGAAGCCAATCTAACCCATGCGAACTTCACCCAAGCCCGTATCGAGAAAACCTCATTTTTACGAGCAAAATTAAATCACGTAAAATGGTTTGATGCTATTCTTTCGACCTGTACATTTTCTTCGGGCGCGGCTCCCACCGAAGCATATAAACGTTCCTCTGAGCCTTCCAAACAACAGCATAAAGAACGAGATATTCGCATCAATTAACTCTATTTTTGATTGTCCTCAAAACAAAAAAACTCACGTTGCCTAAGCTGCCTTTGCCGTGAGTTCAATTATTTTAGAATAGACTGAGAGCCTTGAGTAGAGTCGATCGCGTCACCTTTATCAAGCTAGATAACGCGATCTTTGGGACAGTAGAACAGGGTCAAGATGTCTCGTTTGTGATTGAGATTGCTGTACCGATCGAGACCGCAGTACACCATTTCTCAGCTCATGCTTTGGAGAATTTGACCTTCAGTTCATTAGTCATTAATTCCACTCATCCCACGTATTGTTAAAAATAGAGGTGTTGGGAAAATCGGTGGGGTTTTGATTTTCGTTAAGTCGGCGCTGCAAGGCTTCTAGCTCTGGCTCGGGATAGGGTAGATCATCCACTAGCTCGAAGGGCATCACGTCGCGATCGAGGGCAAACGCCGCCGTCGTTCCCACCGCTGCACCGACCGACCACTCGAACGAGTGAACGCGATAGGCCGCCGCTGCCGTGTGGCTGGTGGCGATGCTTTTTCCGGCAACGAGGAGATTGTCGAGACGCTGGGGAATGGTTGCCCGGAGCGGAACCGGGAAGGGGAAGGCGCGACCCTGGCCGAAACGCTCGCCTTCGCGTTCGGTGTTGCCCGGTTTTTCTGGGGGGCTTTCGGTCATACAGGGATGGAAGTCGATCGCGTAGTGACCGATGCCGACGCTGTCGGGGTACATGCTGGCGCGGTTGCGGGGCTGCACGTCGTCGATCGGCACGTTGCCGGAAATCACGTCGATCGCATCGAGTCCGGATAACGTCGCCCACAGTCGGCGCACCTCATCTTCACCCAAATTAGCCAGATAGTACGGATCACGGTAATTCATCAGTGAGATATCGACTTCCCAAATCGTAAATCCGGTGGGATGAGCGAAACCGGGACGACCCACGATGCGTCGCCCTTCGCGCATGTAGGGATATTTCGAGAGGCCGTGAGCGGTTCCCATCGGGGCATCGAAGCCCGCCATAAACTGATGGTAGGGCTGGGGCTGTTTGACGCCGTCGCCGAGTTGGGAATCGGTGGTTCCCTGGACGAGCCAATAGAAAAAGCCGATCGCGTTTTCTTCGCCGCGTGCCAGGGTTTCCGTGCGTAAACCACCGAGCCAACCACCGGGGTCAAGCTGACCGGTGGCGGTGAGCTGATCGCGCGTAAAAATGAGGTTATCGACGGACGTGCCGGGGCGGTAGTCGTTACCCCACGTCCAGTTTTGCATCGAAATATCGCCGGGGTAGATCGGCCAGTCGCGGACGTTGCCGGGACGAAAGCCACCGGGGTCGGTGGTGTGGATCTGGCGATAGGTGTAGACCAGCTCGAAGTCGGCGAGGCGAGGCAGTTCGTAGCTGTAGTAGGGGGCGTACTGGTCGTAAAACGGTGGTAGTTCGTAGGTTTGTTCCTCCGCTTGGGTTTCCATCGCGAAGGTGTAGGTAAAGCCTTGGGTGCAGTATTCGTCGCCGTCGGGGTCGGAGCTGGAGGGTTCGAGGTAGGAGGCGGGATCGATCCCAAGCCGGTAGGGGACATCGGCGAGGCCGATGAGTTCGCCGGTTTCGGTGGCGTCGATCACGTACCAGTTTGCTGCGGCCTGAGCTGCGTCGCCGGTGGTGTCGATATCGGTCGTGTCGATCGTCTGTTTCGGTACGAATTCGATGATGGTTTTGCCCAATCTCGCCGAGTCGTCGTAGCGATAGGCATCCTCGATCGTCTCGGACAGTGGATAGGTGTTGAGTGGTGATGTTCCGGGTTGGGGCGCGTGCTGGATGGCGATCGCCGTATCGACTAGCTCATTGTCGCTATTGCCGTTGCGATCGCGACCGGGACTCGGACGATAGCCCAGCTCTTTGACCACCGTATTGGGATACCACTTGAGCTGACCCCGACCCCGCTTTTCGGCCTGTTTGAGTATCTCCCAGAGCAATTTATGACCGTCATAGGGCATAAAACAGGAGCTACTCACCCAACAGCCACCGGGATTGAGTAAGCCGTAATAGTCTTCGATTTTTTGGCGCAGTTCGAGATAGCCACGGGGATAAAACAGGAGCGATCGCTGGGTGGGTCGCTCATCAAGCGCAGACGTTCCCTGAGACGAAATCTGCCCACCGACCCAATCGGTAATCTCCGTTAAACAGACCGTTTTCCCTGCGAGTAATCCTTCATAGGCTGCCGCTGATCCCGACAGGCCGCCACCCACGATCAGCAGATCGCAGGTTTCGACTCGATCGGGCGATCGGGGCGGGGTTGGATTGGCGGAATCTGCCATGAGGCCAGACGCAGCGATCGCAAAAAAGGTAGCAAGACGAACACGCAACATCAGCGTAAATCCACAAACTGAATTGAGAAATGAATCAAACAACCGAAGCGTTATTAAGGTTAATCGCAATTCAAGATTTCTGCCCGCTTAACATGCAATAAAACTTAAACCGACGCACAACAATCGGGTAATGCACTTCCCGATTGAGGGGTTGTGTGTTCGATCCATGAACTCATCTGGACTCACCTAGACTCACAAACCGGAAAGCCAGGCATCGCGGTAAGATTAGACGGCTCAATTCACGGTCTGGCTCGTTGCGATGGCTCTCCAACTGCGCGTTTTTGTCCCCCCGCATCCACTGCTAAAAAACTGGCTGGCGCTCGTACGTGAAGCTTCGACGCCAATGCCGCTGTTCAAAACCGGCCTGACCGAAATCGGGCGCTGGCTGACCTACGAAGCGATCCGCGATTGGTTACCCACCGATGAAGTGACGATCCATACCCCCTTGGCTCCGAGTGCGGGCGAGGTGATTCGCGCTTCGACGCCGCTGGCGGTGGTGCCGATCTTGCGTGCGGGGCTAGCGCTGATCGAGGGCATGATGAGCGTGCTTCCAGCGGCGGCGATTTATCACGTGGGGATGGAGCGCAACGAAGCAACCCTAGAGCCGCACTGCTATCTCAATAAGTTGCCGAAGCACTTTCCCGATGATTCCCTGGTCTTGATTAGTGAGCCGATGTTGGCCACGGGCGGCACGATCGATTTTGTGATGCGGCAGTTAATTGATCGCGGCTTAACTCCGGATCGTATCCGCATTATTGCCGTGGTCGCAGCTCCGCCCGCTCTGCAAATCCTCAACGAACACTACCCTGGTCTGGTGATTTATACGGCAACGATCGATGAACAGCTCGACGATCGCGGCTTCATTATTCCCGGCTTGGGCGATGCAGGCGATCGCGCCTTCGGAACCGGTTGATAATAGTCGTGATACATCCAACAGCCATCAACATAACCCACGAACCCATAACCAATAGGAAAGATCATGAGTAACGGTAATTTTTCCGGTGGATTTTTGCTCGGCGCACTCGTCGGCGGTGCGATCGGCGGCGCGATCGGTGCTGCGGTGGTGTCGAAATCGCGCCGTGGCGCTAAACGCAAGCCGAAGCTAACCGGGCGCGATCGAAAATTGGACGCAATTTCGGACTCGATCGATCCAGAGGTCAAGCGACGCGAACTCGAAGCGAAAATTGCTCACCTCAACGACACGATCGACGATGTCCGCGAACAGCTCCACGTTGTCCACAAAAGCGTCCCCACTGCCGAAACCAGCGAAGCACTGGAGGCGACCTTAAACGACTCCCATAATTAGCTCGAATTAGAATTAGCTCGAATTAGCTCGCGCAATTCATCTGAATAGGCCACACTTGTGCTTGGCTGCGGTTTCAGGCTGGGCGGCTCCTCTAGATCTAGGCCATAACCGTTTGAATGAGCCGACGATCGCCGAAAGACTCAAGAGCGTCGCACGCAAGGTTCCGTCGTTCTGTCCCAACACTTCACTCGTTCTATTCATCGTGCAACGTATCCCCCACCTTGTTGTGATCGGCGGCGGTCATAGCCACGCGATCGCGCTGGATCACTGGGCGCGGCAGCAAGACGCTTCACGGCCACCGACCCGTATTACGCTGATCTCGAACACGGTCTATGCACCCTATTCGGGGATTTTACCCGGCCATATTGCGGGATTTTACCCGTGGAATGATTGTTATATCGATACGTTGGCGCTAGCGCAAGGAGCTGGGGTTAACTTTTTGCTCGATCGCGCCGTGAGCCTGGATTTAAAGCGCCGTATCGTCGAACTCGACTCGGAACGCTCGATCGCCTACGACTTTTTGTCGATCGACACGGGATGTACACCGGGACGAAGCGGGGTGCGTGGCGGCAAGTACGCTATCCCAGCCAAACCGGTTCCAGAGCTGCTCACGGCGTGGTACGACATCCTCGAACAGGTTCGCCAGTCGCCGACCCAGCCGATCGCGCTCACCATTGTCGGTGGTGGAGCCGGTGGTGTCGAACTTGCGTTAACGATGAGCGCACGGCTCACGAAACTGCTGGAGCGGGCGGAATTGCTGACGATCAATCTCATTCAGCGCGGCGATCGGCTACTTCCTGGCCATAACGCCATGGTGCGGCGGATCTTGGAGTCGATTTTGCGCGATCGGGGAGTCCAGATCTACCGAGGTGAAACGGCGATCGAGATTGAACCGACGCGAAACGTGCGCTGTGCGTCGGGGCTGGAGGTTCCAGGCGATCACGTGATTTGGGTCACGAACGCGCAACCGGCATCGTGGCTGAGTTATTGCGGCCTGGAAACGGACGATCGTGGGTTTGTGGTTGTTGATGAAACCCTGCGATCAGTATCGCATCCAGAGGTATTCGCCTCGGGAGATGTGGCCGTATTGCGCGATCGTCAACTGCCGCGAGCCGGAGTCTATGCCGTGCGTCAGGGCAAACCATTATTTGACAATTGGCGGGCGACCTTGGCCGGGGAGTCGTCTTTCACTCGCTATGATCCGCCCGATAAGGTTTTGGCCTTGATCGGTACGGGCGACGGTCGCGCCGTTGCGTCCTGGGGAAATTGGGGCATCGGCGCTTACAGTTGGCTTTGGTGGATCAAAGACGCGATCGACCGGCGATTTATGGCTAAATTTGACCGTTTTTCTGAATGATTAGGCGTAATTTCGTGCAATTTTGCCTAATTCATCAAAATCCATTGCGATCTACCATCATGCCGACGATCGCGAAACCGCAAAATCGCTAGACCGACTCGACCTGCACACCCCGATAATCAAGCTCAACCCGTCGCACATCCGGCGTGATGCCCTGGGCTTGCCAGGTTTGATCCATCGCAGCGGCGACCGCCTCGACGGTCTCCGGCGAACATAAGGCCAACATCGTCGGCCCCGCACCGCTAATCGCCACGCCATAGGCTCCGGCACCGATCGCCGCCGCTTCCACCGCGCGATATCCCGCAATCAGCGCCACACGGTAGGACTGGTGTAGGCGATCGTCAATCCCCACCCGTATCCAATCGCCATTCCCCGCCGCTAACCCTTGGATTAACAGGCTCACGTGAGCCGCATTAAACGCAGCATCGCTACCGCTATAGGTCTCGGGCAGAACACGCCGCGAGTCCGCCGTTGATAGCTCAAAGTCGGGAATCGCGACCACGGGAACGATCGTTTTATCCCAGGGCAAATCGCAAACAATCCACCGATCGCCATCCGGTACGGCTAACCGAAAGCCACCCATTAGCGCCGGGATAACGTTATCGGGGTGGCCTTCGATCGCCGTTGCCAGGTTACCGAGAGCCGTAGTATCGAGAGGACGACCGGCCAGTTCGTTGGCGCCGACAATGCCGCCGACGATCGCCGTGGCGGAACTGCCGAGACCGCGCGAAAGGGCGACACCGAGGTCAATCTCGATCGTCACGGCAGGGACTGGGCGATTAATTTCGGCGTACAGGCGACAAAACGCCCGGTAAATCATGTTGTCTTCGCCCAGATCAACGCGATCGGCTTCGGCTCCTCGGACGATGATTTTGAGTGGGTTGGTTTCGTCGCCGCGATCGGTGAAGGTGAAACGGTTATAGATTGTGAGAGCCGCGCCGAGGCAGTCGAAGCCGGAGCCGAGGTTAGCAGTCGTGGCGGGTACGGTGACGGTAACGGACATGGTATGGGGCGCAAAAGCTCGGTAATGAAGGATTCTAGAATATACGCAATATACGTAATATACGCATAGAGAGAAGGCTCACAATATGTCGTTATTTGCCCTGTCGTTTGTCCCGGAGGAGAACCTTTAGCTGTACTTTTCTTTGTGTTGTTTGTAGATCTCTTTGAAGCGCTTTTGTTGGACGGCATGATCGACGATCGGCATCGGGTAGCCATAGGACTGCGCTTCGAGCGGCGTCAGGCCACCACCGTGAATGCGCTTCGTTTCAAGCGTGCGAATTTCCGGTAACCATCGCCGAATATAGGTCGCATCCGGATCAAACTTTTTGCCTTGAGTGGTGGGGTTGAAAATCCGTAGGGGTTTCGGGTCCATCCCGCTCGATGCACTCCACTGCCAGCCGCCATTATTGGCCGATAAATCGCCGTCTACCAGATGCTGCATGAAATAGCGCTCACCCCAGCGCCAATCGATACATAAATCTTTCGTTAAAAAACTGGCCACAATCATGCGACAGCGATTGTGCATCCAACCCGTTTCGTTAAGCTGGCGCATGGCCGCATCAACGATCGGATAGCCCGTCTGCCCCTCGCACCAGGCTTGGAATTTTCGCGTATCGTTCTCCCACGGAAAATCACGCCACATCTCGCGATAAGGCCCTTCGGCTAACTCCGGAAAGAAATACATCACCGTTTGGTAAAACTCGCGCCAGATCAGCTCATCTTGCCAGGTGCGGACGCCGTCGCTCGCCGAGACATCTTTACGACAGGCTTGGGCTGCGCGACAGGTGGCTTGCCACACCTCACGAATCCCGATCGCTCCAAACTTGAGCGCTGGACTCAGACCCGATGTTCCCGACAAATAGGGCAGATCACGGTCAACGTTATAGCGAAAAATAGCTTCGGCTTCAAATTCTGCCAGCCTTGCTTTGGCTGCGGCCTCACCCGGTTCGATCGGAAATCCCTCACCATCCCAATCAATTCCCAGCGTGACATCACTCGGCACGGCGATCGCCCCGACTTGTTCTGCGGCATGTAGCTCGGAGGGGGTCAGATCGATCGCCCGTACCGGCGTCGGAGCCGGATCGGTCTTCTGCTGGCGACTCCAATTCTTGCGGAACGGCGTAAAGACGGTGTAGGGCTTGTTATCCACCGTGCTGGTGCGAATGGCTCCGGGGATATGCATGAGCTGATCCCAACCGGCTTCCACACTGATTTGACGATCGCGCAGTTCGGCAGCAACATCGCGATCGCGTTGACGGCCATAGGGTTCGACATCCCGATTCCAGTAGACCGCGCTAGCGCCAATGGCGATCGCCAACGTCGGCAATGTTGATCTCGGATCACCATCTAAAACCAGTAGCCGAGAGCCGAGCGCTTCATAGGACGCTTCTAACTCATGCAAACAGCCCAGCATATAGCTCACACGAGCCGGAGCCACTTCGTCGGCGTTGAGCAAATGCGGATCAAGACAAAAGACCCCAATGACTTTCTCGCTTTTTTCAAACGCTGCGTGTAATCCCTGATTATCAGAGAGACGTAAATCTCGACGATGCCAGAACAGTACTAAGTCACAGGTGATCGTATCGGACATGAGAAAACGGGTAGATGAGTGGATTAGAGCAATTGAAATCCTGACAAATCAAAGGCTGTCAGTACACGATCGTAACACCAGAGTTTTAATGGTCGGCTCCGTATTAATGCGTAACTTCACGGAATTAAAATACGTAGAAACTCCTTAAAAAGCGATCTGAATTCGCATTGGGTCAGCGGTATAACTGAGGCAATCTACGTATTAATACTCATTATTTTTGGGTGATGCGTTTGGTATCGGTAAAAATAAACCCGTGAACAGCTCAACGAAAT
This sequence comes from Geitlerinema sp. S16, assembly GCA_011390275.1. Lineage (GTDB taxonomy): Bacteria > Cyanobacteriota > Cyanobacteriia > Cyanobacteriales > Geitlerinemataceae > RDYZ01. The sequence continues at coordinate 44,687 of JAABST010000007.1, forward strand.
TGAAGGGGAAACGCGAGTAAATACAGCCCTGATCGCAAAAAGCTGCGTAAGTATACGCACTATTTTTTTATCGCTGCTTGCAATACGGTCATAATTAACGAGGTTGCAAGCGATATCGCCGATCGCACGGATCGGTGTGCGATCAGTTTGTGATCAGTTTTGAGATTTCTTGGAATTGTTTGCCTTTGGGAGGAGCCGTCGTTCAACCTGGAACGATCGCGATCGAGGCTGGGGTTACCCCACAATCGAGCCAGATCTTCATGGGTCTGAGCTTCTTTTCATCGCGTTAGTCGTTTCCGTGGAGAATTCCCATGCCACATCGTCAAACTCAGCTTGAGAGATACTTTGATACGTTGATCTTGCTGTTGCGCGATCGTATTGGCTTCATGGCTCAGATCGCCGAGAACCAACGCGTCACCAGTAAAATTGCAGCCTTAATGGTGGCGGGATCGGTGCTGTTCGCGGTGTATGGGGCGATCGTTGGTTCCTTTAGCGGCTGGCCACAGGCGATTTCATCGGCGGTCAAGCTGCCCATTTTGTACCTACTGACGCTATTAATCTGCTTTCCGACGCTGTACTTCTTCAATGTGCTGTTCGGATCGCGTAAAAGCTTGGTGCAGCATTTCGGGGTGTTGATTTCCGCTGTTGCTGCGATCGGCGTGTTGCTCTTCAGTTTTGCGCCGATCACATTATTTTTCCTGGTCACCACGCAAAATTACAGCTTTTTTCTCTTGCTCAACGTGGCGATCATGGCGCTTACCGGCATCGTCGGCGTGAAGTTTCTCTACGACGGGATGCTGATGATGTCGGAGCAAGATGATCCCGATGGCTACGCCAACCGCAAACGGCTTTTGCAAGCATGGCTGGGTCTCTACGCCTTTGTCGGCAGTCAGTTGGGCTGGACGCTACGCCCGTTTTTTGGCGCACCGGGCGAGCCGTTTCAGTTATTTCGTCAGCTTGAAGGTAATTTTTATCAAAGCGTCTTTCACGCGATCGCCAATTTATTAAACTTGCCGTAGAGGCCGTAGAGGATATCTGGAACGGTTTTATCGCGGGGTCGGGACGAACGATCGCGACAGCGAGACAGCTTCATCAAGGCGCTGATCGTATTCGCGATCGTCGATCGTGTAAGCGCCAAACCTGGCGAGGTGGTGATTTTGAAGCTGGGCATCAAAGAGTGTGAATTGTTGGGAGCGGAGATGCTCGACCAGTTTAACCATCGCGACTTTTGACCCCTCGGGAATGCGATAAAACATTGACTCGCCGATAAATGCGCCGCCAATACAGAGGCCGAGAACGCCACCCGCAAGGCGATCGCCCTGCCAGGTCTCGAAGCTGTGCGCCCAGCCCGCTTCGTGTAGCGCCAGGTAAATCTCCTTGAGATCGTCACAAATCCAGGTGCTATCGCGATCGGCGCAGCCTGCGATGACCGCACGAAAATCGCGATTGATCGCCACTTGGAACCGGTCTTGATTGAGCGATCGGCGTAACGATTTGGGATAGCGAAAGCGATGGTCGAGCGGCACGATCGCCCGCGATCGGCTGCTGTACCATCCCACCGTGCGATTATCGTCATTCGCCATCAGGAAGTACCCCTGGGCGTATCCCTGAATAATCGAAGGAATGTCATAGTTCATCGCTAGAACCTCTCGCAAAGTGAACCAACCTTATGCGCACATCAAGCTAGGGCATGTCATCAATTAATCGTAGAACCCTTATCGGGTAAGCTGTTGAACGCCCGACCCAACAACAAAACTAGGGGCTGTAACCCTTGCTGGGTAAGCGCTAGAAATTTAATTGATGACAGCCCCTAAAACCATCTTGCGTTTACGCCCATGTTGTTCGGTCGCCTAGCCCTTAAGAATTCAAGTGCGATGACAGACAGATGACAGCAGGGGATATGCGATTCCTTCACGCAGAAACCAGTCTGTCAGCCACGATCGAACTCATATTTCTTAGCGCTAGGCGCAACGAAACTCACGAGCGATTTTGAGTTTAGAAACTTGTATCGACCCCGTGGTGCGATCGAGTGTGCGCTCTCGGGCTGATTGTGACATCCAAATCTAAACCGATCAAAGCTGAATTTGCATGAAGCAGCGGGACGGCCAGCCGGAATAACCAGGAATAACCGGTGTCGCCAGCAAAAACAACTGTCATGTTTCTTAACCCAGGAACAGCGCCGCGAAAAGCTTCGGGATACAATACGCCCAATAGCGTTACTATCGTTCGTCCATACGGGTTGTCGCTGTAAGCGCCGTCCGGTTACTGCGCCTTAAGAGCCTTCAGATCCTGCGCTGATGCCCGCGCTGATGCCCTACAAACGTCCTACCTGTCGATATCGTGAGACCCTAGCGCCATGTCTGAACATCATTACGTCCAGCCCATCCCTGCGATCGAGCTTTCGCCCCTCAGCGATCCTGACCCTGAGCGCCATTGGCTGAAACAGGCTTTACAAAGCTGGCTAGATAGCGAATATTTGCCCGAAGCGATCAACGCGCAGATTGCGGATCGAGCGGCCAGTATCTACATTCGGCAGCGGCTCGAAGGCGAGAACGATCTCGGGTCGCTCGTGGTGGCGATCGTCACGGAAATGCAGGCGTTTGACTTTTCCAAAAGTTTTTACGGTGAATTCGCGATCGCGAATGCCGTCAGTGACTTACTGACCGAGCGGCTGAAGCTGGATCAGTGCTGCGGCGGCTAGTGGATTCCTGGGTAACCGGTAACCGGTTGTAGCCTGTTGTGCGTTAGGCCAATGTGTTCCGACGTGTTAGGCCGATGTATTAGGCCGAGGTGTCGTGTTCGTTGGAGGAATCCGGCAGGTTGGAATCTGGCGGGCTGGAATCGGTTTTGGTTGGCGAATCGGGCGAGTCGGGTGAAGAACTGGCCGACGCATCTGGATTGTGGGATTGATCGGCAGAGGCGGAGTCATCGGTGGAGTGCTGTACCTCGCCAAATCGTGCTTGCAAACGCATTAAGCTCAGGGACTGCACGAGCTTGAGCGGCAGCAGCGAAACCCCTTCTAACCGCGATTGCACCCAGCCATCGCCCCAGTACCATTCATGAAAACCATCGATGCTTTCGGCGAGTAGCGATCGCAGATACGTATCTTCCGCCGTGGTGATCTGGTGACGCAGGGCGATCGGGCCGAAATGACTGGTGAACTGTGCGCCTGCCACCAGTTTGTCCGGTGCGCCCGAAAAATGTTGCGGCCAGAGCCATTCTTGCAGTTGGGCGGGGTAGAGGAGGCAGCGGGCTAGCTCGTCGCTCGTGGCGGCAATTTCGATCCGAAGCTGACTTTGTTGAAAAGTACCGAACATGGTGCAAGGTCGTGGGTTGAAGGGAACGAGAAGATGATCGCGAGCGATGGCCATATTATGACGAAATTACGGCGAATGGCTCGGCGATCGAAGTCGGAATGGTGATGCTGGATGTTGTCAGCTTGGTGGGATCGGCTACAGTGGCGATCACTGGTTTGCCCGCCGAACTGCTGGAAGCATCGACGAAGCGATCGCTTCTGAATCCGCCGTTTGCCCGTGTTTCGCCTAACGTGTTTCGCCTAACGTAATCTCGCCTAACGCATTTCGCTTAAATCGATCCCTCGCGCTTGCATCACACCACTATGGCCGCTTCCCTTGTTTTTTTGCTGAAGATTTTAGTTCCATCATTGCTGATCTCGATCGCCATCCGCCGCCTTGCCCCCTCGCTTGGCCTGGTGGGTAGCGACCTGAATGCTACGGTTGCGATCCTGGTTCCATCCGTCATCGTTGCAATAGTTCTCGGTTTGCGCGGCTGGAAATCGACCTAAAGGCGAGAGCATCGTCCCGAACTGGATACACTGAAGAGTAATCGCCTCACACTAAAATCGGAAATGATGATCGCAAACGATCGCAACGCTTAAACGAAGACAACACCTAACACCTCAGGAGAGATCGCCCGTGAAGCTGGGAACGGTGATCAGTACGTTGATTTTGCTCATCTCGCTGGTCGTCCTGTGGCAGTTGCGCCAGGTCATCCTCGTGGTGTTAGCTTCCATTATTTTTGCGACGGCGCTGAATATTATTGCTCGAAAAATCCAGCGCTTTGGTGTGCGACGATCGCTCGCGGTCGTATTGGCGGTCGTCGCAGCCGTGGGAACCGTCGCTATCTTTTTCGCTTTACTCGTCCCGCCATTCATCGAGCAATTCAATCAGTTTATTCAGCTTTTTCCGAAGATTCTCGATCGCCTTGATCTATGGGTGCGTGCCATTGGTCAACGGCTTCCCGGCAATCTCTTCGATGATTTCACGCTAGATACGGCAAGCATTATTCAGCAGGTGCAGCCCGTGGTAAACAACCTGCTGGAAACGACGATCAATGTTTTTTCCGATACCTTGGGAGTGTTGCTCAACCTGCTGCTGGCGATTATCCTCACGCTGATGTTTGTGGCCGATCCTGAGTGGTATCGTCGCTGTTTTATTCGACTGTTCCCGGCCTTTTACCGATGCCGGGTCGATGAAATTCTCGATCGCTGCGAAGTTGCTTTGACGGGCTGGCTAGTCGGCATTTTATTTAATATGCTCGTGATTGCGATTACAAGCTGGGTTTCCCTCAGCTTTTTGGGGGTGCAATTTGCCCTGGCAAATGGTCTATTTGCCGGTTTATTAACCTTTATCCCTAATATTGGCCCCGTCTTAAGCGTCATCCCGCCGATGGCGATCGCCCTGCTCGAAAGTCCCTGGAAGTCACTCACGGTACTGTTGCTCTACGTGATTATTCAGCAGCTTGAAGGGAATGTTCTGACGCCCTACATCATGGCGCAAAAGGTCTCGATGCCCCCCGCGATCACGCTGCTAGCTCAGGTCTTTTTTGCTAGCTTTTTTGGCTTCCCCGGCCTATTTCTGGCGTTGCCACTCACTGTATTAATTCTGGTTTGGGTTAAGGGCGTGCTCATCGAGGATATTCTCAATCCCTGGGATCGACACGATCGCTACACGCGCGATTTACCGATCCTTCCCGCACCGGAGATCCTGCCGCCAGCCAAATAGATCGCCAGCGCCAATCAGCAACAAGACTTCGCATGACTGCAAAAAATGTCACAGTTAAACCAGATTGACTAGAGGTTCCGATATGGTATTTCGACTCGCCACGCCACAGCACCCGTCTCCGACCCGGTTCGCCTCTTGGCTCACGATCGCCACGGTCTCAACGATCGGCCTGCTGGGTTGGCCAACAATCACCCGCAGCGAAAGCCTCGTCGATTTACAGCAATTGCTCTCCTCAAACCAATGCAGCGCTTGCGACCTGAGCAATGCAGGCTTAGTCTATGCCAACCTTGCCGGAGCCGATCTCAGTGGGTCTCGACTGGTGCGATCGAACCTCAGTCAAAGCGATCTCAGTGGCGCGAATCTCTCCAACGCGAACCTGACCGGCGCGTCGCTAGCGGGCGCAGATTTGACCGGCGCGAACTTCTCCGGCGCGAACCTCTCCGGCGTCAATTTTCGTGGCGCATACCTAACCGACGCCAACTTTTCCGGCGCGAACCTCTCCGGCGCAAACCTGCGCGGCGCGTTAGGCATCCCCCTCGAACTGATCTCCCTAGAGCAGCTACTGCTGTGGGGCAATGAGCTAGCCGATCGGGGTAACTACACTGGCGCGATCGCCTACTACTCCCAAGCGCTGACGATCGATCCCGACTATGGCGAGGTCTACCTAGCGCGTGGTGCCGCCTACAACCGTCTCGGCGATCTCGATCGCGCCAAAGCCGACGCCGACTATGCCGCCGAGATCTTTTTCACGACCGGCAACCAGGTCGGATATGAAATGGCCTCGCTATTTGTCGCGACCATGGAAGCGGAAGCGGAAGCCGCCAACGACTCCCAGAGCGGTCGAGGTCGAAGCAATATAGGCGGCAATATCCTGAATGTCATCACTGGGATTGGAAGCTTATTGTTACAGAGCGTATTTTGAGGGCTGTGGCGATCTCACCTCCGTAGAGGGAGAAATATCGTGTGCCAACCTGAGTCAATCAGAATCAACCGGAGTCAATCAAAACTGACGGATTCATTGGCGGAACGATTGATCGGCTAAAAGCACACAATACCGTGAGCGCAGGGCGATAACGCTCTGCGGAATGTTGATGATGATTTTGTCTACGTTCTGTGTGTTGTCGATCATGCTTAGAGATGATCGCGATCGATGATTTTAGCGACGGATATACCTATGGTTGAGATCGTATTAAAGCAGGGTTGCGATATCGCTGACTGCTTCGGTTTACGTTAGTCCCCTATTGATTCCGTATTGTGTCTGAGTCGATCTTTCTGACGTTCATCGTCCGCATCAAGCAATATCTCGCGGCTACGGTGAGATCAATGCCTTTAAAGCGCTGTGGCTTAGAGATTGGGTTTTCAGTGGCCGCCGTGGCGATCACTGTCGGGGGCGCACAGCTCGGCGCATTCGAGCTAGGGGAATGTTTACTACTCGATACCTACGTTCGCCATCGCCCGACCGAAGAGCCAGACCCGCGCATTGTCCTCGTGACGATCGACGATCGCGATTTGTTCGATGAATCCGATGATGCAATTCCGAATGCGTGGCCACTACCCGACGAAGTGGTCATCGAAACCATCGAGACGATCGCGCAATTTCAACCTAGGGTCATCGGACTACACCTCTATTTTGCAAAACGCAGTGACGCCTCACGCAGACAACTCAAAACCCTGATCGAAACGACCGAAAACCTGATTGGTATGGAAAAAGTCGTGGGTTCCCTACGCAGCACACCCTCGCTATTTCCGCGCGAGCAGTTAGCGATGTCGGACATGGTGCTCGATCCCGATGCCAGCGTCAGGCGTGGCCTCGTCAGCATTTATGACCAAGACGCCAAAAGCCATCTAAGCTGGGGTGCGCAACTGGCACTAGAGTATCTCGCCACCCAATCGATCAAGCCGATCCGCCAAAAAAATGGTGATGTTCGGCTCGGTCAGGCGATCATTCCGCGCTTGGAGCAAGGCGATGGAGGCTACTCTCCGCAGCTTGATGCCGGTGGATTTCAAATCCTGATGGACTATCGTGGCGATCTCGATGCCTTTACGAGCATTTCACTGCGTGATGTGCGTTCAGGCAACTTTGACCCCGATCTATTCCGTGACAAAATCGTGGCGATCGGTCCGACCTCCCCCTCCTTAAAAACGGAATACCGTACCCCCATCCTCTCCACCGATTCCAGTACGCACATTGCAGCCCTCGGGAGCAACGACCCCCAAGATCCTCCAGAATTGTCCAATAACTCTGATACGGGATTCAATGAACCCAACACCAAGCTTTCAGAACAAAGCGATCGCCACCTAATGTCGAGTTTTCTGATCCACATCAACCTCACCAGCCAACTGCTCGACAGCGCCATGCTCGGCCAGCGGGGTCTTGATCCGGTTCCGTCATGGCTGAAGTGGGGATGGGTTGCGATTGGTGCGGGGCTTGGGGTGCGGGGCGATCGCAATCGTTCCTGCCAGCTATCGCGGCTTGGGCGGCTGAGTCCAATGATGCAAATATTGCTGCTCAATAGTGTGTGGATCGCCACCATTTTGCTGGGAATGGTCGGCATTGGCTATATTGCCTTGCTCACAAGTTGGTGGTTGCCAACAATTATGCCGATCGTCGCCTTTGGGATTGCGACCAGTTTGCGTCTGACGTATTGCAGCTATCGTCTCTATCGCCTCGCCTCCTATGACGCTCTCACCGAAGTCGGCAATCGTCGCTTATTTGACTCTAGTTTGGCTGAACTCCAAGCGTTCAGCATGGCGAAACAAAAACCGCTCGCCATTATTCTGTGCGATATCGATTGGTTTAAAGCTTACAACGACACCTATGGCCATCAGCAGGGCGATCAATGCCTCAAAGCCATCGCCCAGACGATCGCCCGTGCTGTTCGCTACAGCGACATTGTCACGCGGTACGGCGGCGAAGAATTTGCGATTCTCCTTCCCGAAACCTCGGCAGAACAGGCGATGAAACTGGCAGAACGTATTTGTCTTGCCGTACAAGCACTCAAGATGAAACACAAGGGATCTCCCACCGGAACCTACGTCACGTTGAGCTGCGGGATTGCGGTTTGGTCTCCTGATCATGCCGGACACAAACTCGATTTGCTGAAAGCTGCCGATCGGGCACTGTACCGCTCTAAAAATCAAGGACGAAATACCTGGCAGCTCGAAACCCATTGGCAAGACGAGCCTATACCGACAGAGACACGACCTCCCAGCGTTCCTACCATTTCAAGCACTCTACCCACCCAAAAAAACACCGATGACTGCGATCGTTAACTCTTCAGAACTTGCGCAACATGGGTTAGAAGTCCGACTTCACATCCTCCTCTTCACATCGCCCTGAAAACGATAGTCAGTTCAATCATGTTTAGAACAGGCTGAGAGTGTTGAGCGGAGTCGTTCTTCTCCCTTCGCGAGGCTAATATATCGATTATTCGATGTGGTATCGGCCTCAAGTTCTGTCCGCTACCGCTAAAAAAAGACCGATATGCTAAAGACTCTTTATGTGGGCGGCGCAACATCAAAAATCAAACTCAATAATGCTCCGAAATCAACCATCATAAACAGTGACAGTGTAGCTTCATATCGGAACTTCTAATTATGTAAAATAGCAGACCATCATCACTCAATTCGCTATAACTTTCAAAAACAACGATACCGATGAAACTGATAATAATTAGACAGTTTATCGAAAATCAAGCAAAAGCAATGATGGGAGCTGGATTAACACTTCTTTTGCTGACATCGGCAAGTGCTGGTGGCATTTTTCCTGCACCTTTAATGGCTAGTTCCTCCGAGACTCTGCGGGTCGGAGTATATGCCAATAGACCAAAAATTTTTCTGGATGATACGGGACAGCCTCGCGGTTTTTGGATTGATCTAATCGAAGCGATCGCAGCGAAAGAAGGCTGGACATTAGATTATGTTCCATGCAAATGGGAAGACTGCCTCCGTGGAGTTGAGCAAGGTCAGATTGATATTTTGCCCGATGTTGCCTATTCCGAAGAACGTGCCAGCCGTTTTGATTTTAATCAAGAAGTTGTTCTGGCCAGTTGGTCAGCGATTTACACCCGATCAAAACAACCGATTTTCTCTATCTTGGATCTGGAGAATCAGCGTGTAGGTGTACTCCGAAGCAGTATTCAGTACACCGACTTAGTTCAAGAAACCTACGAATTTGGGGTTGAGCCTTTATTTATTGAAGGCGATGAGTTTAGCGATCTCTTCGAGATGCTGGATCGTGGTGAAGTTGATATTCTTCTCCTAAATCGGTTTATTGGAAAAGAAGCGGAGCGCAAAAGAAACCTTGTATCAAGCAATGTTCTTGTTCGCCCGTCGCGACTTCATTTCATCGCACCACGGGGTCAAGTTCACGAGGTCTTGAATCGCATTGATCGTCAGCTCAAATATTTCAAAGCGACTCCAAATTCCGCCTATTACAAGGCAGAAGAACATTGGCTTAAGTCAAGTTCACGCTCATTTTGGATCGAGTTTCGAACTGGAATTATCACGCTAATGCTCGTGTTGCCACCGGCGGCAATGCTGCTGTTGGGCTTGAAAAATCGCACGCTACGACAGGAAATTAATCGCCGAAAACAAGCCGAGATCCGATCGTCTGAAACTGAACGCCAGTTGATGCACAGTGAACTTCGCTTTCGTGGCATTTTTGAGCAAGTTGCGGTCGGGATTGTACATGGATCGCTGGATGGTGACTTGAGTGACTGTAACCCTTGCTTTTGCGAGATGTTGGGCTACTGCAAAGAGGATCTCATCGGTCTCCATGTCAACGACATCACCCACCCGGACGATATCGAAGATTCAGAGATGTGTCGCCTACGGTCTGGCGAAGTTGCCGCTTTCAGTCTCGAAAAGCGCTATCTCCACAAAGATGGCTCGATCGTCTGGTCGAATACAACCCTATCGCTGCTCTATGACAAACAGGGTCAACCGCTCTCGACTCTTGCTGTCACGGTCAACATTACGCCCCGCAAGCAAGCTGAAGCCGCGCTTCAACAAATTGAGCAGCGGTTTCAAAATATGGCGCAGAATATACCGGGAGCGCTGTTTCAGTATGTGCAACATGCGGATGGCTCGAATTCTATCACCTACATGAATCAAGGTTGTCTTGATTTGTGGGAAGTACCGGCGGACGCTGTTTCGGAGAATGCGAGCGCCCTCTGGGCGATGGTTCATCCAGACGATCACGATCGCGTCCTAGCATCGGTTCAGCGATCGGCTCAAACACTCCAGCCTTGGAACGATCAATGGCGAATTATCATGCCCTTCGAGCAGCGGATAAAATGGCTTGAAGTTGCCGGTCGTCCAGAGCGAATGGCGAATGGTGATGTGATTTGGGATGCGCTCATGATCGATGTGAGCGATCGCAAACGCGCTGAAGCGGCTCTGGAACAAAATTTTCGACGGGAAAAAACCCTACATCGTGTTTTACAAACGATTCGTCAATCCCTCGATCTTCAAACAATTTTTGAAACAGCGACAACGGAAACGGCGCGACTGTTACCGGGTCTAGACTGTACGGTGGTGCGTTATCTACCAGAGCGACGGGTGTGGCGACATGAGGCGGAATATCGCTGCACGCCGGATTCGCCTAATCTACTGGGTTTTGAAATCCCGGATGATGACTATCTTTTCGCTGAACGATTAAAGCGATTGGAGATTGTGCGAGTGGACAATGCGGAGGATTTCAACGATCCAATGAATCAGCCCATTGCCGCAGAGCTTTCCGGCGCATGGTTACTGATTCCCCTGGCGATCGAGGATCGAATTTGGGGAAGTTTTTCGCTTACGGTCGCTCAGTATCATTTTGGCTGGAGCGAGGAGATTATTGAACTCGCGACCGCTGTTGCCGACCAGCTCGAAATCGCCATTCAACAGGCTGAACTCTACCGTCAGGTAGAAGCCGATCGCACAAAACTACTGGAAAATCAAACGGTTTTGGATCAAGCTCAGGAAATTGCTGAGATGGGGAACTGGTCGCTGGATCTTGCTAGCGGTCAGATGGAATGGTCGAATAATATGTTTCGCGTGTTTGGGTTCGATGCCTCGCAACCGGCGCCGACGCTGGCGACCATCTTGGCGGGCTGGATTCATCCAGACGATCGCGAGGCGATCGAGCGTGAACTCGCCAAGGTGATCGCCAGCAAGGTAGACCCAGATTCACGCCATGATCTAAAACAAGAGCAATTATTTGAAATTGACCTGCGCTTCTTTCATATTGACGGTTTGCTGGGCTACATGGAAGTCCGAGCTGAGCCGAGGCACGATGACACTGGGGCTGTCGTCACGCTGGTGGGAACTTCGATTGATATTACCGCTCGAAAACAAACCGAACTGGCACTTCAAGCCAGCGAAACTCGCTACCGCCAAGTGATTGAAGCACAAACGGATTTTATTTTGCGGTCTCGATCGGACACGACGATTACTTTTGCCAATCCAGCTCTATGTAAAGCTCTCGGCACATCATTAGAGATGATTGTCGGTGCGCAATGGCTCGATTTTGCGCATCCAGACGACCTACAGGGCAGCGCGTTTCATCGACTGCATGAAATTACGCCCGAGAATCCTCGGTTTACGATCGAAAATCGTGAGCGGCGTGCGGACGGTAGCGAAGGCTGGACGCAGTGGCTGAATGAGGGCATCTTTGACGAGATGGGGCAGCTTGTGGAGATCCAATCGGTGGGTCGAGATATTACAGAACTCAAGCAAATCGAACAGGTACTGCGCGATCGCGAAGAGCGACTGAGGCTGGTCACCCAAAACATGAGTGACTTGGTAAGCCTCCATCAGCCTGACGGACACTACCTGTATGCAACCCCTTCGAGTGTCTCACTGCTGGGCTATGCTCCCGAAGAACTCATCGGGCGCGATGCCTTTGAATTTCTCCACCCGGACGATCGAACGCGCGTCCGTCGAGACTTCTATCAGCGCTTGCTCGACGGTCAGTCTCCCGTGCGTATTGTTCACCGGATTTGCCATCGTGACGGTTATTATCTATGGCTCGAAACCGTGGGTAAAACGGTCGTTAATCCCGAGACGGATCAACTGATTCATCTTCAAGCCACGTCGCGGGATGTGAGCGATCGCGTCGCGATCAAAGATCAACTGAAATATGATGCCCTGCACGATGCGCTGACAGGTCTGCCGAACCGAAATTTACTGGTAAAGCGTCTCGAAACCGCGATTGAGCGAGTCCAACAGCACCCGAATCTCCCCTTTGCGCTGCTGTTCCTCGATCTTGATCGCTTCAAAATTGTCAACGACAGCCTCGGTCACCTTGTTGGCGATCAGCTTCTGATTGTTGTTGCTGATATTTTGCGATCGTTTGTCCGCAAGGGCGACATTGCTGCGCGGCTCGGTGGTGATGAATTCGTGATTTTGCTAGAGGAGATTCGTGATGTTAGTGATGCGATTCACGTGGCCGAACGGGTCGTGCATAGCTTGCAAGCACCGCTACGGATTGGCGATCGGGATGTGGTCACCGGAACCAGTATCGGCATCGTCCTCGGAACTCCCGATCGCCAAAGCACCGAAGCTGTCCTACGTGACGCCGACCTGGCGATGTACCGCGCCAAACGCTCCGGGCGGGGACGCTACGCGCTCTTTGATCCCGAGATGCACCAGCAGGCGATGGAACGCCTAGACATCGAGGAAGACCTACGCCACGCCCTCGAACGCCAGGAATTTGTGCTGTACTACCAGCCGATCATGGATTTACGAACCCGCGAAATCCGGGGCTTCGAGGCACTCATTCGCTGGCAGCATCCCCAGCGGGGTTTTGTCTCGCCACTCGAATTTATTTCGGTAGCCGAGGAAACCGGCCATATCGTTGAAATTGGGACGTGGGTACTCAACCAAGCCGTACGACAACTGGCCGATTGGCAGGCGCAATTTCCCCAGCGATCGCTACACATGAGCGTCAATCTTTCGGTGCAGCAGCTCCAGCTTGATCTGCTCGATTACTTAGATGACTGCCTTGCGAAGCACACGATCGCCCACGAAAGCCTGACCCTAGAGCTAACGGAAAGTATGCTCGTTCGGGATGTCGAAACAACCTGCCGCTTACTCGAAGCGATCCACACCCGAGGCGTTCATCTCAGCATTGATGACTTTGGGACGGGTTACTCATCCCTCAGCTATCTGCATCAACTACCCGTTGATGCCCTCAAGATTGATCGCGCTTTTGTGAGCAATTCCGCTGCTGATACCCGCAACCAAGTGGTCGCGGAGTCGATCATCGCCCTGAGTAATTTGCTCAACCTCGGCGCGATCGCCGAGGGTATTTCCACCGAGGCGGAACTCGTCTGGCTCCAAAATTTGGGCTGCGAGTTTGGTCAAGGCTTTTTCTTTTCCAAACCCATACCCGCCGAGCAAGCAACAGAACTACTCAGCCGCGAGCTTCACTACGACTCTCCAGAAACCGGGTTTCTTCAGTCAATTTGAGATCAGCCCAAAAAGCCTGATAGAAACCCGAGGCTTAGAACTTCTTAAGCGAGTGCCGGGACGGGGATGCTCAGGTGGGGGTAGAGCGGGAAGCGGGCGCAGAGATCGGCGACGCGACGAGAGCAGGATTCGGCGATCGTGCTGTCTTCGGGATCGAGCAGACGATCGGCGATGATGTCGGCGATTTCGACGAATTCCGCTGTATTCAAGCCGCGCGTGGTCATCGCGGGTGAACCGAGACGCAGGCCGCTGGTGACGAAGGGCGATTCGGGATCAAACGGCACGGTGTTTTTATTCGCCGTGATGTTGATGCCGCTGACGAGGGCATCGGCTTGTTTACCCGTCATGCGGATCGATCGCAGATCGACCAGCATGACGTGATTATCCGTACCGCCCGAGACGATTTTGAGACCGCGCTGTTGCAGTTGACCCGCCAACGCCTGAGCATTCGCAATCACGCGACCGCTGTAGGCTTTGAAATCGGCGGTTAGCGCTTCCCCAAAGGCCACGGCTTTACCGGCGATCACATGTTCGAGGGGGCCGCCTTGAGTACCAGGGAATACGGCTTTATCCAGTTTTTTGCCCAGTTCGGGATCGCGGGTGAGGATCAAACCACCGCGCGGTCCCCGTAGGGTTTTGTGGGTGGTGGTGGTGACGACATCGCAATGCTCGATCGGACTGGGGTGGTGTCCCGAGGCGACGAGTCCGGCGATGTGGGCAATGTCAGCCAGGAGATACGCGCCGACTTCATCGGCGATCGCGCGGAATTTGGCGAAGTCAATGATACGAGAGTAGGCCGAGTAACCGCAGACGATCAACTTGGGTTTATGCTCGATCGCCACTTGGCGGACGGTTTCATAGTCTAGCTGTTCGGTTTCTAGACTGACGCCGTAATGCACCGCGTTAAACCATTTACCCGAGACGTTTACCGGACAACCGTGGGAGAGGTGGCCGCCGTGGGAGAGATCGAGACCAAGGATCGTATCGCCCGGTTGGAGCAGCGCCAGGAAAACGGCAAAGTTGGCCTGAGCGCCGGAGTGGGGCTGAACGTTGGCGTGCGCTGCGCCGAACAGCTCTTTCGCCCGATCGATCGCCAGTTGCTCGATCGAATCGACGAATTCGCAACCACCGTAGTAGCGTTTTTTCGGCAAGCCCTCGGCGTATTTATTGGTCAACACCGAACCCTGGGCAGCCATCACAGCGGGCGAGGTGAAGTTTTCGCTGGCGATCAGTTCAAGGTGATCGCGCTGGCGCTGGAGTTCTTGACCGATCAGACTCGCAACCGCCGGGTCAGTTGTTGCCAGAAAGTCTAAATTTGTTTGGGTCATGGGAAATGGCGATGAGATGTATGAAATTGCAGAGGGCAGAGAGCGAGCAAAGTTCGATCGAGAACCGGCAACGATCATTTGGGATGGTATGAAACCGCTGAATCCGAATTACTCGAAACCATTATCATAGCCTTGAATTTCACCATCGGATTTCTGCCGTGTGATTCAACATACTTAATGAACAAGTGAGTCACTTCATAACTCGCAATGGCCTCGCCCACGATTTCATCACCCCAACATCATGACCCAAGCGTTTTCGGATCAAGAGTTTACGACCGATTGGTTTCGCACCACCCAACTGACCTGGGATAAGCTGCTGACCCAATTCAAGCCGCAGCGCATTCTCGAAGTGGGTTCCTACGAAGGCGCATCGGCCTGTTATGCCATCAAGCTCCTATCCGGTCTGGTCGATCATCTTGAAATTCACTGCATTGATACCTGGACGGGCGGTATCGAGCATCAGGTCGAGGGGATTGATATGGCCGCGATCGAGGAGCGGTTTAAGCGCAATATGGCGATCGAAATTGATAACGCCGCCTGTTCCGTGGATTTACACATTCACAAATCCACGTCGGCGATCGCTCTGGCAAAGCTAATTGCGGATGGAAAAACGAGCTATTTTGACTTTGCCTATGTGGACGGATCGCACCAGGCAACGGATGTTTTAACCGATGCGGTGTTGAGTTTCCAACTGGTACGACACCTGGGAGTCATTGGCTACGATGACTATCTTTGGAAAATCGATCCCGATCCGCTGCAAGCGCCAAAAATCGCGATCGATGCCTTTACCAATGTGTTTTCGCAAAAGGTTGCGGTTATCCCCAACATTCCGCTCTATCAGCTTTATGTTTCTAAAATTGAGGACTAATCGTCCATCTGCCACGGCTCGGTGAGGTTGCTCTCATCAAAGATGTGTTTCGGTCGCAAGATCAAGATGACCTTACCGACGATCGCGAAATCATCGGGTTCGCCGTCAAACCACTGCACCGTAAGCTGACCGTCGCGCTCGATCGCGAAATAGTTCGTCACCGTCCACTCGCGATCGGCGCGATCGATCACCACCAGCACCGTTTCGCGCTTCATATCCACCGTATTCGGCAACTGATCCGTCGTGTCGCTATAGGCCACGGGATCGATCGCGCCGATGATGCTCGCCCAGCCCGGAATCGGCACGCCGCGCATCCCCGCCGGAAATTCCACAATCCGAAACGGCTCGATCGACTCCAGCTTGATCACGGCATTGATCTGATCCGCCGAGAGCGGATTTTTTCCCGCAAAGGGGATCAAGCGCGGCATCTCGTCTTCCTGATCGACGCGATAAAACGGTAATAGCGGCGCTTTACGAGTCGCGACGACACTAAAATCCATCAGTAGTTCTTCGAGCGCTTTGCGGGCGCTGTCGGAATGAACGTATTTGAACCCTTGGCCGATCGCCTTTGATCGATCCTGTAAATCTTTTTTGCGGCGAGCCTGTTGCCAGCATTGATAGGCGATCGCGTCGCCGGGATGTTTCGTAAATTCGGCGGGCATCGTCGAGCTATAGGCCACGGTTTTCATTGCGCGGGCGAGCAGGTGACCGCCATCCACATCAAGATTTTTCTCCGCCGCGAATTCCGCCGCCGCCGCCCGTTCAACGTGATTCAGCACGCGCAGTTCGTAGAGCACATCGCTATGGGGGCCTTCGCAGTAGGCACGGGCGCGATCGGAAATGCCGACGTTGACCGCGCTGTCGTACACCTGCGCGGCGACGATCGTGTAATTCTGGACGCTGGCCTCGATGCCCGTCTCTTCAAAAATATCCTTCGGGTCGTACTGCGCCTGATGAAGCTGGCGGCAGAGTTTCCCCCAATTAATCCAGTTGCCTTCCTTGCGTCGCAGTTGCCCCAAAATGGTTCGGATTTCGCTTTCGGGCAAGTCGATCGTGGCGTTGGGATTCTTGCGATCGGGATCAAAGCTGGGCGCGTGGTCGGTCATTGTGTTGCAGAAAGGAGCGAAGATTGATTGCTGGTGCGTTAAGGCAGCGACCCTTGAGTCTGTCTCTCATTCTATGGCGCTGTGTTGCAACACAACCGTTGACCGCGCCTACTTCTTATAATCAGAACAACACTGCCCATTCACGATCGTGGTCGCAACCCCTCAACCCCAGCCCATCTCAGCCGCCCAATACCTTGTCTGGGAACCCCAACAAGAACTTCGCCACGAACTCGCAGGCGGCATCCCGATCGCCATGACCGGCGGCTCCCTCGCCCATAACGATATTGCCATCAACCTCCTCAGCGCCCTACGCCCCCACACCCGCTCGCAAAACTGCCGCATCAATCTTGCCGACGCCAAAGTCGCGATCAACGACACCACCTACCGCTACCCCGACCTCGTGGTCAGTTGCGACGATCGCGATCGCTCCGCCACCGACGCCCTGCGCTATCCCAGCCTGATCGTCGAAGTCCTTTCGCCAGGAACCGCGTCACGCGATCGGGGCGAAAAATTGCGCGAATATCGCAGCCTTCCCAGCTTGCAAGAATATCTCCTGATCGATAGCCAGGAGATCTTTGTGGAAATTTATCGACGTAGCCAGAGCCGCTTTTGGCTGTATGAAACCTATAGCCAGGGTGAAGCGATTCGCTTGGAGAGCGTGGGGATTGAGCTAGCGATCGAAACGTTGTACGAGTTAGTTGCGATAACGCGCGATACCGTATGAACCACACCTCTCGCCATCCCCCACGACACAACACCGTGACCCCTCCCCTGCTCGTCTTCGATCGCGTCAGCCTCCGCGCCCCCCTCGGCAATGCCACCCTCCTCGACGACATTTCCTTTACGCTCAACCCCGGCGATCGCTGCGTCCTCATCGGCCCCTCCGGCTCCGGCAAAACCCAACTCCTGCGACTATGCAACCGTCTCAGCGAAGCCAGCACCGGCGAAATCAGCTTTGAAGGCCAAACCCTCTCAACCTGGCCGGTACGTCAATACCGCGAAATCGCAACCCTCGTTTTGCAAGAATCCAGCCTGCTCGACCAAACCGTCGAAACGGCGATCGCCTACCCTCTCAAGCTGCGCGACCTGAAACCCGCCGCAATACAGCAGCGCGTGACAGATTGGTGCGATCGGCTCAACCTCCCTACGGAATGGATGCGTAAAACCGAGGCGCAACTGTCGGTCGGACAGCGGCAATGGGTCGCGATCGCGCGGGCATTGGCGATCGAGCCGAAATTGTTGCTCCTCGATGAACCCACCTCGGCGCTCGATGCCGGACGCAGCGATCGGCTCGTGCGCGTCTTAACCGACCTGGCGGAGAAAAATGGTACGGCGATCGTCATGACGACCCATCAATTCGACCTCGCTTGCGGGTTCGCGACGCGGTTGCTGTACCTGGAGAACGGGCGATTGCTGCGCGATGACCCGGCGGATCATGTGGATTGGGGCGCGGTGAAGCAGGATGTGATCGCGATCGAGCAGCAATCGCAATCAGAGTGGGATTAAGCGGAATTCAAGATACGTCATACTGGCCTGAGTAGCCCAAGTCAAAATATGAACGCGATCGCCAAAGATACGATTGCGGCGATCGCGACGGCGATCGTCCCACAACAGGGAAGCGTCGGAATTGTGCGCGTGTCGGGATCGGAATCACAGGCGATCGCGCGGCAACTGTTCCATGCGCCGGGATCGCAACTCTGGGACAGTCATCGGATTTTGTACGGTCAGATTCGCGATCCCCACAGCGGCGAGATAGTCGATGAAGCGCTGTTATTGCTGATGCTCGCACCGCGATCGTTCACCCGCGAAGATGTGGCCGAATTTCACTGTCACGGCGGGATCATTGCCGTGCAGCGGGTTCTGACCCTGTGCATGGCCGCCGGGGCGCGACTGGCACAGGCGGGCGAATTCACCCTACGCGCCTTCCTCAACGGACGTATCGACCTCACCCAAGCCGAAAGCGTCGCCGACCTCGTTGGCGCTCAGTCGCCCGCCGCCGCCCAAGCCGCCCTCGCGGGTTTACAAGGCAAACTGGCCAATCCGATTCGAGACTTTCGCACCACCTGCATGGATACCCTGGCCGAAATCGAAGCGCGGGTCGATTTTGAGGACGATTTACCGCCGCTGGATGAAATCGCGATCCGTCAGCAGATCGACAGCGTGATGGCGGGGATCGCGGCGATCGAGGCCACCGTCGGCGAAGGCGAACTGTTGCGATCGGGGCTAAAAGTGGCGATCGTCGGTCAGCCCAACGTCGGTAAATCCAGCCTGCTGAACGCTTGGAGTCAGAGCGATCGGGCGATCGTCACCGACCTGCCGGGAACCACCCGCGACGTGGTTGAATCGCAGCTCGTTGTCGGGGGAATTCCGATCCAAGTGCTCGACACCGCTGGAATCCGCGACACCACCGACACCGTTGAGCGTATTGGCGTCGATCGCTCCCAAGCCGCCGCCCAGCAAGCCGACCTCGTGTTGCTCACCTTTGACGCCTCTCAGGGCTGGACCGACGCCGATCAAGACATTTACCAGCGCGTCGCCGATCGCACTCTGATTTTGATCGCCAACAAACAGGATCTCGCCACCGAAACCCAGCTACAACATCTCTTCGATCCGCTGCGTGGCAACCTCCCCGAGGAACTGCTCACCGCCGATCGCCTCATCTTCACCGCCGCCGCTCAGCCGCGCGGCATCCCCGATCTTGAACGCGCCATCCTCAAACTCGCCCGCACCCGGCAGATCTGCGCCGCCGACATTGATGTCGCCATCAACCAACGCCAAGCCGCCGCCCTCACCCGCGCCCGCGTTGCCCTCGATCGCGTCCGTCAGACGATCGACGACGCCCTCCCCCTCGATTTCTGGACGATCGACCTCCGCGACGCCATCCGCGCCCTCGGTGAAATTACGGGAGAAGAGGTCACCGAATCAATCCTCGATCGCATCTTTAGCCGCTTTTGTATCGGGAAATAACCGATATCGAAAAATAATTTGTATCAGGAAATAAAACGACATGGGAAGATATTCGACGGTTTATCAAGGCGCACGCCATGCCACGCTCTCGCTGGAAAAAATATCTCCTCATCGCGTTCTCGATCATGCTGGCGATTCTCCTCACACGTCCCGCCGCCGCTAGTTTAATGCGTCCCGCCGCCGCGATCGTCACCGACAGCCTCCTCACTCCCATCTCCCCCCCCGACAAAACCAGTCCTCGCGTCACGCTCGCTGAGTTTCGCGACAATATGGACTTGACCTATCGCCTGATTATGTCAGCTTACAACAGCGCAAAAAATGAGATCGGTCTTCACTATTCACCAGCGCAACAACAACAAGCCTATCAAGCCGAGAACGCGTTAGAACGTGCGATCAAAACCCTCGACTTATCGGATATTCCTCCGGCTCAACTCGAAGATGTTGGCGTAGAGTCGGCCTTGTTATTAAAAGAAATTCTTGATCGAATTCCGCTCCCCCCTGAAGATCGAATTCCAGATATTGTTGCGGTACAGAACGAAAAAATTGACTACTGGGAAATCCCCAGCACTGAAATTGCAATTTTGCAGTTATCAGAGGGTTTTAATGTCGGCGATTTTGTCTTTTCAAAGGAGACGATCAAACGTCTGAAGAAATTTTATAAGGAAGTTGAAATTCTTCCTTATCAAGACCAAGCTTCCGCTGGATTCTACGAGTTTTATATTTCAAAACCTGGAAGTTTACTCCCCCCCAAATGGAGCCACTTTATCCCAGAATGGAGCAATCGGCTTTACTTTGAACAAACCATTTGGCAGTGGATTTCGCTATTTTTTGTCTACGTATTTGTGATTGTGATTATCACCATCACTCAAAAAATTTTAAAGACAAAACTCGAAAATCTGGAGGATATGACCAGCGCATGGCTGGGCTTGAGCTTACCTTTGATTACGTTTGTGAGTGCCTTTTCTGCGGATCATCTATTAGATCAAGAAGTCAACCTGACAGGAAGCGTTCTGAGCATTATTAAAACGAGTCATCTTATTTTGGAATATGCCACAGGGGCTTGGTTTGCCTTTTTATTTCTTAATGCGATCGGGGTTTCTTTACTGCTCACTCAGCGTTTTCAGGAAAATGTCTTGGAAGCGACGATGGTGCGTAATGGATTTCGTCTGCTGGGAATTTTGGCGGGTGCAACGGTGGTCACGATCGGCTTTACGAATATTGGTATCTCCGTTGCACCTTTGCTGGCCAGTCTGGGGGCGGGAAGTTTAGCCCTCAGTTTTGGCTTGCAGCCCTATATCCAAGACACGATCGGCGGCATTACCTTGTTTGCGAATGGGGCGATGAAAATTGGGGATTTTTGTGAATTTGGTGGTGTTTCGGGGACGATCGAAGATATTGGCCTGCGAGCCACGCTGATCCGGACGACCGATCGACGACTGATCACGATGCCGAACTCGAATGTTTCCGCGATGTTGGTCAATCACAGCCGTCGCGATAAGTACCTGTTCGATCGCCAACTCGAAGTGTCCGGCGAGACGCCTTTCACGCGGCTTCCTGAGATTATCGCGGCACTCTACGATCGCTTTACCCACTACGATCGGCTTGAAGGAGTTGAAGTCAATGTCACCAGTTTGAGTCAATCGGACACCATCAAGCTCGGTCTCTTTGGCTATGTGCTCACCACCGATCACGCGGAATACATCAAAATCCAATCCGATCTGATGCTGGAAGCCGTAACGGTGCTAGACAAACTGGGGATCATCGGCAAAATTTCGGCGAAGGGTTGAGGTCTCTCTGCTCGCCGTCGTGCAATGTATCCGTGACATGCGTTAAAAATTCTTAATAGCGAGACTCATCAAATCGGACTAAGGTATCAAACTAGACCGATTTTGATTAACATGCGTGTCCTGAGTAGGCCAATAGGATCAAAGTGACTTAATAAGCCGCGTAACTCAATCATCCTGGTTGCAGACAAGCTAGAAGCTTGTGCTACGCATAGCGTCTATTAATTTACTTGGGCTACTTACTGTATCGGCTTGGTTCGTTCTTAATGGTGAAAACAGCATTGGGGCGATCGCGACGATACCTGAGCGGACGCAGTTTTGAGTCTGATTTGAGTCCGAACATAAAACACCGATTTGTTTATATGACCAGCAATTTAGCAACCAAACTGCGTGAGGGAACGAAAAAGTCTCACACGATGGCCGAAAACGTCGGCTTTATCAAGTGCTTCCTGCGCGGCACGGTCGAGAAAAACTCGTATCGTAAGCTCGCGGCGAACCTATATTTCGTTTACTCGGCGATCGAAGAGGAAATGGATCGTCACCGCGAGCATCCGGTTCTATCGCAGGTCTACTACGCTGAACTCAATCGCAAAGAAAGCCTCGCCAAGGATCTCGAATTTTACTTCGGCGCAGACTGGCAAAACCAAGTGGCTCCGTCCACGGCGGCTCAAGCCTACGTGGCTCGCATCCATGAGATTGGCGATACCGCACCAGAACTGCTCGTGGCGCACTGCTACACGCGCTACCTGGGCGACCTCTCCGGCGGTCAAATCCTGAAAAACATTGCTCAAAAGGGCATGGGTCTCGAAGACGGCCACGGTACGGCCTTCTACGAGTTTGACCAGATTGACGACGAAAAAGCGTTTAAAAACACCTACCGTCAAGCGATGGATGGTCTGCCGATCGATGATGCCACTGCCGATCGCATCGTAGACGAAGCCAATGATGCCTTTGGCATGAACATGAAAATGTTCCAAGAGCTAGAAGGCAACCTGATCATCGCGATCGGTCAAATGCTGTTCAACTCGCTGACCCGTCGTAAGACCCGTGGCGCAACCGAAACCCCGGCAACCGCAAACTAAGCAGACACGAATATAGTTGCTTAATTTAGAGGGCAGCGCTGTCACGCAGCGTTGCCCTCTTTGCTGTTTTGCCTCTGATGCTTAATCCGTCATCCGGCCTCGACTCGACTTGAACTGGAGACTCACAAACCGGGATGAGTGACGACGCGATCGAGATCAATCACAACCTGGGCGAAGCTCCGGCATTCGTTCCCGCCGAAATACTATGCTCGCTCGACGTTGCATCTGACGCCACAGAGTAGAGCAGCAGCTTGGTCTGTTTGCCTAGCTTTAGAATCCCCGGACTTGTAGTCCGGAGAGCATGTCAATTTTATGGAAAGAACCTACACTTGACTTAACAGCGTCATCACTCGATCGCCATCAGTGGATTTAATGACGTAAGCTTTGATAAGCTTGTCATTAAAGTCTTGAATAGACTAGCTCTAAATTGACTTTGCCTATCGCTAGGTCGCGAGTCTGAAGATATCCAACCAAACTTTGGGCTATCATTTCAACCCTATTCTCTCAATCTGCATCGTTCAGAGCTGGGGTACATCTACATCTACGCATACCGACGGACTCTCACGCCTACTTAAATAAATGAAACACATTACGTTTTAGAACGTTGAGTCTTTCCGTGCGAGAAAATTGAGTGTGATACATTAATACCGTGGATATGGCGTTGCACTCCATCAGATTGTGCGGTGTTTTCTCGCGACGGCATCCTCGGAGTAGGTAACCTGTTCAGCCCTGCTGCTGAGAATATACGAGGGCTACATTCTACATGGCGACCGCAGCAAACCACTCTAGTCAGATATATCAGGCAGAGCAAGAGCTTTATAAACACCTGCTCACTCATGTAAAAGAGGAGTCTCCTGAGCGTCTTATAGAGCGTTTTAAGACTCTGTTTCTACAGGGGTCAGGATATCCTGACACTGAAATTTCCGGTATCGTTCGAGATCTAACAGCTCTCAATAACGCACCGGACGAGTTTAATAGCGTCTTCAATCGCTGCTGCCACATTCTGATTAACCATTGGCAGATGGAGACGAAGCATCAGGAAGCGATCGGCGAACTGATTCACTTAATCGAAGAACCTCAGCGCCGAATTCAATCTCGCGATGCGCGAAAACTCCAAAGTCTCGTCCAAAACTTCAAAACCACAGAGGAGTTTCAGACCCTACAGCGTCTTGTTAATATCGTTGATAGATCGAAACACCAAGATAAGCCCCCCAATGAACGACCTCTTGCTTCTCTGATTGGTCGCTATCCTTATCTTTACTCTCATAGTTTGCTGAGCGATAACAGCAGCTATGAGCAACAGCAAACGATTCTACAAATGCAGGCACAGCGCCAGCGGCAATACGAAACACACTTGACCAAGTATGTTTCATATAAAGTACAGCGTGCGCAATTACTCAGACAAAAGCCAGAATTGGCTAACAATACTCGGATTATTCAGCCGATTCGCAACCCGACAATGTTGTCGGATAAAGAGCTGTATGTCGCTGTAAAGCAGTTTACGGGGCGTGTTGAAGGGTCTCAGACCTATAAAGATATGGCTCAAAATTTCGTGACCCATACGAGTCAAACGCGAACATTTCGCGAATTCAAGCAAGACTTTTATGAGTATTTGATCGCTTCAATTGACGAAAGTTACGGTAAGCGTCAATTTAACGAGAAGCTCTATCAACATTTAATGGCGACATTGCCTCAGTCGGATGATCAAAAACTGAGTGATTTCTTGATCATTAGAACCTGTAGCCAGCTCATCAACTTCCTGGTGGTCGAAAGCCCACAAAATCCAAACCATTATGTTTTAGTCGATCTGCTATCCAATATTGGCCCAACGGCGGTGATGGCGATTTTGCTGAAAATTCTGCTGATTTGCCGCAAGGTCAAGCCACACATGGAAAAGCGGTTTGCGATTTTGTTCGATCACTACGATCAATCGACGCGCGAGGCAGTGCAATGGCTTGTTAAGTCGCTCGAAAATTTGCAGGTGGCCTTGAGCACCAATTTTGGGTCGGCTGACATGTCATTCCTGGATATGACATAAGCTATGGCATGAGTTTCGCAGCGGAAGATAATCGTTGAAGCCTTGACCCGACGATCGCCGTATGATGGCTCTGTAATGCTCAGTACATAAACGATCTACGGTTTTCCATGTCTTTAAGCACACCTAGTATTTTGCTTTATGCGATCGCGGCGGCGGCCTTCGCGATTTATGTTCCGTATCTCGTTGTCGCCTATGGCCGGTTCGCCTGCGATTATGACATGGCCGCACCCCGTGCCATGTTCGATCGGCTACCGCCCTATGCCCAGCGTGCTACCTGGGCGCACCAAAACTCGTTTGAGACGTTTATGCCCTTTACCGCTGCGGCATTAATGGCCTACGTCACGTCTGTCACCTCGCCCTATGCGGCCTATGCGGCGATCGCATTTGTGATTGCTCGCCTACTCTTTTCGACGTTCTATATTTTGAATGTTCCGCCGCTACGTTCTTTGATGTTTGGCGTTGGAAGTGCGGCGACGGTGACGCTGTTTGCGCTCAGTTTTACGGCGATCGCTTCCTAGGTTTAGTATTGATTTGAATTCAATATCGAATTCAATATCGAATAAGCCAAACCGATGTCATGAGCAGAGGCTAACGAATACAAGTGATCGTAATTCGTTAGCCTTTAATGATTGAAAAAAGCCTAGAATTAGCTGATTTTCTCGGCGATCTGATCGGTACGATTAGTCGATCGCAATGCCAGTGCTGTTATTACCAGAAGCAGACTCTGGAAACGTACGATCAAACTCTTCGAGCAGGTCATCAATCTCTTCTATGGCTTGATTAACATCAATTCGTAAGGTTCCAATATCAGCATTTTCAAGGAGGTCGAGGAGCACGGATCGTTTTTCCTCGATCGTATTAATCCGTTTCCGAATGGTGGTGGTATCCATAGATCTTGTGCCGCTAGTGGTTCGGGCTGATTATATCGTTTCGCTTGCCCATCGATACTTCAAATAAGCGGATTCTGATTCGATAAGATAGATCCGGTCACAGCTTCTATCCTAGAATTTCAAGAGGCTCAAACTCATAGCCTAAAGTCCAGGATAGCGAGTGGGAATGTGTTTCTGAACGTGCCAGATCAACACATACCGGATGTCTACGCCTGCCGCGATCGGCTACAGCCAGAGGAAAGCGCCTGGTGGTGGTTTCTTGAAGTCAAACAGCCGCGCCCTCCGGTCTATCTCGCCAGTCTGGATGGGCTGTGGAAGCTGGGAGCTGCCGCCTGTCTGGCTCTGGCGGCAACGTTCATGACGCAAACCGTGAAAGCGTTTTCCACTCAAGGCTTTGATGTGCTGGGAACGATGGGGACGATCGCCCAAGGTGCAGGACTCGCCGTCGTGGCTCAAGGGACGCTGACCGATCGGGGCAAGGATCGATTGCAAGACACGCTCCACGATCTGGGCGTTCCGACCTACCTCCACGAAGAAGCCACTTTTGCCATTGCGACGAGCGCACTGCTCATCTCCTACGGCTTTCACAGTAATCTCTACCGTTCTATGGAAAATTCCTGACACCTGGCATCCAGAGGAACAAGACGGGGAAATCGCGCCTCAGTTGTAATTTTTGTGATTTTGGCTGGCTATATCGCAGTGATGTAGCTCTAGAGACCGGTGAGTCCTGCGATCGCGTCGTTCCTAATCTCATCGTACCGATCGCACATTCAATGCGCCGGTCATAATCTCAAGGTGTTTCAAATACCATCAGTTGTGCAGCGTTCGTCCAAAATAAGAGGGTATCGGGCAAATCGCCGCACTGGCGTGCTACGCAGCGTCTGGCGATCGTCCCCATCTTGCTTGCCGGTTTCTCGTTCTCGGATACTTCCCTGGACATTCTGAACCCGTCAAACACCCAGCATCTACTCTTTCGCCTCAGTGCAACGTTATGGAAGCAGAACAGCTATTGCGCAAATACGCTGGCGGAACACGTCGGTTTATCGGTATTAACCTGAGTGAGGTCGATCTCAGCTATGCCAGCCTCATGCACATCAACCTCCGTAATGCATGTCTGAGTGTTGCTAACCTCACGGGAGTGAACTTATTCCAAGCTAATCTCCGAGGTGCTAACTTTAACGTTGCCAAACTGGCTGGAGCCAAACTAGCGCAAGCCAATTTGTATGGTGCAAACCTCAATGTGGCGAACCTGATTCGTGCTGATCTCAGCCAAGCCGATCTGCGCCATGCCTCACTCCTGCGCACAGAAGCGATGCGTGCGAATTTTCGCAAAGCCAACCTGAGCGACGCCAATCTCAGTGGAGCCGTTCTGTCTGAGGCGAATTTGTCCCATTCCAACTTTTGTGGCGCAAATCTGAGCGAAGTCAATCTCAGTCGAGCCTCCATGGTCGGTGCAAACCTGGTTCGCGCGACGTTTCGCCGCACCAATCTGCGGGGAGCCGACTTATCCGGCGCGAACTTCCACGCGTCAGAGCTACGACGGGTGTGCTTGAGCGGGGCGAAGCTGGTGGAAGCAGATCTACGAGAAGCGAATTTGCGCTGGGCAGACCTCTCGGGAGCGAATTTAGCGGGAGCCGATCTGTCGGGGGCGAAACTCTCCGGGGCAAATCTGACGGGGGCAAATCTGACGGGGGCAAATCTGACGGATACGAGCTTGGTGTATGCCGATCTGAGCCATGCTCGGCTGATTGGGGTCGATTGGCGCGGAACTGATTTATCAGGGGCGATTTTGACGGGATCGAAGCTGCATGGGGTTTCACGCTGTGGCCTGGTGGCGGAGGAGGTGACCTGCGATTGGGTCGATATGAGTCCGAATGGCGATGGGTCGGAAATTCAGCAGTTAACGCCGGAACAGGTGCAGACCTTTTTTAACGCGGTACTGCCCAGCGTGCAGCTTTCGATCGATCTGGCGTTGGATCTCGGCACTCAAATCGCGCTATTGACGATCTACTACCAGGTCACTCTGGTTTTAAAGAAAAGCTTTGCGGTTTGCCCGAGTATTTTGATCGATCCACGCCGCACGACGTTAATCTTTGAACTCGATAGCGATATGTGGCTGTTTGCGATGGCCTACGTGATCAGTTTGCCCTTTGTGGAGGCGTCGGAGATTCAGACTCAACTCGATCGCCTGCTCGATATACTTTGTACCAAGGAACGCGAACAAATCGGCGCCTCCCAGCTACTTCAGATTCAGCGCTTGCGTACCGCGTTTCACCAAACACGGGATCTCATGCGTCAGCAGCTCATCTCGCCAGAAGCCTGTGGTGTTTCGATTAACCAGCATTTTTTTGCGGCTTCGACTCACCTCACGCTGACCAATTCAGATAATCAAGTCCTGGATGTGTATCGCAGTCCTCTATTTGGTAAGCGATCGTCTCGCACACAGGAGCAGATCGACCGCGATCCGGATGCCAGCGAAAATTCACCGCCAAACTCATCTTTACCCCAATCGCCCGCCGTATTCGACTTTGTTAAAATTGCAGCCACGAGTAACGACACCCGTAAACCCTAGACTGATGCCTGTTTCCGCTTCAGGTTGTTTTAAGTCCCGGTTGTCGTGGTGTTCTTTAGGTTTAGCAGTATGACAATTAAGGAGTTACTAGAGCGATACGCCTCTGGACAGCGAGATTTCGGCGATCTGAATTTGACGGAAAGCAATCTCAGTCGAGCCTCGTTGAGTCATGCCAATCTCAGTCATGCCATTTTGAGTATTGCCAATCTCAGCGGAGCGGATTTGGTCGGCACGAACCTCAGCTATTCTCGGATGAATGTCGCCCGCTTGAGTGGGGCGAATTTGGAGGATGCCAACCTGGAGGGGGCGATTCTGAACGTCGCGAATATGATCCGCGCGAAGTTCGATCGCGCTACTCTCGATCGCGCGTCCCTGGTTCGGGCCGAAATGATCCGTTCATCGCTAATCGCAGCTAGCCTAATCGAAGCCGATCTCAGCACCGCCGATATGCGCGAAAGTTGCCTCGATCAGGTCATTGCATCCAGCGCCAATTTCAGCGAAACCGATCTGCGCGGCAGCTCGATTATCGGTGGAGACTTATCCGGAGCAAACCTAACCGGCAGCGATCTCAGCAAAAGTAACTTAACCGGTAGCGATCTCAGCCGCTGCGAAATGCGCCATGCTCAGCTTCGTCGCGCGAACCTCAGTGGCGTCAACCTGCGTGGGGCAAACCTACGCTGGGCGGATCTGTCGGGGGCAAACCTGCGCTGGGCGGATCTGTCTAAAGCCAAACTCAGCGGCGCGAACTTAATTGGAGCCGATCTCAGCCACAGCAGCCTCCTAGAAACGAGCTTTGTTCACGCAGACCTAACCCAAGCCAACCTAGTGCGAGCCGATTGGGAAGGGGCGGATCTGAGCGGGGCCACGCTGACGGGAGCCAAAATGTTTGGGGTCGCGCGGTTTCATCTACGCACTCAGGGCATGGCCTGCGAATGGGTGGATATCAGCCCCAATAGTGATCACAGCCAGATTTGTCGCTTTACGCCGGAAAACTTTCAGAAGTTTTTTAATCAAACGCCGCCCATTGTACAAATTGCGATCGATCGACCGATTGACTGCGAGGCGAATCTGGCTCTAGCCAAGATTTACCAGGCGATCGCCCAAGAAAATCCCGAGGCGATCGAACCACCCAGCATCGAAGCCGACTATCGCCGCACCATTTTGCGATTTCGCGTTGAAACCGACGATCGGCTTTTTCCGATGCTATTTGCGGCCATCTTGCCCTTCACCGACGCTCGCGCCACCCATCAGGCGATGTCGCAAACCATTCGTCTAATCCAAAGCAAAAGCAACGAACTACTTGGCGTTAAGGAAGCGAACCAAGCTGCAAAATTAAGCGTTTCATTGCTACAAACCCTACGTCGTATCGCTCCATTACAGCAGCAAATCCAGCCGATCCTGTCTCATTTTGATGTGGACTTCCTCAAAGCTCCCACCCAAACATCCCTACGAAATTCGAGTGATTTACGCTTGCAAATCTACGGTAATCCACGCTTTGGGAAACGGTTTTTGGACGCGATGGAACTCGACACTATCCCGGCTTTGTTGCGTACCAAGGGCGAGCCGATCGTCCCGACCGCCCGTGAAGCCCTTGATTTCGTCCAAGGTTTCTATTCCCTCGATCGGTTGATGTCTTAAATCTCTGTATCGGTACAAAAGTTAACGTCGTAGCTTCGTAAATTTTGTAGTGGCGCGATTAAATACACCTCTTTAGAAAAGTCGCGCTACTGCTGTTGGGTTGAAGAACGAAACCCAACAGCATTAGTGTTCAGCAATCTTGATCTTTTTAACGATTCTCTTTCTGACGCTGTTCCTCAGCCTTCGCCTCACGCCAGCCCTGACGCAATCGCGCCAAATTTGTCTGAAACTCCGTCCAACCCAGAGGCGATCCCTCGTCTCCCACATCCCAGGACGCGGATAACGCCCCATAGGTCAGCCCCACAACGCCTAGACCGAAGCAGCCCATACTGACCAACAACACGGCCACACTCGGCAACGGGAACCATTCCTTCGTGATCACGAAATAGCTTCCGACCAACACCAGCACCCCCAAAATACTCGGTGTGCCACTAAAAGCCCCCATCCGCGCCAACATACGGCGATTCACCGCTTCGGGGATCTGAGATTGCGATGATGATCCCGTCGGCGTTTTCGGGCGAGGTCTTGGCTTAATATCGATGTTTTTGGCCATCAGTTGCGCCCGACTTGATGCAGTGCTAGGGGGAACCGAATCGGACTTAATTTTGGCGTTACTCGACGTACTCTCTGTAGCGTCCTGAGCCGCCTTTTTTTTGGGCTTTTTGTTCGGCTCGAACGGGAGCGGAGCGCGAGGGGAGTCAGACATGAGGACGGAGGGGAGCGGAGAAAAATGGCGGGCTAGGTCAGCAAAAAAACGTACAGGCGATCAGGACGATCGCCGACCGGCGATGATTAACCGCGAATACCGAGACGGGTGAGAAGCTCACGGTACTTGGCTTCATCTTTTTTGCGGACATAGCCTAGGAGGCTTTTACGATGACCCAACATCTTCATGAGACCGCGTTGCGAAGCGTAATCTTTTTTGTTGGCTTGCAGATGCAGACTCAATTTTGAGATCCGATCCGAGAGCATCGCAATTTGCACTTCCGCAGATCCGGTATCGGTTTCATGGGTCTGATAATCGGCCATGATTTCTTGCTTGCGGACTTGGGTGAGGCTCATAAAACTGTTCGATTTAGGATAAAAAACTCAGCAATATATCAATATACCACAGCCGTTTTAACGCTCTGATGGCGGAGTTGATTTTAGGACAGACGGGTTGGTCTGGATCGGTTCGCGATCGCCAAACCGGATCGACGACGGGATCAGAATACCGTGGGAATATCAGCGTTTTGTCTTCTTTGATTTGCTGGGTTTGGATGCACTGGGCTTAAAGGACGTTGCTGACGTTGGCATTTTCATCTCGCGGCGTTCGTTTTCGCGACGACGACGATCGCGCCAGCCGGAGACGGTGAGGTAGGCGACACCGAGGGTGACGATCGCCAGCAATGAAAACGCGGTGATCGAAAGGATTTTAAAAACGAGCGCGGTATTTTCCATGAGCTTGATGTCCGCTAACTTGATGTCAGCCAATTTGAAGGGGTTGATAAAAACGTAAATCTCAGTGAATCTCAATGAATCTCACTGGGTCACGCTGGGTCACGCTCAATCATTCCGCGTTTAGGGATGGAGCGTTCAGAGGTTGAGATCAGAAATCGTTGAAGTAGAGAGTATTCTATTGAGATTTCGGGACGCCGTGGATGGCGCTCTTGCTTTTTTGCCACAGTCTGGCGATGTTTGAACGTTTTGCTCTCACTATTTTCCCTTTAATCTATGACCGTCACTTCAACCTTTGAAGCCGTGATCGGGGTCGATCTCGGCGGTACGTCGATCAAGCTGGGCTGCTTCGATCGCGCTGGAACCTGCACCATCGAACGATCAGTTCCAACGCCACAGCCCGCAACACCGGAGGCTGTGATCGCGGCAATGGCCGCCGAGATCGCCGAGATCGATCCCGACGGGCGCTGCGGCGCGATCGGGATCGGCACACCGGGGCCGGTCGATGCGACGGAGCGGGTCGCGTTGGTGGCGATTAATTTGGCGGGATGGGATAACGTGCCGCTGGCGGAGGCGATCGAGGCGCGGTGCAAGCGTCCGGTGGTGCTGGGAAACGATGCCAACTGTGCCGGACTGGGCGAGGCGTGGCTGGGAGCGGCGCGATCGTGGCGTAATGCGATCGTCTTAACCCTGGGGACTGGGGTGGGGGGCGCGATCGTGCTCGATGGTCAGCTTTTCACCGGTCACCGTGGCGCGGCGGGCGAACTGGGGTTAATTTCGATCGATCCCGATGGCCCCAAATGCAACAGCGGCAACCACGGATCGATCGAGCAGTTTTGCTCGGTGCAGGCGATTCGGCGCGATCTCGGCTGCGAGCCGCTGGAGTTGTCCCAGCGTGCGGATGCCGGGGATGCCGAGGCGATCGCCTATTGGCAGCGCTATGGTCGATATTTGGGGATCGGGCTGGCAAATTTGATTTATGTGCTAACGCCTGAAACCATTGTGCTGGGCGGCGGGATCAGTGCGGGATTTGATTTGTTTTTGCCCAGTGTCCTAGAGGAAATCGAGGCGCGGGTGCTGCCCACGTCGCGGGAGGGGCTGGTGATTCGCGTCGCAGAGCTGGGCAATCGTGCCGGGGCGATCGGGGCGGCACGGTTGGCATGGCAGCGGTTTGGGTCGGTGTAGGTCACGATAAGACCCAGCAAAACAGCACCAAAAAACACCGCAAATTAGACTATAAATTAAAAGACCGATCGCAATTGCGATCGGTCTCAACGGCAGTCAATAACACCCAACGGCACTCAACATCTAAGCGACGAAAATGCCCCAGGTATGATGATTATTCCGCCGTCACATCAACCGTTGCGTCCGAAGCCTCAACCTCTTCAGGTTCCTCGGCTTCTTCGACTTCCTCGGCTTCTTCGTCCTTCGTCAGCGTTCCTTCTGGCACAAGTTCGATCGTGGCTTTTTCTTGCAGCCAGTCGAGCGTTTTTTGCGTCGTCAGGTCGTCACGGACGTATTCAAAGAGGCGATCGGGATCGATTTCGTTATCATCCTTGAGCTGGGTTTGCACCTCAGCAACGCGCTCCTTGACTTCTTCCTCGGTTACCTCGATCGATTCGAGCTTGGCCACTTCCCGCAGCGCAAGATCC
The DNA here is from genome assembly GCA_011390275.1 of Geitlerinema sp. S16. Lineage (GTDB taxonomy): Bacteria > Cyanobacteriota > Cyanobacteriia > Cyanobacteriales > Geitlerinemataceae > RDYZ01. The sequence continues at coordinate 77,530 of JAABST010000007.1, forward strand.
TGGAGCAGCTTCGTTTCCGCTTCCGGGCGAGAGCGTTCACGAATCTGCGGCAGATTTTGCTCGTTGTACACCTGGCGCACATCGATACCGTACTGCTGGAGCTGCATCGCTGTTTGGGTCAGCATCATTTCGATCTCGCGATCGACCAGCGTTTTCGGTAGCTCAACCTCGATACACTCGACGACCGCCTTACGAATGGCCTCGCCGATATTGTTTTTAGTTGCGGCTTTCGCCTCCTCTTGGCGCTGCTCTTCGAGCGACGCCCGCAATTCCGCCAAGGTATCGAACTCGCTCACCGCCTTGGCAAAATCATCATCCAGCTCAGGCAGTTCCTTCGCTTTGATGTCTTTCAAGACGATCGTAAACTGCGCATCCTGTCCGGCCAGTTCTTCGCGACCGTACTCTTCGGGGAAGGTCACGGGGAACGTCTTCGTTTCGCCCGCTTCCATACCAATGATGCTTTCCACAAAACCCGCAATAAAGCGGCCTTCGGTTAGCTCAATTTGGAAATCCTCGGCGGTACCGCCATCAAACGGTTCCGCCTCCGGCGTTCCATCCTGAACCAAAACGCCCGTGTAATCCGCCATGACCGTATCACCCGCTTCGCACGGACGACCTTCCACCGGCACAAGATCCGCTTCTTCGCTGCGGCGCTCTTCGAGATATTCGTCAACTTTGGTCGGATCGTAGGCGATTTCCTCTGCCGTAATGCTCAGACCGCTGTAGTTTGCAACCTTTGCTTCGGGCGGTACATCGACCGTCGCCGAAAAGCTGAGAGCTTGGCCGGGGTTAAACCGATCGACCAACTCTTCAAAGGAATCTTTCAGGCCATAGTTACCGAGGGCATCGATCGACTCTTGTTTAATCGCTTGCTCGATGCTGTTCTGAATCATCTCCTCTAGCACAGCGGCCTTGATGCGCTCAGCACCAACGCGATTGAGGAGAACCTGCGTCGGAACCTTACCTTTACGGAATCCGGGGATGTTCAACGATCGCTTGTACTGCGAGATGACGCGATCGTAGGACTTTTTCGTAGTGTCCGCCGGGATTTCGATATCCAATCCGACTTGACTTGCAGGAAGCTTCTCCTGGGTGACTTTCATGCTTTGCCTTACTAGTGAAACGAGTGAAAACAGACGACGTTTTGCCTTTTGATTATCCTTGGCTCAGAAAGATTCCGTTGAATGTCCCCGTGAGGAGATATATCTTCGGTTTTCCGTCGCCAGAACGATCGGGAGCGACCGACTGGTCAGCGTGGATACGGCTAAATCTCAACCGTGAAATCGAAACGATCGGGCTCACTTCAGCGCATACCACCGGTTTTGGTAAGGCTTGGAGAGCAACACGAACATCGCCAATTTTCGATTTTGTCAATCCAATCTACTATCTTTCCATCTTTTGGATTCGAGTCAACCACTACGACCTTGTGATCTTCAGATAATCTCCATTCTTGACGGTTTGATTGTCTTTCCTGGCGATAGGCCGTAGTCTAGTCGGAGTGATTCGAGTGAATCCACTGTTGATTGAGTGTTACGATAGATGTCATAGCCTCATCACAGTACGTTGTTTCGGCTCGTAAAATCAGGCAGAGTCAGCCAGACTCAGTCAAGGTTTCGCCAACATCTCGATGCCACTCCAGCTCTATTTGGCCGCTGATTCTTAATCAGCTATTGCCCAATTAGTGCTGTACTTACGGTCATCTGCTACGGTTGGTCGCATCATAATTCGCAGTAATATCTCCAATATCTCCGAGTCGTTCTCTCGATCGCAGATTAAATATCTGAGAGATGAAACCTTTAGAGTATTGATTTAGAGAACGAATCGCGTTCCCAACGCAGTATCTATACCTAACGTACTTAGCGTAATTTACTGGTTTCGGCGATTTCGTCGCAGATTTGTTAAACGGTTTGCTAATCAACAGTTTTTTCAGTCTTTAAATTTTTCCGTTCGCTCATCCTGGAGGAGGATTGTAAATTTGCCCCGAACTTATCGTGTTGCCATTTTGGGCGCAACGGGCGCTGTTGGCGCTGAACTGTTAGCGCTACTCGAAAGTCGCCAGTTCCCGATCGCCGACCTGAAGCTACTCGCGTCGCCACGTTCCGCCGGAAAAACGCTGGATTTTTGCGGTGAATCACTGCCGATCACAGCGGTTGAGTCCGGTTGCTTCAAGGATATTGACCTCGTCCTCGCTTCGGCGGGGGGATCAATTTCTAAGGCGTGGTTGCCGGAAGCCGTGGCAGCGGGAGCTATTGCGATCGACAATTCGAGCGCCTACCGCATGGACTCGACGGTTCCGCTGGTCGTCCCCGAAGTAAACCCAGAGGCTGCCTTTACCCATCAAGGCATCATCGCGAACCCGAACTGCACCACGATTTTGATGTCAGTCGCCCTCTGGCCGCTGCATCAGCTTCAGCCAATTCGTCGCGTGGTCGTTTCGACCTACCAGTCGGCGAGTGGCGCCGGGGCTCGCGCCATGGAAGAAGTGCGCCTCCAAGCACAGGCCATCCTCAATGGCGAAACTCCGGTTTCCGAGGTGCTGCCCTACCCCCTCGCGTTTAACCTATTTCCCCATAATTCCCCGCTTGATGCCAATGGCTACTGCGAGGAAGAATTGAAAATGGTGAATGAGACGCGCAAGATTTTCGGTGTTCCCGATTTTCGGCTGACCGCCACCTGTGTTCGGGTTCCCGTCCTGCGGGCGCACTCGGAAGCGATTAACCTTGAGTTTGATTCGCCCTTTGATTTAAATCTCGCGCGTCAGGTGATCGCCAACGCTCCGGGCGTGCAGCTTCTGGAAAACTGGGACACCAATTATTTCCCGATGCCGATCGATGCGACGGGGAAAGATGATGTTCTCGTCGGGCGCATCCGTCACGACATCTCGAACCCCAATGGTCTCGAACTTTGGCTCTGTGGCGATCAAATTCGCAAGGGTGCAGCCCTGAATGCAGTTCAAATCGCCGAACTGCTCGCCACGGGATCGCCGACCGGTGATCGTGAGTCTGTTAGCGCCGCCTCTGGCGCTACCTCTGGCGCCGCGTCCTAGGAGGTCTCGTGATTGATTTTGGAGCTGTGCTGACCGCAATGGTCACGCCCATGCGGGCAGACGGTAGCGTCAACTACGATGTCACCGCCCGTTTAGCCGATGCGCTCGCGCGTCATGGCAGCGATACGATCCTGGTCTGTGGCACGACCGGTGAGTCGCCGACGCTGACTTGGGATGAAGAATTTGAGCTGTTCCGCGTTGTTCGCAATGCCGTTGCCGGTCGAGCGAAAGTGATGGCGGGAACTGGGTCAAATTCAACCCGTGAGGCGATCGAGGCCACTCAAAAAGCTGCGTCGCTCGGGCTTGACGGTTCTCTGCAAGTTGTGCCGTACTACAACAAGCCACCCCAGGCGGGTATGCTGGCACACTTTCAGGCGATCGCCTCGGCCTGTCCAGAGTTTCCCTTGATGCTCTACAACATCCCCGGTCGCACCGGAGCGGACTTACTGCCGGAGACGGTGGCGCAACTGGCGGAAGTGAGTAACATCGTCGCCATTAAAGAAGCGAGCGGTAATATCGATCGGGTTGCTCGCATCCGTCGCCAAACTCCCGCTGAGTTTGCGATCTACTCCGGCGATGATGGCTTAACCTTGCCACTCATGGCCGTCGGCGCACGCGGCGTGGTCAGTGTTGCGAGCCACCTCATCGGGGATGACTTACAGCGAGCGATCGCCGCCTTTGCCTCTGGCGATCCGGCCACTGCGACGGCATTACACCTAAAATACTTGCCGTTATTCGATGCTCTGTTTGCGACCACCAACCCGATTCCTGTGAAGTGCGCCTTGCGTTTGATGGGTTGGGACGTGGGCGAGTGTCGTCTGCCGCTGAGTGCCACGCCAGACGCGATCGAAGCTCAGATGCGATCGGTGCTTCACGATCTGAAATTAGTCCAGTCATGATGAGTTTTAGGATGATGATGAATTTAATTTCAAGATGTGTGGGATAAGCCGGAGGCGATTTGAGGATTGGCATGGTTCCACAGGAATCAATCAAAACGGAACCATCACGGCAATCCTCGTTTCCAGACCTCTGACTCACACCCGAGACACAAACGGTTAATTCCGGATCTTTCGCTCTTTTCGTGAGATCACGGTGGTCGCGCTGCGCTTCACTCCAGCCGATCATCACAATCTCTGCCACAAGTTTGACGTTCACCTACCCCATTTTTTAGTTCAACCCACGTTTTATGCCAACTTCCGCAACTCCGAATCCCGCAACCCCTAAACCGAAAACCCGTACGTCTCGTGCTCGTACAACCCCGGTCAAAGCCAGTACGATAACAACCAAAACCCGAACCACAAAAACTCGCGCAGCCCAAAGCGACGTGTCGCCCCTGCGCGTGATTCCGCTGGGTGGACTGCATGAGATTGGTAAAAATACCTGCATCTTTGAGTACGAAGACGAGCTGATTCTGGTGGATGCCGGTTTGGCCTTCCCGACCGATGGGATGCATGGCGTTAACGTGGTGCTGCCCGACATTACCTATCTCAAGGAAAATCAAGACCGTATTCGCGGCATGATTGTCACCCACGGTCATGAAGACCACATTGGCGGTATTGCCTACCACCTGAAGCATTTCCACATTCCGGTGATTCACGGCCCGCGTTTGGCGATGGCGCTGCTGGGCGGCAAGATGGAAGAAGCAGGCGTCGCCGATCGCGTCGAAGTGCATACGGTGCAGCCCCGCGATGTGGTCAAGCTCGGGAAGTACTTCTCGATCGAGTTCATCCGTAACACCCACTCGATGGCCGATAGCTTCAGTCTGGCGATCACCACACCCGTCGGTACGGTGATCTTTACGGGCGATTTCAAATTCGACCATACACCGGTGGATGGCGAGCGCTTTGATATGCAGAAGCTCGCCGAGTACGGTGAAAAAGGCGTGCTGTGTCTATTCAGCGACTCGACCAACGCCGAAGTTCCCGGCTTCTGTCCGTCGGAACGATCGGTCTTCCCCAACCTCGATCGCGCTTTTGGTGAAGCTGAAGGCCGTTTGTTTGTGACCACCTTTGCCTCGTCGGTTCACCGGGTCAACATGATCCTTGAATTGGCCGAAAAGCATAACCGCTACGTGGCGATCCTGGGTCGATCGATGGTTAACGTCATCGCCCATGCACGTGAACTGGGTTACATTCGCTGTCCCGACAGCCTGTTCAAGCCGCTCCATGAAGCTCGTAGCATTCCCGATGAGCGTCTCTTGATTCTCTCCACGGGATCGCAAGGTGAGCCGATGGCCGCCATGAGCCGCATCGCCAATCAAACCCACCGTCAGATGAAAATCAAGCCGGGTGACACCGTGATTTTCTCGGCCAACCCGATTCCGGGTAATACGATTTCGGTAGTGGAGACGATCGACAAGCTGATGCAGCAAGGTGCAAACGTGATCTACGGCAAAGGTCGCGGTATCCACGTTTCGGGTCACGGTTTCCAAGAAGACCAGAAGCTAATGCTGGCACTGACCCGTCCGAAGTTCTTCGTACCGGTACACGGTGAACACCGCATGTTGGTGCAGCACTCCAAAACGGCGGCAAGCCTCGGTATCCCCCAAGAGAACATGTTGATCATCAACAATGGTGATGCGGTCGCGCTGACTCCGGATAGCATTTATCTCGCCGATCGCGTTCACTCGGGTATCGAACTGGTGGACTCGTCGCGCACGGGCATGGTGCACGATCGTGTTCTCAAAGAGCGTCAGCAGTTGGCGCAAGATGGTGTGGTTTCGGCCAGCGTTGCCGTCGATGCGGTTGGTAAAGTCGTCGGCAAGCCGGAGATTCAGGTGCGTGGCGTTGTCGGCTCGATGTCTCGCGTTCAGCTCGATCGCGTGTTGACGAATACGATCGCCAATACCGTCGCGGAACAATGGTCTAAGCACACCACAGGTTCGGGGTCAGATGCTGATACCGACTGGACGGGCTTACAAGCCGTGATCGAACGCGATATTCAACGAATGCTTCGCCGTGAGTTGCAGTGTGAACCTCTTGTATTGGTGCTGGCTCATCAGGTCGATGGCGCGAGCGCAGGCGTAGAGGTCAGCAACGGCAACGGCAGTAACGGCAACGGCAACGGCAAAACCAGTGTTGAATCCACCGCCGAGAATACTGTCAGCCCGATGACTGAAAAGAGCAGCGGCAAATCGAAGCCCGCCGGTCGTCGTCGGACGCGCTCTACCGCTGCTCATGCTGCGTCCTAATCCGTCATCATCGCCGCGATCGTCGCGTTGATTGCTCACGGTATCTTTTCCGAGTGATGCCGTAGCGAAAAAGCCCAGCCTTCTGAATGAAGGACTGGGCTTTTTTGTCATTGATCAAGCATTTATGGCTTCACGCTGTCACGTTTGACGCCCAGGTTTAATAGCGCACAGGAACCTGACGATCGTGTAAATGCTGCTTGATTTCCGCCACACTGAGCTGACCGTAGTGCAGCAGCGACGCCAATAACGCCGCCTCCGCTTTGCCCTCAGTGACCGCATCGTAGATATGCTCACAGTTGCCCGCACCGCCCGATGCGATCACGGGGATACCGACCTTTTCGGCGATCGTCCGGGTTAACTCCAAATCGTAGCCCGCCTGGGTTCCGTCCGCGTCCATGCTGGTCACCAGCAGCTCGCCCGCGCCACGCCGCGCCATCTCTTCCGCCCAGGCGATCGCATCAAGCCCCGTATTTTCGCGCCCGCCACGAACATAAACATCCCAGCCCGGATTTTGCGGGTCGGGGCGGCGTCGTGCATCGATCGCCACCACAATACATTGCGTCCCAAATCGATCACTGGCGCGATCGATCAGCTCTGGATTACGCACCGCCGCCGAATTAATACTGACCTTATCGGCTCCCGCCCGCAGCAACTTTTTAATCGTCTCCAGCGAACTAATGCCACCACCCACCGTGAGCGGGATAAACACCTGCTCTGCCGTGCGATAGACCACATCAAAAATAATGCCGCGCTCTTCGTGGGTCGCCGTAATATCGAGAAATACCAGCTCATCGGCTCCCGCTTCGTTGTACGCCTGAGCCAATTCGACCGGGTCGCCTGCGTCTTTGAGATCGACGAAATTAATCCCTTTGACGACGCGACCGGCCTTAACGTCCAAACAGGGCAGAATACGTTTTGCGAGCATGGTAGTTCGGTACGGGGAAAGTTTTAAGAAAGAATGCCGGTTTGATGATTTCGCGAATGATCCACGAACGGTCTCAATGATCAGTCTGACTATCGAGTTCAGCGATCAGATCGTCGGACAATTCAAAATTGGCCGTCACGGTTTGGAGATCATCGAGATCTTCGAGGACATCGATTAATTTAATCAAAGTTTGAGCCAACTCGCGATCGCAAACCTCCACACTATTGGACGGAATCCAGCGGGGTTCCGCTTGGGTCACCGTAAATCCGCAGGCTTCGAGACCTCGGCTCATGGTTTCGAGATCTTCAAATGCACCAAAGACTTCGGTTAACGTTATTTCCGCTTCTTCGTCCTCGATCGCCTCGTAACTCTCCGCCCCCACCTCTAGCGACGCTTCGAGCAAGGCATCTTCATCGAGATCGCCCGCCAGGGTCACAACGCCCTTATGCTCGAACATCCAGCCCACGCAGCCCGTTTCACCCAGATTACCGCCATTTTTACTAAAAGCAACCCGCAAATCCGCCGCTGTTCGGTTGCGATTATCCGTCAGAGCTTCGATTAACACCGCAACGCCACCGGGGCCATAGCCCTCGTAGCGAATCGCCTCGTATTGCGCCTCATCGCCCGATCCTTGCCCTGACCCTTTGGCGATCGCCCGGTCAATATTATCGTTGGGAATTCCCGCCGCTTTGGCCTTGACGATCGCACTTCGCAACTGAAAATTCGCGTCCGGATCGGGCAAACCATTGCGTGCCGCAACAATAATTTCACGGGAAATCTGCGTAAAGACTTTTCCCTTTTTGGCATCTACCCGCGCCTTTTGACGCTTGATATTTGCCCATTTACTATGTCCAGCCATAACTCAATACTCAATTGCTCTTTAAATCTTGAGCAAACACCCAGTACAACACAATCTAGTAAAACAAGACCCGCCGTACGATGTAGGCGATCGTGGCCGCAGCGCAGGCGATCGCGATTTGTCCCGGCAATGCCTGCACCGAATACGTCCAGACGATCGCCCAAAACTGATCGCTGGGAAGCCGCAAAATCGCCGCATATAGCCATCCGGTGGCATGAATGGTGAACAGGCCAGCAAAGCATCCTAGCGCCAGGGTCTCAAGCTGGCGACGCGATCGGAATGCAATCCAACCACAGACCCAAGCGCCGGGTACAAATCCCAACAAGTAGCCAAAAATGGGTTGTGATGTGTAGTCCCAGCCCCCACCTTGACTAAAAATGGGAAACCAGGGAGTTAAACCCAAGGTGAGATAGGCGATTTGCGATAGCGCTCCGGCGTTCTTGCCGCCGAGACAGCCGACCAGCAAAATGGCCCCGACTTGGTAGGTTACGCCAAGGGATAACACCACAGAATCAGAATCGCCCCAACCCGATAGCGGGCTAGTCAGGGACGCTTCGATCATTGTGCCGAAAATCGTCAAAAACAGGCCAACAAATGCCCAGAGTAATTCGAGAAGTGGATTCAACGGGTCGTTCACTCAATGCGACAACAGAGTCAATATCGATCGCTAGATCACGATCAATAGTTGAGATGTCACGTAACGATAACAGGTTACTTTAGAGGACTGCCCATTCCAATCTCACGCCGATCGAGATGGTCTAGATTGCGTCGCTGGGGGGTTTGGTGGTGTCAACATCGCTCGGGGATGTATCAACATCGGGGAGTTCGGGGACAAAGTCGGGTCGCTCAGTGCCTTCCCAGCCCGGCGGACGTTTGGAGTTATACCAGGCCAGAGTGCCACCGATGACGGCAGCAATAAAGCCGAAGACGTACAGCAATGTGAACGCCAGGGGAAATTGGAAGGGTTCTTTGATTGGCGCATCGGGAACGACCGCCAACACGTTAAAGATGAGGAAAAGTTTCACGGCGGGAATGTACGAATAAAAGCATGTTTAACCATTACAGTACTCCATACTAGCTCAACGCTTCACGGCGAGTCGTGGCGTAATTGTTTGAGCTGGAGAGACTTTCTCTCGTCCCTAACCTCACTCCGAGGGGCCTGCTGCTGCTTCGGGAGCGGGGAGGAGCATGGTGGGAACTTCGGGGGCGGGCATGGCCTGCCCTGGGTCAGACGCTGCCGGTGGCGGAGAGTATGAATTGCTATACCCTGAGTTGGCGGCTCCGCTGTCATTGCCGGAGCTGTAGCTCGATTCGATCGGCGTTGAGTTATAACCGTAAGCGGGCGCAGTGGGCGCAGACCCGCCGCTAGAGCTTGATGAATCGGGTGGCGGCGAGCCGTAGTTGGAGTTCACGTAGCCAGCGCCGCTGCCGGATTCGGCGTAGTCATATCGGTTGGGGTCTGTCCACGTGCTGTTGCTGTAGGAACTGGTGGTATCGCTTTCCGAATCGGATGCGTTTTGGGCGTTGCGGGTCGAACCGTTTTTGATCCCTTCTCCGGCGGGTTTGCGCTCGATCGAGGCTTCGCGGTAGCTAAAGCTGGGTAATTCAGGAAAATCGACCACTTCCATGCCTTTGGTGGCCTCGACCGCGAAGTCGCGCCAGACCCCGGCTGCTGTTGTACTTGCGCCGTAGGTCGGCGTATTGTCTTCATTCCCTAGCCAAACACCGGTCACAAGCTGCGGAATGTAGCCGATAAACCACAGATCGCGGGCGTTGTCGGTGGTGCCGGTTTTTCCGGCGACCGGACGATCGGGGAGCTGCGCGGGGGTTCCGGTGCCGCTGGTGACGACGTGACGCAACATCCAAGTCATGATGGCAGCGCTGTCAGGATCAACGGCCTGACGTGGCTTACCTTCAATGCTGTAGTCGTAGAGCACGTCGCCCGCTTGGTTGCGAATTTTACGGATGCCGTGGGGGGTTTGATGTTTGCCGTTATTGGCCAGGGTTCCGTAGGCGCTGGTCATTTCGAGGAGCGTGACTTCGTAGGCTCCGAGTGCGAGGGCGTAAACCTCTTCGAGTTTGGATTCGATGCCCATGTCTTGGGCGAGGGCGATCGTCGGCTCGAAGCCCACATCACCGAGCACCTGAATTGCGACGGTATTAATCGATTGGGTCAGGGCTGTGTCCAGAGAGACCCAGCCGACGTTGCGACCGTTAGCATTTTTCGGCTGATAGTTGCCAATCTTGATCGGCTTGTCTTCGTAGGAATCTGTCGGCGACATTCCCGAGGCGATCGCAGCGGTATAAACCAAGCCTTTAAAGGTGGAACCCGGTTGACGCTTGGCTTGGGTGGCAAAGTTAAACTGGTTTTCTTTAAAGTCGAGACCGCCAAACATCGCTCGAATTTCGCCACTACGGGGATCGATCGAGACCAGGGCTGCATTGTCAAAATTTTGCCAGTTGCCTTGATTCTCCAACGCCTCGGTAACGGCGGTTTCGGCATACTCCTGCATTTTCATGTCGAGTGTTGTCTCGACAATCAAACCGCCCTGCTCAATTTCTTCCGCTGAGACAAATTTCGGTAGCTCTTGCTCGATGTAGCTGGTGAAGTAGGGCAGGCGAACATTGAGACGCTTTGGCAGACTGGGGTTCGTGCCCAGCAGCGAGGCTTTGGCTTCCTCGGCGGCCTCTGGGGTAATGAATTTAAGGTCAGCCATCCGATCGAGGATCAGGTTGCGGCGACGGCGTGCCAGTTCGGGCGAGACGATCGGCGAGTATTCGCTCGGAGCAGCGGGCATCCCGGCGATCGTGGCCATCTCGGGGAGCGTCAGTTGATCCACGGACTTGCTGAAGAACACCCACGCGGCATCACCGACGCCATATGCACCCGAACCGAGATAGACGAGATTGAGATAATACTCAAGCACGTCATTTTTAACCATTTCCTGCTCAATCTTCTGAGCCAGACGCGCTTCACGAACTTTGCGCTCCAGGGTTGGCGCTTGGGTCAAAAACACCGTACGGGCTAGCTGTTGGGTGATTGTGCTGGCTCCTTCGACGACCTCGCCTTGCATGAGGTTAACCCCGATTGCGCGGATAATCCCCTGGAAATCCACGCCGTTATGTTCATAAAAACGGTGATCTTCGGCGGCCAGAAAAGCGTTAACCAGATCGTCCGGCATTTGGCTCAGCTTCAGCTTGTCATGGGTGACGGGGCCAATTTGCTGCAAAATTGTGCCGTTCGCAGCTTTGATGGTGATCGTTCCGGGGCGTGCAAAGGTTGTCACCTGGGTTGGATCGGGCAAGCCTTGATCGAGCTGAGTGAGTTGGCGATCGTACCAAACCCACGTTCCAACACCGCCTAAAACCAGTAAAACAGAGGCAATAGGACCGGCTTTGAGCAGTTTTTTAAAGGTCTCAGCGGCGGGGTTGGGGAGACCTTGAGGGCGTTTGGGTTGGCGATTTCTGGGATTGGGCGATCGCACGGCTTTGGGCTTGGGGGGGTGGCTATTAACCAAAATCGAACCTCAGACGAAAGAAATCGGGATGAGAACAGGAACAGGGAGAAATCGCTTCAGAGAGAACAAAACTTGGGGCAGGAAACACGGGAAACTTTAGTTAAGCCTTAGTCGAGCTTGAGGCTAGCTTATAAAGCTGTATCGGTTTCGTATGGTTGTGATCTAACGGGGTAAAGCTTGGAGATTAAGGCGATGCGAAACATAGGTTAAATCGCTCCGTATTTCGTGATTTAAGTGGAGGAATGAATCACTAAATAAGCATCACTCAATAACTAAATAATGGAATGGCCGAGGGCAAGACCGGTAACCAACATGCCAAACACGAGGAAAGGCTGGGCGCTGGCTTGGTATTTAACGTCGTTGGCGATCGGGTCACGCAGGAAGTACATGTCTTGAAATACGACTTGGGGGATGACCAGCAAGATGAGCAGCACCGCGTAGAGATTTTGGTGAATGCTCATGAGATATCCGGCGACGCCAAACTGAAAAATATCGATCGCCAGGACACAAATCCACGCCGCCGTGCCAACCCCAAACATGACTGGAAGTGATTTTAAACCCAATTGGCTATCACCTTCGACACTTTTGAAGTCATTGACGATCGCGATCCCGAGACCAGCGCAGCTATAAAACAAGGTCAGGGCAAAAATGGTCGGGTTGAGTTCGCCGAATAGCGCATGACCGGCGCACCAGGGCAGCGTGATATAGCTCGCACCAAGCGCATAATTGCCGAGCCAGCCGTTTTGCTTCAGCTTGAGCGGTGGCGCGGAATAGATGTAGGCCAGGAATGAACCAATGACCGCCATCATGGTAATCGTCGGGAAATCGTGACCCGCCCATTGATCGAGACCGAAGGCCACGAGCCAGCCGCCCAGGAGCAAAACCCAGATCTGTGAAACGACCTGCGAAATGGAAATTGCACCGGAGGGAATCGGGCGGTAAGGCTCGTTAATCGCGTCGATGTCGCGATCGTAGTAGTCGTTAATGGTTTGGGTGTAGCCCGTAAGCAACGGCCCCGACATTAACATGCAGGTGGCCGACATCAGGACATGTTCAAACGTCCAGGTGAAATGCCCAGACGAGGCCGCACCGCAGACCACGCCCCAAATGAGCGGAATCCAGGTAATTGGCTTGGTGAGCTGTAGCCGAATTTTCCAGACGCTGGTTTCTCCAGCTCCGGCTCCTTTCATGCCGAGCAACTGTCGAGCTTTGGCGCTGCGATCGTCGACTTTGGCCGCGTTTGGATTGGCGTTTGGATGGGCGGTCGAGACCGCAGGTTCTGCACCGTTACCGTTCATCGTCTCAGTCACGGGCATATCGGGCGATGGATCTTCCGATCGGGGCTGTTCGGACTGGGGCGATGTGGACATTGGTGAAGTAAATTTTGGCGGAGATTTGTGAATAATTTGGCATAAGCCTAGACCATTATCAAATAACATGCCATCAAGTGCGCAATTCTCTGGGCGATCGCGGCTCCAAAACCCGTCGTGAAGTTCACCGATCGCCGATCTCTAAGTGGCCTCGATCGCCGTACTTGTCGGGAAAATATTAACCTCGCCGGGTTGATTCGTCATTGTGTAGAGTGGCCTCATTCACCTGACATTTTAGAGCGACAGCCTATGTACTGTTATTTGATGTCTCGCCTGCGGTCTCGCCTGCGGTCTCGCCCGGTCGGCCTCACGGCGATCGTGACGATTCTCGCGACCGGCACACTGTTGTCGCGCTCTGCCGCTGCGCTTCCACCCCCCGAGGATACGCCGGAAGAAATCTTACGCAATCATCAGATTTTTGAAGCCCGATCGCCCGTTGACGGTCAGCCCCTCTCCATTGCGGAGTATGAACGCTTACAGGCTGAACTCCGAGCGCTTGAGGAAGATCCGTTACTGAGTTCAAATGTGCGGCAGACGATCTTTTTGCTGCGAATTCTTAAAGCGGTACGGGTGCTAACGCCATTCTAAACTCGTCCCCGAGTCGTCTTTGGCGATCGAAGCGCCTCATATTTTGGAATGTGTTTTGGGTGTACTGACGGTTCGCCTGAAACGTTGTATTGGATTTGAGCAGGCTTTACGTAGTATGACTCCTTAGTTTGGTGTCTTCCGCTTCTCTTCCTCAAGGCTCATAAGCCCCCCGGCTCAAGGATGTGATCTTCGTTCACGTCCCGATGGCTACAGGCTGGAAATTCAGTTGGATGATATACCTAAAAGCTTCAAGTCAGGGATTACGACGTTAATCCAAGCCGAAGTCACCTTTCATCTGACACATTTCATCTGGGTAGTGATGCTCCACCTTGTTCTCAACCTGACGATCGCCGGTTCGTACTTCACAATATCTATGGTCGTTGCGATCGGGACAAGACATCTTCCCGAAAAAGTGCGGCCTTTTTCGTGGGGTCTGGTTTTGTTTGTTGGATCGTGCGGTGTCGGACATCTGCTTGATGGCCTTGGCGCTATGGGGATTTTGCGGTATTGGCATATTGTGACCGCTGCCGTTTCGGTTACCACCGCCGGTTTGCTCGTGACACGAGCCAAAGTTCTGTTCGATACGATCAATACAGGACAGCTCATCCTTAAATTCGCGCCATCCGGGATTGGCCTGTTTCGAGTGGTGACGGATGGCCCAGGAATCGATTTACTCTGGGAAGCGTGTAGCGATAGTGCTGCCAGTGATATTGGCTTTGATCCGCTGCGCCATCCGACTCTGCTTTCCGTGGGTCAGCCGAAGCATTCTCAGAAAGATGAGGCACGAGGTGGCAAAAGTCTACTCGACGAATATCTTGCAGTGATTGATCTAGGAGAACCAATCCTCGATCGCGAAATCGAATATGGCGACCCAAACACCCCAGAACACGGCTGGTTTGTCCAAAATGTCATTCCCGTCAGCCGAAAACGAGTCCTCATTACCTGGAACAACATCAGCTCCCTCAAGCAGGCACAGGCAGAACTATACAAACGTGCGACAACGGATCTACTGACCGGTACAGGTAATCGCAATGCCCTAGCGGAACAAAGTCTCAATCACTTCGCCGGAGGGTTCTACGTCGATCTAGATCGTTTTAAAGGCATTAACGACACCCTGGGTCACTCGATCGGGGACGCTTTACTCAAGGCGGTCGTCGATCGCATTCAGGCCACTCTAGAATCGGACGACCGGCTGTTTCGTTTGGGCGGTGATGAGTTTTTGATCTTAATCGGCAAACTATCCGACCCGGTGTTAGTGCGTTGTAGTTCGGTTAACCATTTGAGCCAACGTGCGCAAACGTTACTGCAACACATTCAGCAGTCCTACTGGATTAACGATCGCGAGATTCGCATCGATGCGTCCATTGGAGTGGTTGATGCGTCGGTCGGCTCGATCGAGGCGCTGGTACAGGCGGGCGATATCGCCATGTACGCCGCCAAAAAAGTCGGCGGTCGGGTGGTGACCTGGTCACCGGAAATGATTGCAGTGGAGGTGCGTCGCGAAAGTATTGAGCGCGAGCTATGTCGCATCCGCGATCGCTACGATCAAGAGTTCGAGCTACATTACCAGCCGATTATTGATCTCGACGATCCAACCCAAATGATTGGAGTGGAGGCGCTACTGCGCTGGAACTCAGCGGAACTCGGCGGCTGGATTGCTCCCAGTGCCTTTATCCCGATCGCCGAAAAGAGTGGCGAAATCTACCGCATTAGTCGTTGGGTGATGCACCATGCCGTGATGCAGGCCAAACACTGGAATGCCAAGCTCAAGGTTTCAATTAACGTTAGCCCGTGGGATCTCGAACAAGAGGGGTTCGTTCACAATCTCGGAACCTTGTGTCAACAAATTGACCTGCCGACGTCCTCAATCTCGCTGGAAATCACAGAGCGGGCGATCGCCAGAGACCTCTACTACTATCAAAAAGCACTCCGTGAGTTGAGCGCCCTCAACATTGCCCTAAAAATTGATGACTTTGGAACGGGTGATAGTGGCTTACAGCGCTTGCTCGATGCTCGCTGGGAATCGGTAAAAGTGGATCGATCCCTCGTCCCGACCAATGGTGACGACATCAATCGCATCCGTCTGTGTCGATCCATTATCCAGCTTTCCAAAGACATGAAGCTGATGACGATCATCGAAGGCATCGAGACCAAGGAACAGCTAGAGCTGATGCAAAGTCTTGGCGCAGACGCTGCGCAGGGATTCTATATTGGTCGCCCCGTGCCGGAGTCTTCGATTTCTCAGGATTGGACAATCTCTGAGCCACATTAAGTCACGCTGGACTAAACCTGTCTTCAAACTGGTATTAGCGATGCTTTTTGAGCGACCCCAGGCAATCACGGCCAAGATACACGGTTACATCCGAGCCGATCGCGCCGGTTGAGCGAGCCATGACCAGACCGCAACCGATCGCCTCTCGGATCGCGTTCGCCGCCTCAAGATTTCCCGTTTGAGCCACGATGATGGTTTTACGCTGCACCGTATCGCTGGGCGCAAGATGCAAGATCGTAGTTCCGTCGGCGGCTCTGAGTTTGGAGTTCAAAGGGCGAAGATTGAGAGATTCTCCCGTCGCATCTTGAACCGCGACGCGCAGATCGTCCCGTGCCGCCACCTGCCGACGTGCGCCCGGATCACTAATAAAATCATCGCGGTTCGTCGTCGCAAAAAACTGACTGCGAATACGATCGAGTTCTGCGGTATCCGGGAGCCAGTAGCTGCTGGTGTAGCCATCCTCGGGCTGACTGAAGCGCCCCGGCAGCATCACAGCCTGCACAGTCTCCGCCTCGATCGCGCTATCGGCCAGCGCCAACAGTTCACGAGGCCGCAAGTCCGTATCGATCGCATCCTGAACAATCGCGATCAGGTTTGGCAGGTTGCGGATCATCGCGGGATGACGTAAACGCGACAGCATCGCATCGAACACCTGCTGCTGTCGCTGAACTCGACCAATATCACCGAGACCATCATCACGATAGCGAGCAAACTGAATCGCCTTGGCACCATCGAGCAACTGCCAACCGGGTTCGAGGTTGATCGTTAGATCTTGAGCGCGATCGACGTACTGCATCGGGCGATCGACGCGCAGCTCCAACCCGCCCAGTTGATCAATCACCTGACGCGCCGCCGCAAAATCGACCCGCAACACGCGATCCACGTTGACCCCGCGAAGTACATTTTCGAGGCTGGCGATCGTCAGATCTTGCCCCCCGAGGAGATTGGCGCGATTGATTTTATCGAAGCCGTGGCCGGGTATCTCCACGCGCGTATCGCGGGGAATCGAAAGCAGATGAATCGATCGTGTATCCGGATTGAAACGAATCAAGGCCAGCGTATCGCTATGACTCTCGAAGCGCTGAGGCGAATCCGCCTCGATCTCTGGCAATCGATCGACGCCGAGCAGGGCGATCGTCACGGGGCGAGCCAGACTCGGACGAAAGCGATCGACGATCGCCACTGACGGCGCGGGCGTTACGACCTCCGTGAGTGACGACGGTAAGGTTTGGGGCGCGATCGAGGCCCACAGGCCACCGACCAAAGCTGAACCCAGCGCAACACCGACCGCGAGATAGAGCGGGTGTTTGGATCGCGTGTGAATAGTGACAGCGTTGGGCATCGGCGTCGGTGAAGAATCTGGCTCAAACATCATCCAAAAATAACGCGATCGTTCATCTCTCAACGCTCAACATCTCACGATAACCGTGACACGCGAACGGATGCCCCCATCGCCAAGCTGAACACAGCAGATAGACTCGCTCCGTGAGTTTTGATTTATCTCTTTGTAAAGAAGTGTTGCGTTTCTTTGCAAAAGTTTGTATAGTGTAGACAAAGCAACCGAAACCTATCTCAATCGGAGGTTCATTCATGGCTTTCACACTCGCACTGATCGCCCTATTCGTCGTTGGCTGGATTGCCGCGATCGCTCTAGGCTCGCAAGCGTATTTCAAGGGTGAAATCTCCAAGCCCATTCATGAACGTAACTGGAACTCTGAAGGATTTAACCAAATCGCCCTAACGGTTACAGCAGAAGAGCTTGACTATAACGAACGTGTCCCTGGCTTCACGGTTAACTACTAAGCCAAACCGTCCGATCTACGTTAAGTCGGTGTTTCGATATTCCCCTTCAAGCATCAAAACAAACCGACTTAATTCCTTTTCATTGATATCTCAATTTCTCTATCCAGGCCAAGCCGGTAACGTTCGTTACCGGCTCTTTTTTGCCTAACTTTTCTCGTTCCCCTAAATCCGCATCTTCTATTTGCTTCGCAAAGGCTACGCTAAAAACTTCATTCAGCGCTCATCGATATTGTTTATTTCTTGGTATTCCGAAGCGAATTCAGAGGACTTCTGATAAAGCATAAATACTTACGGGCTTCTGGTCGATTTAGGCCGATTTGGATCGATTCAACAATGAGAGATCGTTATTGATACCATTCCAATGGCAAGCTTTTATGAGTATAAATACCTTTCCAGAAGTCCTCTCAGTATCAATTATCAGTTTGGGTGGAATATTCAACCCAAATTAAAAGCCCCTTAGACATCTTCTAAAAGGCTTTTGGCTTTATATTTAGCTTTCTTTTCGTGCTATCTAGAGGGCTAGTTCGTGGTTAACTTCAGAACCTCACGAAAGTTAGCAAAATAATTGGTTGGCTCGATCGCGCAGTGCGATTTTATGTTCTACGCAACCGAATTCGTGACGAAAAAGGCGATCGCCATTACCGTCGCCACAACCAAAGCACCACCAATTCCGAGGATGACATAATTACGCTTTTCTTGGTTCGTCGGCGGCTCTGCCATGTAGACTTTGGGCTCGGCAGCGTAGTTATTGAGGCGGCCACCGTCTTCGTTGATATAAGGCATAAATACTCTCAAAACTTGCGTTATTTACTAGACACACTATATCACACGGAACTATATTTTCTGTATTAAAAGTTCACAAAGACTGAGTTGATCGCTTTAAAAGTGCTGTTTATGTCCTCACTGTTGATCACGACAAATCGTCTCTATAGTCCTGCTATATAAAGGCTTAGATGTGGTTGGATATAGGCTATAACCCTCTCTTTTCTCGCGATCGTGACGATCTCTTCGGCGACCCAATTTCTTAATGTTAGTTTTCTTTTTTATCTCTGGGTTGATGTTCCGTGATCCATTCCTTCGTTCGATTTTGGCAAATGCTGACAAATCCAACGACAGAAGCCGCCTCACGCCGTGTCGCTCTCATTGAAGCTTGCTCGATCGGAGTGGTGTCTGGACTGGCAGCGTTTGCGCTCAAGCAGGGCATTGGCTGGCTGGGTGGGGTGCGGATGCGGGGAGTGACGTCGATGCCGCTGTGGTTGTGGTTGCCGCTGGTGGGGGCGATCGGTGCGGGCTTGGCGGGTTTGATGATTGCGGCGATCGCTCCGCAGGCGACAGGGAGTGGTTTGCCCTATGTCAAGGTGGCGCTGGCGCCGCGCGGGCTGACGCAGTCTAAGGTCGTGATGAATTTGCGAACGGCAATGGTCAAGCTGGTGGCGACGATCGCGGTGGTGGGATCGGGGTTGGCGCTGGGGCGACAGGGGCCGACGGTGTATGTGGGTGCGACGCTGGCGGCGGTGATGACACGCTGGTTTCCGACCTCGCCGTCGTTTCGCCGTCAGACGATCGCGGCGGGGGCGGCGGCGGGCTTGGCGGCTGGGTTTAATGCGCCACTCGCGGGGGTGCTGTTTGTGATTGAGGAACTCCTGCACGATATGTCGAGTCTCACCCTGGAGACAGCGATTCTGGCATCGTTTATCGGGGCGGTGGTGTCGCGCATGTTGGGGGGAAGTACCTGGAATTTGGATGCGGTGATATCGTCACCGTCGGCGGTTACGTTTACGGCGATCGATATTCCATTTTTGTTACTCCTTGGGATTTTGACCGGTATTGTTAGCGGCTGGTTTAACCGCAGCATTATTGCCAGCCTGGAATTTAATCGCCGCCTGAAGCTCAATTTGCCGTGGCGGATGGCGATCGCCGGTGGACTCTCGGGGGCGATTGTCTGTGTGCTGCCGGTGACGTTTCACGACAGTACGGGGTTGCGGGAGCTGCTGGCGACGGGAAATGCTGGGGTTGGCGTACTCGCGTTGGCCTTTGTGGTGAAGTTTGCGATGACGGCGATCGCGGCGGGATCGGGGGCGTCGGGCGGTCTGTTTTCTCCGGCGCTTACGTTGGGGGCAGCACTGGGAGCGCTGGTCGGAAGTTGGAGCGTTGCCTGGTTCGGTCTGGGAAACCCGACGACCTATGCGCTGGCGGGGATGGGGGGATTTTTGGGGGCGGTGGCGAAGGTTCCGATTACGGCGATCGCGATCGTCTTTGAAATGACGATGGATTTTAACCTGGTGCTGCCGCTGATGATTGTGGTGGTGGTGTCCTACGTCGTGGCGGAACAGATTTCCAGTGGTTCACTCTACGATCGGCTGCTCGACCTTAGCGGTTTAAAACTCGAACTCGATCAGCAAGAGCGCGAACATCTCGGCGATATTTTAGCGGGCGAGGTGATGAAAAAATACGTTGATACGCTCAATCATGATCAGACCCTAGGCGATGTGCGTAAAACCTTTGCGCGATCCAAACATCGTGGGTTCCCGGTATTAAATGCCGGGAAACTGGTTGGTATGGTCGCTCAAAGCGATCTCGTGGGGCAAGTTCACCTCAAGGACAACATTCTTCTCTCTCGGGTCATGACTCATAACCCGGTGTCCGTGCAAGCCAGTGAATCCCTGGCCGATGTCCTCTACCGCCTCAATCACCACAAAATTGGCCGCTTACCGGTGGTTGAAGGGCGACGACTGGTGGGCATTATTACGCGCAGTGACATCATTCAGGCTGAATTCCGTCAGCTCGATTTACCGCAGGAAATCGACGATCGCATTGATCCGTCCTATCTCATTTATCGAACCCAAGCCCCATCCAAGGGACGGGGTCGGATGCTGGTGGCCTTGTCGCAACCGCCCCTATCCATGCCGCTGGTGCGTCTGGCCGCCTCGATCGCTCGTGATTGCGACTACGAACTCGAATGCCTCCACGTGGTCACCGTGCCGCAACATACCGCCCCTTCGGAAGCCGAAATCGATCTGGACTATCACCACCACTACATCGAAACCGCGACCGCGATCGCCCAGTCCTACGGTGTCTCTACCCACGCCCAAATCCGGATCGCCCACGACATCGTCCCGACGATCCTCGAAACCCTCCGCTATCGCAACATTGACCGCTTGGTTATGGGCTGGAACACTGACGATCTTCTGCCGAGTCAACTGTTTGGCGCACGCACCGATCGCATTTTGCGACATGTAAACTGCGAGGTCGTGTTGGTTAAATGGGGCAAACAATTATGTCAAGCCATGAAGGAAAACCAAGCTGCGAAGCCGCTGCTGAATCGTTGGCTTGTGCCGATTTCCGGCGGGCAAAATGCCAAGTTGGGGTTAGAGCTGCTCTCGGGGTTAGTTAGCCTGGGAACCCAACCGGCAGTGCGATTGTGTCGCGTCTTTGATCCCGAATGTGTCGATTTACGAGTGAGCGAACTTAAGCAGGTGGCGCGAGAACTGGGCGATCAGTTGCAGTTACCCGTGGCGGCGACTCCGCTCGTGGGTCGATCTGTGGTCGATCGGACGATCGACCTAGCGCACCGCCATCGCTATGATGTGGTGCTGCTGGGAGCCAGCGAACAAACATCGCTTCAGCATGTTCTACGGGGTCATATTCCGTACGAGATTGCGCGGGGTTGCAATTCGACCGTCATTTTAGTGCGTGGAGCGAAGCCTTAAGATCGATCGCAAAGAACGCAAACGATGGAACGTTCATCCAAAAAAATCCAAAAAGATTGTGAATGGTTTGCGATGAACGTCCCATTAATTTGTGTCGATATATCATGAAATACACGCCACGTATCGTTATCTTTGTTAAAACTTGTCGCGGTTTGTCGCGATGGTTGGTGTAAACCGTTAGCATTTATTAACATATTCATAAACTTGATCACGATGGCGAGTCAAAGATCACGAACCCTAGGGCGTGTCATCAGGCGTGTCATCAATTGATCGTAGAACCCTTCTCGGACAAACTGTTGAACGCCCGACTCAACAAAAAACTAGGGGCTGTACCCCTTACAGGGTGATCGCTAGAACTTTAATGGATGACAGCCCCTAGTGTCCGAATCGTTAAATTTCCATCTCGCTCCCTTGATGAAAACCCGCTACTAAAATCCCGCTACTAATATCACTTACAGCCCATGTCGCTATCCGATTCTTCAACCGAGTCCACCGTGGGTTTAACTGGACGCCAAGAACATATCCTGCGTGCAACCATTCGCCACTACGTTGCAACGGCGGAACCCGTTGGCTCGAAAGCCTTGGCCAGGGACTATAACCTCAGCGTCAGTTCAGCGACGATTCGATCCAGCATGAGCACTCTAGAGCGTGCGGGTTTGCTGTATCAGCCCCACACGTCAGCGGGTCGGATTCCTTCGGATTCGGGCTATCGGGTGTACGTCGATCGCCTGCTCGACCCCAACGATCGCTACAGCCACGCGATTACCCAAGCCCTGATCGATCAGCTCGACTGGAACGGCAGTATTGACGCGACCTTGCGTCATGCGGCACAGATTTTATCGCGCCTGAGCGGTTGCATTACCTTGATCACCCTGCCCCAGCCCGATGGCGCACGCCTGCGTCATTTGCAGTTGGTTCGGGTGGATGAACATAAAGTGGTGGCGATCGTGGTGACCGATGCCTACGAAACGCAGTCAGTCTTGTTCTCATTGCCGGACGATGCGAGCGCGACGGTTAGCGCCAAACAGCGCAAGGAGCGAACCGAACAGCTCGATCATGAGCTAACCATTCTCTCGAATTTTCTGAATTCTCATTTGCGCGATCGTCTCGTCGCCGAGTTAACCCAGCTCGACAGCCAAGAACTCGGACGAGAATTTCAGAAATACACGGACGGTATCGCCTCGATGTTGACCGAGCTGGTGCAGCGATTTGCAACGGTTACCCATTCGCACATCACCGTTAGCGGACTCTCAAAAGTGCTGGGTCAGCCTGAATTTGCGGAAACGATGCAGGTGTTGCCGCTGATGAATCTGATCGAAGAACAGCCGGATCGTCTCTTTCCTTTCGTGTTTGATCCAGCCCCCAACACGGATACGACGCCTAAGCCCCGCGTCACCATTCGCATTGGCGCTGAAAATAGCCTGGAGCCGATGCAAAGTTGCGCCTTGGTGTCGGCGTGTTATCAACGCCGCGATCGCCCGGTGGGGAGCGTTTCGGTGCTAGGCCCGACGCGGATGCTGTACGAAAATGCGATCGCAACGGTAGAAACGGCAGCAGCTTATCTATCGCAGACCCTAACGGCGATCGCGATCTGAGCAAATGTTGGGTGTATGGGTCGATCACGATCACCTCGACGGACTCCGTGGATCACGCACGATGGCATCTCTCAGACCTCTCGCATTTTGAGTCAGAAATAATAAGAAAACCGAGAAGAAGGAAGCCGTCGCGATACAATTGCGCGAGTCACAGCGTGCAAATTTTGCGCGTCTCAAGGCCGCTCTTAGGCTCATGGTTCGTTCTGATATTTTTTCCCAAGCGCAACGCGGCGATCCCAAGGCGATCGCCGCGTTGATGAATCATTCGCTACAGCGTAAGCAGGTTACGGTACGAGCTGCGCTGAGAGCGGGTTGTTTAACGATTTTAGCCACCAGCCGAGAATGTCCAGACGCTCGCTTTATGGCGAATTTTGTGCGGCGCGGTATTGATCGACTTCAGCCCGGTCAGGTTAATCGCGTTGTCATTCGGGGTTACGCGATCGGCTCGATCGGCTCGCTGTGGACGGCAGAATTCGACCCGCATTCCAACGCCCCGCCACAGATTTCCAACATCCCCCAGTCGGGTCTCCCCCAAACCGGTCAACCCGCTGTTCGATCGACATCATCCCCGCGCACCCAGTCCCCAATAACATCCAAAGTCCCCGAACGCGGTCGCGATCGCTCTTCCCCACCGCGATCGGCTCGCCCGAGTCGTGGTTCCGCGACGCAAACCGCGACCCGCCCGATTAGCAAATTACCAACAACACCCACTTCAAAACCGTCGCGATCCATCCGACCAACCGCCAAATACTCGCGATCGTCCAAACCCCAAACCGCACTCTCGATTTTTCTCGCACGACTCCTCAATGTGTTGGCGCTGCTGACCTTTATTGTGCTGTCGATTACGATCGTCATTTTGGCCTTTGTCAGCAAAATATGGACAGCAGAGTTTGCAGAAAATACGATTTATCAAATCCAATTTTTAGGCGATTTATTACGCGGTCTAGAAGCAGCGGAAGTCTTTAATATTTTTGTATTTGCGATTTTGGGTTTAGGGCTGGGTCTCGCAACAGCACTTGCACCGAGAACGTTTGGAGTTCGCGTAACAGCGTCGATCGGGCTAATCGTTCTGCCCTTTATTTTCAGCATTAGCAGTCTGATTCGCTATCAAAGCTGGATTCGTGAATTTTCAGAGACAGAAAAACTGAGTCCGGATCAGGCGATCGCCCAGACGGATATTTACCTGCAAAATAAAGTCGATCAAGCGGGATTTTTTGGCTTTTATCTACACACAGCAAAATATCCCGGCTTACCCACAACGCGGATACAGATGGAACAGATCGACACGCTCGAATCCCAAGCCGCCGATCGCCTCGAAGATGCCTTCAGTACGCTCTTGGGTTCCTTACCAATCAAGCTAGAACTGCCGCAAATTTTCGCGCTCTGTATGTGGGGCATTCGCATCTTTTATTTTCTGTTGGCGCTCCTGACGGCGATCGGGAATTTCCTCCAGAGTGTCCGCTGGGCCGATCGTTTAGCGCGACGTGATGAGACCGGAGAGCGCGAAACGCTAGGATAAACAACTGACTATTTTTCGCGTTTTTCCCTCTTGCTTCGCTTCGCTTTCCCTTCGCGCTTAACTCTTGATCGTGCCTAGTTCCGACTTTTCTCGTCCCGATACCGATCGCAATGCTTCAGCAACATCAGCGCCAACACCTGAAACCCTGAACACCTTTCAATACTGCTGCGACCACCGCTGCTCCACCACCCAAGCCCGCGCTGGACGTTTTCAGACTCCCCACGGCATCGTCGAAACCCCGCGCTTCATGCCCGTCGGAACCCTCGCCAACGTCAAAACCCTGACCCCCGATCAGCTCAAGGCCACGGGCGCACAGATGGTGCTGTCCAACACCTATCACCTGCATTTACAACCGGGCGAAGATATCGTCAAAGCCGGGGGCGGGCTGCATCGATTTATGGGTTGGGATGGGCCGATGTTGACCGATTCCGGTGGGTTTCAGGTGTTTAGCCTGAGCGAGATGCGGACGATCACGGAGGAGGGTGTCACGTTTAAATCGCCGCGCAACGGGGACGTGATTAAGATGACGCCGGAACGATCGATCGCGATTCAGAACGATCTCGGGGCGGATGTGATCATGGCGTTTGATGAGTGTCCGCCCTATCCGGCCACGCGGGAAGCCGTCGAGCTGGCGACCGCGCGAACTTATCGCTGGCTGAAACGCTGTGTCGTGGCGCATCAACGATCGGATCAGGCGCTATTTGGCATCGTGCAGGGCGGAACGTATTTGGATTTGCGGGCGCAGGCGGCGGCGGATCTGCGTGAGTTGGATTTGCCGGGATACGCGATCGGCGGCGTCAGCGTCGGCGAACCGCCGGAACTGATCGAGCAAATCGTCAAGGCGACCACGCCGCAGCTACCGGAAGATAAACCGCGCTACCTGATGGGCGTCGGGACGTACCGCGAAATGGCGCAGGCGATCGCCTCGGGGATTGACCTGTTTGACTGTGTGATTCCCACCCGGCTCGGGCGACATGGGGCAGCGCTGGTGCGGGGCGAGCGGTGGAATTTGAAAAATGCCTGTTTTCAGCATGACCACACGCCCCTTGATGCCACCTGTGACTGTTACACCTGCACGCACTTCACCCGTGCCTATTTGCGTCACCTGATCAAAGCTCAAGAACTGCTCGCCTATACGCTGCTGTCGATTCACAACATCACCGAGCTGGTGCGATTCACAACCTCGATCCGTCAAGCGATCATCGACGATCGCTTTGCCCAGGATTTCGCCCACTGGCTCGCGCCTGCGGAGGCGTCGGTCTCGGAGTCATAACCCTGTAGGGACACACTGAAGCGCTTAATTTCTAGCCCGATTTCCCTTGCTATACTGACCATATATTTCCGACACAACCGTCTCTTCAACTCCTTAAACACCCTTCCTTTCGATGCAAACTGAACCTAGCAATCCCGAAGGTGAATTTGAATATCACATCAAACAATCGAGTATGGAGCTAGATGCGCAATTCGAGATTGTGCTAGAGGCGTTGGCTCGTTTATCCGAATGTGATGCGATCGAGGGTGACCCCGCCGATTTTGCGCTCATTCGCCAAGCGGCGGTCACCATTGGTCAAACTGTACGTCTCGATCGACGAGTGCAGCACCAAGTTTAGGGCGTGCGATCGACCTCTGGGTCAGGGTGTGGCGTTGGGAGACTGCTCACGCTGGGCGTTGAAGCGGGCGAGGCGAAACTGTATAAAACCCGATAGCAATTTCGGCCTTCCTGTTTGGCGAGATACAGAGCGCGATCCGCCTCTTCAATTAAATCCTGGGGTTGGGCAAATTCCCCTAAGCTGGTGGAGGCAATACCGCAACTAATCGTGACGCGATCGGCGGCGTCTGAGCCGCGATGCTCCAAATTCAGCTGATAGACCGCGCGGCAGATTTTATCGGCGATGCGCTCGGCAAGTTCGATCGAGCAACACGGCATGACGATCGCGAATTCTTCGCCGCCATAACGTGCCACCAAATCATTCTTCCGCACCACATCGGCCAGAACTTCCGCCACCGTTGCCAGACAAACATCGCCTGCTTGGTGGCCGTAGGTGTCGTTGTAGCGTTTAAAAAAATCGACGTCACACAGCAAAAGCGACAAATCACCGCGCGTTTTTTTATAGTTCCAGCACCGATCGAGAAACACATCGAAATAACGCCGATTCGCAAGCTTGGTGAGGCCATCGGTCGTGGCAAGTCGGGCCAACGAACTGCGCTGTCGGATTAGCATAATCAGACCCACTCCGAGTCCTGCCAGGATCGGCGTCACGGTCGGTAACCATAGATGATTGCGGAAACAAATGTAGCTGGTTGCAATCAGGACTAGCGATGTTCCCGCAGCGCCGAACAGGAGTGGACGCCCCAGCGATCCGGGTCTCAGCTTTGGTGCTTCTTGACTTATGATGATCGCCCAATAGGCGACGTTAAACCCGATCGCCCAAGTCCAAATCCACAGCAGCGCGATCGTCGGTTTGGCAGCACGCAAGAACTCACGACCGTCCAGCACAGCACTGATAATTTGACTAACAATATTGGCCTGGATGTATAGACTCGGTGTGGCGTGTTCAGCGCTAATCGCACCGTAGGCGTAAGGCGTATAGAGAAAGTTTTCGAGGCTAATTGCCGTTGTGCCTAGCAAGACGATTTTGCGCGTGAACGTCCCCATCGGAACACGATTATTCAACACATCTTCAAGCGAAATCGTCGTGAAATTCTCAGGTTGCCCCGCCCGGTAGTCCAGCAAAATTTGATACCCCGGTACTGATCCGTAGGCATAGCCTCCTTCATACCCTACCAGCGGTTGAAAGCGAGCCTTTCCCCAGGGAATTGTGGCTTGTCGCGACTGGGAAATTTCGGGATGAGAACCCCGTTTATCGAGGTACATTTTGCTGAGCTGCATGGCAAAACTCAGGCGGATATTGCTGGGCAAATCTGGATCAGGCGATTTGTCACGATGCCCGAGGTCGGATTTTCGAACACTTAAGAAAGCGCGACGTTGCCGTTGATCGAGATCGATCGGGACATCGACAAAGGCCACCCGATCCAGCTCCGCGAGAATTTGCGGCGGATCGACTTTGGGAAACCCAATTTTTTCAACGCCGATTAGATTTTCGGTTTGGCGAGCTACCTCTAGCCAGCGCTCAGAACCGGGATTAATGGGTACATTGCGATATAGATTAAGGCCGATCACATCCGGGGATTGAGCGGCGATCGCCTCGATCGCGCGGGCGAGATCGGCATCAGAGAGCGGCCACTGTGGTAGACGAGCGAGTGTGGCTTCATCAACGGTGACGAGGACGATACGCTGATCGATCGTTTCCGGCGGACGAGAACGCATAAATGCGTCGTAGAAGCTCAGCTCTAGGCTTTGCAACGCGCCCAGATAGCTAAATGCTGCAACGAATAGTGTCACACCGGTCGAAACGGTCAGGATTGATCGATATTTTCCTAACATTCGGTTGAACACGATACGCATGAAACGCTTGGCCTCGCTTAAGAGTCACATGACGAATGATCGCCTAGTTGTCGATCTTGATCAACGTTTGCCATTTATTTCACCATTTATTTCAATAGTAGTTTGTTTAAATTCAAGGCGGATAAGGATATCGATTTATCCTGCTCACGCTATTCCCAGATTGAGAGACTTTATTCGCGCAAGATGACCGTAAGCATGACCAAAAATAACTCATAAATTGATACCTTAAAAATGAATCAAGGAACGTGAACCCATCGTTTGAGTTCAGCGTTTTAAACGTGGCAAAAATACAGTTTAGTCGAATATCTTAGACAACGTATTAGACTTTTGATCGATGGATCGATAAAAGCGTCCTTTCGCTGTTTTTAGTTTTTTTAGTTTATTCTTGCTCGTTGCTATGACTTCAACGCCCGTTGCTCCCGAGGCTCTGCCGATCGATCGCGTCCTCGGCGTGCCGATCCATCTCCACCATGACTATGCAGGCTGGCTGCGCGATCGGGTGCATCACGGCATCGGAACCCATGTGGTGACGCTGAATGCGGAAATGTCGATGCTGGCGGGTCAGGAAGCGCAGCTTGGCGAGACGATCGATCGCGCTGAGTTGACGATTCCCGACGGGGCAGGCGTGGTGCTTTATCTCAAGCTGAAGGGTCACGCGATCGCCCGTGCGCCAGGGATCGAGGTGTCCGAAACGCTACTCGCAAGCTTGGCCGGAACCGGGAAAACGGCGTTTTTCTTCGGTGGCGCACCGGGGGTCACCGACCAGGCGGCGGCGAAGTTGATGCAGCAGTATCCCGGCCTCGATATCATCGGCACGCAGCACGGTTACGTTTCGCCGGAAGAGATGCCGCTGTTGCTCGATCGCCTGCGTGAGCTGCAACCGGCGGCGATTTTGGTCGGCTTGGGTGTGCCGCGTCAGGAGTATTGGATTGCGGAACATCGATCGATTTGCCCCGGCACGGTGTGGATCGGGGTTGGGGGCAGTTTTGATGTGTGGGCGGGGGTGAAAACTCGTGCGCCGAAATGGATGGGCGATAACCATTTGGAGTGGTTATACCGGCTCTACTGTGAGCCGTGGCGCTGGCGTCGGATGTTGGCGCTGCCGAAGTTTGCGATCGTGGCGTTGTTAGAACTGGCGGGCTTGCGGCAGGCGCGATCGTAGAGACCAAAAAACCCGGTTTCTCGAAAAATTGCTCACTTAAGTGCAACCGTTCAAAAGAAACCGGGTTTCAACCTAGTGCGCCTTGGCTAGTGTCCGTTTGTACGCTTCGTCGAGGACTTCCGAAAGGGTCGGGTGCGTGTGGACATTAAACGCCAGGGTATGCACCGATCGGCGATCGGCGATCGCATTCGCCGCCTCTTGGATCAGATCCGCTGCGTGCATACCGATGATATGAGCGCCCAGCAGTTCGCCCGTATCCTTGCGATAGATAATCTTCGCAACGCCATCGGTTTCGTTTTCCGCCAGCGCCTTCGAGTTCGCCTTAAAGTACGTCCGCGCGACACCGACCTCGAAGCTTTCCTCAGCACCAAGATCCTTGGCTTGCTGCTCCGTCAGACCCACGAAGCTAATTTCAGGATGGGTAAACGCCGCCGCCGGAATGCTGCGATAGTCCACCGTCATCGGATTGCCGCAAATGGTTTCGACGACCGCGATCCCTTGCGCCGAAGCCGCGTGCGCCAGCATCATTTTGCCCGTCGCGTCGCCGATCGCCCAGAGATGATCGATCGGCGTATCGCCCGCCATCACGTGCAAATCGTCCGACACCGGGATAAATCCAGGTCGCTGAATCTCCACACCGAGCGCCGCCAGGTTCAGATCCTTCGTGTTTGGAACCCGACCCGTTGCCACTAGGCAGGCATCGACCTCCAGCGTTTCGACCAGCTCTTTTGTCTTCGCGTCGATCAGCTCGATCGTCACTGGCGAACCGGGCGTGACCTTCGCCGCGAACACACCCGCGTGGGTTTCAATATCGCGATTTTCCACCAAAACGCGCTTGGCAATCTTGGCGATATCCGGATCAAACGTCGGCATCACCTTATCGAGCGCTTCGATAATCGTGATTTCGCAGCCCAGCGCCGAGTAAACATCGGCAAACTCCAGACCGATGTAACCGCTGCCAATAATCGCAATCCACGGCGGCAGACTTTCGAGCTTAATTGCATCGTCGCTGGTAAATACGGTTTTGCCATCCACCTCAATACCGGGCGGCACAAAGGGAACCGAACCGGGTGCGAGAATGACGTTTTCAGCGGTAAACGTTTTTTCACCATCGGCCATTTTGACCGCGACTTTTTGCGCTTCAATAACGCGGCCAAAGCCTTCGATCACATCCACGCCCATCCGCGTCATGCTGTTGCTCATGTTCGATCGAATGTTCGCCACAAGATTCGCGGCGTGGTCGGCGATCGCCTGACGATCAAACTGCACCCCGCCAACCCGCAGACCCATCGATTCCAGGTGCTCCGTTTGGCTCAGTTCACGGACTCGACCGGACGCAGCGAGCAACGCCTTCGACGGAATACAGCCCCGGTTGACGCAGGTTCCGCCCATTTCCGCCGCTTCGACGATCGCCGTTTTCAGCCCTTTATCAACCGCATGGATTGCCGCACCGTGGCCGCCAACCCCCGCACCGACGATAATCAAGTCGTAGTCAAATCCTTGGCTCATCAATCTCTCCTCATTCCTAGTGGTCTATCTCGTGGGTCTGTCTATTTTCGGTTGATCGGGGCGATCGGACAAGCGGCGATTATCCTGTTCTTGCCTAATTTTTGTCTAATTCTGGCCTCAAGTGGGCTTGCGATTCATCAGTCGAGTTCAACTGTTTTGTCGGCTTAACTCTTAAGACAGATAACTATAGTCTAATTTTTCTACCTTTTTTATACTAGTCTTTTCTTCTACTTAATTTAGCCTAAATTCTCGTATTATTTTATCTATTTTTCTTCAAAAAAATAGTTTCTAATATTTATTAGTATACTCATATCTCATAAAATCGAACTTAAATAAAGAAAAATATTAATAGATGATTAAAACTCCAATCATGTCAGATTTTTATTATAAACAGGAGATTTAACTCAATGTATCTGCGATATGAATGATTGATCGTAAGCATGAAATCAAATTATGATGTTATGACAGCAACTACCGTGACA
Organism: Geitlerinema sp. S16; assembly: GCA_011390275.1. Lineage (GTDB taxonomy): Bacteria > Cyanobacteriota > Cyanobacteriia > Cyanobacteriales > Geitlerinemataceae > RDYZ01. Next base: position 108,544 of record JAABST010000007.1, read on the forward strand.
CAGCACAGAGGTCTATTGTTCGATGACTAACAACTTTGAAGCGAATAGTTCTCATTCTCATTTACATTCTGGCGTAGGATCTGGAAGCCTTGGCAATGTACTACAAAGATTAAGCAAGAGTCTTCAACGCGACAGTCTGGTACAAACGACGATCGCAGACCTTCGACACTTGCTTCAGACCGATCGCGTCCTTCTTTATTACTTTTACAGCGAATGGAAAGGCCAAGTTACGTTTGAATCCCTAAGCGATGATGAATTTTCAATTTTCGGTTCGACTGGCCCCGACGCCTGTTTTACGGATGAATACGCAGCGCTGTATTTAGCCGGTCGAGTCCGAGCAATACCAGATATCGAAACTGAACCGATTGATACCTGTCATCGCGATTTTTTGCGAAATCTTCGTGTTAAAGCCAATTTGGCTGCACCCATCGTAACGAATCATGGGTTGTGGGGATTATTAATCGCGCACCACTGTCGAAGCTCAAAAGTGTGGACACAAACTGAGATCGACAAGATGAAAGCAGGTGCAAAAACGATCGCCTCTTCATCGTTGCTCAATCAACATTAATCGTCCCAAGCAAAATGCAACTGGCCATAAATTATCTGCGGATAGCTATTAACGATGTGACGATAAATGGAGATAAATTCTAAACTTTTTAACACTGTCTTGTCATGATGAAACCTGCAAAGCAAACGAAAGTCATGGCGAGACTTCAACAGCTAGAGGAGAAAAGTGATTTATTCTGGGCGCTGATCGGATTGATTTCCATTTTTATTGTTGGAACGATTGATTGGTTGACCGGATCTGATATTTCATTTTCTTTGTTTTACCTAGTGCCAGTCTGTCTTGTTACCTGGTTTTTAGGAAAGACTCCTGGGATCGTCACTTCGACGATCGCGGCTGTTGTGTGGCTGTTCTGTGACTATTTCTCTGACAATTCTTATTCACATATTGCAATTTATTATTGGAATTCATTCATTCGTCTTGGCTTTTTTCTTGTCGTAACGTTGCTTTTTTCCTCGCTGCAAGAAGCAATGGAAAATGAGCGAAGATTGGCTCGAATTGATGGATTGACCGGAGCGCTCAATACTCGTTGCTTTTCCGAACTATTGCAAACTGAATTTGATCGTTTTAAGCGCAGAAAGTCTCCCTTCACCTTGGCATATATTGATCTTGATAACTTCAAGATGGTTAACGATAATCTTGGCCACTCGACGGGAGATGATGTTTTAAGTTTGATCGTGACCTATACCCAAGCTCAATTACGCAAGACTGACTATGTGGCAAGGCTGGGCGGGGATGAGTTTGTTCTTCTCTTGACCGAGACCGATCAATTTGGCGCTGAGATTGCGATTTCTAAGATTCAGTTTGGTCTTTTAAAGGAAATGAAACGAAATAATTGGCCGGTTACATTTTCGATCGGCGTTTTAACCTGTGTTGAACTTCCCGACACGATTGATGATCTAATCAAACAGGCTGATAACTTGATGTATGCGGTCAAAAATAGTGGGAAAAATTCGGTTCGCTACGCTTTCTGTCATGGATGAATGTGTATGACTCATGGGATGAGATCAATTCATTAAAGCTTCGGCTTCGGCGAGGTGCTTTTTCAAGGTTTCGATTGGTAACGGCCCTTGCAAATGTTGCCACGGCAGCACCCGATCGCGATCAAATTCCGTGAACACATACGCTTCGAGCGGCGGCAAAGTCCCGCGCATATCCTTAAACGCCCGCTTGTAGCTCCCGAGGGTATCGCCGTAGTGCCGCACCCGTTCGAGCAAATACGACAGACGCCGATCGCCCCGCGAGAGTAGCGTTTGCATCACCGACCAGTTGTAACTCTCAGGGCGAAAATCAATGCCGTTCGATCGCAGCTCTTTTTGGAGTCGCTTCAAGCGTTTCTCCGCTTTCTTATTCACACCAAACCACTGAAACGGCGTGTGGGATTTCGGCACGAAGGTACTGCACCCGAGCGTTAATCGTAAACCGGATGCAGTCTTTTTCAGACCTTTCATCATGCCGATCGTGGCATCAATATCCTCTTCTGTTTCGCCAGGAATACCGACCATACCGTAAAGCTTGAGCGCTTTGAGGCCACCGGCTTTGGCTTCGATCGCGGCTTGGGCGATTTCGTCGGTGTCGAGTTTTTTATTGATGATTTGGCGAAGACGATCGGAGCCGCTTTCGACGGCGATCGTGATCGATCGTGTATCGCGACGGCTGAGGACTTCGGCCAGCTTGCGGGTGACGGTGTTGGTGCGTACCGAGGCGATACTCAGCCGCACATCATCGAATTTCGGTTGGCCGATGTAGTCAAGAATGGTCTCGAATTCCGGGTGCTGCGTAATCGAGGCGCCGAGTAGACCGAGGCGCTGGGTGACCTTTAGGCCGCGATCGATCGCGGGTAGCAGGGAGCCTTCGAGGTCAGCGACGCGAAAGGGCAGGGTGAGATAGCTCGCGAGGCAAAAGCGACACATTTCCGGGCAACTGCGGACGACTTCCACCATGAAAATGTCCGGCCATGCGGCGCGTTCGGTGACGACGGAGGAGGCGAGCAGGGTGTTGCTGCGATGGGTTTGTTTGGCGACGATCGCGGGGATATCCGCATCGATCGGCGTGATGGCCGTGATCGAACCGTCGGGGGCGTCGTAGGTGACGGCGTAGAGGCTAGGAACGTAGAGGCCGGGGACTTGGGCGAGATGGCGGAGCTGGGTGGCGCGATCGGCATGGCGGACGGTTTGATAGGCGTCGATAAACGCGGGGAGGGAGACTTCGCCATCGCCTAGCAAAATAACGTCAAAGAAATCCGCGAAGGGTTCCGGATTCGCCGTTAGCACCGGCCCCCCGCCAAAAATGAGGGGCGCTTTGGCGGTCGAGTTGGCCGCGAGGCGCTCAGTAGCGCGTACAGCAATCCCGCGTTCTTCGAGCAGACTCAGAACATTAACGTAGTCGAGTTCCCATGACAGCGAGAACCCCAGAATTTCGAGATCCGACGGTAGCGGGTCGCTCGCATCGGTGAAGACCCGCGAAACCGCTAAATCTGATCGCGCGGCCAGCGTCGCCCACACCGTTTGGTAGCCAAGGCTGGTAATCCCAACGCTGTAGGTATTGGGAAAGGCAAAGGCTAGCTCGATCGCGTTCGCATCTGGGGCGGTCGGCTCGAATAAAAGCTGTTCGTCTTGGGTGGGAATCGCGTTCACAGGGCGTCGCAAAAAGAGTAAGGCATGAACTATTAACGATAACGAGATTTGTGCGGGTTGTACTGATCCCGCGCCGTAGGATGAGAAGTCCGCGCATTGGTCTAGTGCCAATTTGCAGCGCCAGCTTGCCGACGCGAGGTGGAAATTTGTAGAGATTCGCGGGGATTCGTGGGGATTCGTAGAGATTCACAGAGATTTACTGCGACCTAGGCTCGACGAGGCTTCCCTCAGAGACCGATCACAATGGCGACTCAAAATGGCGACCACTGCTCCCCCAGAGATCATTCGACCGAGGGGATGCAAGACGTTAGAATATACAGACGCATCTTGGCAAATTTTTTCAACTGCACGAGTAATACAGCAATGAATGAAGTTTGACTATCCCTGCTCCTCTCATTGTTCTCTCACGCTCTTCGCAGATAGCCGCCCAGCTTTCGCAGCTCTGATGGAATATTTATAGATGAGACGATCGCCATCATTCTGCGATCGTCTCTTGCATTACGGTACTGCCGTCCCCGATTTACGCTCAGGAGAAGCGCTTATGCTACACCGCAAACTTTATCAACTGTGTTCAGAACACCGCGAGGTTTGTATTTTCCTGCGCGACCAACAACGCTGGATTGATCGTGCCACGATCCTTGATATTGAAGGTGACCTCGTCACGATCCGCTACGAATCGGATGAGGAAGACGAACTCTGCGCCTGGGAAGAAATGGTGCGGATCGAAAGCATCGGCGCTGTCAGTCAAAAAATGGCGAGTGTTCCCAAGGGCAATGTTGAACCTACGGTTTCGGAAGACTGCCCCGAAGCAGAGCGCATTCGCAATCCAAATTCTGATACCGGTGACGTTGCCTAGCGCCCGGTAGCCTCCCACTGGCAAACAACCGAATGTCCTCGCCGATCGCATCGGCCTCAGCCCATACCGTGAGCGCTATTCGTCTTCATCGAGTAGCGCTTGTTTCGTCTCTGTTGAGTTGATGAGTTGACAGGAGGTGTGTGAGTTTGTGTTAGTTCGCGCCCAAGGTGGCGTCATGAGTTGCGCGAGCTTTCGTTCAGATCCGTTCAGATCAGCTCAAAATGTCATCTAGTCGGCTGGCGCATAATACGCTTAATCCTGAACTCGCTTAAGATTAAATAGACCGCGCCGTCGTTACAGACGTCTTGCTATGCTGCCATTTTTTTCCGTTTTGATCGCGCTGTGTGCTTTTACTGGGGGGTTCTTGGGGTTTAGTAGTACACGAGAAGCCCAAGAACAAGATGCGATCAACTCACGTCGGGTTGTTCAAAATGCCGATAACCTCGGTAATGGTGCAGCCCCGGCCAGCGCTCCGGCCAATGCACCCGGAACTGTGCCGATCGCCACCTCCGCACCGACTTCGACGACACAGCCGGAGAGCAACCCAGCGGTTGTGGTTGACCCCAATCCGGCGCGTCCGGCTCCGATCAATCCCGGTGATGATTTGATTCCGTCCTCTCAAGGTTCAGCCTCAGCGGCAGAAATTGCAGCAGCGGAAAATGCGTCGGCCACGGATGCGAACAATGCGGCTCTATCGCAGAATGCCGATAACGCCAACAATGCCAGTCCGCCGCCCGGTAACCTCAACACAGGATCGTCTACCACGAGCGTTCCGGCTCTGTGGTAGATTTTTGACCCGACGATCGTCTCAATCTTCATTCACCTTTTCCATCGCTTTAAACCCTGATTGCTGCTGCATTTCCCTGATTTTCCGCCGTGTCGCACCCCATAAATAACGAGATCTCGATCATCGGCGGGGGCATTATTGGCCTTGCCCTCGCGGTGGAACTAAAGCAGCGCGGTGCGTCGGTGACGGTCATCAGCCGCGACTCGCAGCAGGCCGCTACCCAGGCCGCTGCGGGTATGTTGGCTCCCCAAGCGGAGCGCATTCCGGCGGGGGCGATGTTTGAGCTGTGTACGCGATCGCGATCGCTCTATCCCGACTGGACGAGCAAGCTCGAAGCGCTCACCGGACTCGACACGGAATATTGGCCGTGCGGTATTCTCTCGCCTCGCACCGTTGATGATGTTGCGATCGCCGATCGCGCCGATCCAGACGCAACGGCACACTGGTTCGATCGCGAGGCCATTCACCGACTTCAGCCCGGACTCGGATCATCGATCGTCGGAGGATGGTGGTTTCCGGAAGACGGCCAGGTTAATAATCGGGCGGTCTATCGTGTGCTGCAAACGGCGGCGCGGGAGTTAGCAATCGACATCCGCGAGGGCGTCAGCGTCGAAGGTATCGTGCAGCAGAATGGGCGCATCTCGGGCTTACAAACAAGCCAAGGATTTATCACCGCAGATCGCTACGTCATGGCCACTGGAGCTTGGACGCATCAACATCTGCCGCTGCCCGTTGTCCCGCGTAAAGGCCAAATGCTGGCGGTGCGTGCGCCCGTGGTGAGCGGCACGCGATCGCTCAATCGCGTTTTATTTGGTCGTGATACCTACATCGTGCCGCGTCGTGATGGGTCAATCGTGGTCGGTGCGACGAGCGAAAACGTGGACTTTACGCCGGGGAATACGCCGGAAGGTATCCATGCGTTACTCGATCGGGCGATCGCGCTGTATCCCGGTTTGCGAGAAGCCGCGATCGATGAATTATGGTGGGGTTTTCGACCCGCCACGCCCGACGAAAATCCCTTGCTTGGATACGGCCATTGCGACAATTTAATCTTCGCCACCGGCCACTATCGCAACGGCATCCTACTCGCCCCCATCACCGCCCAACTCATCGCCGACCTGATCACCTCCGATCGCGTCGATCCACTGCTTGCGGCCTTCGATCCGCACCGGTTTGATCAATCTAAACCAACGAATCAGATCGCCCCAATCGCTGTCAATGCACTACCGACCTCCTCACAACCTATGACCGTGTCTACTCCCGCCGTTCCGGTTGCCCCACCAACCCCGCCTCGTTCTGAGTCTGATGTGCTGACGATCGCCGGTCGCACCTTTCGATCGCGCCTGATGACCGGCAGCGGCAAATACCGCAACTTTGACGACATGCGCCGCAGCATCGACGCCAGCGGCTGCGAAATCGTCACCGTCGCCGTGCGTCGCGTCCAAACCAGCGCCCCCGGCCACGAAGGTCTCGCCGAAGCCCTGGACTGGAACAAGCTGTGGATGTTGCCCAATACCGCAGGCTGCCAAACCGCTGAAGACGCGATCCGCGTGGCGCGTCTCGGTCGCGAAATGGCCAAACTCCTCGGTCAGGAAGATAACAACTTCGTCAAACTGGAAGTCATTTCCGACCCAAAGTACCTGCTCCCCGACCCGATCGGCACACTCCAAGCCGCTGAACAGCTTGTCAAAGAAGGGTTTGCCGTGCTGCCTTATATCAATGCCGATCCGATTTTGGCCAAGCATCTAGAGAATGCGGGCTGTGCGACGGTGATGCCCCTCGGATCGCCGATCGGCTCCGGTCAGGGGATTCAAACGACGGCAAACGTACGCATCATTATCGAGAATGCGACGATTCCGGTCGTGGTTGATGCGGGGATTGGGACACCGAGCGAGGCGGCGCAGGCGATGGAACTGGGCGCGGATGCGGTGCTGATTAATTCGGCGATCGCGATGGCGCATGATGCGCCGATGATGGCAAAGGCGATGGGGTTGGGGGTCGAAGCCGGACGGGCGGCCTATCTGGCGGGTCGAATTCCAGTGAAGGAGAACGCGATCGCCAGTTCACCAACGACCGGTCAGATCCGTTAGACAGGTTCGACGGTTCAGTCATTCCAGGAATCACTAGCGACGGCTCTTGTTACATAACGCAACAATGAGTTCAAAGAGTGTTAGGATTTCATAACACGCTTTGAGAACTGGAACCGCTGAACTCTTTATAAAATATTAAGACTCACGAAAGGCAAGGGTCGTAAATTTACGCAAGCAAGGCTATTTTGTGATATAAATTGATGTTTTTTGTGATCTAAGTCACGGATATTATGTGCTTTAGCAATCATTCTTAGTGCCAATTCCAATCTGTTGACCGCAGTGGCACCTTGATTTTTCGTTTCTAGTTTTCATACACAACGTTTTGCAGCACGCGATCTTCTTAGAGTACTCATGGCCTATTTACCGCCGATTCCACCTCACCCCCCTGAGCTTGAAAAGCTACTGATTGACTACATGCTAAAAGGAGATTTATCTCAGGCGCTTGAGGTCGCGATCCAATCTCAAAATTCCCAAGAAGTTCTTCGGATTTTAGAAAATGTTAAGGACTATCACGCCTGTATGACATCTTCAGGGATGAAAGTGGCTGATTTTGCGGCTCTACAATAATCGATTCATCGATGAACCGATGGGTTGATAAATTGATCACGAAAAATTTGCGATCGCGGTTAGTAGTCGATCAATTTCTTCATCCGTTGTGAAGTAATGCACGCAAGCCCGTATGCAATCCGGATCGAGGATTGTCCGCAGCATAAACCCTTGGGTTTCTAGGTGACTGACCAATGTTTGATGCTGACCGCTGATGTGGGTAAACGACACTAGCCCTGAACGCGGCGGTGAGATCGACCAACATTCAACCCCGTCTAGATCCTGTAAGCCCGACCACAGGCGCAACGCCCGATCGCAAATTGCCGCGTATCGCTCCGAGGCCGTCCCCCATTCATCATGTACGGCGATCGCCTCGCGCAGGCCGGCATAGAGCGGATAGGCCGAGGTCGCCACTTCATAGCGCTGACCATTTGGCTGCCAGTCGGTCGGATTGCCTAGCGCGTCCATCTTGATGCTGCGCCAGCCAATAAAGGTCGGCGCTAGATGGGCTCGTGCCGCTTCGCTGACGTATAACCCGCCGACGCCCGCCGCGCCGCACAGCCACTTATGGCCTGTGAAGGCGTAAAAATCGACCTCGATCGCGTCTAGGTCGAGCGGTAATGTGCCGACGGACTGCGCCGCATCGACCAGCACACGGATGGTCTGACCCGTCTCGGTGGGGAAACGGTGACAGGCGCGGTTAATTTCGTCGAGCGGTAAGACGTATCCGGTGTTCCAGAGCAGATGGCTGACGATGACGAGCCGTGTGCGCGACGTGAGCCGATCGACGATCGCCGCGACCGGATCGCCGTCGTTGAGGATGTCTAGGATCGGCGCGATCGTCACTGTCAGATCAAACCGGCGGGCAATTTCAGCCACCGCAGCAATCACACCGGGATGTTCGCAATCGGTCATGACGATCTGATCGCCCGCCTGCCACGCCAGACCCCACAGGGCAATATTGCAGCCGACGGTCACGTCCTCTGTGAGGCTAATGGTCGTATCGGGAACCCCGAGCAGATCGGCGATCGCGCTGCGAGTGGTGTTACAGGTGGCCGATAACGCCGCGTTGATTTTGCCGTTAAAGGGGCCGTCAATTTGGATGTGACGCTCGGTGGAGACGATCGCTTCAAACGCGCGATCGGACAGTGGCCCCTGTCCCCCGTAATTGAAGTAGGTTTTATTGGCGAGGGCGGGAAATTGGGCGCGAAAGGTCGTCAGGTTGGGCGATGGCATTAGGAAACAGAGGTAGAGGCGTAGAGGGAGAGCGGCGTGAGCCGAGGAAAATGAGTCAGGCGAATTAGTCGTAAAAGCGTGTGCAATAGACAATATTGCTCACCACGCCGTCACGACCGGCCATGAGATAGCCCTGCGTTGGATAGCTGATCGGCAGCCAGGTGGAGCCGTCATCGTGACCCACGGGAGTCGGGACGATCGTGATGGCCGCACCGTCGTTCAGCGTGGCGACGACTTGTGACTCAGAGCTGGGCAAATCGTGCACGTCTATCCCGCCAACCCGCCGAAGGTTACGGGTATTCTCTTCCCGGCTACAGCGTGCGGGCGTCGCGTTTGTGGTGGTTTGCGGTTTTGTGGCCATCGATGGCGCATTCTGGCTCGTGTCGGCATCGGTCTCATTCACGTCAATTTCCGTGGTCTCAGGCTCGCACACATAATCCGCCCAAACGTAACCCCGCGCTCCCGCCGTCGCGATCGGTAACCAGTTCCCTACCGGTGGTGCGACAAGCCACACTTGGCTGTCATTGGGGATCTGGGCGATGACGGTGGCATTTGGCTCTGGCGATCGCCGCATATTCAACGGCGAACCGCCGGTACAAATGTAGGCATCGATCGGGGGGAGAGGCTCAGAGGCCAGGGTGGGGGCGGCGATTGTGGTGGCGATCGTGGTGATTGTCTGGGCGACGATCGCAAAGAGGGCAGAGTGTTGACGTTTCATGGTGTAGAAAAAGTGAGAGAACAACGTAGATCAACTCAGACGTAAGCAAACTAAAACACGGACACTGCAAAAAATAGGTAACAGATCGATCAGCACTTCTTCAGTGCCACTCAGCGCTTCTCAGTGTTTCTGAAGGCGTAATCACAAGCCCCGCGTGCTTGAATTCTACACGTGGCGTCAAACTTCGTCAGGAGCCTGCAAATACTTGTGATGAAGCGCCTAATCTATGACATTCACGATGACTCTCGCCATTTTTTGTGAAGATGCCCCCATTTTCGTAGACATGTGTTTCAGAGTATTTCAGATTTAATTAGCTTTCAGTCGAACGATAAGATGTCTTGATCCAACAGAAATCGAGGCTTATCTCTAAAATTCACCCACAAAAAAAGAGGCCGAACGAACCGACCTCCCAAGAGAAAAAAGACCTATTAAGTAAATATTAGATAGACGAAACGATCGCCTTTCATCGCGGTCTTATTTGCGGTACGGAACCAAATTCAGATAGTCCAAACCGGCAACGGCAGCGCTGCCCGATCCGCTTGGTTTTGCCGAGGACAGCGATCGCGCCATATCGAGGAACGACTCGGGGCAACCCTTCATCGCTGTATCCGTTTGCGGCTTGATGCGACGCATCCGAGTGGTATCCCAGATGATTTGCGGGAAGCCGAGTTGAGCGCGGTGGTAGCCGTCGTAACGCGGCGTCTTCAGATTGAAGGGAGTTTCACCGAGTTCGCGTTGCGCCAGGTTGCGGCGACGTTGGAACGGGACGATATTATCGCCGAAGTTATCGAGGTATTCATCGCTGTCAAGCAGTTTGTCGATGAATCCAGCGACGCCTTCGTTGACGATGACGATCGACCAGGCGATCGACTCTTTTTGGTTATAGGTGTCGCGACCGAGAATACGCTGAACGCACATATCCACGAAGCGATAGTTGCTGTTCGTGGCGAAGTTACGACGTAGGAACGGGTCTGAAACTGCAAGACCGCGAATGAATTCACGGACGGTGATACGACCGTCGCGGAGTTGCGATTCGAGAACGGTTTGACGATTGCATTTCAGCATTTGGTGTTCGCTGAACACTTGGCGATAGGCCGCCCAAATCACTTCGTCCATACCCGATCCGGACAGCAGGTTTTCCGCGTCGAAAATAACCGGCTGATCATCGCCGCCTACTTCAAACCCCGCGACACGCACATTCTGCGTGACCGGGGTGTAATTCAACAAAGGAAGTGCCACTTAAAATATCTCCGTTTACTTATAAGCTGCGTTTATGGATTGTTGCAAGCTAGTCACAGTCAAGAGTATGGGATCGCGCGAAAGCTCGCGTTATTTTTCTGAGTGACCGTAACGATTCTTAATGGTCTGTTCTGGTCATACTTCATGCTGGACTTCCTGCGGTACGCATGGCAAGCCATGAATTGCGATCGCTTTACCAGCCAAACACGGAATAAAATTTCCCGCTGGGTGTTTTGGAGGCGATCGGTGCGGTATCGACTTCTAAGGGTTCTGCCTTGGTGCTGAGGCGATTTTCGGTGCAAAACGTCGCGGTGCTAAATCCGCCAAAGCGCTTAACGGTGCTGGTACGCATCCGTACATCGGGCGAGGCAAACCAAAAGCGTTCGATCGAACTCATGGTCTCATATTCCGTGATCAGCGTCAGACCGCCTTCGGCGTCCATTTCAAATTGTCCGGCGACGGGGACGATTTCGGCGTAGCCCCGTTCGCGCAACATTTTGCCTTTGCTGGGATCATCGGCATCGGGCACGATCGCAAACACCGTGGAACCGGCGTGATTTTCGTCATCTTCGCGATCCCACTGCATCGATCCGCTCCACTGCACGAATGCACCGCCCGCCGCTTGGCTCGGGTCGATTTCGTGCATTTTGCAGATCTCCGCGACGCGATCGTCATCGGCGGGCAGCGCTTCGACCTGGATGGCCGATCCGCCCAGTTCCGCGCGGCGAAAGGGGAGGTGATGGGTCGTACGCTGAGAGTGCCAGGTTCCAGCACTGCTCTCGAAAAACTGCATGGCGTCCATGATTCCGGCTTGTCCCATGATGTTTACTATTGACGACGTGGATTTCGTCTTACTGCGTCTTGAATTTAGATTAATTATTAGATTAATTATATGAAAAGTCTAAGTCTTCCTGATTGATCCCGTGAACGTATGATCGCGAGCTGACCGTCGCAAATTTGTGAAACTGTCATTTGCGAATGTGCAAATGTGCGAATTTGCGATCGCTGCGATCGTCCTGGGTTACGATCAATCTGAATAATTATCAGCATAATTACAGGCGTGCGGCGAAGCTGAGACCGTAGCGATCGCCCTCAATCCTGAATGACGACGATTAACGCCTCGCGTTCGATCCGCCCGCTTCAAATTTTCCCCAACCTTTCAAACGGCCTAACCTGCGATGACGATCGAAGTCGAAAACCTGAGCAAGATCTACGGCACGACCCAGGCGATCGATAGCCTCAACTTTAACGTCGAAGACGGTCAGATCCTCGGTTTGCTTGGTCCGAATGGGGCGGGTAAAACGACGACAATGCGAATCTTGTCGGGATTTTTGCCCGCCACGTCAGGGACGGCACGCATTGCAGGGTTCGATGTGCATGAACAATCGATGGCCGTGCGCCAACGCATCGGTTACTTGCCCGAAACGCCGCCGCTGTACCCAACGATGACCGTTGAGGGTTATCTACATTTTGTGGCGCGGATTAAGGGCATCAGCGCAGGCGATCGCGCCGAAAAAGTCACCTCCGCCATTCGTCGCTGCGGGTTGCTTGATCGACGCAAAAGTCTGATTTTGAAATTATCCAAAGGCTATCGTCAGCGGGTCGGGATCGCCCAGGCGATCGTCCATGATCCACCGGCGATCGTCCTCGATGAGCCGACCGTCGGTCTCGATCCGCAACAGGTGGTCGAAGTCCGTAAGTTAATCCAAAGCTTGGCAGGCGATCGCACGATCCTTCTGTCCTCGCACATTTTGCCCGAGGTCAGCGCCACCTGTTCCCAAGTGGCGATCGTCAATCATGGCCGCATCGTCGCCACCGATAGCCTCGATAACCTGATGACGCAGCTTACGCGCGGCGGCTATGAAATCGAAGTCGGCGGTGATATTAACGGCATCGAAGCGGCGGTACAGGCATTTTTGCGGAACGTGCCGGGGGTTGAGGCCGTCGAAACGATCGCGGTGGATGATTTACCCGAGGAGCGCTACCGTTTTCAGGTGACGATCGAGCCGGGAAGTGAACCGGGCGGCGCGATCGCCAGCGCGATCGTCGAGTCTCAGCTTGACTTGCTCGAAATGCGCCGCACCCGCGCCAGCCTCGAAGATGTTTTCATCAAACTCACCACCGAAGATTCACCCATCGACGACACTGCCGCGATCGCGGAACCTGCCAGCGCTGCGATCAATTTGTAGCCATCCGTTTTGTGTAGGAACCGTTCACGTTTGATCGCTTCTATTCCCTCCTTCTGATTCGCTTCCCTTTCTCTTTCTCCCCCCTATGGCTACGATTTTTGCCAGCATCATCGCCATCTATCGCAAAGAACTATCCGGCTACTTCGTCTCACCCCTTGCGATGGCGATCGCCGGATTATTTTGGTTAATTGCAGGCTTCTTTTTTACGACCATTTTGCTGAGTGGAACCGGTATCCTGGCTCAAGCCGCCAACCGCGCTCAGCTCGGCATTACCGACCCGCCGCTTGATGTTCCCTACCAGTTTTTACAGTTTTTCCTCGGGACAATTTCATCGTTATCGCTGTTCATTTTGCCAATGCTTTCGATGGGGCTGTATGCCGAAGAACGCAAGCTCGGCACGCTTGAATTATTAGCCACATCGCCGATTACCAACTGGGCGGTTGCAACGGGAAAATTGCTCGGGGTCGTTACGTTCTACACCGTGACGATCGCGCCGCTGTTGTTATACGAAGCGATCGCCTTCACCGGCTCCGAACCGCCAATGCCCGCCACCCTGCCGCTGATGGGACACTTAGCCTTAATTCTGCTCGCGGCCAGCGTCCTGTCCCTCGGAATGTTCGTCTCCTCGTTGACCGACAGTACGATTTTGGCCGCCGTTTTGACCTTTGCGCTGGTGCTGTTCCTCTGGGTCACGTCCGCGATCGGTCAAACCATCCAAGGGCCGATCGGCGAGGCGATTTCCCATCTATCGCTGTTGGAACATTACAACCAGCTCACCCAGGGGGTCTTCGATACGGGTAGCATTATTCTGTTCTTGAGCTATATCTTTCTCGGGATTTTTCTCACCGCACAATCGATCGAAGCACTGCGCTATCAGCGATCGTAAATTGTTTATAGAACTCAAATCATGGCGGATCTTTAAGCGATGCGATCAGGTTAATGTGCCTTTATTAATATCGACCTTAAAAGCTGAAAAGCAAAGCAAGCCGAAATTCCTAAATTCTCGTCATTTTTTACATTCATCTGCCAAAGTTCAAGCACGGCGATATTAAAGCCTTACATTTTTTACCCTCTATCTGAGATTTTTAGATTCACGTTTTTCCTGACTTAATTTCGTTATTTATTACCTCTTTAATTCTGTCGATCAACTAAACAAACAGATATGAAAAAGCGACTGACACAACTTAAGCAATATTGGATCTTCTTACTGTGGATCGGTCTCTTTCTCCTGGTCGCCGGTGGTACAGCCGGTCTCCTGACTGGGGAATGGATGCCAACGCCGACGCTAATGATTATCTTCGGGACGACATCGCTCTCGATGTGGGCGACCGGACAGGATCGCGTCGCGCGGGGATTTTGGTCACGCCGATCGACCGAAATCGGCACAAACGCGATCATCTCGACCCTCGCCGTAATCGGTATCCTCGCTGCCATTAACGTCCTCGGCGCACGCTACAGCCAGCGAATCGACCTCACCGAAGCGAAACAATTCACCCTTGCGCCCGAGTCGATCGCGATCGCCGCCAACCTCGACGCTCCCGTCAAAGTCTGGATCTTCAGCTACCAAACCAATCCCGCCGACGAAGCCCTCCTCGAAAACTACCGGCGAGCCAGCGACGGCCAAATCACTTACGAGTACATTGACCCCCAAGCCAAACCGGGCATGGTGCAAGAGTTTGGCGTCACGGCGGACGGCGAGGTCTTTCTAGAGGCGAATGATGGTCGCCAGTTTGTCCAGACGATCGGTCTCGATGGGCTATCGGAAACGCAGTTATCGAACCGGATCGCCCAGCTCGGAGCCGGAGCCGCGAGCAAGATTTATTTTCTCCAAGGGCATGGCGAGCGATCGGTGGTTGATGGGCAGCAGGACGGCATGGCGCGAGCGATGAAAGCGCTGGAAGAAAAGAATTTCGAGGTTGCGCCGCTGACCTTGACGGGTGCGGCTGGGTCGGCGATCCCGCAAGATGCAGCGGTCTTGGCAATTATCAGTCCGGCCACGGCGCTATTTGACACTGAAGTCGCGGCGATTTCTGACTATCTGGCAGCGGGTGGACGGGTGTTGCTAACCGTCGATCCGAATACGGAACCGAAGCTCGATGAATTTGCGGCGTCTTGGGGGATCGAGTTGGGGACGGGGATTGCGATCGATCCCGAACGTTGGGTAGAAGGTCTCGGCCCGGCGGCTCCCTTGGCGATCGATTACGGTCAGCATCCGATCACGCAGGATTTCGGCCAGAATTTTTCGCTTTTCCCGGTCGCGAAGCCGCTGCGGTTAAGCGAAACCGAGGCGATTACGGCGCAACCTCTCGTGTTTACAAGCGATGCGAGTTGGGAAGAGATGAACCTCGATCAAGGGCCGGATTGGACGTTGGATGAGCCGGAGGATCAACCGGGGCCATTAATTTTGGCGGTGGCGCTCTCGAAACCGGTGGAGTCGTCGGAGGCTGCAAGCGCAGTTGAGAAGGGAGCCGATGAGGCCGACAAAACCGAGGCTGACGAGCCGTTGAATACGTCCGAGCCGATCGCGGCGGCAGAAAAGCCCGCTGCTGAACCGTCTGATGAGCCAACGTCTGACGCTAAAGAAGCAACCGAAGACGAACCGAAGGAGGCGGAGGATTCAACGTCTGATGCTCCTAAAATCGAGGCGCGTTTGGTGATGTTTGGCGACTCCGATTTTCTGACGGATAGCTTTTTCGATAATCAGCTTAATGGCGATTTATTTTTAAACGCGATCGGCTGGCTGGCGGAGGTGGATGAAACGCAGCTTTCGATCCGAGCGAAGGAGTCCACGGAGCGATCGCTCACGTTAACGCCACCGGTGGCGCGTTTTCTGGCGTGGACGGCGTTGGCAACGTTCCCGGCGATCGGCTTTGGGGCGAGCGCAATTCTGTGGTGGAAACGACGTTAAAGGGTGATTAATTAACTCACGCTATTGAAATTAAGCATAAAAAAAGATGTGATTTACGAGAGGTAAATCGCATCTTTTTGAATTAATTTTTTAATGCGCTGATAATCGGGATGTTTTACCGATCAAGAAGAGACTTGATCGGTATATTGTCCCTACCCGATCGTCACTTCATCAGTTTGGATACCGGTAGATCCGTAGACCTCATCTGCGATCGCAATTAACCGATCGAGATCGGCTTGGCTCGGCACGCTACCTTTTAGGACAACCGTACCCGACAGTTGCGCAACCCAAACCGAGTCGAGATCGGCAGTCGCGGAATCCAGATCGAATGCTGCCGCAACCCGCTTGGCGAGACCGCTTTCGTCATATTTACCATCAAGCCCCACACGTTCGGGGGGAATGGCATCACCACTATCATCCGTGAAGTCCTGAGCTGCTGATAAATTCGCCGCTTTGCCGCGCTTCGATTCATAGATCGGCATTAAATTACGGCTGTCGGCCTTTTCTTTCTCTTCTTTTCCGAAAATTCGTTGGAGCCATGCCATTTTAAATCGTGCCTCAATTTTGAAGAGTTACAGACGATATGAAGAATTCAGAATAACAATTTAGCCTGTTTTTTAATTCTTCAATCAAAATAATACTAAGCTCGTCCATTCATTGACGAACAGTATTTAACATTCTCTACATATCGTTGTCTTTACAATCTACTTTGATGCGATCAGAACTGCCCTCACAATCAACACATGAAATGGCCAAACACGGATTAATTCTACGTGTGCTTTTTTGATAATCTCAAATTAATCTTGACGAAACAAATACGGCATTGCCGTCCTTTAATAATGCCAAAAGTGAGGAGTAAGGTTAACTCTAGAGCAAACTTTTCAGATGCTCGATCGCACTTTTGAGACCCTCAGCTCCTAGGCGTAATTGTGAGATCCCCATCGATGTTTCGTGGGCGGTATGGCTAAAGTCCTGCATCGCGATGGCGACCTGATCGATCGCTCGTTCCTGTTGCTGGGTCGTGAGTAAATTTTGCTGGTTGCCGAGGTTGACCAAGTCGATGGCGGAGACCACGCCAGACAAAACAGTCGTGGTTTCGGCGGCTTGCTGGGCATTGGAGGTCGCAAGCTGCGTGCTGCTCACCGTGGCCTTGGCGGTGCTGGCGATCGAGCGTTCGATTTCGGCCACCAGCTCGTGAATTCGAGCCGCCGAGCCACGACTACGATCGGCCAGCGTCCGGATTTCCGTTGCTACGACACCGAACCCTTTGCCAAATTGCCCTGCTCGCACGGCTTCCACCGCAGCATTCAGAGCCAGCATATTGGTTTGGGTTGCGAGATCGCTCACCAGGGTCGAAATACTACCAATTTCATTGGCTCGCTGTTGCAGCAGCGTGACATTCTCCGCGATCGACTGCACGCTATCTTGCAGCGTCTCAATCTCAGAGCGAATCACACTCACGGAGTGACTGCCCTCGTTGGTTAAGTTCAGCGCCCGCTGGGCATTGCTCTGGGTTTCGTTGGCTTGCTGTACCGATTGGCGAGCTGTGCTGCTTAGCTCCGATGTGGACGTCGCGGTTTCTTGAATGGCGCTGGCCTGCTGGGCGACGATGCGCTCCTGTTCGCTAGCAACCGTGGCAATTTCCGAGGTTGCACCCTCAATGCTGCTGATCGCCTCTCGCAATGCAATCGTTAAACTTTGGCGCACAATCCAGAAGCCGATCGGCGACCCAAACCCAATCGCAACCCCCAGTAATGGCACAAACACCCACCAGGTTTGCTGGTAGATGGCTTTTGCCTTTTGGCGTTCCATCGTCGCCACATCGAGCTGGAGCTGCATGAGTTCTGTCAGGTTTTCGGACAGCGGATCGATCGCCTGATAGAGGTCTGCCCGCAACGGTGACCAGTTCGTTTCATTCCGACCGATCGCGATCGACAGCGCATTGATCGCAGCGTCGGCAGACCCAAGCTGGGATTCAATCGTTGCGACCCGTGCGGCTTCCTCTGGCGTGAGATAGGTCGATTTATATTGCAGCCAATGTTCATCAATACTGGCACGGGCAAGATCGAGTTCTTGCTGGGCTGCGATCGGCGAAAGAGCGCCCATTTCGAGTTTATTCGCCACATCAATGGCCGTAATCGCATACCCATCAGAGACCGCCTTTAACTGCATCAGCGGCATCATGCGATCGTCGTAAATCGTTTGCACCTGTCGATCAATTCGCCGAAACGAATACAGCGCATAGGTTCCGACCAAGACTAAGGCCACGAGCGGAATGCCAAATCCAAAATAAAACTTTTGACGCAAATTCATAGCCATGCCTCACCGAAAAAAGTTACCGTTGTGGATGGTGTCCTAATGTCTCCACTCTAGGGCTGGAGCGGGGTACAAATGCTTAACGCGACAAGAAGTGATACGTTGCTGGGTCAGTTGCGTTCACTGGGGCGAAAAAAACCGGGAAATGCCAAGGGGATGTAACGGATTGCGATCGCAGTAATGAATTGTTAAGGTTCTGAATGAATCTGAATGAACGCGACGCACGGAAGCTCCTAGCAAAACGAATCCGGAGCGATCGCGCTAGTCTGCCCCTGGAGAATTAGAAATCGTGTGGATTTCCGTTGCCGCCGCGATCGCGGCGTTTGTCTTTTCGAGTCTGGTTGAATATTGGGTACACCGCCTGATGCACGCCTCGCCGCGTGCGGGTGAACGCCATCGCGACCACCACCGCCGCAATGAAGGCCAAGGCGTGGCGCTTGAGTTTATCGATTACGTCAAAGGCGCAGGGATCGCGATGGTCGTGCCGCTGCTGTTTTCGCTGCCCTTTGGTCTAGGCTGGTTGGCCGGTGCGCTGATCTATGCTGCGTTTTCCGCCTATGCCCACCAGCTCCAGCACGAAAATCCAGCAAAAGTATTCTGGATGAAAATGCCGGTTCACTACGTCCACCACAAATATCAAATGTGGTATCACAACTTTGGTTTAGCGGTGGATTGGTGGGATCACGTGTTTGGCACGTACAAGTCGGTGGAATGGATTTCCGATGAAGAACGCGCCTTAGCCGATCGCGGCTACCTAGAATTGCGCTGGTGGTAGTGCGTCCGCGATACGTATAAAACCAAGAAAAAAGCCGCTCAATTTGGGCGGCTTTTTTTTAGTCAGTTCAATAAAAAATGAGACATGTTGACTTTGTTCTGCTGGCTCAAAGACCGCGTTTCGACTCCGCTCAATGCTCTCGGCCTGTTCTAAAAATAATTGAACTGACTATATTTCTAAACCGATCGCCCAACGCTCATTAGGCGCGAGATCAGGCCACTGGTTGCAGCGATCGCGGCCAAAGCTAAAAAGACCGGCGTTAGGCCAAAATATGACTCCGCAATCCCCGCCAAAGCGAGCGGCAAACTAAGAGCAATATTCACCGCATTGTTTTGCAAGCCGAACACCTTGCCGCGCATGGATTCCGGGGTTTCCATTTGGATGACGGTTTGCATCGGGATAGCGACCAGTGCCGCGAAGAATCCGAGGGCGGTCATCGAGGCGAGACACGGCCAAAGCTGAGTCGTCGTGACGCCCATCCCGAAGAGCGCAGCCGCAACGCCGAACGAGCCGATCAGGTTCAGCGTTTCCGATGAGAACCGACTGCCAAAGTTCCCCACGAGAATCGCCCCGATCGCCATCCCGACCCCGCCCGATGCCAGCAAGAAGCCAAACTGATCGGTTTCCAGCTCGGGCATCACCTGCGCAACCCGTACCGCCAAAATCGCCAACGCGGCAAACAGGCAAAACAAAACAATGAGCTGAATCAGCGCGTTGCGGACTTTCGGATAATGCTTCAGCACCGAGATGCCATCCTTCAGGTCTTGCCAAAAATGCGTTTCATGTTGGGTGAAATTTTCTTTGGTTTCGCGCGTTTTCATCAGTAGAAGCAGGACACCAGCGATCGCATAACTCCCACCGACGATCACTTCCTTACCCCAGTACGCCCCGGAGAACAATAACTCCGCCAAACTCAGCAGTGGCTCACCCACCGCAAACCCAATAATCACCGAGGCCATCATGGTGGTGGCGTAGAGCGAATTCGCCGACAGCAGTTGATGACGTGGCACGATCAGCGGCATCACGGCCTGTTCCGCAGGGGCGAAAAATTGCGTGAGGGCGGAAACGAGTAACGTAATCCCTAGCAAAATGATGAACCCGAGGGGAATCGCGCCCCAGGCGGTATCCCAGGTAATCTTGTCCGAGACGAGCAGCAGCGGCGGCAGAGCAAAAACGAGGCCACCGCGTAACAGATTAGTCGTAACCAAAATGTCTTGCTTACGTCGCCGATCGACATAGATTCCCGCCAAAAATCCGAGCAACACCGCCGGAATCGTGAAGGCGATCGTGATTGCTGAGACCCAACCGCCGATCGAATTGCCATTCGTTTCAAACCGATCGGCCACGATCGCGATCGCCATCACCAGATAGACCTTATCGGCGAGCTGCGAAAAAATCTGACCACTCCAAAGCGTCAAAAAATTGCGATTGCGTAGGACGGGCGCAAAGCCGGAATCGGATGGATCATCGGTTTTCGGGTGGCTCGCGACATCTGGTGAGTTAGCTTCGGTCTCAGGAGTGCGTTCGGTCTCGTCGGGGGAAATCAGGGTCATCGCGAGGGGTCTAGGGGGTGCGGGACAGCCAACATCGCGGTCGTGTAGCTGTCTAATAAGTTAGCAGACTGAATCCCCTGACCTAGGTGGTATTGCACGTAATGGCGCAGGAGATTTTCGATGTTCATCCAAGCTGAGGCGAGATGAGGGAGGGTGAGCTGATCAAAATGTCGCTCAAAGGAGTCGCCAGCAGCCAGGTGTTGCATCAGAGCCAGTTCGGCGGCGTTGACGTAGCGATCGGGCGTCGGAATCCGCAGGGCGATCGCCGCATCGCGATCCAGATTCCAGAGCTGGCGGATATCCGGATCACGCTGCTGCTGCAATTGACGGCACAGGGCTAGATCGATCGCCCCCCCAGCCTGAAAGTTAAACCCCGCCCGCCAGCGAGGATCGGTCACATCCGGCACGATCGCCCCGTGGGTGACACTGCACGCCTGGACTTGGGGCATCAGCCCGCCAAACTTGAGCAGCCGCATGATGCCGGAACATAGGGTTGCCAGCGTCATCGTCGGGGTTGCGTCGATCGGCAGAGCGGCGAGCTGATCGAGCACGGAAAGCGTGAGGTCAAACAGTTGCGGGTCAGGGCGATCGGCGGGGGTTTGAAATAAAACCAGCTCGGTGAGATATTGGCTCGCGGTGAGTAAGCCCAAGTTACGCGAGAGGCCGGAATAGGTGGTGATCGCTTCGGCTTGGGTCAGGCGATCGAGGGATTTTCCTTTCGCGAGGAGTAGCTCATTGACCACAAACAGGCCGCAACGTCCCCCCAAGCTCGATTTGGGTTTACGCGATCCAGCCGCGACGGCGCGAATCAAGCCGCGATCGCGCGTCAGGATCGTTAGGATGCGATCGCTTTCGCCCAAAGGCGAGCTTTTGAGATTAATACCCGTAGCGCGATAGGTTCGGCTCATGGTCCCCCGCTAGGCCAAATTAGAGGGAATATTGCGCCGGGGTTTGACGTTTTTCGCGGGGGGAGCTTGGTTCGCGGCTTGGTTCGCGGCTTGGCTCGTGGCTTGGTTCGCGGCTTGGTTTGCGGCCTGGGTTTCAGCGATCAGCTTTTGCAAGTGCGCGTTCGCCAGTTGCTGTAACTCGCGGCGCTGAATTTCAATCCCCCGTTCCCGCGAGCCAGCTTGATCAAAAAAGATGGCACTATCGATGCGATCGAAGGCGAGCAACTGAAATAAAATCTGGGCGATCGGCATCGACACCGCGACCAGATCCGGTTTGACCGGTGACTTTAGGCTGCTGCGAGCATCATCGATCGACGGGAATCCGTACACAACCGCTTTTTCGAGTTCCGGATCATCGTTATTTTGCAAAGTTGTGAGCAACCAGTTCCCATCACGCGACTGCAAAACGTAATACTGAAGATGTTTAAGCTGTTGCGCGAGGGCGATGAGGGCTGGGGCGATCGCTCGTAAGGCGATCGGCGTTTTACCGTCCTGGGGAGCGCGATCGATCAGGAGTTGAATCTGGTCATGAAGACGGGCGTGTCGCTGGGCGATCGTTAAACCATCAGGGTCAGGCATGGATACAAAGTAGTACACGAAGCAGATCGATACTACATAAAATGAAAAGACTCGTATTTAATTGTAGAACCCGTTGGAAAAACCGCAGGCTGTCTCTATCGTCCATACGGAATGCGCCGATCGAGAATGCCCCAGCTTTTTCGACGCGATCGCAATCTGTTCTTGCGTTTTCCCACGATGGCTTTATCTCCTTCAACGACTGTGACCACGGCTAATTCTTCGATCCCGATCCTGCCGATTCTGATGGCTCCGGCTCGCGTGCTGCGTGGCTCCGGTTTGCTCGCATCCGCAGCGCCCGAACTCGCCCGCCTCGGGTCGCGTCCGCTGATCATCTGCGGCGATCGCACACGGGCGCGGGTTGAGGCGGATTTGCTCCCGGTGTTACACGGTGATGACCACTTCGAGGCGGCGACGATCGCGGATTATGGCGCGGACTGTTGCGACGCGAGTTTAGAGGCGATGCAGCAGCAGGCGATCGACGCCGAGGTAAATTTCATCATCGGCATGGGCGGTGGTAAAGCCCTCGATGCCGCCAAACTGGTCGCCCACCGTTGCCACGTGCCGATCGCCACGATCCCCACCTCTGCCGCCACCTGTGCCGCCTGGACAGCCTTATCCAATGTTTACAGCGATCGCGGTGCGTTTCTCTACGATGTCGGTCTCGATCGTTGCCCGGATTTGCTCCTGCTCGACTACGATCTGATCGCCACCGCCCCGATTTCGACCCTCGTGTCTGGCATTGGCGATGCCCTCGCCAAGTGGTACGAAGCCTCGATCAGCAGCGGTCAATCGGAGCAGACGATCGTCGTGGCGGCGGTGCAGCAAGCCCGCGTGTTGCGCGATTTGCTGTTCCAAAAGTCGGCAGAGGCGATCGCGCAGCCCGGTGGTGAAGCATGGCGCGAGGTGGTGGACGCCAGCGTCTTACTGGCCGGTGTCATCGGTGGCCTCGGCGGGGCGCAGTGTCGCACGGTGGCGGCACACGCGGTACACAATGGCCTGACCCACATCGACCCGGAACACCGGACAATCCACGGCGAAAAAGTCGCTTACGGCATTCTCGTGCAGTTGCGTTTGGAGGAGCTGATTCAGGGTAGCCAGCTTGCGGCAACGGCGCGACAGCAGTTGCTCGGGTTTTATCGTGAACTGGGTTTGCCGTGCAGTCTCGATGATCTGAAGTTAAGCGATCGCAGTTTGGCGGACTTGCAGCGGGCGGCGGATCTGGCCTGTGCGCCCGGTTCGGATATCCATCATCTGCCGTTTGCGATCGCGCCGTCGGATTTGATCGGGGCGATGGTTTCGACGACGGCCAGTGTGGCGCAGTCGGTGACGGCGGGGTAGCGTTACGGCGTGATTGTCCGGCGGAGAACGTGGCGATCAATGGTTGTAATCATCGGTCATTGATCGTCGTTTCTTGATGGTTGATTCGTTTTCGAGATCGCTACAATCCGAATAGTTGTATGACTGAGGTTTGTGGACGATGGAAGGATTAGCGCTGGGTTTGGGTGGTTCGATCGTGAAGTATGTCTGGGATAACGGCGGCGAGACGGTGACCCAGGAGGCGATCGAGGCGAGTGTACGGACGATCGCGACGAAGTTACCGCAGGCCAGTTTGGAGGCTCTGACGGCGCTGGGCGATCGGCTGAAAGGTCGGTTTGGGGAGGGCGTTAACCCGTTTGAGAATCCAGAGTTGCTGGCGAAAATGGTGGCTGAGGAGGCAACGGAGCCGGAGGTGATCGAGGCGGTTCAGTCGGTGACGCACAATATGCCATCGATAACGATCGAAAATTGGAAAGGGATTAATACCAAAGGCAGCGGACACACGATCTCGAACAATACGCTTCATATTTCGTGAGCGTTCAGCAATTTTTTAGGAGGACACCCCGATGACCGTTGCAGAACAAATCTATACAGTGGTGCAATCGCTTTCCGACGAGCAGGCGAACGAAGTTCTCTCATTCGCGCAGCAGCTCAAGCAGTGTGACACGCGATCGGAAACGCCGGAGGAAAAAGAGCAGCGTTTGGCACGGTGGCGCGAAAAAGTCTATGCCTTAGCCGGAGCATTCCCGGACTTTCCATCGTTAGAGGAAATTCGTGCTGGTTATGGTGAAGATGTTCCTCGGGAGGAGTGGTAGGTGTACGTTCTCGATACGAATACGCTCATTTACTACTTCAAACGGCGCGGGCGCGTTGTCGAGCGGTTTGCCCAGATCGATCCGGGTGATGCTGTTCTGTCAACGCTCGTGCTGTACGAGTTGCAAGTGGGAATCGAAAAAGCCGGTTTCCTAGCACGGCAAGTTGCTGAACTTGAGGGGTTGTTGAGCGACACAAGGCTGGTTGTCTTCGATCAGGCGGCGGCAGAAGCGGCGGCGTCAATTCGAGCCTATCTTGAGTCGCGGGGAACGCCGATCGGGGCGATCGATACTCTGATTGCCGGGGTGGCGCTGTCGTTGGATGCGACCCTGGTGACGCACAATACGCGCGAGTTTTCGCGGGTTCCAAATCTAAACATTGTTGATTGGTTTTGAGGTGGGGGTATGGCTATGGGCGATAACCAAATTGGGATCAATGTTGACGGTGACGGGAACAAGATTCACGGCAATATGATCGAGGTCTATACCGGCTCGAAACCGCCCGATCGCACCAGTAACGAACCGCCGAACAATCTAGAATCACGAGGCATCGATCGCGATCGTTTTGTCGGTCGTGATGATGTTTTGGCGGATCTCCATGGGCGGCTACAGCGATCGGAGCGGGTGGCGATCGCGAGTGTGGCGGGGATGGGCGGCGTGGGGAAAAGTGAGCTAGCGGTGCAGTATGGGCGGCGGCATTTGCGGGAAACCTATCGCGGTGGGGTGGTGTGGCTGGCGGGGGAGCGGGCGGGGTTGGAGTTGTTGAGTTTTGCCCGATCGACGTTTTTTCCGACGGTGGATTTTTCGCAGTTTGGTGATTTGCGGGAGCAGTTGGCGTTTTGTTGGGCGCACTGGCCTGCGATCGAAGTGCCGCCGGAGTCGGTG
>JAABST010000062.1 GCA_011390275.1 Geitlerinema sp. S16
AACAGCCCTGTAGAAGGAGGCGACCATGAAACTTACATATCGCGGCATCACCTACCAAAACAACACCAGCAAAGTTGATACTTCCACCGTCGAACAGACTGGAACCTATCGTGGTGTTGAGCTTCATATCATGCAACGATCGGCGCGTAGCCCACGCACTTCAGATCCGCTGAAATATCGCGGCGTTGTGATCGACTAGCGCACGATCGACATTTACAGAGACTGAAGCCTGAATAGCGGTCTTTATCCATCGATCCCGACAATCCATTTGTCGGGATTTTTTTGTACGGAGCATGGATACAATTCTGTATTGTATGTAACGAAATACCTCTATTTTGTCTGGGTTTCTTGACTAGAGCGATCAAAAAACGGTATTAATAGATACAGAAAGAACAAAACGTTCATCCCGATCGCACTCTTGAGCTGCCGGGACGGAAGTAGGGATTTAGTCTTGCTTGAGTTAGAGACATGCTCCCGAAGGAACGCGCCTCATTTCTACACCCAAACAATGCATTCGATGCAGAAGGAGGCGACTCATGCAACTCTCTTATCGTGGCGTCAAGTACGAATACACCCCCCCCGTGGTGGAAACCGCTTCAAGTGATATCGCCGGTCAGTATGACGGCATAGATCTACGTTTTCGTCATCAACATAAAGAACCTGCGCAGCAAGCCACCGTTGATTTGAAATATCGCGGTATTGCTTACAATACGGCGGCAGAAAATCAAGCTCGTGCCTGGACAATTAAGCACGGACATCGCCAAGAAAATCGTCAGCGATCGATGCTTAGTCGTCTACGCACTGAAGTCATTGGTGGTTAAGACCTAAAACAATGATGATGGTTAACGAACAGACCGATCGCGGACGAATGACCGCAGATTGTGCCAGTTAACCTTAAGGTTCAAAAAGCCCGACATGTGTCGGGCTTTTTGCTGTTTGAACGATCAAAATTCATCGTGGCGTCATGGCCATGCGATACCGGTATTACTCGGTTTTAGCGAATCTTGCCAGGGTCAGAACAGGCATAATTATGAAATGCAATCCGCTACAGTGAATGTAATAGATTGCGTGGATGTAAATCCATCATGCTGTCTGCGGCGCATAACTTTTTAAACGCTCTAAACGCTCATTCCAGCACGATTCTGCACCCATTTCCTCGAACCTCATGCAAGTCACCACTCTCGCTAAAAAACATCCGTGGGAAGTCGGCATTTTCGCCGCAGTTGCCGTTCTCTACGTCCCGCTCATCATCCATTGGTGTGACGGTTGGCTGAATAAAAGCATCAGCATTGAGCATGAATACTTTAGCCACGGTTTAATCGGCTTGCCTTTTGCGGCCTATATCGCCTGGACGAGTCGCGATCGCTGGCAGGATTTACCTGATCGCTTTAACCCGATCGGCGCGGTCTGCCTGGGTCTGAGTGTTGCCTTCTATGCCAGCCACATTTGGGATTTCGTTAACCTCTCGTTTCCCCTCACGTTGCTGGGGCTGGTGCTGTGTCTCAAAGGAGTGCCGGGAATGAAACTGCTCGGGTTTCCCCTCGTGCTGGTTGCCCTGGCCTCGCCCAACAATATCCCTTATCTGTTCGCTCCCTATACCCTGCCACTGCAAAAGTTTATTGCTGGAACGGCGGGGCTGATGCTGTCGCAGTCGGGGATCGATGTGGAAGTGCGCGGAATTTTGCTCTATGTCAACGATCGCATCGTCGAGGTTGCGCCCTATTGTGCGGGGCTGAAAATGCTGTTTACGACGCTGTATGTGTCGCTGATGCTGTTGTTTTGGACGGGGGCAACGGAGTCGCGTAAGACGATCGTGGCGTTTTTGCTGGGAGCCGTGGGGCTGAGTGTGACGG
The DNA here is from genome assembly GCA_011390275.1 of Geitlerinema sp. S16. Taxonomy (GTDB): domain Bacteria; phylum Cyanobacteriota; class Cyanobacteriia; order Cyanobacteriales; family Geitlerinemataceae; genus RDYZ01. Next base: position 1,854 of record JAABST010000062.1, read on the forward strand.
TCAATATTATTCGCAATACGCTGCTGACCTATTTTCATGGATCGGGCAACGAGGCGATGTTCCACTGGCTGCACGAAAGTTGGGGCGGCGACATGATGTCGGCGATTATGTTGCTGCTGCTGATCCCCATGCTGAACTTTTTGGAATGGTTGCGGCATCGCTTCACGGGGCCGGATATGACGGGCGAGCTTTAAAGGGTTGGGGTTGAACGGAAGAAAAAAGCTAACAACCAACCCAAACTGACGATCGAATCATGTCTAAGACTGTGTCAATAACGGAGTCAACAACGGAGTCAACAACGGAGAGGCCGAAAATTGGCGGGATCACCGCAACGAATATCGTCATCGCCAACATCATTGGTACGGGGGTGTTTACCAGTCTTGGATTTCAGGCGATCGAGATTCAATCTGGGTTTGCCCTGCTGCTGCTCTGGGTGATTGGCGGGGTGTTCGCGCTGTGTGGGGCGCTGTGTTACGGCGAGCTGGGGGCTGCGATGCCGCGATCGGGCGGGGAATATCATTATTTGTCGGAAATTTACCATCCGGTGATCGGCTTTCTCTCCGGCTGGGTCTCGATAACGGTGGGATTTGCCGCCCCGATCGCCCTCGCGGCCATGGCCTTTGGGAAATACATCGCCCAGTTGATCCCCGGTGTGCCGCCGATGCTCTTTGCGGCGGCCATTACGATCGTGACTTCGCTAATTCACGCCCAAAATCTTCAACTCGGCAGCTACTTTCAAAATGCCACAACCAGCCTCAAGGTCGCGCTGATCGTGATCTTCATTCTGGCCGGTTTACTCCTGGGCGATCCCCAAACTCTCAGCTTTGCACCAACGATCGCCGACCTCAGCACGATCGCCAGCACGCCCTTCGTCGTGTCCCTGGTTTACGTCACCTACGCCTACTCCGGTTGGAACGCCGCGATTTACCTCGCCAGCGAAATCAAGGAACCGGCGAAAAATCTGCCCCGCGCCTTATTGGTCGGCACGGCGATCGTCACGGTGCTGTACGTTGCGCTCAATTTTGTGTTTCTCTACAGCACGCCGATCGAGGCGTTAGCCGGAGAATTGGAGGTCGGTTACATCGCGGCCAACGCCATCTTTGGCAACGCGGGCGCGAGTTTAATGGGCGGCGCGATTTCCTTTGGCTTAGTGTCGTCCATCAGCTCGATGGTTTGGGCTGGGCCGCGCGTGACCCAAACCATCGGCGAAGATTTTCCCCTATTTGCCAAGCTGGCGCAGACCACCTTAGCCGGTGTGCCGCGTCGCGCCATTTTTGTACAGCTCGCGATCGCCCTGGTGCTAATTATTTCCGCCACCTTCGAGGCCGTGATCACCTACCTCGGGTTTACATTAACCCTCTCTTCCTTAATCACCGTCCTGGGGGTCTTCGTCGATCGCTATCGTCACCCCGATCGGCCACGTCCCTACAAAGCCTGGGGCTATCCCGTCGTGCCGCTGATCTTTATCGCGATTAGTCTCTGGATTTTGCTGTTCGTGTTGCGGGGTAATCCGATCGAATCCGGCGTCGGCTTGGCGACTGTGGCGATCGGCGCGTTGGTCTATCGCTTTGCCCGTCGTGCCGGTAAGGTAGCCTCCTAGCTACCGTTCTGCGATATCCTCGCCATCGCTTCCCCCATGCTCGACCTCGATCGCACCAACTGCGCCCTCGTTCACGAATGGCTGACCCCAGAAGCCACGGGCGGATCGGAACTGGTCGTGCGCCAAATCCTCAGCCAAATCGACGCCGACCTGTTTGCGCTCATCGACTTTGAATCGCGCAATCCTGACAGCTATCTTTATGGCCGCACGATCAGCTCGACCTTTTTGCAGCGATTCCCCAAAGCCCGGAGCGGCGTCCAGAAATATCTGCCGCTGCTGCCCTTGGCGATCGAGCAGCTCGACCTCGGACGCTACGATGTGGTGCTGTCGTCGTCCCACGCCGTCGCCAAGGGCGTCATCACCTACCCACACCAATTCCACATTTGCTACTGTCATACGCCCATGCGCTACGCCTGGGATCTGACGTTTGAATACCTACAGGCATCGCGCCTGGGGCGGGGTGTGACGGGCGGGTTCACTCGTGCGATTTTGCACTACCTGCGTCAGTGGGATGTGATTTCCGCCAATCGGGTCGATCGCTTTATCGCCAACTCCCAGCACACCGCTCGCCGGATTTGGCGCTGCTATCGCCGTAAAGCAGAGGTAATCTATCCGCCGGTGAATGTCGATCGGTTTCCCCTCGTGACGCAAAAAGAGGATTTTTATGTCACGGTCTGCCGATTGGTCAGTTACAAGCGAGTGGAGCTGATCGTCCGCGCCTTTAATCAACTGGGCAAGCCGATTTTTATTATTGGCGGCGGGCCACAACTCAAGGAGCTACGGGCGATCGCCCGCTCCAACGTGAAGCTTCTCGGCTCCCAGCCCGACGCCGTAGTCAACGACTACGTGAGTCGCGCCAACGCCTTTGTCTATGCGGCCTGCGAAGATTTTGGCATCGCCCCCGTCGAAGCCCAAGCCTGCGGAACACCGGTGATCGCCTACCGACGCGGCGGCACGGGCGAAACCGTGATTGATCCCCGCGATCGCCCCGAAGCCGCGACCGGCGTCCTGTTCGATCGGCAGACCGTCCCCGACCTGATCGCCGCCGTGGAATACTTCGATCGCCAACGCGATCGCTTCGATCCCCAGACCGCTCGCACCCAATCTGAACGATTTACCCCTAAAATCTTTGACAAACAATACTTAACCTTTGTTCGTCATTGTTTAGAAAGCCGAGAGCGTTACGGTGATTTCATCTAATTTCACCGGCATTTCGCTGAAAAACAATGAAAATGTGCGTTTTGCTGCTAGGTCTCTAGGGCGATCGCGCTAAAACTAAGGCGAGTTGAGAGTGGAGGAGAGGACGAACACAGCATGATGGTTAACAGCCCGTCAGTATCAGCAAAAACGCTCGTAGGCACGCTCAAGCGGGGATTGACCCGTAATTTGGGCTTTCGAGGTACAGGAGGGCGTATACGCTACGTGATCCCCAACCGTACCGGTCTCAGTCTGGGGAAACGCGCCTTCGACATTATATTTTCTGCGAGTGTCTTGGTGCTATTGCTGCCGGTCTATCTCGTCGTCGCGCTATTGATCTATATCTGCTCGCCGGGGCCGATTTTTTATAGTCAAGAGCGGGTTGGCCGGGACTATAAAACCTTTCAATGCTACAAATTTCGCACGATGGTTCAGGACGCCGATCGCGTTCTCCATGAACTACTCGATCGTAACCCCGCAATGCGCCACGAGTTTCACGAAACCTTTAAGCTGAAAGACGATCCACGCATCACCTGGATCGGTCGTTTTTTGCGCTTAACCAGCCTGGATGAGTTTCCGCAATTTTGGAACGTCCTCAAGGGTGACATGAGCATTGTCGGCCCGCGTCCGCTTGTGCCGGAAGAGCTGCCCCGTTACGGTCGCCATATCGATAAAGTGCTGACGGTGCGACCGGGTCTCACCGGCGTCTGGCAAGTCTCTGGACGTAATGACATTCCCTACGAAAAGCGGGTCAAGATCGATGTGTACTACGTTAACTTTCGCAGCGTTTGGCTCGATCTGGGCGTGGTTTTGAAGACGATCGGCGTGATCGTTTTTCCGAAAAATAATGGCGCTTACTAGGCGATCGGGGCGGTCACTGCGACGCCGAATCTCCTCTCATTAATCCTGCTCGATCTTCATCGGCCTCCATCTCTACGAATTTCTACGATTATCGGGATCAAGGCTACATTTGGAAGGATTAATGAAAGATCAACCTTGGCGATCGGCAGGATGACACATCCAGTGCATCCTTAGGACATCGCATCTGAGACCCACACATCTGTCATACGCCCGCGATCGATCCAGACTCTCACATTTGATGAGACCCTTCGATCGTCTGCGTACTGTTTAGTTCACACCCCGAAGCAATGACGAATACCAAGCGAGCCCTAATTACCGGAATCACCGGACAAGACGGCTCCTACCTGAGCGAACTGCTACTCGAAAAAGACTACGAAGTCCACGGCATTATTCGCCGCACTTCGACGTTTAATACCGATCGGATCGATCACGTCTACGTCGATCCCCACATCGAAGGCGCACGCCTCTTCCTGCACTACGGCGACCTCAACGACGGCACAACCCTGCGTCGCCTGATCGAACAGATCGAGCCTCACGAAATCTACAACCTCGGCGCTCAATCCCACGTTCGCGTCAGCTTCGACTCCCCCGAGTACACCGTCGATACCGTCGGGATGGGCGTGTTACGTCTGCTCGAAGCCATTCGGGATTACCAGCAACGCACCGGCAACGAAGTGCGTTTTTACCAAGCCGGTTCGTCGGAAATGTTCGGCAAGGTACAGGAAATTCCGCAGAAGGAAACGACACCGTTTTATCCGCGCAGTCCCTATGCCTGCGCCAAGGTTTACGGTCACTGGCAAACGATTAATTACCGTGAGTCCTACGGCTTGTTTGCCTGTAACGGCATTTTGTTTAACCACGAATCACCGCGCCGGGGTGAAACCTTCGTCACCCGCAAAATCACCCGTGCGCTAGCTCGCATCGTGGCCGGAACCCAAAAGAAAATCTTCCTCGGTAATCTCGACTCGAAGCGTGACTGGGGTTATGCCAAGGATTACGTTAAAGCGATGTGGCTGATGCTTCAGCAGGATGAGCCGGATGATTACGTCGTCGCGACCAACGAGACCCATTCGATCCGCGAATTTTTGACGATCGCCTTTGAATACGCCGGTCTCGACTGGAATGATTATGTGGAATTTGATCCGCGCTACCTGCGTCCGGCGGAAGTCGAGCTATTGATCGGTGATCCGGGCAAAGCGAAAGAGAAACTCGGCTGGGAGCCAGAAATCTCCTTTGATGGCTTGGTCAAGCTGATGGTGGATGCGGATATGTCGGCGCTGGGTCTGACGCCGCCGGGTGAGAAGCACCCGGACGATCGCGCCTTCATTCGTGCGGATTCGTCGCAGTTTGATTAAGCCGTGTTTGGCGGTGCTGGCTGCTATCACTTAGTTCAATAAAAACAGCGGTGGCGATCAATGGCGATCGTCGCCGCTGTTTTTATGAGTATTTGCAGACTATAGTCAGTTCAATTATTTTCAGAACACCCTGGGAGCGTTGAGCGGAGTCGAAACGCGGTTTGCGAGCAAGCAGAACAGAGTCAACATGTCTCGTTTTTTATTGAACTGACTATAACCCTAGATTTCAGGCCACTCCTCGATTAATCCCAATAGCCAATTGGCCATCGTGGCACGGCGCGTCTGTCGAGGACCAAATTCACCAATTTTGTATCCCTTAAACCCCAACTTGTCCTTGAGCAGTTGCTTGTTTTCCTTGGGGATCGATCGCGTTAGCTTCACGGTTGCCGGACGACTTTCGATGAAATTCGGCGGCTCGGGATACTCCGCTAGCCATGACGGATCAACCCGGCTTGTATCCCAGCTCTGTGTGTCTGCGTCGTATCGATAGCCCAAGTGAAACCAAATGATTTGATTTGCCGTTGCATCATCGATCGACTCGTTGAGAATCGCCCAAATTGTTTTGGTTTCGAGGGGCAGAAGTTGGGTGATGGATTTAGCCATGGCGCTTGTAGTGCTGACGGACAAGTTAAGAAAAAATCAAGAGTTTTAAGACTCGTGTCGCTCCATATTTTAGGAGGAACGAGTCTTAACCTCGACCAAATCGGCAGTATTTCGCCTAGCTACCGAAACCGGGCGCTTCAGCTCGTACCGCAGCGCTGAGATTCGGTGTGAACTCGATCGTGTAGTCAAAGGGCGATCCGCCCGACACGGTTTGTTGCATGGCGGTGGTGTCGATGCGGCGTGGTGAGAAGAACGAGCTAGCTGATACGACCACGTTGTCGCCGTCGAGTCCTAAGTTCGTAACGCTCAAGCTATTGCTGTTGCCACTAGACAGTATCGCCGAAATAAATGTCGCATCGAGAACATCACCCGTTGCGGGATCAATTCGCGCCAAAATTGAAACCTTGGCACCACCACCGGGGCCATAACTCCGCAGCCAGCCATTGGTGGCAAACTCACGGAAATCTTGATCCGGTGTACCTTGGCTTCCGGTGGAAGTGAAGGTGGCGTAGAGGCTATCGGTCGTTCCATCCCAGACAAGGCCGGTTCCTGTACTGTCATCATTGGTGACTTCATAGTCCGTGCGATACCAATCCCGGACGCCATTGGTGAAGCTGATGAGGCGAGGGTCTTGGTTGTTGCTGCTGACTTGTTCGTAGCCGATATATAAGGTGGTGTTATCGACGGTAATGGAGGGGCCACCGAGGGCGCGAACGGCGGCTTCACTGGTGGTATCGACACCAGCGAAGTTGACGGTTTCGCTGACGGAGGAGGCGACGGTGGGGGGGGCGGTTACGGTGGGGGGAAGAAAGTCGGTGGACTCGATCGTCAAGCTATCAATATTTTTCAGGATGGCGAGGATTTCGCCGGTGTTGATTTTGCGCAGAATCGTATCGGCACTTAAGTCGCCGTCACCTTGGGCGATCGATAGGTCGCTGAAAGTAATTCCGCCATCGAGCAGGATTTTATCTTCGCCATCGGTGTAGTCGGTGACGATGTCGGTGGTGGCGGCACTGTTGCCACCGCGTCCATCGGCGACGACAAAGTAATCCGCTCCGGCTCCCCCGGTAACGGTGTCGGCTCCGAAATCACCGTAGATGGTGTCATTACCGGCATCACCGGAAATGATGTCGTTGTTCATCCCGCCGCGCAGGGTGTCGTTACCATCGCCGCCGGAAATGATGTCAACTTCGACATTGCCGTTGATGTAGTCATCGCCGCCGAAGCCTTGCAGGGTATCGCTTCCCCCAAGACCGAGAATCAGATCCTGGCCGTTGCTGCCGCTAAAGCTTTGCGCTGTGCCGTCTAGTAGCGAGATTTGAAAGTTTAGAAATTCGTCCACGATGGATTTTGGGTCGTGTTGGATTGAGTGAGATGCAGACCGAGATGCAATGGCTATAGACACGAGGATCGAGTCGAGTCGCAGTCGGTTGAGTCTGTTGTAGCGTGTCTTGGTGACGATTTGGCGATCTGCTCTGGGTTATCAAATCTCCTTGGGTCTAAAACCCCGCCCTTTAGGGCTAAAATCTGTTAAAGTCAGATACATGTACTAAAAAGTAAAAACCAAACTTTTTAGGACAATGCACCTTGACAACTGGATATATAGGGTTTTATACAGAAATGCTTGTACAGGTAAAATATCCAAGCAACAAGTACCCGTCTTTTTCGACACCGTACCGCAGGGCTTGCGGGATCGGATTCTCTGCAATGGGAGTAAAAGTCTGTGGACTCTGTGTAAGACAGTACATGGTTTTTAACTATGGCCTGCAACGGTGAGCGAAGCAGAAACTTAAATCGTGAGGTTTAGGAATCACCGTGGCTTTAGCCCGGTGAGGATGTCAATGGCTGTTGTGCGACTGTTCGACGATGCTCGTATCGCTCCTTGCTAGGCCAGAACTTCGGTCGGTCTGCACCGAGTGGCGATCGGGTATAACCCCATACCATCGTGAGACGCGATCGCGTGAGTAGCATTCCCCCTATCGATTTAGCCCGCCAGTACACTACGATTCGTACCGATATCGAAGCTGCCGTGATTGAGATCATGGCGTCCGGACGCTATATCGGCGGCGATGTGGTGACGGCCTTTGAAACAGAATTTGCGGGCTATATCGGTTCCGATGTGGGCGTGAGCTGCAATTCGGGGACGGACGCGCTGTATCTGGCGTTGCGGGCGTTGGCGATCGGCGCTGGCGATGAGGTGATCGTTCCGTCGTTTACCTTTGTGGCGACGGCGGAAACCGTGAGCGCGGTGGGTGCAACGCCGATTTTTGTCGATATTGACCCGGTAACGTTTGCGATCGACCCCGATCGCCTAGAAGCGGCCATCACCCATCGGACAAAGGCGATCATCCCGGTGCATTTATTTGGTCATCCAGCCCCTATGGATCGGATCATGACGATCGCCCGTGACCACGGCTTAAAGGTCATCGAAGATTGCGCCCAGGCCACGGGAGCGATGTGGGGCGATCGACGGGTTGGCAGCATTGGCGATATCGGTTGTTTTAGCTTTTTTCCAACGAAAAACCTCGGTGCGTTCGGCGATGGGGGCATGATCACAACCAACGATCCGGCGATCGCCCAGCAAATGTGCGTGATTAAAGAACACGGTTCGCCCCGTCGCTACCACCACACCGAAATCGGCATTAACAGCCGCCTCGATGCGATTCAGGCCGCGATTTTGCGGGTCAAACTGCCCTGGCTCGATCGCTGGAATGCGGCTCGCAGTGATGTTGCCGCACGTTACACGACCATGCTCGCCTCGATCGCCGGTCTCGTTCTACCCCAGGAAGCGGCGGGCGCACGCACCGTCTGGAACCAGTACACGATCCGGGTCGATCGTAACGATGCCGCGATTCGCGATCGGCTGCGTCAACGGTTGCTCGATCGCGAGATTATCAGCATGGTGTACTACCCGTTGTCGCTACACCAGCAGCCGGTTTACGCCGCTGATAACCTGTTGCCGTTACCAGAATCCGAACGGGCAACACGTGAAGTCCTGTCGCTGCCGATGTTTCCAGAACTAACCGAGGCAGAACAAGAACAGATTATGGATGCGCTCAAGGATAGTTTGGTCGATCTATAGCGGATAACAACCCGATCTATTTCTTGGGACTTCTCTGGATCATCGATCGAAGTCGGTATGATGTTCTCGAATCAAATCTCTGATCAAAACGTCCATAGAGGTTGTGGACTTAAATGATGGACGTAGACCTACTTCCAAAACGGGTCGGTATTGCCACATTGGCCTTGCCTTAAAACCAGCCGGTAAATGAAACGTGATGAAGTGCAAGAGTGTTTTCGATCTGTGCGTTGATTTTTTAACGGATTTACTCGGTTCAGGAGTTTCGAGTATTACCGATGATGAGGTTTGGCAATTGGTGGAACAACTTGCCCTCCATCCGACCCAAACTGGGGAAATACTCCTACAGCAAGGAAGCCCAAGCACAACGGCGTATCTGCTGGTGGGTGGATCGGTCAACGGCTGGGTGAATGACCCGAATGAAGAATTTACAAAAACCTTTACGGTCAAGGCCGGATCAATTCTGGGAGAGATTAGTTTATTGACGGGGCTACCGTATACCGCCACGCTCCGGTCTGGCGAGGATGCCCTGTTACTCAAATTATCGCGATCGGCCTTCATCACCCTGCTCTCGCTTCAGCCCAGCATTCCCCACATCCTTGCCGATCTAGCCATCAAACGCCAAAAGGATGATGTGACCTATTTTGAACACTTGCAAAGCTTGCCAGAACTCGAATCCGGCACTCCCGCCCAGGAGCCAACGTCTGGCTTGCTGGACTTTTGCCGTCTCTTGCTCGATTACGTCGATCGCGTGCGAGCCTGAGTCGGGCGATCGTCATGGAGCGCGATCGAAATTTACCGTAAGATAACGACGGATTACATATTATTTCGATTCGTTTCGATCGCTATTGATCATGAGTTCTGAACCCGCAACCACCGAAAAGACAACCGAACCGGCAACCGCCAGCAATCGCCATGAGCCATCTTTTGGCTGGAATCTCTACTCAGAGCAGATGAATGGTCGCTTTGCCATGATCGGCTTCGTCAGCGTGCTGATTCTCGAAGCGCTGACCGGTCAAGGTTTGCTCACGTGGATGGGGTTGCGTTAGTTACCACAGCAATCACCAGCGTCACCTATGTTTTTTAGCGTCGTCATCCCGACCTACAATCGTCTGCCGATTTTGCGTCAATGCCTGCACGCCCTGGAATGTCAGCAGCTTCGCCCTGGCGGCTCGGTGGACGGCTATGAGGTTGTGGTGGTCGATGATGGCTCGACTGACGGGACGATCGCCTGGATTGAGTCCAACCGCGACGATCTTGCCCACGTGCGTCTGTTTGACCAGCAGCATCTCGGGCCTGCCGCCGCGCGAAACCTCGGCGTGAGTCATGCCAAAGGCGAGACGATCGTCTTTATCGATAGCGATCTCGTCGTCACCGATCATTTCTTGCAAAGCCACGCCGACGCGATCGTACGCGGTCAGCAAACCTTAGGACACGATCGGCTCTTCACCTACGGCGCGGTGATCGACACGAATAACTTTGACGATCCCACCAGCGAACCGTATAAACTGACCGACTTTTCGGCGGCCTACTTTGCCACGGGCAACGTCGCGATCGCCCGAACCTGGCTCGAAGCCGTCGGCCTGTTCGACACACAATTTCAGCTCTACGGCTGGGAAGATCTCGAACTGGGCGTACGTCTGAAAAAGCTGGGGTTAGTCCTGATTAAATGTCCCGAAGCAGCGGGCTACCATTGGCATCCACCGTTTAAACTGGCCGATTTGCCGAATGCGATCGATCGGGAAATCCAGCGCGGTCGCATGGGCGTCCTGTTCTATCGCAAACATCCCAGCTTCGATGTGCGGCTGATGATTCAGATGACTTGGCTGCATCGTATCCTCTGGGGCGTGCTATCGCTGCGGGGCTGGCTCAACGAAAAAACCCTGGCGAAACCGATGCAGTGGCTGATCGATCGCGGCAAACCCCGCCTCGCTCAGGAACTCTCGCGAATTTTCCTTAACTGGTACAACGTCTGCGCGGTCTATGCTGCCGCCGCTGACCTCAAAGCCGGACGCGATCGGGGGTTTCGTTTGTAGCGATCAATCATTTATAGCGATCGAGTGTTTAACCTGAGCCTCGAACATTAAAACCACGCGACTACGTATAATCGCAACTACGTATAATAAAAACCACAGATTGTTTCGTTTGTCGGGGCGATCGCGCCAGACCTCGATCGCCCCAGCCCAACGTTTCACACCGAAAACCTCCACGCCACACCAGCGGACATGCCCAAACTCGAAACACGAACCGAGCCGATGGTGCTCAACATGGGGCCGCACCACCCCTCGATGCATGGCGTCCTGCGCCTGATCGTCACCCTCGACGGTGAAGATGTCATCGACTGCGAACCCGTTATCGGCTACCTGCATCGCGGCATGGAGAAAATTGCCGAGAGCCGTACCAATATCGCGTTCGTACCCTACGTCAGCCGTTGGGACTACGCGGCGGGCATGTTCAACGAAGCGATTACCGTGAACGCACCGGAACGGCTCGCAGGCATCGAAGTGCCACGCCGCGCGAGCTACATCCGCGTGATCATGCTGGAGCTGAACCGCATCGCCAACCACCTGCTGTGGCTTGGCCCGTTCCTCGCAGATGTGGGCGCTCAAACCCCGTTTTTCTACATCTTCCGCGAACGCGAGCTGATTTACGATCTTTGGGAAGCGGCCACCGGTCAGCGCCTGATCAATAACAACTATTTTCGGATTGGTGGTGTCGCTGCCGATTTGCCCTACGGCTGGGTGGATAAGTGCATCGATTTTTGTGACTACTTCGATCCGAAAATCGATGAGTACGAAAAGCTAATCACCAATAACCCGATCTTCCGTCGTCGGATCGAAGGCATCGGCACGATCGCCCGTGAGGAAGCGATTAACTGGGGTCTTTCGGGGCCTGTGTTGCGTGCCTCCGGCGTCAAGTGGGATTTGCGTAAGGTCGATAGCTACGAGTGCTACGACGATTTTGACTGGGATATCCACTGGGCGACCGAGGGCGACTGTCTCGCACGGTATTACGTCCGGGTGGCGGAGATGCGCGAATCGGTGAAGATTTTGCGTCAGGCGCTCGCCGGTTTGCCCGGTGGCCCTTACGAGAATCTCGAAGCGCTACGAATCGCCGAAGGCCCCAAATCGAAGTGGAATGACTTTGAGTATCAGTTCGCCGGTAAGAAAATCGCGCCCACGTTCAAGATTCCCGAAGGTGAACACTATGTCCGCCTCGAATCGGGTAAAGGCGAAGTCGGTGTGTTTATTCAAGGCAACGACAGTATCTTTCCCTGGCGGTTCAAAATTCGCGCGGCGGACTTCAACAATCTGCAAGTGCTGCCGCACATTTTGAAAGGTGCGAAGGTGGCGGATCTGGTGGCGATTTTGGGCAGCATCGACGTGATCATGGGATCGGTCGATCGCTGATTTTTCCCTGATCAGATAGTCATTATGTTTGAACCAGCGACCTCTCGATTGATAGATTGAGGGGTCGTTTTTTCGCCATACTGCAATAAATTTCGCAACACGCCACCCGTTACGATCGCCCCTGAGACCCAACACGATTAACGATTTCGGAGAGACCCGCCATGACGAGTTCGTTCGGAAACATACGCGGCACACAGCCCGAGGCACGATCTCCCATCGTCGAACCGCAAGACATGAACGCGATCGCCTCGCAACGAAAAACAGCCTCGCCCGCCGTGCGCCGCATCCTCGATGCCAACCTCGATCGCGCCCGTGAGGGGATGCGTATCGTTGAAGAATGGTGCCGCTTTGGTCTCAATGACGCCGACCTGACCGAAACCTGCAAAATTATTCGCCAGGAACTCGCGGGATGGCACACGCCTGATCTCCGCGCTGCCCGCGATACCCCCAATGACCCCGGCACTGATCTCAGCCATCCCGGCGAGGAAACCCGCGAGGACATCGAAGCCGTCCTCCAGGCCAACCTCTGCCGCGTCGAAGAGGCTCTGCGTGTGCTGGAAGAATACGCCAAACTCTACGACGGCAAAATGGCGCAGGAATGCAAAGCCATGCGTTACGAGGTCTACAGCCTCGACAGCCAGTTTTCGGCCTACCATCGCCGCCAACGTCTCGCTAGCGCCCAGCTCTATCTCGTGACTTCCCCGAGCGATCGCCTACTTCAGGTCGTCGAAGCCGCACTTCAGGGTGGCCTGACGCTACTGCAATATCGCGACAAAGACGCCGACGACGCCACGCGCATCGCCAACGGTCGCCAGCTCAAACAGCTTTGTCAGCGCTACGGTGCGCTATTCATCATGAACGATCGCGCCGATCTGGCCTTGGCTGTCGATGCCGATGGGGTACACCTCGGTCAGCAGGACGTGCCGATCACCTTCGCTCGTCAGCTTCTCGGCTCCCAGCGAATCATTGGTCGATCGACCACGAACCCGGACGAAATGCGCCGCGCGATCGAGGAAGGCGCGGACTACATCGGCGTCGGCCCCGTCTACGAAACGCCGACCAAGCCCAAAGCCGCTGCGGGCTTAGAATATGTCCGCTACGCCGCCGAACATAGCCCGATCCCGTGGTTTGCGATCGGCGGGCTGGATATGACGAATATGCGCGATGTCTTCGAGGCGGGCGGGCGTCGCGTCGCCGTTGTGCGGGCGATCATGGCCGCCGAGCAGCCGACCCTTGTGACGCAATATTTCCTGTCGCAGCTCAACTGGTTCGATCGGATGCGTGAGATTAACCCATTGGCCTAAGGCTCGGTTGGGTATGAATGCTTGCGTGAATGTTTGTCTGAATGCTTCTACGAGGTCTTGCCCGGTCTCGCCCGAGATCACCCAAGATCATCCGAGTTTAGGACAGAACTGGGTGATTCCTGAATGATTGCGATCGGGCGGATTCTGTGGCTTAATCGTCGTGGTCATCGAAGGGATCATCGAGCTGAGCAGACGGCGGGCCAAAGGAAATGTAAATCGCGTAACCCGTGATGGCCATGACGATGCCCGCGATCGAAATACTAAGAACTGTTGCAGGTTCCATAATTGGGGAAAGAAAAATGAGAGCTTTCCTTTATAATATTACGAAATTTTAAAAAACCTCTCGACCTACGGTAGAAACACAATGGCACAACGTACTCGCCTCGGCGACATTCTCAATCCGCTGAACTCCGAATACGGTAAGGTCGTTCCGGGCTGGGGCACAACTCCGGTTATGGGCGTGTTTATGGCGCTTTTCCTGGTCTTCTTGCTGATTATTCTCCAGCTTTATAATGCCTCGCTCATCGTCGATGGCGTCGATGTGGATTGGACGAGCCTCGGTCGCTAAATAAAGCCTATTCATTTCACTCAAACGAATTCCGGGCGAGCAAGATGGTGTTCCATGAAGCCATCCCCGAACCTTCAAGTCTTCGTTTTATTTCAGTGTGTCTCTAAAATTTGATACATACATTTTTGTCGAAAACCGCAACGTCCTGTTTCTTGGGACATTGCGGTTTTTATTTATGAAGCAACGTGAAACGACGAAAATTTCTATGATTTAACTTTAAATAGGTCGGCTGAGATCGGTTGGCTTGCGGTTTGTCCCATCGCGAAGTAGGGCATTTGTTTATGTTGAGCCAGGATATGTCCATTCCCGTTCTCGATCACCGATCGGCGATCGCTCGTCAGCCGCTGATCGCATCGCCGGACATGCTGCTCTCCGAGGCAAGTATTCTGATGAGTCGCCATCGTAGCACCTGTGGCCTATCAGAGAATTGGAGATCTCAGCGCGAACCCTGTCCCTCAGATCCTGCGACAGATCTTGCGACAGATTTGGATCATGCAAATCTCGAACATACCAAGCTTGAGCCTTCAGGCCGATCCGCCAATATTGTCCTAAATCACGCTTCAAATCAGGGTTTCGCGATCGCACGAATGATCGAGGATTCCCAGAGTTATATTTTGGTGATGCTCGACGATCGCTTAGAAGGCATCGTGACCGAGCGAGATCTTGTCCGTCTCGCAGCTCGGAGCCAGTCCCTGAGGGATGTCACGCTCCGCGATGTGATGACATCGGATCTGATCACGCTGCGCGAATCGGAATTTGTCGATCTGTTTGTGGCAATTTCCCGAATGCAGCAGCATCATATTCGCCATCTTCCGGTGTTAGACGATCACGATCGCCTGGTTGGCGTCATCAGCCAAGACAGCATTCAGCAAACGATTCGGCCGATCGATTTGCTGCGCTTGCGTGAGGTTTCGGAGGTGATGGCCTTGAATGTGGTGTGCGGTGCGCCGACCGATTCGGTATTGACGATCGCGCAGATTATGGCCGAACACAATGTCAGCAGCGTGATTTTGGTTGAGGAGCGGGACGTTGAAGCCTGGGAACACGATCGCGGCACGATTCGGTTTCCCATCGGGATTATTACCGAGCGCGATTTGGTGCAAATGCAATCGCTGGCGATCAATTTAGAGCAGACTCTAGCCGTTCAGGTGGCGAGTATGCCCGTCTTTACGGTGTTGCCCCATTGCTCGCTCTGGTCGGTGCAGCAAACGATCGCCGAGCGTCGCATTCGTCGCGTGGTGGTGGCCGATGAGCGGGGTAACTTGTGCGGCATTGTGACCCAAACCACGTTGCTACAGGCGTTTAACCCGTTTGAGCTGTATCAACTGGCCAAAGTGCTCGAAAATCGCGTTTTGCGCCTGGAAGCGGAAAAGACTCAGATCTTGGCGCAGCGAAATACAGAACTTGAACAACTGGTGCAGGAACGAACACAGGCGCTGAAGTTTTATGCGGAACGTGAGCAGCTTGTGGCTCAAATCACCTATCGCATTCGCGCGTCGTTGTGTCTGCAAGATATTTTGGATGTTTGCGTGGCCGAGGTTCGCGCTTTTTTAGATTGCGATCGCGTTTTGGTCTACCAGTTTCAACCCAACTGGAGCGGCATGATTATCGCGGAATCGGTTGCGGATCAGTGGCGATCGGCATTGAGCGATCGCGTCCAAGATACGTGCTGGATGACGAAAGCTCGTGAGCTATACGTGACCAATCAGCCGATCGTCTTGAACGACGTGGCGACCTCAAATTATGCTCCCTGTCATCAGGCACTCCTGGCACAGTATCAGGTCAAGGCAAATCTGATCGTACCGTTGTGGATTGGTGAACGGCTGTGGGGGCTGTTAATTTGCCACCAGTGTCAGGCGGCTCGCGTGTGGAAGGACGAAGATGTCAAGCTGTTGCGGGAGATTGCCGTCCAGTTTGAGCTGGCGATCGATCAGGCCACGATGCATCAGTCGCTCAAGGACGAACTGCGCGATCGTCAACGCGCCGAAGCGCAGCTCAAGGATGAACTACGCGAACGCCAACGCGCTGAAGCACGCTTACGGATTAGCCGCCGACAGTATGCCAGCTTGGCAAAGGCGGCTCCGGTGGGCATCTTTCAAACCGATGCAGCGGGACTGTGTACATATATCAATGCTCGCTATGAAGAAATTACGGGCTTGACGTTCGATCGCGCCCAGGAAGATGGCTGGATGCAGGTGGTGCATCCCGAGGATCGACTGCCCACGATGATGGCTTGGAGATCGTGTGTCCGTGAGGGAGAGGATTTTCAGCGTGAGTATCGGTTTTTGCGCCGCAATCAGTCCGTTATTTGGGCGTTTGTCCAAGCGGTTGCGGAGCGTGACCGTCGCGGTTTGATTGTGGGCTACGTTGGAACCGTGACGGATATTACCGATCGCCGACAGACGGCGATGATGCTGCGTCAAACGTTATCTCAGCTTGAGCAACTGAACTACGAGCTAGAGCGAAAAGTGCAAGAACGCACGGCAGAACTCTTAGACCGCGAGCAGTTTTTACAAACCGTGCTGGATACCTTGCCGCTATCCGTGTTTTGGAAGGATCGCAATCTAAAATTTCTCGGGGCGAACCGCAATTTTTTGCAGGATGCGGGCTTCGATCGGCTTGATGATTTGCTCGGTAAAACGGATGCGGATTTACCCTGGAGTGAGATCATCGCAAGCGATCGCGACACCGATCAGGCGGCGACCGCGTCAAACCTCGCTCAGATCGGCGTGATCGCCACTCGGCAATACACCAATGGCAGTCAAGCTTGGGTTGAGGTGAATAAGGTTCCACTGCAAAATCTGGCGGGCGAATCGATCGGTGTGTTGGGCATGTATCAAAACATCACCCAGCGGAAAGAAGCTGAACGGCAGTTGAATCAACAGATGGCAACGATCGAGGCGGCATTAGATGGCATCGCGATTTTAAAAGGCGATATCTATATCTATCTAAATTCGTCTCATCTGTCGCTGTTTGGGTATCAGCCCGAGGATTTGATTCACCAAAGCTGGCGAGTGCTGTACGACCCCGAGGAACTGGAGCGCTTTGAGGTCGAGATTTTCCCACAATTGCAGCGCGATCGCGCGTGGCAAGGGGAGGCGATCGCGCGACGTCAGGATGGATCGACGTTTAATCAGGGTCTTTCGTTGACCTTAACGGAGGACAATTTACTGATCTGCGTTTGTCGGGATATTAGCCCCGCGAAAGACGCCCAGCAACGGCTGCAACATAGCGCCACCAAAGAACGCTTAATCGGGGCGCTGGCCGATCGCACTCGCGCCTCGATCGAGCTAAACGACATCCTCCAGGCCACCGTCGAGGAAGTCTACGATGTCCTGGCGACTGATCGCGTCTTGGTGTATCAAGTGCTGCCCAATGGTGCGAAATGCACTGTCGCTGAGGCGGTCGCTGCCGATCAGCCATCGCTGTTGGGGCGCGTGCTTCCTGAGGAGATGTTTCCGATCGAGGCTGATAACACGTTCATCGAAGAGGGCGAAGGCCAGGTGTATACCCTCGATGATCCCGAAGCCATGATGCTCGAACATCCGCCTTGCGTGGCTGCATTTCTCATCAAACTCAATATTCGCGCCCAGCTTGTTGTGCCGATCGTGGTGGGCGACACGCTCTGGGGCTTTTTGATGGCGCATCAGTGCGATCGCCCGCGTCAATGGCTCGATTGGGAACAGACCCTCTTGCAACGCATCGCCAATCACCTCGCGATCGCGATCCAGCAGGTGAACCTCTTCGATCGGCTTCAGCAGCAGCTCATTGAACGGCAGCGAGCCAAAGATCAGCTCACATTACGAAATCAGCAGCTCGCGCTTTCTAATGAAGAACTCGCCCGCGCCACACGCCTGAAAGACGAGTTTTTGGCGAATATGAGCCACGAGCTACGGACGCCGCTCAACGCCATTTTAGGGATGGCGGAGGGATTGCAGGCGCAGGTGTTTGGAGCCGTATCGCGCGATCAGGTCAATGCCCTGGAAACGATCGAGCGGAGCGGTGCGCATCTGCTCGAACTCATTGATGACATTCTCGATCTGGCCAAAATTGAATCGGGCAAAATCGAACTCGAATTAGACGGAGTCGATGTCTTACCCCTTTGCACTTCCAGCCTGTCGTTTCTTCGTCAGCAAGCGTTAAAAAAACGCATTACCCTCAAAACCGAGATCGCCGATCGCCTGCCGATGCTCTGGGTCGATGAACGCCGTATCCGCCAGGTGTTGATCAATCTGCTCAACAATGCGGTTAAATTCACGCCCGAGGGTGGCTGCATTACCCTGAGCGTCGCGCGATCGAACCTTGTTGAATCCGATCTCGATAGTACAGATCTAGATCTAGATCTAGATCTAGAGCGAGATTCAAACGTCCAGACCTCCAACCTCGGCCTAGATTCAGCCTCAGATCCGGCCTTAGATCCGATTCTGGACTTAGGAAATTCTCCGCGATCGTTCCTGCGCCTCAGTGTTTGCGATACCGGCATCGGCATTGCCCCAGAACACCAAGAAACACTCTTCGAGCCGTTCGTCCAAATCGAAAGCTCCCTGGCTCGAAAATACACCGGTACGGGTCTCGGTCTCTCGCTGGTGCAGCGGATCGTGACGCTACACGGAGGGCGCATCAGTCTCGACAGCGAAGTCGGGGTTGGGAGCTGTTTTTCGGTGGATTTGCCCTGCGTTAGTTCATCTGTGCCGGTTTCGTCTGTGCCGATCGGTTTGCAGCACGATCAGCGCATTGATCGGTGCATTGATCAGTATGAGTTCGATCAGCTTGAGGCTAATGCCTCCATCTCGATCGAGGAGTCTCCAGATTCCGTTGATCGCGAGCCGACCATTTTGATTGTGGAGGATAATTTGGCGAATCTTTCAACGTTCTCTAGCTACTTACAGATGAAAGGCTATCGTGTCCTCAACGCCACGACCGGTCAGGCCGCCCTCGATCTTTTGCAGACCATTCCCATCGATCTAATCCTGATGGATATCCAAATGCCGGAGATGGACGGCCTGGAAACAACGCGGCGGGTTCGCCAGGATCTAGGCTTGACCGACGTTCTCATCCTGGCGCTCACGGCGCTGGCGATGCCAGACGATCGCGATCGCTGCCTTGCCGCTGGCGCTAACGAATATCTCACCAAACCGATTAAACTCAAGCAACTCGCTACGATTCTGAAGGATCTCTTGAGCCACCGCGAACCCCAATCTTAGGAGACGATTGACATGATGATGAGCGACACGATATCGTCCCACCGCCAAGATTTTCCTCCTGCGATTTTGATTGTGGATGATGCGATCGAGAATTACGAGACGATCGAGGCGCTCCTCGATGAGTTTCAGTATCAGTTGCATTACGCCCCAGACGGCCAAACCGCCCTCGATGCGCTGGAATTATTCGACCCCGACGTGATTTTGCTCGATGTCATGATGCCGGAGATGGATGGCATCGAGGTCTGTCGGCAAATTCGATCGCGCCCCGCCTGGAAAGCCGTACCGATCGCGATGGTGACCGCTCTCGATAGCAAGGTCGATCTGGCTCGCTGCCTTGAAGCCGGAGCCAATGATTTTATTAGTAAGCCGATCGATAAATTGGAGTTGTGCGCCCGCATTCGATCGCTGCTGCGCATCAAGCAACAGTATGACGAGGTCAGAGATTTAATGCGAGAGCGTGAAGCGATCGTCAGGACGATCGTCCACGATCTACGCAACCCGCTCACCAATATTTTGCTCTGTGTCCAAACCCTGCAAGATCCGCGTTTACCCGCGAAAGAATGGCCCGAAATGCTGGCTTTAATTGAGCAAGCGGGGCATTTTTTACAGGTCGCGATCGACGATATGTTGGCCACAACGCTGCTCGAATCAGGGCAAATGCGCTTCAAGCCCGAGCCGACGGATCTTTGCACGCCGATCGCCGATTCGATCGCCGGACTCGCCAAGCTCGCAGCTCAAAAACGCCAGCGTCTGGTCGGTCATTTTCCGCTGTGTCCAACCACCAGTTTTGAGGTCGATACGATGGCGATTCGCCGGTCGATCGATAATCTCATCGCCAACGCGATTAAGTTTGCGCCGTACGATAGCGAGATCCACGTCCAGCTCGACATCGTAGACGACGATACCGCACTGATCCGGGTGTGTGACGATGGGCCGGGCGTGCCGGACGATCTGCGGGAAAAAATTTTTGAGCCGTATGAAATCGGGTCGTTAAAATCGGGTGTGGCGCAAATTGGTATCGGGCTAACCTTTTGCAAATTGGCGATCGAAGCTCACGGTGGGTCGATCCGCGTGCGTCCCAATCAGCCAGAGGGCAGCATTTTCGAGCTGATGCTACCGCGCAGAATGACCTGATCGTCGGCATGACCGCCAGCATCACAGCAACGTTTTCGAGTGTAGAGGATGGCACAGGGCGAAAAGTTTGCTATTCTACTTAGCTGTCAGAGTTATTTTCGATTTGTTTGTAGCGTGTTTAAAGTTTGCGTTCAACTTGGTGTGTTTGATTGCACCGGTTAAACCAAGCACACTCACGTTAATCTCAATCAATAACGCGATACGTCCTGCTGGTGTAGCTCAGTGGTAGAGCAGCTGATTTGTAATCAGCCGGTCGCAAGTTCAAATCTTGTCACCAGCTTCATACGCCGTAAGGTTTCTAGCGATTTGGCTAGACTCGAAAAAATCAAGCCCGCCTAAAATTTGCCTAAGATTCGCCTAAACCTAAATTAGTTGGCGGAGGGTGCGTGGTTTAGAAGCCGACCTTCTGCGTAAGTCCTGATTTTGTCGTGGCGAGCGATGTCCTATGACCATAACGGTAAAGGTCTCGCTCCCATCCCATAGCGATCGATCGAAACGTTAAAATGAACGATCTAGCGCCACCCTCCGCGCCACCGTAACGATCGCCGTCCCTTCCTTGCCTGCCCGATGACTGACACCACCGCCCGCCCAACCTCTAGCCTCAACCGCAGCACCGAGACGATCGACGTCCAAGAAGAATTTGACGTGGTTGTCGTCGGAGCCGGTCACGCCGGATGTGATGCTGCCCTGGCCGCCGCTCGCATGGGCTGCAACACCCTGCTGCTCACGCTCAACCTCGACAAAATCGGCTGGCAACCCTGCAACCCCGCCGTCGGCGCACCGGCCAAATCGCAGCTCGTCCACGAAGTTGACGCGCTGGGGGGCGAAATCGGCAAAATGGCCGATCGTACCTACTTGCAAAAGCGCGTGCTGAACTCGTCGCGGGGGCCTGCGGTGTGGGCGCTGCGGGCGCAAACCGACAAGCGCGAATACGCGGCGGTAATGAAGCGCATCGTCGAAAATGAGCCGAATTTGTCCGTGCGGGAAGGCATGGTGACGGATTTGGTCATCGGCAAAAACGACGAAGTGATCGGCGTCGAAACCTACTTCGGGGTGGCGTTTGCGTGCAAAACCGTGATTTTGACCACCGGCACGTTTTTGGGTGGTGTGATTTGGGTCGGCAAAAAGTCGATGCAGGCCGGACGCGCGGGCGAATTCGCGGCGGTGGGCTTGACGGAAACCTTGCAACAGTTGGGCTTCGAGACCGATCGGCTCAAAACGGGAACACCGGCACGGGTCGATCGCCGATCGGTGGACTACTCCAAAATGGAAGTCCAGCCGCCGGACGATGACGTGCGCTGGTTTAGCTTTGACCCCGAG
>JAABST010000063.1 GCA_011390275.1 Geitlerinema sp. S16
CTTACCTCTTTCTACCCCTCTATTCTCCATTCCCTGTCCATCCGCATTTATACTCATTGCATTAATGAGATGCTCCCCCGCACCTCGACTCCGCTCAGCGCTCATAGATGTTTTTGTATTTTTCTGATACAGAACCGGATTTTGTATGACTTCGTTTTCGTGGAAATGTTGTCGGGCTTTAGCCTCAGAGAATAGTGCTAAAGCGCAACAACGATTATTTATCTTGGGCTACTTACACATCCATAGAGTTTTTCGTTTTTCTCTGTGCTGTGGCCATATTTCTCGGAGAAGCCGCATGAACGAATTGAATCCCCCTACGAATTTAGCGAATTCAGGTTCGGAAACACCTCGTGATCGCCGTGGTGGTCGTCCTGCTAGGGACAATCAATCTCTTTCCAAGATCGTGCATGATTTGGTTGTGCGGAGTTATGACGGCGCTCCGCTGCGTGAATCACTCGGGCAGACGATACAACACCTTCGAGCCTTGCTCAAGTGCGATCGCGTCCTAGTGTGGCAGTTTATTCATCCGAAATCGATCGAAGATGAAATGGGGCTGATGATGCCTTTTGTGGAAGCCACGGATGAACCATGGCCGAAGGCAAAACCAATATTGACGGCTTCAATTCAGCGCAATAGTGACACGCTTTTACGTGATCTCGCTTGGTGTATCAATGACGCTGAGGTTGTATGTATTACGGAAGTGCTGCCAGTGTCGGCGGTTTCCCCGCCCCATATTGAACAGCTTGGGGTGCGATCGCGTGCGGTTGTACCGCTGTTCGTTCGTGTTGATGCGGCTAGTAAGGCTCTGACCCTGTGGGGAGCGCTGTCGGCGCATTATTGTCGATCGCCTCAAACTTGGTCGGAGGTGGATCGTCGCGACCTGGAAGAGATCGCCCCGGTGATCGCTTTAGCTATTCAGCAAGTGTCGTTCAACAAGCAGCTTCGGCGTCAGGGTATCGAATTTAAGCGTCAGGTGCGCGAACAGGCGATTCAGTTTCAACAGGCGATCGATTATGACGAAACGCTGAAACGCATCACGGATAAAGTGCGCGATAGCCTCGATGAAGAACAGATTGTGCAGAATGCTGTTCGTGAGGTAGCCGTGGCGTTGCAAGTGGGATCGTGTAATGCCGCCATTTACGATCGCGATCGGAAAACCTCGCAAATTTTGTACGAGGAAGCTATTTTTTTACCGGCGCAAATTTATCGTGAGTCGGACATGTCTGCATTTCCGGAGCTGTATGATCAGCTCCTCGATAAGCAGTATTTCCAGTTCTGTTCGATGTTTGAGCGGAATGTGGATCGCGAAAACTGCGATCGGACTGGGCGTGTGGCGATGTTGGCCTGTTCAATGTATGACAATGACGGCGTGATTGGCGATTTGTGGGCGGTGCATGAGTCTCACCATGAATTTACAGATCTCGAAATTCGTCTGGTGCGTCAGGTGGCCAACCAATGCGCGATCGCCATTCGCCAAGCACGCCTCTATCAATCATCTCAGGCGCAGGTCGCTGAATTGGAAAAGCTGAATCAGCTTAAAGATGACTTCCTGAGTACCGTTTCTCATGAGCTGAAAACGCCGATTTCCAATATGAATATGGCGATTCAAATGTTAGAAATTCAGCTCAAGCAGTTTGAGTTAAGTGAAGAGGCTCGGATGCGGATTGATCGCTATTTAGGCATCTTGAAGGCGGAGTGCAAGCGCGAAGACGAACTTGTGACGGATTTGCTGGATTTGCAACGCTTAGAAGATGGCGGTTATTCCTCCGCTATGTCGGTCATTGACCTAAATAAATGGCTCCAGAAGACGGTGGCGTTTACACGCAGCCGTCTATTTTCTCGTCGGCAAACGTTAACGATCGACGAAACATCGTTACCGCCACTCATTACCGATCGCGTAATCTTGGATCGAATTATTGTTGAGCTGTTGCACAATGCGGGCAAATATAGCGCCGATGGCAGCGAAATTATCCTGAGTGTAAATGAAGCGATCGTCCCGAATTCTGAGGCTACTTCAGGATTGCGGCTATGCGTCACCAATCCGGCCACGATTTCCCCTGAGGAGCTGCCAAAAATCTTTAGCAAGTTTTACCGCATTCCCAATGCTGACCCGTGGAAACAGGGCGGTACGGGTCTCGGATTGGCACTGGTCGATCGCCTTGTGCGCCAATTGGGTGGAAATTTGAGCGCGACGAGTGAAGACGGCTTGACGACGTTTACCGTCCTCCTGCCTAACCATAAAGATCATTTCGACAAGGAGAAGCTCCGGCGCTAATTGTGATGAAACAGCATCGCGAAGTAGCCCAATTCAGAAATTGGATGGATCGCAGGGAGTGAGACCTTTGAGGTTTTAGAAACATCAAAGGTCTGAAGTCACGGTTCATGATCCTTGCGTAAATCCTGACAGACTCATTCGCTATGGCTCTTCTTTACGGTGGCGATCGCTTAATTGGAGCAAGATTTCAGCGTGAACGGATTTGGTTAAGGGGTAGAAATAGGCCAAAACCAGCCCGATCGCCAAAATACAGGCCGGGAATGGAGCCACAAGCACCCGTAGCGCCGTTAGTACCGCGTCCGACTGAACCGGGAGCGAACTATCAAACCCAAACCATTCCAAGGCTTGTCCGACCATGGCTAGCCCAAAGGCTAAACCCAACTTTTGCAATAACACCATTAGCGAGTAGAACGTTCCCTCGCGACGTTCACCGGTTTGTAACTCGCCCAAATCGGTGACATCCGTGATCATCGACCAGGGAACCAGATAGGCCGTGGCAATGCCAACTCCGGCCAAAGCGCACAAAACGTACATCAATCCCTGGTGTTCGGGCGTAATCATGAACAGTCCCGCTTGGGCGATCGTCCACAGTCCCGTCCCGAGAAAGTAAACCCCGCGTCGGCCGATCGTCTCCCCCAGCTTCGCCCAAAGAAACAGCGCCAGCATGGCCGATCCCTGAACGATGAGCGCCACCGCAAAGTAGGAATCGACGCCCATGTAGTAGGTCACGAAATAGGGAATCGTCGTCGCCGTGAGCTGAAACGCAAACCAGGAACAGAGGTAAATGCCGATCACGTAGCGAAACGGCACGTTTTTGAGGGCGTCGCGGATTTCTTGCCACCAGGAGGTTTGATGTTCTGCTGCTTCGATCGGCGGTAGCTCACCGGCGGTCGGATCGGTTGTCCCCCAGACGCACCAGTAAATCGTCAAAATCGAGGCGATCGCGCTAATCCCACCGAGCAGCGCATACTGCTGGGCAGGTGGCAGGGTTTGCTGAGATAAAACGAAGCCAAAAGCCAAGGCTGCGAGACTACCGCCGATCGAGAACGCAAAGCGAAACCCCGTTAAACTGGTGCGTTCGTCATAATCCTGGGTCATTTGGGGCGAAAGTGCCGTATAGGGCAGGTTTACCGCCGTAAACGCCGTATTAAAGGCAATACTGACCGCCACGTAGTACCAAAACAGTCCCATCTGATTTTGGTCGCTCAGAAAGGGCGGCACGATCCAGTGCAGACTAAACAGCAGACCGAAGGGGATAGCCGCGCCAATCATCCAGACGTGACGGCGTCCCCATTTCGATCGCGTGCGATCGCTGAGAACACCAATAATCGGATCGTTAAACGCATCCCAAATCTTGCCGATCGCCAACACACTACTTGCCAGTCCCGGCTTGAGGTGGGCGACATCCGTGAGAAACACCAGAAACGAAAACACCAGCAGCGTGGCGGTGATGCCCGCGCCTGCATCGCCAGCACCAAAGGCTAGCTTGGTCGCCAAGGATAAGCGAGGCGTTGGTCGTTTCAATGGATGAGTCATTCAAGTCGTCCTCATAGAACAGGGTCAGGGTTAGGTCATCCGTCGATCAGCCGCAACTACAATTGCACCCTCCCGAGGGAGGTGGATGAAAATCGAGATAATTCGTGATTCTGAATGGATCAAAAATTGATCGATAGTGGATCGGGAATATTTTGAGTCGCGATCGCCGAACTTGGCGAGATCGGGCGAATTCTCGTGATCCCCTTGCCAATCGCGCCAGACAATCCGACACTAAGCGTAAAGAATTTAAATGTAAAAAATTCGGCAGCCCTGGAGGTTTTCCGGTGAAACGTGTTTTAGGAATCATTCTCGGAGGTGGGGCCGGAACGCGCCTCTATCCGCTGACCAAGCAGCGCGCAAAACCGGCGGTGCCGCTCGCGGGTAAATATCGTCTAATTGATATCCCGGTCAGCAACTGTATTAATTCGGATATTGAGAAGATCTATATCCTGACTCAATTCAACTCGACCTCGCTCAATCGCCATATTTCCAGAGCCTATACGTTCTCGAATATGAGTGACGGCTTTGTCGAAGTCCTCGCCGCACAACAAACCTCGGATAATCCCGATTGGTTTCAAGGAACAGCAGATGCCGTCCGTCAGTACCTCTGGATGCTGAAGGATTGGGATGTGGATGAGTTCATCATCCTCTCCGGCGATCACCTTTATCGCATGGATTACAGCCTGTTTGTGCAGCGCCATCGTGATACTGGAGCCGATATCACATTGTCGGTCGTCCCGATCGATCGCGATCGAGCCGAAGCCTTCGGTTTGATGAAAATTGACCAAAGTAACGGTCGTGTCGTCGCGTTCTCCGAAAAACCCAAAGGCGCAGAACTTGACGCCATGATGGTCGATACCACCAGCTTGGGGCTTGACGCCGAGCAAGCCAAAGAGAAGCCATTTATCGCTTCGATGGGGATTTACGTATTTAAAAAAGATGTCTTAATCGATCTGCTAGAGAAAAATCTCGAACAGACCGACTTCGGCAAAGAGATTATTCCGTCAGCGGCCAAAGACTACAACATTCAAGCCTATCTTTTCGATGATTATTGGGAAGATATCGGAACCATCAAAGCGTTCTACGAAGCGAATTTGCAGCTAACGCAGCAGCCAGCACCACCGTTCAGCTTTTACGATCACAACGCTCCGATCTACACGCGGGCGCGTTACCTGCCGCCCAGCAAGTTGCTAGACTGCAACGTCACGGAGTCGATCGTTGGCGATGGCTGCATCCTCAAGCAATGCCAAATCGAGCATTCTGTTCTTGGCATTCGGACGCGGATTGAATCCGGAGCCGTTGTCCGTGATTCCTTAATTATGGGATCGGACTATTATCAAAGCTCCCAGGCGCGTCAAACCAATATCGATGTGGATAAACCGCCGATCGGCATTGGACCCAATTCGATCATCAGTGGCGCAATCATCGATAAAAATGCACGCATTGGTCAGGGTGTGAAGATCCTAAATAAGGAAAACATCGAAGAGGCGAATCGAGAAGATCTCGGCTTCCACATTCGCAGCGGCATCGTCGTTGTTCAGAAAAATGCCGTCATTCCAGATGGTTTTGTAATTTAATCCTCTCTGTTCTAAATTATTCCTTTTACACCTATATTTTTCGCCCCATAGGCACGGTTAAATCTGTGCATGGGATCGACCAAACGCTCAGTTTGGTATATCGGGCAGTGATCAAGCGTCACTAGCCCGTTTTTGTTTGAGCTGACTGGCCGTAACGTCAGCGTCCAGTGTCGCGCTTGGGGAAGACTGGGTCTCATTCATGGACAAACCATATCGACCAAAGAGACCTGAGGAACTGGTTTGATCAATGTTTTGCATTTGCTCAGCTCCTGTAATGGCCACGGACTCGCGAATAAGCCGCTCGATTTCACGGATTGAGGGGATGTGGTCAATCCCGGACTCTAATGCTCTCATTCTGAGTCAGCATGAATGGTAGGGGATGATAGGACGATATGGTGTATTTCGGGTGGTGCAATTTAGACTTAAGAGGGATCACCGGGTTAATCCCAGCGTTAGATAGACAAAACGATAGAGAACTCTGGAAGTTGCACTGCGCTCCTAGTTGTCCAGATTTAGATCACCTTCTCTCATTTTTTCTGTTGACTTTGGATTCAGATAACTTTTCCATTCGACAGCGTTTGACGATCCATTAACATCCTAAATCAATCTCCGCTTTGCGCTCATCTGGGTCTTTTAGTCTTCCATGAACGATGTTTCAAACCTATCCCAATCAAAAAAGGGGGTTATTTTAATTGTTGACGATACTCCTGCACACCAGCTTTTGCTTGGAGATATACTCGCTAGCGAAGGCTATTCAATCTCGATCGCCAGTGATGGTTTGAGCGCTGTATCTCAAGCGCGATCGATCAATCCAGATCTGATCTTGCTTGATGTTTGCTTGCCTGATATGGATGGATATACGGTGTGTTCAACCCTAAAATGTCATCCTAGAACGCGAAATATTTCGATTTTATTTATCAGTGCCTGTGATCAGCCGATCAATCTGGCACAAGCGTTTGAAGTGGGCGGCGTTGATTATCTTACGAAGCCAATAGAACGCATTGAACTGCTTGCCCGTGTGCGCCATCAGCTCCAATTTCGTCGCATTCAAGAGCAGCTCATCGATCAAAACTCGCGTTTGCAGCAAGAAATTCGCAGGCGGTATCACCTCGAAACGGAGCTTAAGTCCAATCGAGACCGTTGGTATCTCGCGCTTCAGGGCAGTAATGATGGTCTGTGGGATTGGGATATTACAAACGGATCGATGTACTTTTCCGATCGCTGGCAGGAGATTATCGGCTATGAGCCAGGTGTTTTGCCGCCTCTGAGACGAAGTTGGCAAGATCGGGTACACCCAGACGATTTAGAGTGGGTGCTGGAATTTATTCGCTATCACCTCGAATGTGTCACGCCCAATTACTATGCGGAATACCGTTTGCGCGATCAGACGGGTCAGTATCGTTGGGTGCTCGATCGCGGTCAAGCCCAGTGGGACGATCGTGGGTATCCGATTCGGATGTCTGGCTCCTTAACCGACGTCACCCTTCGCCACCAATCCGAAGAACAGCTACAACTGCTCTTGGTGACGGGACAAGCCATTGTTCAAGCGAAGGATATTGAACAAACCTTTAACAGTGTTCTGACTAAACTTTGTCAAATTGCGCAGTGGGATATTGGCGAGGCTTGGACGCTGGATTCGGATCACAATCAGTTGGTGTATTGCTGGGGATCGCATAATCCAAACCCGAATCACCCGTTTTCCTATCTTGGTTTTGAGCAAGAGCGGCGCAAATTCATGTTTCTTCAGAATCAGGGCTTTGCAGGCCGTGTTTGGGCGCAGAACAGCCCACTGTGGCTCGAAAATTTGGACAGCCCCGCTGCTTTGATGTCTGATCAAGACTTGTTTTTAAAGGCGGGTTTCAAATCAGCTCATGGTCTTCCGATCTACGCGGACGGGAAAATTCTGGCGGTTCTGATGTTTTTCTCCTTGATTCAACGCCCACGGGACGATCGGGTAATTGACCTGACCCAGGCCGTGGCTTCGCAGCTTTCCTCGTTTATGTTGCGCAAACAGACCGAGCAAGCTCTCACCCGAGCCAACACAGAGCTACAGCGTCTCGCCACCCTAGATGGCTTAACGCAGCTTGCCAACCGACGTAAATTTGACGAATACATCCATACCGAATGGCGGCGAGCCTTGCGCGACGGCCAGCCAATCTCCCTGCTGCTATGTGATGTCGATCACTTTAAGCGCTACAACGACTGTTACGGTCATCAGGCGGGTGATGCCTGCCTCCGCTATGTTGCCCATGCCCTTGAAGCTCAAGCGCACCGGGTGACGGATTTAGCGGCGCGTTATGGGGGCGAGGAATTTGCGATCATCTTGCCAAATACCGACCTGGCTGGGGCGTTGGCGGTAGCCGAACATGTTGTCCATGCCGTCCGTGAGTTAACCATTCCCCACAAAGGTTCGTCGGTGAGCGACTGCATTACGGTGAGTATCGGCGTTGCCTGCACGATTCCACGTACCGGCACGTTGCCCACACGGTTAATCGCTCAGGCCGATCGCAATCTTTATCAGGCGAAGGCAAAAGGCCGAAACTGTGTGTGTGGTGAGGGTGAAGTTAGAGCGATATCGGACGAAACCGATGAGGATATGCCGTGACTCTGGCCTTGTCCTATCTTTGACAGCCCGGTTTACACGTTTAAAAATGTAGATGCTAGGATCAGTCTTTCTCGTTTTGTCTTCAGGCAAGACGTCAAGATTATTCGATCGGGAGTGAATATCGTGCCAGATCCTCAAGCTTCGTCTCAGGCTTCTAAGCGCAGCAAACTGCTTCAAAACGATGAGTGGGTCGCGCTCATCATTGCGTTCGGAACGATCGGGGGGGTGATGGCCTATAGCTTGCGTGATCGACCGGGCGGGATCTCCTCGCTGATGGGCTTGCGCGATCGTCCTCCGATGTCGGCTTCCAGTGCGGCAACGGGATCAGCCTCTGACGGTTCCGACCGTGCGAACCTTCAAGCCAGTGATGCTCAGAGTGCAGCGCAGCGCATGGCGAAAGAAACGGATGCAACGGTTAAACGCTTCGGCGTTCTGTTGGGATCGTCCGGACTCGTGGCGTTAGATTCATCACGATCGCAAGCCGCTTCGTTGGAGGCGTCTCGTAATGCCGAAGCGTTAAACCGTGCCGATTCAGGCTCGGATATTTCGGATATTAATGCAGCAGACGCCGCCAGTGAAGCCGGTTTGCCGGAAGTCGCGGCGGGGTCGGCTAGCGTAACGGCCAATCTAGAGGTAACGTCAGACCCCGTTGCGTTTAGCGATCTCGCCGACGATCGCTGGTCAAAGCCGTTTATCGATGAATTGTCGAAGCGCAAGCTGATTTCCGGTTTTCCGGATGGCACGTTTGCCCCCGATCGTCCGGTGACCCGCGCGGAACTGGCCGCCAAAATCCAGCGAGTTTTTGAGCGTGACGGTCGCTTGCGTGACTTAATCGCCTTCACGGATGTCGGCGAGGAGTTCTGGGGACGGGCAGCGATCAATAAATCCGTCGCAATCGGCTTTTTGAACGGCTATCCCAATGCCATTTTTGCGCCCGAAAAATCGGTGTCGCGGCTAGAGGTTGCGATCGCGTTGGCCACGGGTTTGGGTCTGAATCCGTCCGATTCGCCGGAAGCGGTGCTCGCAATCTTCCCCGATGCCGAAGCCATTCCAGGCTGGGCTGAACCCAAGATGGCGGCGGCAACTCAAGCCGGTTTTATCGTCGTCGATCCCGAACTTCGGCAGCTTGAACCGGACGCCGCCGCGACACGTGAAGTTGTGGCGGTGATGATGTATCAAGCCTTGGTCTGGGCGGAACGGACGGAGCCGATTGAGTCTGATCGGCTAGTACGCCCCTAATCCTATAGCTGGTCTCAGGGTGCGAAACTTCCCGTCTAAGCTCGATTAGCGCGGTGGTTCCACCACCCGGCTTTCTAGGATCGCTTCGATCGCGTCCGGGAGTAGTTCCAGTAGATCGAGCCGTGTTTTAGCCTCGATCGTATCGATCGAGACCTGATAGCGCCGCCAATTGGACGAAACGCGATTGTTGTTCGGCACATCGACCGCAAACACGATCGCATCTTTCGTCACGGTCTCGGGGCGCTGACCAGGCGTGAGCGCTGCGACAACCTTCCAGGTTTGACTCGGAACCGTAACGTTCTGATCGGCAATCCGTTTTGATCCGCCATACACGCCCGCAATGACGTACAGCTCGTAGCCGCGATCGACCAACTCGCGACAATATTCTTCTAGTTCGCGCCAGGTTTCCCGATTGTTCTTGTTCGCCTGCGGGATGATGTTGGTCATCAAAAACGTGCTGGAATTGCTCGTCACGTCATCCGTCCGATCGGCGGACGGAACCAAATGGCCGCGATCGTAACCACTGCCGCGATAATCATTGCCATCCACGCGATACCAGTTTGCGGGTAGTCGATCGTCCGCCCGAAAATTATCCTGACGACTGGCCGATCCAAGGGTTGCCTTCGAGAGTTTCCAACTCGCCCAGTTAGCCGTCCCGCGCGTTTTGTTGTAGGACAGGGCATAGTCATGCCCCACAATCAGGTAGTTGTCCGCCATGCTGACATCGGCGATCGCATCACTCGGATTGCCAAACAGCAAGTGTTGCGACGGCGAGGTATCGGGTACGGCAACCAGTAACGACGCCAGTAGGTCACAGCCCGTCAAATTGAGAGCCAACACGCCAAGCAGCAGACTTTGCGTTAGCCGCGATCGCCTGCAAAATCCCAGTGCAGCACGAACCCGGTTTCGAGAAAATGACAAAAAAGACATAGCGGAGTCACAGAAGTTCGATCGCCCGCAACATTTTGCGTCGGGGTCTTGGCCAGTCGGTCACGTCACGCAAACCAACATTTTCCCTGACTTTATAGCCTAGCAAGATTTTGAGTCGATCGCCGTAGCTAGAGTCGTCTCAGGTCTGATTCTCAGCAAGAATTCGGCACACTTTCCGATACTATAGGACGGTAGCAGTCCAGCGCCCCCAAAATGGCACGTGTAACTCTGTCAACGACTGAGCGTAACGTCGTGACTTGAGGAATGCTAAGAACTGTGTGAGAATCCGACGTGCCACAAATTAAGTAACATCAAAAGCTAATGAGCAACATTGAAGAAAGAGTTAAAAAAATTATCGTAGAACAACTTGGAGTCGATCAAGAAGAAGTCAGAAACAGTGCAAGCTTTGTTGAAGACCTTGGTGCAGACTCCCTCGACACCGTTGAACTCGTGATGGCTCTCGAAGAGGAGTTCGATACGGAAATTCCCGACGAAGAGGCAGAAAAAATCACGACGGTTCAAGCCGCGATCGACTATATCAACAGCGCGTCAGCCTAAAAGATCGCGTTTCGTGTTTGAAGAGCTGGAGTAGATCATCGCCTTCTGCCCCGGCTCTTGTTTATTGACAGCTAGCCCATCGAAGCTCCGCGCGGTGATTTTGTTACCGATGTGTTTCGCTGAACCCACCTAGATGTATAGCTGTTCCTCGCAGCTCCGCCCCTTTTTCGATCCACTCTGACTCATGACGAACTTTCAGCCTAAGCGCGTTGTTGTTACCGGCATCGCGGCCATTACGCCGATCGGCAACACTCACCCAGACTATTGGGACAGTTTAATGGCGGGTCGTAATGGCATCGGCATGATTGACCATTTCGATACGACAGAATTTGCGTGCAAGATTGGCGGTCAGGTGAAAGGCTTTGACCCGACGCAGTATATGGACAAAAAAGAAGCAAAGCGCATGGCGCGTTTTGCTCAGTTTGCCGTTGCGGCCAGTAAAGATGCGCTGAAAGATGGAAATTTTACGATCGATGAGCTGAACGCCGAGCAGGTTGGAATTATCATCGGCAGCGGTGTCGGCGGGCTTAAGGTGATGGAAGAACAAAACGAAGTTTTGCTGACACGCAGCCCATCGCGGGTTAGCCCGTTCACGGTTCCCATGATGATTGCGAATATGGGATCGGGCTTGGCGGCTATCCATACGGGAGCGAAAGGGCCAAACACTTGCCCCGTAACTGCCTGTGCTGCGGGTTCTCACTCGATCGGCGATGCATTTCGCCTGATTCAAGGCGGTTATGCCCAAGCCATGCTTGCGGGCGGCGCGGAGGCGGCGATCACGCCTCTCTCCTACGCCGGTTTTGCGTCCGCGAAGGCCGTCACGACATCGCGCAATGACGATCCGGAACACGCGAGTCGCCCCTTTGATATTGGCCGCGATGGCTTTGTGATGGGTGAAGGATCAGGCGTCCTGCTCCTCGAAGAACTCGAACATGCGAAAAGTCGTGGCGCGAAAATCTATGCTGAAATCATCGGCTATGGCATGACCTGCGATGCTTACCACATCACGTCACCGCCGCCGGGCGGGGAAGGTGCTGCTCGCGCGATCGGTTTGGCGGTGAAAGATGCCGGTATCAATCCGAACGAAGTCAACTACATCAACGCGCACGGAACCAGCACTCCAGCCAACGACAAAAATGAAACGGCTGCGATCAAAACAGCACTCGGCGAAGACAACGCCCGGAAGTTGCTGGTCAGCTCAACCAAGTCGATGACGGGTCATCTGCTGGGTGGTTCGGGTGGTATTGAAGCTGTGGCGACGGTGCTGGCAATCAAGCACGATCGCGTCCCGCCGACCATCAACCTCGAAAATCCTGACCCGGATTGCGATCTCGACTATGTTTCCGATGGCAGCCGCGATCACACGGTCAATATTGCCGTCTCCAACTCGTTTGGCTTCGGCGGCCACAATGTTTCGCTCGTGTTCCGCAAATATATAAGCTAAACGCGTTGTGAGCCTCTGGACTTAGGGTTTCTGGGTGCGTTTACAGGCTGTTTGGAAAAACGAGACTCTCACCTTTTGGAGTAGTCTCGTTTTTTTGAGTCTGGAATCAGAACGATCAAACAAAAACGACGGCTCATTGTGGTGTTCAATGAACCGTCGTTATTTGTTAGTCGGTCTTAAAAAATGGGTCGCCTGGGATTCGAACCCAGAACAAATCGGTTAAAAGCCGAGTACTCTACCGTTGAGCTAGCGACCCGCGTTTTTCAGCTTTATAAATTTAGCTCATGCGCTGAGGAATGGCAAGTGTTTTAAAGATCTTTTTTTACACGTGCGTCATCGTGTTGCAGAAAAAGGCAGCCGAATCGGTCAAGACCCAAATTATTATACGAAATCCGGTTCTGTATGAGTAAAAATACAAAAACACCTATGAGCACTGAGCGGAGTCGAAGTGCGGTGTCCACCTAGAGCGACGATCTAAGATTATGCACAAGCGGATTTCGTATTACACCCAAATTTTGAGAGTATAGTCAGTTCAATAAAAAACGAGACATGTTGACCCTGTCCTGCTTGCTCGAAAACCGCACTTCGACTCCGCTCAGTGCTCTCAGCTTTTTTATACGTCCTAACCAAATCGTTTTTTGCTATAGAATTGATCGCCGGGTCTGCTTAACAGTTCGGCAGGGTGGGATAAGCATTGGGCTTTGAAGGCAAAGACGTTGAGTCAATTCCAGGAATCGTAAAGGAAACCGGGGGGTGAGTTTTGGGCTGACTCCATTGACCGATCGCCTGACCCACCGCATTCCAATCCTTGTCTAAATTCCCAAGGGGAAGGCGCTGTGGCAGCGTATTAGAGGCGTCTTCCGAAGGTGCGCTGTGGGTGATGATCGGCTCGATCGAAAAGGGTGACGCTGCTGCCGCCGGATCATCGGCTGGAGGCTGGGCTGGCGCGATCGCGGCGGGGAAGTCCGGTAGGTCGATCTTGGGGGTCGGGGGAGGCGGAATTTCGACCTCGGGATTAGGGCGCGGCGGGGATTGAGGAGATTCAGGTGAGGGCAAACCCGCAGAATTAAAGTCAAGCTCCAATGCTTTCAATTCGTTCGCAAGATCACGGCGCGAGTTGGAAAGGTTCGGATGCTGAAATTCTAGGTCTACCTCGGAGTTCGCGGGTGAGGCGGAAGGTTGAAGCTCTTGCTGAAGTTGCGGGTTCTCGTTGGCTAGGCGATCGAGGCTCTGTTCCACAATAATGCGACCGCCCAGGGGGGGGATGATCTGACGCGCCAGATCCAAGGAAAGGGCGTCACCTGCGATCGTTTCAAAAGCTGGACTTTGTCCAATCTCGTCTGAGTTGACGTCTAAATTGATGTCTGAATTGACACCGGCCTGTGCGCCAATCTCGATCGGTATGGCCTCCGTTTCTGTGACGCTCACATCTGTATTCCAATCGGCAGCGTTGAGCATCGCTGTTGCGGTCACGCTGACATTCGTGGAGGTTTGGGTAGAGAGTTGTAGCTCGTTTTCGGTGTCGCTTGGATTAGATGTATTGGAGCTAATGCGAGCGGCTCGGTGACGTTCCGCAGACACCTCTCCTGCTGATGCTGACAGCCCTTCTACTGTTTGGGCAAGCTGAGATAGAGGACGATCGAACCCCTGAGATAAGTCCTCAATGCGCTGCGTAATCCAGCGTGCTGAGTCCTCCGCTGCCATCATCGGGCGACCGTCCCAAATTTCGATCGGGACAAAATCTGCCGTGATCATCTCACGATCAAGGCGCAACCGCAGTAGAGCCGTTTCGCCACCAAATCCATACTTATCGCTATAGAGCAATTTGCCGAGAGAATAGACGATCGGCCGATCGCCGTAGGTTTCCGCGCCTTGGAGTGCATTCGGACTGTGACCGACCACCGCGTCCGCGCCAACGTCGATCGTCTCGCGGGCAAGCTGGGTTTGCCAGTGTGCTGGATAGCTGGCCATACTGTCGCCCCAGTGGTAGTTCACGACAATCCAATCCACACGATCACGCAGGGTCGCAATATCCTGGTGGATGCGATCGCGTAGCGCTTCATTAATGCCGGATCGGCGACCCTGGGCGATCGTGTAGTCGGCGGTAGCATAGCCGAGGTAGGCGATCTTGACGCCCTTCACTTCGACAATGCGTGCGCGTGCCGCCTCGCTGGCGGTTCGTCCAGCGCCAAACCGAATAATTTTGGCCTGATCAAGCTGGTTTAAGGTCACATCGAGACCCCGATCGCCGTCCGCCATGATGCGTCCATTGGCGAGGTTGACCACATCAATTCCAGCACTGCGAAGTGCTTCGATCGCGCCGGAATGGGACGATCGTTGGCGGCTGCTTGCTCCGTCTAGGCTGGGATCGGTGTCGGCGTCAGGCTTAAATTGAACTTCCGCGCGATCGACCAGAGACAGGGGCGATTCTAGATTAACCGCCGTCACATCCGCCGCCGCCAGCGCTCCAAGATCCGCAAAAGCTCGGGCATTATCGCCCGCCAACGGCCCATCAAAACTAATATCACCACCAATCAGCAAGACCACATCGTCCGACTGCACACGATTCGGCGGTGGAGTCACCGAGGTCACCGACGATTGAGCCAAGTTTTTCAAAATGCCCTGAATTCGATCCAGGCTTGACATCGTTGAGGAGGTGGATGTCACTCCCGATCGCGATACCGTCTCGGACATTCTGCCCGGCATCGTCGCAGAGGCATCGGGGTTAGGAAGGGCTTGCACGGCTTCGAGTGGTGGCGTGAGAGCCGATTTCGCCGCGTTTTGGTTGACCCACTCCAGGGCTGAATTCACACTAAACCATGCGCCCAGGGTGAACGCTGCGACCGCCGACCCGGCCAGAAAGAGTAGACGTAGGGCTTTATAGCGCGATCGAACCCAGGATCGGACGGACACCGCACCGCGCATCACCGGGCGGACGATCGCAGCCAGATCTAGGCGATCAGCACCGTTCCAGGGCAAACGTTGATTGGCGGGCGTAACAATCCGCACCGTTTGCTGCCACAGGATTTCCGCACGTCCCGGCAAGCTGCCGCTGACCTTCACGCCATGAATGACGGTTGAATTTAACTGCCAAAGCTGATGGCAAATTCGGCGGATAATATTGTCTTGTAAATCGGTTTGCTTGGCTGTACGGGGAGCAGGAAATTCAACACAAATATTGACGCAGCCGCGCACCCCATGACCTTCGACATGGGCGTAAAAACCGTCGGGAATCAAAACGCGGTTAATCCAGTAGGCCAAAGCGGAAAAATCTCCGGCTCGCGCCAGGTCAAGTAGCGAAGACTGCATGGAAAAGGTGGCCGCAACCATAGCGTCTAGGTGTCGAAAATACAGAAATGTTGGGTCATTCAATCTAGATTCTACTTGGTTCGATTCCCACTTTCGGGGAATGTTGCTGGCGATCGGCCAAAAATGTCAGCAAATTCGAGAAAAATGTATAGTCTCCATCGTCCTAACGGATGAGGGCAGTGGGTGGAGTTTTTGCCATGGTGTTACGCCCTTACTGAAGACCGAAGTACCAAAGCGCACCCAAAACGCAGAAACAATGCGAACTATCAGGCTCAGGCTTGTCCAGTCATTCTCTGAGCCGAACGGCTGATCTCAAATTTACATTAATTAATCAATGGCAAATTTTCAGCAGGCATTAATGTTCAAAAAATATTAAATGCGTCTACTTTCGTCCAGTTAAGAGAAGGGGTTTACTGGGATGCTTTCAAGCTTGCGTGCCATTCGTCACATTCAAGAAAAACTTTTTGGAGACGATCGAATGTCTTTTTGCAGTGATTGACTCTCTTTAAAGGCAGTTCTTCATTTTTGACTAACAGATTTAAAGTTAGTGCCGAATGACCTAGCGGTATGTCAATCAAGATTTCTGCTGTTGTTAGCAAATAAAACTTGACTGAACCGGGCTTTTCACTGCCCATTACATAGTCTCGTGACTCATGCAGCAGGCGAAAGCCTGAGTTTTCGAGCAAATCACACACTGTTTTATGTGTATGGTCGCCGTAATTCATGATCGAGAATGTAGCTGTATAACGTGCCATAGGAGAGGCGACACCAGTAAGTCAGACCAAAGCTTATCACATTAGTCTTTTGTATTTAATCGTAAAATCAAGTCGAAGAAACATTAATTTCACTTTATGGTTACATGCGTTTGAGAACATTAATACCTAGCAGGGATAGACCCTGACGTAAGGTTTGAGCGGTGAGATAGCACAGTTGTAAACGTGCGCTGCGCTGCGGTTCTTTCGCTTGCAGGATGGAGCATTGGTCATAAAATTGATTGAATTTTTGACTTAGCTCAAATAGGTATTGACACAAACGATTGGGCAATAGTTCGATCGCCACAGCTTCGATCGCGTCCTCAAGACCGAGCAAGTGTTTGGCGAGAACAAGCTCAGTATGATCGCTCAGTGTAACTACGGTATTTATTGCACTTGAAAAGTCGTTGAAATCAATGCCACTCTTGCGACCGATGCCTGCGATGCGAACATAGGCATAGAGTAAGTAGGGTGCGGTATTGCCCTGCATCGCGAGCATTTTGTCGTAGCTAAAAATATAGTTGCTGGTGCGATTTTGGCTGAGGTCGGCGTATTTGACGGAGCTGAGACCGACGACGGTGGCGACATGGTCGATAAAGTCGGCGGGTTCGCTGCGATCTTCGCTGGCGAGTCGCTGCTCGATGTCGGCTTTGGCGCGATCGATCGCTTCATCGAGGAGATCGCGCAGCCGTACCGTATCACCGGCTCGGGTTTTGAGTTTTTTGCCGTCTTCGCCTTGTACCAGGCCAAACGGCACGTGCTGCGCTTCGACTTCATCCGTCAACCAGCCTGCGCGTCGCGCCACTTGAAACACGTGCTCAAAATGGCTGCTTTGTCCGACATCGACGATGTAGATGATGCGATCGGCGCGATCGGTGGTGATGCGATAGCGCAGGGCGGCGAGGTCGGTGGTGGCGTAGTTGTAGCCGCCGTTGGTTTTTTGGACGATGAGGGGCAGGGGATCGCCGTTTTTGTTGGTGTAGCCATCGAGAAAGACGCACTGTGCGCCGTCGTCTTCCTGAAGCAGGCCGAGGATGTCGAGATCACGGACGACAGAAGCGAGGGCGTCGTTATAAAACGATTCGCCGCGTTCTTCGAGCTGGATGTCGAGCTGGTCGTAAATTTTCTGAAATTCGCGCCGCGATTGATCACACAGCAGTTGCCAAGCCTGACGCGCTTCGGCGTCGCCGGTTTGCAATCCGACGACGGCTTGGCGAGAGGCTTCCTTGAAGGCTTCATCGTCGTCAAACCGAACTTTCGCCTGTTTGTAAAACGTGACGAGGTCGCCGATGTCGAGGGCGTCGGCTTTCGTGAGGGCGTCGGGGTAGACTTCGCGCAGGTAGGTGATTAACATGCCGAACTGTGTCCCCCAGTCGCCGACATGGTTGAGGCGAAGGACGTTGTGGCCTTGGAATTCGAGTACGCGGGCGATCGCGTCGCCGATGATGGTCGATCGCAGGTGGCCGACGTGCATTTCTTTGGCGATATTCGGGCTGGAGAAATCGACAACGATCGTCTGTGGGTCTTGCACGGGGGCGATCCCGAGGCGATCGTCCGTCAGCATCTGCTGAAGCTGGGCTTCGAGATAGCTCGTTTTCAAGCGCAGGTTAATGAAGCCGGGGCCTGCAATTTCTGGCGGTTCGCAGAGATCGGACACATCGAGCGCGGCGATAATTTGTGTGGCGATATCGCGCGGTTTTTGCTTGAGCGGCTTCGCCAAAGACATGGCGAGGTTGGCCTGATAGTCGCCGAATTTTGGGTTATTCGTCGCGGCGAGAAGTGGATCGGTTCCGGCGAAGTCAGCTCCGAAGGCGGCGATCAGGGCGCGATCAAATTGTTCGGCGAGCAGGGCGATGGCGGACATGGAAATTTAGGAAGAGGCGAAACGATAGGGGGTTTGTTAACGGATCTGTCAACGAAACGTGCGAGTTTGAAGTTTAACCCGATGTGACCCCCCCAGTGTGTTGAGTTTAGGGGATCGATCGCGATCCCATTCCGACCAAACCGGCGAGCAGCGCCCAGCCCAGCAAATTGACCTGCGGTTGAAACAGGGGAATATCGAGCATGTGGTAGCCGCTAGTGGCGAGGAAGGCGATCGTGTAGGCAAAGATGAGCGATCGCGCCTCGGGTTGAAGCTGGTCGCGTATCAAATTCATCGCGGTGCGGGCGATTATTCCACCGACGACGACGACGAGTAAGAGCGTGGCGATCGTGCCGGTTTCCGCTGCGAGCATCAGGTAGAGATTGTGCGGATGGCCAACGAAAAACTGACTCTGAGCTTCGTAGAGCGGGCTAAAACTTTGCAGTCCCCAGCCACCCCAGGGACGATCGCCGATCATCTTGATCGCGTAGTGCCATTGGGTCGTCCGTAAACTGCCGATCGGTCGATCGGGATACATGCGATCGCTGAGGCGACCCCAAATCGCGTAGGGGATAATCGCGCGGAAGGGTTGGGCGACCGATTCGGGGGCGAAGGCTGCCGCGAGGACGATCGCGATGCAGGCATGAATGGCCGCGACGATCGCCCACCAGTGGCGGTAAATCAGAAAGGCCAACAGGACGAGACAGGAAACGCCCCAGCCGTTACGGGATGAAGATAAGGCCAGGATGATGAGATTGGCGGCGATCGTGATGCTGAGAATCAAGCGTCTTTGCCAGGACGATCGGTTGAACTCTCGGAGTTGGAACGCATCAGATGATGACCGTTGAGCCGGGATCTCGGGAGATGTCTCGGACTGAATCGTCGGACGGTGCAGGACGGCATCGCACCACAGGCCGAGGGTTAACGCCAAGACGATCGCGGCGTAGTCAGCCAAGGAATTGGCGTGGAGAAACACCGACGACATCCGCCCCGGCGGTGTACCGCCCGCGACCAGTTGCCAGTCAATCACGCCGGGAAAGCCGGTATCGTTCCAGCCCCAAAACAGTTCGCCGAGACCGATCGCGCATACGCCGATCGAGGGCAAGACGATCGCCCAGGCCAGTTGACGCAGGCGATCGACCGTCGTAAATACGCGGCTCATTGCGGCAAACATCACCACGAACGGCACGAAATTAAACGCGCCTAAGCTGGCTTCGTAGGGGTCAACGGCTCCGAAAATACCGGCGATGAGCAAACCGACCCACACCAAGAGCAGACGTAGATCGCGATCGCCCCAAAGCGATCGCCGCGATCGCCAACAGACGCGACCGGTTAGCCCCAAGATGACAACACCGCTCAACGCCGGAACAAACGGCAACACGGCAAAACTCGTGAGCCACGCCCGCCATTCCCGAGGATGATCGCGATCGGGCGATTCCGGTTGAATCTGTTCAATCGGCTCGCCAATCTGTCCCGCTTGTGACTGATCCTTTATCTCCATCCCGCATTAACCTCCACGCTCTTCCAATTCCTCAAAACCGGCCAAACTCTCAACACGATTCATCGTCGCGATCGATTGCCACACTGAAAATAACGCCACACCGACGCTGCCATTGTCGTTACCCCGGTGACGATCGCCGCTTCATCGATCTCAAAACGCGGGTGATGGAGTGGATAATTCGGCTTGTCGCGATGCCCCACCCCGAGGCGAAACATCATCCCTGGAACCCGATCGAGATACACGGCAAAATCTTCTGCCCCCAGCGACGGCTCCGGTAACAGCTCGATCGCCGCCTCTCCCCACAGATCGCGCACCACAGATTCGACAATCCCCGTCAAGACGCGATCGTTTTGCACTGAGGGGACGAGCGTGTTGTAGCGAATCTCGTAGCGTGCGCCATAGGTATTGCAAATGCCCGCGACGATCGACTCGATCCAGGCGGGAAGTTCGGCGTGGGTTTCGGGGTGGAGCGATCGCACCGTGCCGCGTAGTTTGACGGTGTCGGCGATGACGTTCGGGGCGCGTCCCCCTTCGATCGTGCCGATCGATAACACCACCGGGCGCAGGGGATTATGAGTCCGCCCGATCGCCTGCTGTAGATTAACAATCACCTGGGACGCGATCCAGATCGCATCGATCGCCTCGTAAGGCCGTGCGCCGTGACCCGACTCACCCCGAATAATAATCTCCAGATCGTCCGCCGCCGCCGTCAGTGCGCCATAGCGAATCCCCACCACCTCCGCCAAAATCGATGGAAACACATGGACGCCGAATACTGCATCGATCTGATCCATTGCACCATCCTCGACCATCCATTTCGCACCCTGGGCGATCTCCTCCGCTGGTTGAAACAAAAAGCGGACATTTCCCGGTAGCTCGTCCGCCAATTGTGACAGCACCATCGCCGAACCAAGACCGATCGTCGCGTGTACATCATGACCGCAGGCGTGCATCACCCCCGGCGTTTTCGAGGCAAAGCCGATCGATAGATCCTCGCGAATTGGCAGCGCATCCATATCGGTGCGGATGGCCACCTGGCGATCGTCGCTACCATTCCCCGCCAGTTCACCGACCACGCCCGTCTTACCGACGCCCTCCTGCACCTGCAAACCACAGGACGACAAGACCCCGGCAACATAGGCCGAGGTGTGATACTCCTTGCCGCTCAGTTCTGGGTGGGCATGGAAGTGTCGGCGAATTTCGATCAGGCGCGGCGCGAGAGTTTGAGCAATGGTGTGTAGGCGTTGGAGGTCGGTGGCGGTATCGGAAAGCGCCATAGGATCTATTAACTTAGGGTGGTTCGGAATGGTCGGTGGCGAGAAGGTTTCGGTTTAGGGCAAGGGGGCAAGAGCCGGTGAGGACGGATCGCGAGCTACAGATCCATCGGGCGTCGGGGGAATCGTGCGAATGATCTGCGCATACTGATCGAGCTGCTGGGTGGCGGA
Organism: Geitlerinema sp. S16; assembly: GCA_011390275.1. Lineage (GTDB taxonomy): Bacteria > Cyanobacteriota > Cyanobacteriia > Cyanobacteriales > Geitlerinemataceae > RDYZ01. The sequence goes on from JAABST010000063.1 coordinate 21,033, forward strand.
AACGAGACTGCTGAGACCATTGACGGTGCGCCGTAGGTTTTCACGAAAGTCTGGATCACCGGTCAGGTCATCAAGATCGGAGGTGATTTTCTCGACGTTCTCGAAGGTCGTCCGCGCAGAATCGAGGGTGAGTTGCAGTTGCAGCAGGGTATCCGGGTCGTTCAGGCTGGCGGATATATCCCGTAAATTGGCGGACGTGACGGCGGCATTTTCAGAGAGTGCTACGGCGTTGGCGACGAGAGTGTCGATGTTGTTGAGCGCGGACGATCGCTCAAACTGGGTCAGTGATGCATTCACCGTCGATAAGGTCGTATCGGCCTCAAGCAACAATGGACGCAGTGCCGCTGCCGAAAGACTCAGCTCCTGGCCGAGTTGGTTGACGCTGTCCAGGGTGGCGACGACGTTACCGCGATTACTTTCCACCAGTTGGTTGACGGTATCCATGAGCTGGTTGACGCGATCGACGGTTCCATCAATGTTTTGGACGGCGCGATCGGCCGATGTGGCCGTCGCCAGTGCTGCGGAGGACAAGGGGCCAACTTCTCCCTGAAATAGCTCCGTTAGCGTCGCAACTTCTTTGGCTAGCGAGCTAATTTCAGCGGTTGCCCCCGATGTATTTTTTAGTAGCGTTTGGAGTTCATTGAGAAAAGCCGGATCGCTAAAGGCGCGGGTGAACTGGAGTGAGGCGCGGGTGAGCTGATCGAAGCTAACGCCAAGCTGACCCTGGCGTCGATCGCCATCACAAATAATCACGCTCGAATCACATCGGTTATCGAGTGGTTTGGCGATCTGGTCTGGATTGCTGATGGGTACGGCGACGGGTAAGAGATCAACCGCCGTTTCACCAATAAATCCACCCTGATTCACTTCAATTTTGACACCGCTGGGCAACAGTAAACTGGATGAGGCGATCTCGATCTCCATATCAACCCCATTGGGTCCTGGCGCGATCGAGGTCACCCGCCCGACCGTCACGCCGCGATAACGGACGGTTGCGCCCGCCTGAATTCCGGCTACATGTTCAAATTCTGCGACAAACCGATAACTTTTTCGACCGGCCTGAAAGCCTCTGAGCCACAGTCCTGCGATCGCAAATAAACTAAGGCCGAGAATAATAAAGAGGCCGAGTGAGCCTTCGCGCAGTGTCCGAGAACGCATGGGTTCCTCCCTTCATTGGCAGTGGCAAGGGCGATGGTTGCCCTGCGTTGCGTAAGCTGTCGATATATTAAAACGTATTCGGAATTTGAAATGTCTAAGGGAGATGTGAGCGTGAGTGTTCCAGCAGGAGAAATTACGACAGCGCAGCATTTAATCGACGGGTATGCGCACGGCGATCGCGACTTTGAAGGCGCAAAGCTGAGTGAGGCGGATCTACACAATGCCATCCTACGCGGGGTCAATCTGAGTGAAGCGCTGCTCGATCGAGCGTTACTGACGCGGACGGATTTACGCGGAGCGGATCTGAGCTGGGCGGATCTGAGTGGAGCCAACCTCGGCGGGGCGGATTTGCGCGGTGCGATCTTGACGCGAGCCGACCTCAGTGGCGCTGATTTGCGACACGCCAATTTATTGCGAGCCGATGTGAGTTTGGCAACCCTAGACGGAGTGCAGTGGGCGGGCGCGATCGCGCCGGATGGATCGGTATACCCGGCGCTGGAGGCGACGAACGTAACGGTTTCGGCCACATCGGAGGGATTGACGAGCGGCGATCGTGACGCGGAAACGCTGCGCCGCGAGTTGGCTAAAGCGCGTAAACAGGTCGCTCTTCTAGAGTCGCAGTTACAGCAATTGAATGAGCCGCTTGAGTCGTTATAGTCGGCTCAATAAAAAACGAGACATGTTGACTCTGTTCTGCTGGCTCGAAAACCGCGTTATTCACTGCGCGAAGGCTACGCCAACGACTCCGCTCAACGCTCTCAGTC
>JAABST010000064.1 GCA_011390275.1 Geitlerinema sp. S16
TCTTTCTGTCAGCCGTCAATCCCCCTCCCTGAAAACCTTACAGACTTTCACCGTCACTTTTTGTCCCCGTACTGAGGCCACTCTAGTCATCTTCTTCGGAATTCATCTGAGATTTTCTAATCTTGATTTAAAAATATTTTGGTATGACGAGGCTATTTCTGCAACTCGAATAGTGGGAAGTTTTGATTCTTCAGAAATCCCCAATTTTATCGAGCAAAACTTACTCCGATCTCTGAATTTTCTAAACTCCGTGAGCAACGATCAGACAAGAATATACTCAACACACTCAAAGCCAGCCTTCCAGACTCCCATGTCGCCCCACTTTACTACTTAATTGGACATATTTGGGTCTCTGCTTTTGGTGACTCGATCACAGCGATTCGGTCACTATCGGCCATCTTTGGTGTTGGCGCAATTGGGGCGATGTTGTGGTGCGCTTCTATACTATTCAACTCGTCCCAAGCCGGGTTTATGGCTGCGGCACTACTCGCTAGTTCACCCTTTATGGTGTTGTACTCGCAAGAAGCACGAATGTATAGTCTTTGGGCATTAACAATCCTAATCTGCCACGGTTGCTTCATTCAAGCAATTCGGAATCCTACACGGCGATCGTGGCTTCTTTACAGCATCTCTGCAACCGTTAGTTTTTACAGTCACCTGTTTACTCTGTTCGTCATTTCTTCTCATTGTACTTATATTTTTCTGACTAATACTTGGCTAAGATCTCACTTTGATAGTTCAAAAGTCCTCAAAAAATTCAGTCTCTCTATTATTCTCATATTCAGCCTTTTTGCTCCGTGGATCGTGGTCATTCTCGCAAAAGCTTCCGATGTCAAGGCAAGAGCCGGGTGGTTAGATGCTCCCATGCCATGGAATAAAGTAATCAATACTTTTCTAGCTAGCATTGCCAATGTAATCACCTCTGTATCTAATCATGCCCTTCCATTCTGGGAAAGACGTGGCATATCACCTTATGAACAGATTACTTTCCTGTTCATCTTTGGGATAGTTTTTGCTGCTCTATACAGTTTACTTAAATCCTTACTGATATCTCAAACAGATATTAAAAATTCATCCCAAAAGAATATAGGGCTATTCCTTATTTGTTTGTTCTTAGCTCCAGTATTTTTCTTTGTTCTTCCTTCCGCTATTCTGGGTAAGACTTTAGGAAATATCCTTCGATACTATGTTCCTATTATCCTCTCAATTCAACTTGCGCTGACCTTTTTTATTTTCTATCAACGTACCTCTATCTTGCGAAAAGGATCAGTTATGGTTTGGGCTCTACTCTGTATTTTGAGTTTGGAGTCTAGTCATCAAACCGTTGCTGAAAAAACAAGCTGGACAAAGGGTTATGATTCTCCATTATGGGATGTGATCGAAGATATCAAATCGGCGAACCAGCCAATTGTTTTTACGACATCAGATCTGGGAGTTAATCTTTTAACTCTTAGCTATTACCTTGATCCTAAGACGCAATTATTAGTTGCGCCATCTCTAGATGATGTCGATGTCGGTTCTATCCAAAATCAAGTTAAATCTGGGCGAGAAGTTCTAGTGTTTCTGAGCACGCAAGAAGAAGAGCGAAAGCTAGCTGATATGACCGGCTACGATATGCAAGCTTTGCAAGAGAAAGGGGATGTTCTGCTCTCTCGTTTAGTTGCACCATAGTACTAAAGACTGATCACGTCTCCTCTTGCTGAAAGTGCAAAAATGACCACCACCGACATCATCATTATCGGCAGCGGAATCGGTGGCCTCAGCGCCGCCGCCCTCCTCGCCCACTACGGCCACCGCGTCACCGTTTGCGAAAGCCACAGCATCCCCGGCGGCGCAGCCCACCGCTTCACCCGCAACGGCTACACCTTCGACTCTGGTCCCTCGCTGATCTCCGGCCTGTCGCAACCATCGAGCAACCCCCTGCGCCACGTCCTCGACGCGATCGGCGAAACCGTCCCCTGCCACACCTACGACACCTGGGGTTGCCGCCTACCCGAAGGCGACTTCGACACCACCGTCGGCGCTGACCAATTTTGCGACGTGATCGATCGCCTATGCGGAGCCGAAGCCGTCCGCCAGTGGCGCGACCTGCAAACGGTGATGAAACCCCTCGCCGACGCCGCCACCGCCATGCCCCCCGCTGCCGTTCGTCTCGATCCCGGCGTGCTGCTCACCGCCGGACGCTACGCCCCGCGACTGCTGCCGCACCTATTTGACACCGCCAAACTCACCGGAGCCTTTGCTCCGATCATGGATGGAGTCGTGCGCGATCGCTTCGTTCGTAACTGGCTCGACTTGTTGTGCTTCCTGCTGTCTGGTCTGCCTGCCACCGGCACAAGCGCGGCGGAAATGGCATTTATGTTTGATGAATGGTACAAACCTGGGGTGGTGTTGGACTATCCCGTCGGTGGAGTCGGGGCGATCGTGGATGCGCTGGTGCGTGGCGTGACGCAATGGGGTGGCGAGCTGCGGCTGAACGCGCATGTGGAGGCGATCGAGCTGGATGGCGATCGGGCGACGGGTGTGCGGCTGCGGGGTGGTGAAACGATTCGGGCGACGAAAGCGGTGGTGTCGAATGCGTCGATTTGGGATACGCTGCGCCTGCTGCCGGATGCGCCGCAATTAACGAAGCTGGTGGAGTTTAAGCGCGATCGCGCCGACCTACCCCAGTGCGATAGCTTTATGCATTTACACCTAGGCATCGATGCCACCGACCTGCCCGATTTGCAGTGTCACTACATCGTTGTGAATGACTGGGAACACGGGGTCGCTGCCGAGCAAAATGTCGTGCTGATCTCGATTCCGTCGGTGCTTGATCCGTCCCTCGCGCCACCGGGTAAACACGCGATCCATGTCTACACTCCAGGCAATGAGCCGCTGGATTTATGGGATGGCCTCGATCGCCAGAGTGACGCCTATCGCAATCTGAAACACCAGCGATCGCAAATCATGTGGCAGGCGCTGGAGCGGGTCATTCCCGATATTCGCGATCGCGTTGAGTTAGAACTAGTCGGTACACCGGTCACCCATAGCCGATTTCTGCGGCGCGATCGCGGAACCTATGGCCCTGCGCTTAAAGCGGGCGAACAATGGTTCCCGGCACAAACGACACCGATCGCGGGGCTGTGGTGTTGCGGCGATTCGACCTTTCCCGGTATTGGTCTCCCGGCGGTGGCCGCTAGCGGTACGATCGTCGCCAATTCCCTAGCGACGGTGGGGCAACATTTGGCGATGCTAGACGCGATCGGTGTGTAAGCGCAAACCCGCTAATTTGGCGAGCTGATCGAGAGTTCAAAGTCTAACGCTCAAGATCAGAACCGATTACGGTGCATCGTTGGCATTGATTAACGTGCGTGATTCATCTTCGATCAGAGGAATCAGTAACCGCGTCACCACCCGGCCATCGTCGATCGCATCGAGGTAAAAATAGCCCCCCATCGCTGTCATGATGCGGTGATACACCGCCAGATGAATGCCGGGTGGGCGATCGAGTTCGGGGGTCGTGAGGCTGGCGAAATTGTAGTTTTTCTGGTTATTGAGGCAGCGTTGAAAGATCTCGATGAGATGTAAATCAATGACGCCGGAGTCGGTGATCGCCAGTTCGAGCAGGGGCGTGTTCGGTCGATCGTCGAGCGTGATCGGGCGATACCAAATATCGAGCCGACCGCCGATCGCTGATCGTTGACAGGCCCAGGTCAGTAATTCGTAGAAAATCAGCTCCAGTTTTTGACGATCGGCTTGGACGATCGTATTGCCTTCCCGATGGACTTGAAGCCAAAGCTGACGTTTTTTGAGCAGCGGATCGCAGCGATCGAGCGCCCGTTTGAGCAGTGTCACCAGGGAAATCGCTTCGCTCGCAAAACTAAGCTGCCATTGCTCTTGCTGAAGGCTGGTCTTGAGACTATCGAGATTTTCGCCCAGTACGCGCAGGGTTTGCTGACCGTAGAGCTGTTCGCGATCGGCCTCGATCGCGCTGTCGGTTTTACCTATGTTGGTCGAAATTTTGGTCGAATTGTGGGTCGAATCGAGCTGGTTCACGAGTCGTTCAATCTGACGACCCGCAGTGCCTAATGTCCAATACAGCGACTCCAGTTGACGATGCTTGTACCAGTTCAGTGGTTCGAGGGTGTGTCGTTTATCGTGCAGCAGGCGCATGATTTGGTCGCTACGTTCGCTTTGAACCCATGCCTCTAGCAAAATACGTGCGGGTGATAGCTGTCGATCGTCCCAACGTTGGCCACGATCGACGGCCACAAAAATGGCGCTGGGCGCACTGTCCGCCTCGGGACGCAACGCCAACAGATAAAGCCGACCTGTAAAGGCGCTTCCCAGCCAAGTCCGAGTTGATTCGGGTAGCTCACCCGAGGAAAGCGGCCCCAAAAAGCCCTGGGATTCAAGACTTTGCTGTAACAGCGGATCGTTTTCAAGATCGATCGCTGTGCCAGCAGCGATCGGCGACGGGTGATCATGACGACTTGTTGAAAAAACGACCCGTGCGGGAGTCAGATCCGGAGCTTTGGGAAGCTGCAACAGCGCGACAAAATCCGCGTCGAGCCAACGACACACGTGTTTTAAAAGATTCCGCTCAGGAGTCTCGCCGGTCGAGCGTTGCTGAAGGCTCGACAGCCCGCGAATAATGGTGGTCAGCGCAGTTTGAAGATCGCGTTTGCTGCGATCGGTTTGAACCTGATCAATCTGAGTGGCGATCTGCTGTCCCGTCCATTCCAGCAGGCGGAGCGTTTTCCCAGACCAGGGACGCGGCTGAGGATGGCCGATCACGATCAGGAACTCGGGCGGTTGACCCGAATGGACGTTACAGAGCGCGATCGCATTCCAGCCCGCCGCTGCAAAGTGGGGTTGCCACGCGCTGAAGCGCACATCCAGATCGCGGCTATGGCGGTTTAAGGTGGGTAAGGGAACGTTTGTGGTTCCGCTGAGACTGAAGGTAATGTCGTCTAGGGCGATGGCCTGGGCGCTTCGTTCGAGGATCTGGTAATCGATCAGGCTGAGGGTCGGTAGAGGTGACTGAATCGTGCCAGTTTGCGATCGCTGAAAGGCAACGACAAACGCATCCTGGGTGTGGTCTAGCTGGAGAATCGCAACTTGCGAAACCGCGAGATGGACACACAGTTGTTCGGCGATCGCCTCGAAGTTTAGATTGACGAGATTCGCCTCTGAAGGCGCTGCATTGAGGGTTGTGCGATGTCTCAGGTTCCGACTCGCCTGGGCGATCGCGAGGGTTGCTGTATGGCGATCGTCAAGCTGTTGATAGATCCAGGTGGCACGGTGAGCAGAGGCTGCGAGGGCGATATTGCGCGAGACACCGTGCAAAAATTGTTGTTCGTCTTTCGTCCACATGCGGGCAGCCCGAGCTGTCACCGTCAGAAACCCCAAGATTTCGCCGTGATCGCCCTGACGATGCCAAATGGGAGCGGCGAGCAACGATCGCGCCTTGAGTTGGTACATCAGTTTGCCGGTATCGACGCTCGGCAGTGAGGAGTACGATTCACCGATCGCCACGGGTTGATTTTTGAGCAGATGATCGTGAAACTCTTCAAGCTCGGCGATCGGCAGGCTGGACGCCTCGAACTCGGCCATCAGTTCGATCGGCACCGAAATCGAGCGATCCGTGTCGATCCAACTCGGTAATTCTCGCCCTTCTAATGCCATCGCCAGTTCATGGCGCACAAAGCGGTGGCGATCGCGATCGATCCAGTACAGCCCCGTCTCGGTGGGTTGGACAAACTGTTGAACCTCTTGCAGGACTCGTTCACTTCGACGCCCAAAAGGTTCCAAGCGTTGTAGATGTTCCGCCGTCGTTAACAAGACCGTGTGCGGCTGCTGGGCTTGAATGCGCTGCTCTTCGAGTTCACGTAGGGAGAGAATATTGGCAAATTCGCCCAGAATAATCGTGAGCTGCGTGGTTTCGAGGATATCCAACGTGAAACCCGTACGCTCGGAACCGAGAACCACCAAACCCAGGCACTTTTTACGCGAGGTGATGGGCAAGACAAACGCACTCTGGATGCCTGCCTGTCGAGCGGCACGGCTCCAATCGCCCGCATTTTTTTCCCGTTGCAGGTTGGCAATATGAATCGGACGCTGTTGGATGACCACCTGTTCGAGGGTATCACCAGCCATCAGCCCAAAGGAGTGACGCAAGGCGCGGGGATTGTCGCTTGGTAAAACACCCCCCTTGCCGGTAATTTTGTGGGTACGCCGATCGTACAAACCCAGCCAGATCAGTGGGCAGCGTTCAAACTGATCGCGCAGGAAGTCCATCACCACTTTGACGAGCATTTCCGTCCCATCCGTCACGCGCAGACGCTGGAGAATTCGCCCCAAATCAAGCGTTAAATCGTTGCTAGCGGTCAGGGATGATGTCAGTGGAGAGACGATCGATTCGTCGTTCATGATTTAGTGATGCAATAGACCGGCACGATGCTGAGATCAGCTACACACACATAAAGCAGGCGTAACCGAGTAGATCCCCTGAGCGTTGAATGCGTTAAATGCTGGCTGGTTCGGTCTCGTTCACCGACGCGATCCCGGCATTCACTGGGGTCGGAACGGTGATCGCCAGATCATCACGGCGGTCAACGATCATTCATGACAGCGAAAAGACGGCCTGAGTCGCGATAGGGCAACGTGAGATAGTGGACATTGAACAAGCACGAAAACGACCTACATGCGCTGGCGCGTTGACCGACTCGCTTGAGCATTCAATTTCCTCATCATGGATCTGTATTTAAACTTCATCCGCCCGTTGTTCTTTTCGGGATTAAATGCCGATCCCGAATGGATGCACAATCAATTTATCGGGACGTTAGCGGCCTTATCTCAGCGATCGCGTCAGCCCGGTTTTGGCTGGATCTGCGATCGGCTCTATCGCAGCTACAACCTCGACGATCCGCGCCTCGCCCAAACCCTGTGGGGTATCCGTTTTCGCAATCCCCTCGGATTAGCCGCAGGCTTCGATAAAAACGGCGAGGTTGGTCAGCTTTGGGGTGGCTTCGGCTTTGGCTATGCCGAATTGGGAACCGCGACCTGGCACGCCCAGACGGGCAACCCGAAGCCACGCATGTTTCGCCTGATCGATGATGCCGCCAGTTTGAACCGTATGGGCTTTAACAACCGGGGCGCGGCGGCGATGGCTCACAATCTCGACCAGGTCGGACACACCCAGGATATGACCCTCGATCGCGCGATCGCGATCGGGGTCAACCTCGGCAAATCAAAAATCACCGAACTCGACGACGCCGCAGACGACTACCGCCGAAGCTTCGAGCAACTGCACGATTTTGGCGACTATTTCGTCGTGAATGTCTCCTCACCCAACACACCCGGCCTGCGATCGCTCCAAGATCCCGATCGACTCGCACGCATTTTCGACACCCTGCAAACTGTAAATACGACCCGAAATGCAACCCTTAAACCCAGCGGCCAACTTGTCAGCCCCTCGGACAATACCGAAACTCAATCAAAATGCACTCAATCTAAGCCCATTCTAGTCAAGATCGCCCCGGATTTGACCTGGGAGGCGATCGACGACGTGGTGAAACTCGCACAACAATTCGAGCTAGCGGGCATCATCGCCACGAATACCACCATTTCCCGCGACAATCTCAAAACCCAAATGATCGCCGCCACGGGCAATCCCGTCACCGACGAAGCGGGCGGCTTGGCCGGTGCGCCGCTCAAAGCGCGATCGACCGACGTCATCCGCCACATCTATCGCACCACGAACGGAACCCTGCCGATCATTGGCGTAGGCGGCATCTTTACCGCTGATGACGCCTGGGAAAAACTCACGGCGGGAGCAAGTCTACTCCAGGTCTATACCGGCTGGATTTATGAAGGCCCCAATCTCGCAAAGCGGATCATGACCGGTTTGCTGGATCGGCTGGAGGCTCATGGCTTGGATCGGATTGAACAGGCGATCGGTCTCGATCATCGCTAGTGTCAACAGGTCAAAGCGATCCGTTAATGACCGCACGAAGTATCGCAAAGTATTGCGATCGCGGGATTATTCCACCTGCGGATACACCACCAACTTGACCGTATCCGTGACCTCAGCACTGGCACGATCAATCGCGATCGGCAAATCTTCTAAGGAATAGCGATGCGAAATCGTCTGTTCTAGCGGTAAACGCCGATCGCAAATCAGCTCCTCGGCTAAATGGCGTTGACGTACCGCCAGCGTAAACCCAGCGCTTAGGCTCAACTCGCGGCGCGAAAATAGGCAGGGATCGATCGACTGCATCCGGTCAAACGGATCATCACAGAGCAAAATGAGCTTGCCGCCCCGTCGCGTGCCGTCGATCGCATGGTGTAAGCAATGTTGAGTTGGAATTGTGATGATAGCGGCGTCTGCGCCTTTGCTATTGGTAAATGACTGAATTTTGGTGTGTAGGTCGTCATAAACGCTCGGGATCACGGTTCCTGCATTCAGGTCACGGGCGCGATCGAGCCGATCCGGACTCATATCGGTAATCACGGTGCGAATCCCAAAACGATTCAAAATCAAGGTCAAGATTGACCCCAACGAACCCGCTCCGAGAATCCAAACAAGCTGACCGGGCTTGAGATCAGCACGAGCGATCGCCCCAAGACAGCGCTGCACCGGATCGAGAAACAGCGCCTGCTCCCAACTCACAGAACTCGGGATCGCCCATAGCCCACCGCGATCCACCAGATACTGCGGGACGCGCACAAACTCCGCAAATCCGCCGCCACTGGGAATTAAGCCCGCCGTCGTAATCTGCGATCGATAGCCCCTACAGGCCGAAAAGCGCTCATTGATGCAATCGTCGCATTGCAAACACGGCACGCGCGATCGCAGCGCCACACGCTGACCTTTCGTCCAGCCCTGCACCGCCTCGCCGCACTCTGCGATCGTTCCGACAATCTCCCGCCCAAAAATACGCGGCCACTCACCAACAGTCGCCGCACAGTGATTGATATCCTGCGGCGCGATACCTGTCGCGACCACCCGGATCAGCACATCCCCAGCCTCCAGTGCCGGTGGGTCGATGTCTTCGAAACAAAGCTGCTGTGCGCCTCGGTAAACCTGTGCTTTCATCGCAGTCATGCGTGTGGTTGTTGCGCTGTGGACGTTTGGGCTAGTGATTAGCGACGAAAAATCGCGGGTCGATCGCGGGTCGATCGGGGCAAAATGACTTCGGAGAACTCAAGTTCGTAGGGCGAAAAGGTGGCTTGATCGTAGGAGCCGACCCAGATTTCATAGGTTCCCGCTAACCATTGTCCTGCAATACCGGCATTCCTTCCATCGTAATCATCATTACACCAGGTTCCACCGGGGCCACGAATGACGATCGTCGTATCGCCCTCGCTAAGAACGCGCAGACGCAGCGACTCGAAAAAATCTTGCAAGTAGATGCGGTGATTGGGCAGCGTGTTAATCATGCCAATACAACGCCCGGTCGGCGTGCGATTAATACCGGCCAGGGTCGCAGCGGTCTCCGTGCCTCCAGCGATACCGCGCAGATACTGGGGATCGGGCGTAAAGGCAGACGTCAGGGTCAAATCTTGAAAGAGGAAAATATCGCTAACGTCGGAGGTGTCCGGTGAGGTGTCCGGTGAGGCGTCGGGCAAGGTTTCAGGTGTTGTCTCGTCTGGCGCTGTCGAGGCGGCATCGATCGCGTCGGCATTCTCGGCATTATCAACATCGGCAGCATCACGCATCGTTTGCGCTTGGGCAGGAAACGCCAGATGCGCGACGATCGCGATTGTCCCCAGAGCAATCCCTACGGTGCGCGACCGCATAACACGATGAAAGGTAGAAAAGCGGGCGAACGGCATAACACGGGAGCGATCGTCACGATCGCGCAGAACGATGCAAAATCAACAAGGCAGGACGACAGAGACATCCCCTATCGTAGTTCGCTCGGCGTCCGATTGACGACCAAGCCGATCGAGCGAATGGAGCTTCCTTCGTCTTACGCCTACACACACTACATTTCCGCCTCAATCATGATTTATAAGCGACGTTTAAGCGACGATCGGTGATGTGTCCGCGTTTGGGGTGTAAATACAGCGACCCGATTCACCATCGAAAATAAACAGATTTGACTCTTCAAAAAGTAAACCAACGGTCTCACCGATCTGGAGCGATAGACGATCCGCCGTAATGATATCGAGCGTCGGCGCACGGCTGCTCCGCGCTGCCTCCTCATTGCCAGGAGCCAGGAGCGACACTTTGATCAACGTCTCACGACCCAGCGGCTCAATCAAATTAACGTGGGCGGCTAATCGTCCCGCGTCGGCTGTGGTCAACCGAATGGCCTCAGCTCGCAGACCGATTTCAAAGGTGCGATCGCGATAGGACAAGAGCTGATTTTGCAGATTTCGTGAGCATCCCCAGTAGCGCGACCCCACCCACAGCAAGCCATTACGATAGGACGCATCGAGCAGGTTCATCGGTGGATCACCAATAAACGTCGCGACGGTACGATTCGCCGGTCGATCATAGATTTCTGCCGGTGTGCCGATTTGTTGGATTCGTCCTTGACTAAGTACCACAATCCGATCCGCCAGCGTCATCGCTTCCGCCCGATCGTGCGTCACATACACCGTCGTGATACCGACTTGTTGATGCAACAGTTTCAGCTCGGCTCGCATCTCCGATCGCAGTTGAGCATCCAGATTCGACAGAGGCTCATCGAGCAAAAACACTTGGGGCTGACGTACGATCGCCCGACCGAGAGCCACGCGCTGCTGCTGTCCACCCGAAAGCTGACGCGGTAGGCGATCGAGCAAATGCTCAATGCCTAACATCTGCGCCACCTGTGTGACCCGATCGCGAATTTCAGCGGGTGGCGTTTGGCGCATTTCTAGCCCAAAGGCAAGATTTTTCGCCACGCTCATGTGGGGATAGAGCGCGTAGTTCTGAAACACCATCGCCACATCCCGCTGACGGGCAGACATCTGATTAACGCAAATGTCGCCAATCCAAATCTCGCCGGAGGTGATGGGTTCGAGCCCGGCAATGGATCGCAAAATTGTTGATTTACCACATCCCGAGGAGCCAACAAGCACCCAAAATTCACCATCGGGAATCTCGAAGGAAATATCCCGAATGGCGATATGTTTCCCGAAGGTTTGCGAGAGCTGATGGAGGCGAACACTAGCCATAAATTCAGGGGGGAATCAACCCAACGATCGCGACGATCAACACACTGTGCCAGACATACGAGTGTATTAAATCTATCGTGACTTACAGGACAGAATTACTCGTCAAGATGCACCGAGAGGATTGTCTGCTGCTCGTCACTGTATCGCATCCAAGGCTTCGATTTAGAGGAAAATCAAAGTGTTTTGTGGGTGTGAGCGTGTTGTTTAACGTTATCCGTTAGTTTGACGCGGCGTTTTGCATTGAGGATGCGTTTACGATCGAGGTTGTAATTCATCTGATTCCAGCTTTGACCGATCGGCAGTTTTTCCGTGGCTTCGGGCTTGCGTACGTAGGTGCGAGCTGCCGCCGCAAAACGCTCGATAAATTGACCGCTCCATTCGGCGTCCTCGAACCCATCCGGTTTGTGTAACGTATCGGGGGTTTCGATCGGCAAAATCGTATTCAGCGCAAAGGCGGACAGTCGTTTATACGAGGTTGGTACACCTTGCACAATGGCTTCAAAGGCGGAGGACGGCACAGGCTCGATCGTCTCGACTTCGGTCAATTCACCGTCATCCTGCACAAAACAGGTCGCAAGTCCCAAAATAATGTAGTTATCAGGGCTGAGGTCGGTGGCGTTGGGATAGGTTTGGGTCATGACCAGAGTGTTGATGGGTTAGAGCGAAACATGAACGTTGAACGGATAAAGAGTCTTTTTAAAAGAGTCTTTATCGGTGGAGAAAAGAGGGCATTTTTTTCTATCAAGATTTGGGTTAGAAGTTCTGATAAGATTAGAGGTTTACGCAGTGGCTTGATCGACACATTTCAACGAGCTTAAGTAGCAAGTTCAACCCTTCAAATTCAGACTTGATCCGATGCTAAACATTTAGCGCAATCCTATCAAGAGAGTTTTACTCGTTGGATCAGGCGATCGTAAATCTTTAATTCAGCTTAATTTGGCGATCTATTTTGCATTGTTTTATGTCAAAAAGAATTTATCTTTGTATCAAAGTAAAACTTTGTATCGAAGTGAAGATCAAAGTGACACAAGCTTTGTTGAAATTTGATCGGTATTTGACCGGTGTTTGACTGACGTTTAACAGCCGTAACGGCGGTGATGTTTGCGATCGCTTCTGTTCTAGATAAACGGGTCGAGAAAGGACAGCGGATCGCTGGGGTAGTCCGCAAAGCCGAGAATACCCCGATCGCGATGTTCGTAAAGCAAGGCGCGATCGGCGTCACGATCCACGAGATTGGTTGAGGGAGAACCGACACGATCGAACAAAAATGTCGCGCCACGCTGGGTCATGTAGGCCGGATCAGGCACATAGGTTTTCCAGCGTCCCAGTACCTCCGCCATATTTCGCAGCCGCAGTGTCGCCAGCTCAAACGGACGCTGAAAGCCTGAACCGCCCGCAAGCTGAAAAAATGATCCCTCGATCGCCGGAAGCGGCTTGGCGACGATCGTCTCGTCGTCGGCAATTAACTGCGGCGCACGCCGATCGCCTCGATACCCGCGAAACACTTCCGCCAGCGTCCCCGGACTCCCAATTCCGGCACACATCAGCATCAAATTCACCCAGGCATTTTGCCCGATCGACAAGCCCGGAACGTTGACCGTTAACCCGGCATAGAGACCGAGCTTGCGGTGGAGTTGCGCCGTCGGATCAAGATAGAGCGACGCTTCGGGAAAGCCGGTGTAGCGGCAAAAAGCTTGGCCGGAACCGCGATCGCCGATGCCCACCGCTCGCACGGTGACATTGGCCGCCGCAAGCCGATCGCGATCGCGCTGAATCCACCAGGCATATTCCAAACTATCGAAGTCCCCAAGCTGTGACCAGACCAGAACCAGCAACCGCCGATCGGGATCGCACTCATCGAGCAGCGGCAGGGTTTGGCCGTCGCTGACGCGCTGGTGTTGCGAGCTTTGCAGCGGATCGTAGGGGTTCGGATGCGAGGTAGACATGGGGATCGAAATCGGGCGAAGTCGGGCGAAGTCGGGGTCAGTGCTGAGTGAAAATCACTCGGGGCAAACGCATACTTACAAAGAGGACAGGACGGCTGCGCTACACAAATTCAACCCATTCGGAATTCTGTAGCGCTGGCGTCTCGCCAGCTTCAGGATGTATACATTTGCCCCGACATTCAACGTTTTGTGGAACGTTTTGTGGAACGTTTTACGGAACGTTTTACAGAAAAGCGTTCAGCCGCAATTATGCGTGCGAGTGAACATGTCCATTGCCGTGATCATGCGTGTGGCCGTGATCATGCGAATGACCAGCGTGAACCGGCTCGGCCTGGGTCGTCTCGCTAGAAGGCGCGATCGAGAGCTTCACCTCAGGAACGTCCACATTCAGCAGGCTAGCAATATGCTCGTTTGCCCAGGATGCCGCGATCTGAAGGAATTCCGCGCGATCGTTCACACAGGCCATTTGCTCGTAACGCACGTTCGGGTGCTTGTGTTCGAGGTGGTGGATGATGTGGTGAACATCGAGCAGGGTTTCATGATTTTCCGTCGCAAAGCCGATCGGCATCATGACGATCGCCCGTGCGCCAAGCTGAATCAGGTTGCTCGCCGCCGTATCCACATCTGGCTGCGTCCATTCGATCAGCGGCGTATCGTGGTTGAGCCAGCCCACGGACACCAGGGGATAGCGGTTAATAATGCGCTGACGTACCGACTCATACAGCGCTTGGCTTTCGTCAATCCCAGAGGTGAAACCCTTCGCTTTGAACGGACAGCCGTGGTTCATCAGAACGATCCCGATTTGCGATGGCAAAAGATCGCGCATCAGTTCGCCTTCGACTTTTTCGATCACGATCCGGGCAAGTAGATCGATGTATTCGGCGCGATCGTAAAACGATGGAATGTAGCGCGTACCTCGCAGCAGCGGCGTGGGTTCTTCACCCTCAACGCTCGCATTTTTCAGCACTTTTTCGAGGGCGTCATTCACTTGCTCTAGGGCAATGCCGCTCGTAAAGATCGAATCCACCACCAGCAGCGGATAGATCAACAGACGATCGAACCCCTGCTCGTTAATTTCGGCGATGACCTGTTCCGGCAAAAACGGCGCACAGAAGTTAAACGCTTTAAAAACAGTGACGCGATCGCCCCAGGTTTGACGAAGCTGATCTTCGATCCCCGCCCGTTGCCGCTCAAAAATAGCGTTATGGGGAGAGATAAAATTGTTATGCTGATGCCCCCATTCATGCATATCGAACATCGCCAAGAGTTTAGCCAGCGGCGGATAAATCCAGTTTGGAACGGGGGCGAATTTTGCAGTTAGAAGATTGAGTGCTTGCTCGTTGTAGTTCGCGAAGTCTTCGTAGCTTTCTACTTCGCCATATCCCATGAGCAAGACGGCAACCCGGCTCTCATCGGCTTTACGTTCATTTACAAAACTGCGAGCGTCAGTGACGGTCATGATGAATCTTGCTCCCTACCAAAAAAATCGACCAGAGGTCTTATTGCTTCACCCTAACACGCTATTTTTAAAGCGCGAATCGCAGTCACTGACTGTAATCGAGACAATCAAAAACGTTGTTTAATGCAAAAAAAATAGTTAAAAATCTATACTTCTTAAACAAGTTGATTATATAGCAAAAACCGATTTGGTTAGGACGTATCAAAAAAACTGAAGAGCACTGAGCAGAGTCGTTGGCATAGCCTTTGCAAAGCAAATAGTGCGGTTTTCAACTTAGGCGAGAGTGTCCTAACACAATCGGCTTAGGCTATAACCCTCTTCTGTCACTCTCCGATTTGATAACGAGTCTGCGTTATTTCAGCCATTTCCTAAATGAGAGTGAGAACGAATGAATAAGGGTTTCAGACGTTCTTTTCGGAGAGTGACAAAAGAGGGATAAATCAAAACCGATGGCCTTACGAGCATCTCACTGATCAGCAACGCCATTTGCGAATTCGTCCAGAGACTCCAGGCGCTGTGGTTTCCGCGCCACCCAATATTTGCTCGCAAAATGATCGTAGGTTTCGATCGCCTCAAAGCCTGCCAACTCCAAGCGACCCTCGATGTCATCCCGCGCATAATCGCGGTGATAGGGTTCATGGAAGACGATCGGGAAATTTTCCAGCATCACGTCCATGATCGGCACATCACCTTGCTGGATCGAATCGCAAATCACGAACGTGCCACCCGGTTTGAGTACACGGTAGGCGCTGGCGATCGCGTTTTGTCGTGCTTCTCCCGGCAGTTCGTGCAGCGAAAATACGCAGGACACCGCATGAAAATAGGCATCGCGATAGGGCAAATCCTCGATATTGGCCTGACAAAACTGGGGCAACTCGCCCGGTAGCTCCGAGAGCAACGTGTTCGCTTTGCGTAAATAGGCGGGTGAGAGATCGACCCCGAAAAGCTGTGCTTTGGGCAACATGCCGCGCAAAAACCGCAGCGTGCGACCTGTGCCGGTGGCGAGATCGAGGACTCGAATGTGTTGCGGGATGGTGGGCTGGGTTTCGGTTGCGGCAAGCCGATCGAGTCCGGCCTTCAGCGGCGCGAGAATACGACGGCGCATCGCATCGGCACTGCCGCTAAACAAAATCTCGACCTGAAGATCGTAGAGATCTGCTGAGGCGTCGCTGAGGTAACCATCGGTTTGATAGTGAAAATTTTGCAGGTAGTACTTGGGGTAACCGTCGGTATCGATGCCGCTGGAAAATTCTTGGTATGCCTTGCGATCGCGTCGATCCCACGTCCCCGGCAGATCGAACCAAATGCGAGGATAGGTCGCGATCGCCTCAAGCCACGGGCGATCGAACAACAGCGACGCGGGATAGATACCCTGATCTACATCTTGCAGATCGATCGCGTGCAGCTTCTCGCGGCGAGCATTCACCTGCATCAGCGCCCCCTCGGGTAGCGGCTTCGGTGCGGGTCGCGCGGCATCGGTTGCTGTCTCGCGAATTGGCGCAACGATTTGGGCAATCTGATTAGCGAGTTGTTTGTGTACAAGAGAGAGCGCAGCCGTGCCCTCTTGTAGAGCTTGATAGGTCAGTTGGGTAACGGTATCCATCGGGGTCGAGTCAAGAAAAGGTCAGAAGGGCGAGATCAGACCATGCGCGATCGCGGCTTAAATCACAACAAGGTCGTCAAGCTGAAATCGGCATGAGAGACGTGTTACGTAATGTAACGCAGACTTTAGCTTGATGTTTGACACATACCGGAACAGGCGAGACGCCTGTGCTACGGGTTCGGACAATCTCGACGAGCATATTGCCTATGTGCCCCTCTACCGACCCACCCCGATCGCCCAGAGCCAACAGGGCAACGTCACAAACGACAACAGCGTCGAAACCGCCACCACCTGACCCGTCCGTGCGCCATCGCCCCCCAGCTCGCTCGCCATCACAAACGAGGTTACCGCCGCAGGCATGGCGCACTGCAAAATCAACACCTGTTGCTCAATCCCGTCAATTCCCAAGCCCAGCGTCACCAACACCGCGACGATACCACCACCAATCGATCGCATCACACTCGCCCCGATCGTGTAGGGCGACAGCCGAATCGGATTGCGCGACATTTGCATCCCCAGCATCAGCAACGCGAGCGGAATTGTGGCTTGAGCCAACAGATGCAGCCCGCGATCGATATCAAACGGCAACGCCGCGCCAACACCACCGAAAAACTGACTGGCGATCGTCCGCAGACCCAAGCCCAACACCACCGCCCAAATCAATGGCAAACGACAGGTTACCCCGATCGCCGATCGCCAGCCGCCCCCCCGCAACAACGCGGGCCCCGTGCTAAACACCAGCACGCTCGACACCAGTAACACCACCGTCGCGCGATCGAGTCCCGCCTCTCCCAGCGCGAACAGGCTAATCGATAGCCCCATGTTGCCAGTGTTGGGAAAGGCGGTGGTTGCGATTAGGCTGGTGCGTGTGGGTTTGGCGAGTTTGAAGCCTGTGCCGACGAGCCAGCCCATGATGCCCAAGATGAAGTAAGCCGCCGTAAAACCCCAGATCAAATCGGAGGCGCTGCTGCTCGACATTTCGGTGCGATAGAGAACGTCTACGATTAGCGCGGGCGAGAGGATGTAGAGGATGAGGCGCGACAGGGTGCGGATGTCGGGTTTAAGGGTGCGATCGGCGATCGCGCCGACGGCGACGATGCAAATCACGGGCAAGACGGATGACAGTAAAGCGACCATATCGGGGCGGTGGCGTACGGGATGGGCTTTACTGTAGCGCCAATCTTGGCGGTCTCAGGCTTTGTAGATTTCGCAGTGCTGGGAAACAAGAGGCGGCGAGAGAGGCGATCGATCCGTACCGAATGGGCGATGAGGCATGACGCTACACCGACCAGATCCAGGACAACGGCAAACAAAAACCGGGTAACACCGCTTCGCCGGATAGCTGCTCCGGCGACTCTAAACGATCAACGTCACCGTTTGCCCGATAAATTTCAACCCGGCGATTTTGTGGATCGAGCAACCATCCCAACTGCACGCCATTTGCGCGATATTCGACCATCTTTTCCTGTAGTGGCGACAGGCGATCGGACGCCGATCGCAGCTCCACGACAAAATCGGGACAAACCGTCGCAAAGGCCGTGCTAGGGTCAGGATCGCGTGTCGCCCAACGCGCATCACTGACCCACGATGCATCCGGCGATCGCACCGCACCATTGGGCAAAATGAAACCGCCCGACGACTCAAATAAATGTCCGGGCTGTCCCGCCTCGCGCCACCAGGCAAACAGCAGGCCGTTCAGCGTACTGTTCCGTTGGCTCGATTCCCAGCCCGTCGGTGGATTCACAATGAGTTCCCCGATCGCCGATCGTTCGAGCAACAGTTCGCGGTTCAGTTGAGCCAGTTCCGCAAAGTCATCGAGGCTGACGTAGAGCCGAATCTGGGGCGACAGCATCAGTCCCAGAGGCATGTTAGCGGTCTGTACCATCGTTCCTCGCTGCAACTGGAATGGCTCTAGCAGGGATCTAGTAGCTTTAGTTTAAGCCGGATTAACTCCGCAGATCGACTTTAAAACGCTTCACCAATAGATCGCGCACCTTTTGGTGTGCCGGATCGACGTCCTTGTCTTGCAACGTCCGATCGCTCGCCCGGTACACCAGACGAAACGCCAAACTGCGCTGACCTTGGGGGACGCTATCGCCGCGATATTCATCGAATAGCTCGACCGCTTCGAGCAGCTTACCGCCCGCTTTAAACATGGCTTTTTCCAGTTCCGAGACCGACGCCTCGATCGGCACGAAAAAGGCCAAATCGCGATCGGAGGCGGGAAAGGTCGAAAAGGACTGGAAGTGAGGCACTTGGACGCTATCTTGGCCGAGGGCGGCAAACAGTAGGTCGAGATCAAACTCGAAGCTGTAAACCTCGCGGGGTAGCTCGCGGGCTTGGCAAAGCTGCGGGTGAAGCTGGCCGAATTTGCCCAACTCGCGACCGCGCAGCCAGAGCGACGCCGTGCGTCCGGGATGGAGCCGATCGCTCTCAGCATCGGGACGATATTGCACCTCGATGCCTAGGCGATCGAACACACTTTCCAGTAAACCTTTGGCCTCAAACCAACTCATCGGCGTTTCTTTGCCGGTGGTTGTCCAGCGGTTCACCCGTGGATCACCGCCAAGAATTCCGGCGATCGCGTCTTTTTCCCGGTACGCCTCACCCTCCAGCCAAAACACGCGACCCAGCTCAAACCCGTTCAGCGCCCCGTTGCCGTTTTGCAGATTGCTTTGAAACGCATCGATCAGTGCGGGCATTAGCTCCGTACGCATGGCGGCGTATTCGGCAAACAGGGGATTCGCGAGGGTGACTTGGTTTTCGAGTCCGGGCTTGACGAGGGAGTAATGCATCAGCTCGGTTAAACCCGCCGCGCGGAAAGCTTCGCGTACCTGGCGTTGTAGGGCGTATTCCGTCGAAAGGTAGCCGCGTGCGCTTTGGATCGGCAGGGTTTCGGCGAAATTGTCGTAGCCGTAGACGCGGGCGATTTCTTCGATTAGGTCGATTTCGCGTTCGATGTCGCGGGCGCGGTAGTCGGGGACGGTGACCGTCCAGCCGTCGTTACCGTTGGCGGTGAGTTCAAAACTGAGGGATTGGAGGATACGTTCCATTTCGGCGGTGGGTAGTTCGCCGGTTCCATCCGCCGTTTTAATCTGTCCCAGGATCTTGCGGACGCGGGAGACGCGCAGCTCGATCGCGTTCGTCAAACTCGGGCGTGTATCAACCATCGCGCGACCCGTCACCGTACCGCCCGTCAGCTCGACGATGAGCGACACGGCGCGATCGCAGGCCACTTCTAGCTCGGCAAAATTCACCCCGCGTTCGTAGCGTCCCGAGGCATCCGTCCGCATTCCCACACTCCGCGCCGATCGACGGATCGCGGGCGGTTCAAAGAGCGCTGCTTCGAGCATCAAGCTGGTGGTTCCGTCGTGGACTTCCGTTGCTGCGCCACCCATGACACCACCGAGGGCGACGGGGCGATCGTTGGCGGTAATCACCAAACTGGTATCGCTGAGGCTGCGTTCTTTTTCATCCAGCGTGACGATCGTTTCGCCCGCGTTCGCCAAACGGACACCAAGTTCAAGCCGATCGGTTCCGGCGACCTCTGCGAGCCGATCGCGGTCAAACGCATGGAGCGGCTGCCCCCATTCCAGCATCACCAGATTTGTAATATCAACCACGTTATTAATCGATCGCAGACCCATCGCATCAAGGCGGCGTTGCAGCCAGTCGGGGGACGGGGCGATCGTCACGCCGGAGATGGTGGTGGCAATGTAGGCAGGGCAGACGGTCGCGTCGATCGCAGCGAGGGCGATCGGGTCACTGCCAGCGGGGGCGATCGGATTACCCGTGGGGAGGCGTAGATCCTGACCTGTGAGGGCGGCGACTTCACGGGCGACACCGACCATATTTTGCGCGTCGGCGCGGTTGGCGGTGGCGGTGAGGTCAATCACCACATCGGTTAAGGCCAATAGTGGCCGCACATCCGCACCGATTTTACCCGTCCATTCCGTCGTCGCGGTGTCGCTAGCGGTGGCGCTCTGTTCGTCGTAAAACTCGTGGATGCCGTCGGACTCTTTGGCCAAACCAATTTCGGACAGCGAGCAGATCATGCCATTGGACGGCACACCGCGTAATTTGGTCGGTTTGAGCGTCAGATCCACACAGGGCAGATAACTGCCGATCGTGGCGACCGCGACGTACAGCCCCGCGCGAGCATTGGCCGCACCGCAGACGATTTGTTGCAGTTCGCCGCTCCCGATATCCACTTGGCAGACGCCGAGCTTATCCGCGTCGGGATGCTTGGCGTATTCGACAATTTTGCCGACCACCACGCCGTCCGCCCAGGTGCTACGGTCTTCGATGTCTTCCACCTCGAAGCCCGCCATCGTGAGCCTGTGGGCAAGGTCTTCGGGGGTCTGGTCGAGGTTGACGAGTTGTTGGAGCCAGTCGAGGGATATACGCACGGTGTTTATCGGGTCAGGTCTTGAGGTCGGGGGCTGGGCGATCGGCGCAGCCCGGTTATTTTATCGCCTATCGCGTGTGGATCGGATGTTGATCGAGCGGACTTAGGCTAGAGCGGATGATCCCAGATCCGGCGGCACATCGGTAATCCGACCATCCCCCACGGCGCGGATCGCCTCGGCTAAATCAATATCACCGGTATAAATCGCGCGACCGACGATCGCCCCGGTCACACCGTACTGTTCCAGGGCAATTAAGCCCAACAAATCCGATACGGAACTGACCCCACCCGAGGCAATCACCGGCACATCGATCGCCTGCGCCAACTCCCGCAACGCCTCGCGGTTCGGCCCCGACATCGTGCCATCGCGGTGAATGTCGGTGTAGATAATCTCCGCCGCGCCGAAAGCGGCCATGCGTTGCGCTAATTCCGTCGCCATCACGTCCGAGGTTTCCAGCCAGCCCCGCGTCGCGACTTTGCCATTGCGGGCATCGATGCCGACGATGATTTGCCCCGGAAATTCGGCGCAGAGTTGCTCGACTAGCTCCGGCTGCTCCACAGCGACGGTTCCCAGGATGGCGTATTGCACCCCGAGATCGAACAGGGCGACCACGTCTTCGCGCGATCGCAGTCCGCCGCCGAGTTCCACCGGGATCGACAGTGCCGAGGCGATCGCCGCGATCGCCTCCCGATTCGTCGGTTTACCCTCTTTTGCGCCGTCGAGATCGACCAAATGCAGCCGTTTCGCACCCGCTGCCGCCCAGCCTTGCGCCACCGCCACGGGATCATCGCTGAAGGTTTCGGACTGGTTATAGTCGCCTTGGTAGAGCCGGACGCAGCGGCCACCGAGCAGATCGATCGCGGGGATGACGTTCATAGGTATGGATAGATCCCGCAGACGGGACAGAGACAAAACTTAGGCGATACGTTAGGCGATCGAGTATATCGACTGACGCTGAACTTGATAAGTTAGAAGGTACAACATCCATAACCGCTGGAAGCATCGACAAGGCACATTGAATACAGAACAACTCAAACAGCTCGAAAATGACCTGTGGGCGGCGGCTGATAGTCTTCGTGCGAACTCTGACCTGAAGGCGTCGGAGTATGGCACACCGGTATTGGGGCTAATTTTCCTTAAGTTTGCGGATATTAACTATCGCCGCCATGAGGACGAGATTAACGCGGAGTTTGAGCAGAACCAGGGCGGCTGGTTGGAAAAGCCGATCGAGGAGATCGCGATCGCCAAGTGTGGGTTTTATCTGCCGGATTTTGCCCGCTATCAGTATTTGCTAGATTTGCCGGAGAGTGCGGATATTGCCGGGGCGATCGAAAAGGCGATGATCGCGATCGAGGAGTACAAGCCGGAATTGGCGGGCAGTTTACCGAAGGAGGAATATCACCGGCTAACGCGGACGCCGGAAACGCGGGATCTGCCGTTTGAGCTGTTGCGGAAGTTTGACAATATCCCGGATGAGGCGACGGGGGATGTGTTCGGGCAGATTTACGAGTATTTTTTGGGTAAGTTTGCACTGGCGGAAGGTCAGGGCGGGGGTGAGTTTTTCACGCCGCGATCGGTGGTGCGGTTGATGGTAGAAATCGTCGAACCCCACGGCGGGACGGTGTTTGATCCGGCCTGTGGTTCGGGGGGGATGTTTGTACAGTCGGCGGATTTTATCGCCAAGCATCGGGCGGAGCGTGAGGCGCAGGGTCAGGATACGAGTGTGTTTGTGTACGGTCAGGAGAAGCAGGGCGAGACGGTGAAGCTGGCGCGAATGAACCTGGCGGTGAATGGGTTACGCGGCGAGATTGCCCCGGCGATCACCTATTACACGGATGTGTTTGATTCGTTGGGTCGGTTTGATTATGTGTTGGCGAATCCGCCGTTTAATGTGGATGATGTGTCGCTGGAGGCGGTGAAGGACGATCGCCGGTTTAATACCTACGGGATTCCGCAAAATAAGACGAAGCTGAAGAAGTCGGAGCAGGGCAAGGCGACGGTTCCGAATGCGAATTATCTCTGGATTAATTTGTTTGCGACATCGTTAAAGGAGCCGGATGGGGATTATCCGGGGGGTCGTGCGGGGTTGGTGATGGCGAATTCGGCGTCGGATGCGCGGCATTCGGAGGCGGAGATTCGCCAGACGTTGATTGAGCAAAATTTGATTTATGCGATGGCTCAGTACGGGACAAAAAACGTAGACCTCTTGTTCTGAGAGCATTTGAGCCATCTGAAGAGAGCCCATGTTCGCAAT
>JAABST010000065.1 GCA_011390275.1 Geitlerinema sp. S16
CGCCTACGCCGATCAGCTCACAGCTTCCTTCGGTTGTCCCTGCGATCCCCAGCCCCAGCAGACGATCGCCCAAGCCTTCCAGGCCGTGACCCGAGGCAAAACCGACCTGGCGATCGTTCCCGTGGAAAATTCGATCCAAGGCAGCGTCACCGTCACCCTCGATTTAATGTGGCAACTGACGGATTTGACCGTCCGGCAAGCAATTATTTTGCCGATCGAACATGCCCTAATTTCCAATGCGTCAAGCGTTGATCAAATCCAGACGATTTATTCCCATCCCCAAGCCCTGGCACAATGCCAAAACTGGATCGCCGATCGCGCTCCCCAAGCCCAAACGCGATCCACTGACTCCACAGCGGACGCCCTACACACCCTCGATACTGATCCCCAGGCTGCCGCGATCGCCTCACCCCGCGCCGCAAAGCTCTACCGTCGTCCCATCCTGGCCTATCCCATTAACGACTATCCCGACAACTGCACTCGTTTTTGGGCGATCTCCCCCACCGCAAGCCCTCTACCCTGGCCCGATTCACCCGGCGCACATCACGCCTCGATCGCTTTTAGCCTGCCCAAAAACGCGCCCGGTTCCCTCGTCGATCCCCTCACTACGATCGCCAGCCGCAACATCAATATGAGCCGCATCGAATCCCGACCGACCAAACGCCTCCTCGGGGAGTATCTCTTCTTTGTCGATTGCGAAATTATCGGCACAGAACGGGACGATCGCCCCCTGTGGCAAGCAGCTCTTCAGGATCTCAAAACCCATACCGAAGTCCTAAAACTCTTTGGTACGTATGGCATTCTCGACCTTAGTGAAATCGCATGATGCCGATCGCGCCATCGCAGGACGAAAATCGCAGGACAAGAACCACACGACAAGAATCACAGGAGGGAAATCGTCGAACACAGGCTGAAGTGATAAAACAACCCGACTCGCACTCGCACTCTAAAATAATCGCAATCTAAAATGAAGGTATGTTCGATGAGTTCAAACCAACTTGAAGTTCAATCATTTTAATCGTTGCAATTTGATTCTGACTGAATTTTGAACACTCAATAACGCCACTGTTGTGGCTCGCTCGACGATCGTCGAGTTTGTTCCGAGCTTCCTAAACTGCTCTCACGCTCCCCAAACCTATGCGCGTATCCCTCAAACCTGTCATTGCCTCCCTTCTGTTGCTCGCAATTGGTGGTGGTATCGGTGTCGCCGTTAGTCGGCAACAGTCAGCCTTCTTCGAGGAACGCGCATCAAACTCGGAAGAAGTCGTCGAGAGCGCTCCCCTGCTCATCAACACCGATGAGCCAAGCCTCACCCCAGCGACCGAGCCGCAGCGATCAAACTTTATCGCTGATGCCGTCGAACGAGTCGGCCCCGCCGTGGTCCGAATCGACGCCTCTCGCACCGTCGCTACCCGTGTCCCCGACGCCCTACAAAATCCATTCTTTCGTCGCTTTTTCTCCGAAGGATCTGAGCCGCCGAGCGAGCGCATCGAGCGTGGAACCGGCTCCGGTTTTGTCCTGAGTCAAGATGGCCGCATTATTACCAATGCTCACGTGGTCGAGGGGGCGGACGTGGTGGATGTCACCCTCAAAGATGGGCGAACCTTTGAGGGGAATGTCCTTGGGGTGGATGCCCTGACGGATGTGGCCGTGATTCAAATCAAAGCGGACGATCGCCTCCCGACGGCTCCGATTGGCAGTGCCGAGACCCTGATTCCGGGACAGTGGGCGATCGCGATCGGTAACCCCCTCGGTCTCGACAATACGGTGACGGTGGGGATCGTCAGTGCGATCGGGCGATCGAGCGCCCAGGTCGGCATTAGCGACAAGCGCGTGCAGTTTATCCAAACCGATGCGGCCATCAACCCCGGTAACTCCGGTGGCCCTTTACTCAACGATCGCGGCGAAGTCATCGGCATCAATACGGCCATTCGCGCCAATGCCCAAGGTCTCGGATTTGCGATTCCGATCGAAACCGCCATCCGCGTCGCCACCCAAATCTCCACCTCCGGCTCCGCCGAGCATCCCTTTCTCGGCATCCAGATGCTCGACTTGTCCCCAGAAGTTAAAGCCGAACTCAACGCGAGCGAGAATATTCCGTTTCAGATCGAACGCGAAACGGGGGTTTTTATTGTGCAAGTGCTACCCGACTCGCCAGCGGCGGCGGGTGGACTAGAAGCCGGAGATATTATCCAAAAAATTGGTCAGACGGCAATCACGAGCGCTGCCGATGTCCAAGCGCAAGTTGAAGATAGCTCGATCGGCGATCCCCTCGACATCGAAGTCCTGCGCAATACTCGCGTCATCTCCCTGCAAGTACAGCCCGGACGCTTCCCCGAGCAAAATAACTCTTAACCTGCCGTTACAGTCCTCAGTAGACCGTTACGACATCGCATTGTTTTTTATCGATTTGTTTTATGAATTCGTTATTAATCTTGGCGAATTTCACCGTCAAATCGTTCTGATATTGATAGCCGTACACTCGATCGGAGGGTCAGACGGCATCAAAGGATGAGCCTGTCTTCCACTTCCCCAAGCCGGGGATCGCCTATTATGGCTCGAATCTCAGGCAAAAGGAGACCTAATGCATGAATTACCCAAAAAGAATGTAGTTCTTGCGACAAGAATTGTTTCACAAACCTAAAGGGAAACGAAATAATCAGTAAGTTATCGCAATATTTTCGATAAGCTGAAGCTTGAAGAGCGATACCCAGCGTTGTGCGTTGGCTAGGAGCATGACAACCCCTTCCCCAAAAGATCTGCTGTCCCAAATGCAGGAAGGTCTACCCATGACGCACTCCTGCTTTGATCATCTCGAATTTCAAAACCTGGATTTGGATCGGGGACAATTCGCCCGTACAAAGTTTGCAGACGTACGTTTATCGCAGGTATCCTGTCAGCGTACGAATTTTTCCCATGCCGATCTTCGTCATCTTGAGGTCTACGACAGCACCTTTGCCCAAGCGAATCTCTCGAAAACAATACTCCACAACGCACGCTTTCTGAACACCAATTTACGAAGTGTGTATGCGCCGAAAGTGCAGGCGGATCATTTGCGGCTTGTGAATGTGGCGGCCTCCAATGCTCGGTTTACCCGCGCCACGTTACGCCAGCTAGTTGCCGATCGCGTAGACTTCAGCCGATCTAATTTTGAAGGTGCAAAACTCGGAGCCTGCGACCTCTCGATTTGTAACTTTAATGAATCCCGTCAAAATTACGCTGATTTTGAAGGCGGGCAAATTGAAGCATCCACGTGGGTCAACGCCCAGCTACAGCACGCATCGTTTGCACGTTCCACGATCACCAACGTCAATTTTTATCGCGCAGCGCTCAGTGATGCCAATTTTCGGGGAGCCACCATGCATTCCGTTCGCTTCGAGCGCGTCGAGGGCATCGATACGAGCTTTGAAGGAACCGCGATCGAGCGGGTCGATTTCCACGATGCCGCGCTGTTTGGAGCCTGTTTCCAAGGCGCGAAGCTTTCCCATGTGGATTTTCGGAATGCCAGTTTACAAAACGCCAACTTTGATAACACGGACTGGCATGGCGCAAAGTTTATCGGCAGCACAGTCTCGAATGCTTCGTTCAAAGGCGCTACAGGCTTAACAGCGGATAATTGCCGGTGGCTCCTCGATAACGGCGCGATCGGCTTAGAAACCTCAAGCTGCTCCATGATGAATGCTGGAACCGTTTCGTAGCTTGACTCACGCGAATCACAGTAACGGATCATGGGCGATCGCCCCAAAGGAAGCAGTCAGCTTCACGGTCTATGATAAGTTTGGAGAACTGCACAGTAGAACAGCGTAAAGGTCGAAAAACTATGGCTCATATTGAATTTGTACGGGGTATTAAAGAGGAAACGATTCCGGATGTGCGACTGACTCGCTCTAAAGACGGTACGAACGGAATTGCAACCTTTATCTTTGCCGATCCTCAAGCCCTCTCGCCTGATTTCGGTCAAGAGATTACGGGGATGTACCTGATTGATGAAGAGGGCGAACTGGTCAGCCGCGAAGTGAAAGGAAAATTTGTCAACGGCCAAGCTCGCGATCTAGAAGTGATGTACGCCATGAAGTCTGTCGCAGATTGGGATCGCTTCATGCGCTTTATGGAGCGGTATGCCGCAGAAAACGAACTCGGTTTTAGCAAGGCATAATTCCCGATGTTCACGGGTTGGTATTGCTAGATTCCGGTCTGATGTCATGGCTATTGATGTAGAGAATGCGGTGTCATGCTGAAATCTTGACTGGATTTTGTGGGAGAAAGTGTTCGCATTTCACACTTATAGTCAGTTCAATAAAAAACGAGACATGTTGACTCTGTTCTGCTTGCTCGAAAACCGCGTTATTCGCTGCGCGAAGGCTACGCCCACGACTCCGCTCAACGCTCTCGGCATGTTCTGAAAATGATTGAACTGACCATCGTCTAAATAGTCATAGACGCTCCCAAAAAAAAGACGTTGGAACCAAGCTTCCAGCGTCTTTCTGTTTGGGTTGGCATTCAGCAAAATGCTGAATTCATTGAATTAAGCCAACTCCAACAAAACACGATGGTGTGGTTTATGGCTTATGGGACGAGATTTAGTCGTCGTAAATACGGCACTCAGCAGCTTCGGGGTTCTCGTCGCAGTAGGTCTCAAACGAGTTTTTCGGTGATTCTTGTTTTTGGTGAGAGGCTTCTGCTTGGAGTTCTTCGACGGCGTCCCAAGCGGCTGCGCATTCACCGGACGTTGCTCCGGACGTATCACAAACCTGGCGGGCTTCTGCCCGTTCTTGCTCGATACGGCTGTTGATGTTGGTGTTGGTCATTTTGAAAAGTCCTGTTTGTAGGTCGTCTTCTACTCTACTTAGTATAGAGAAACTACTCACTGGGTGAGATTCGGTTTCTTTAACCCGTATTACGATTGACTCATGGGAGCTTCTGATGTGAAGCCAGAGGGTGAGCTGATACCGTCAGAATCCGACGATCGATGGGACTCGATCGCCTCGATCGCGCGGTTAACGCTCTCCGGGAGAATCGTAACTAGACTATCGCGTGGAGCTTCCTTCAGCGCAATATTAATCGCTTTCGATTCCTTGAGGATGGTTTCAAACGTACAGTCTGAATCCGTGGATTCAATCCCGCGCACAATCCACTCAGCGGCGCTGCCTCGTTCTCGTCCACGGGTATCATCATCCTCTTTCACAATGATGTGATCGAACATGCCCGCCGACAGGCGACCGAGTTCCTGTAGATCTTCGTCGCGACGATCGCCAGGGCCACCGACAACGCCGATGCATTTACCCGGCCAGTTTGCAATAAATCCACCCAGGGCTTCATAGCTGGCCGCATTGTGGGCGTAGTCTACGAGGGCGTGATAGCTGCCCATGTCAAACAGGTTCATCCGGCCTGGGGTCTGATCGACCGACGCCGTAAAGGTGCGAAGACCCTGACGAATCGCCTCAAGATCAATGCCTTGGACATAGGTTGCAAGGGTCGCAGCGAGCGCATTCGCAATCATGAAGGGAGCCAAACCCTTGAGCGTCATCGGTACATTCACCGCTTCTTCGACCTTGATGCGTTCGGTTCCGTTGAGAATCACAATCCAGCCATCTTCGTAGATGGCCGCAATGCCGCCCTGTTCGACATGGCCGCGAATAACCTCGCTCTCAGGGTTCATCGAGAAGAAGGCTGTTTTGCCGCGCACCAATTCCTGCATAGCGGTGACCAGTGGGTCATCAGCATTGAGGACGCCATATCCGTCACGACTAACGGTTTCGGCAACGACGCCTTTAACCTGCGCCATTTGTTCGATCGTATTGATGTCGCCCAAACCGAGGTGGTCTGCGGCAACGTTGAGGACAACACCAACATCGGAGTGATCAAAGGCGAGACCGGATCGAAGAATACCGCCCCGAGCCGTTTCTAGAACTGCAATCTCGACGCTGGGATCACCCAAGATAAGATGAGCGCTCTGCGGCCCGGTGTTGTCGCCCGCTTCTGCAAGAAAGTCACCGATATAGGTTCCGTCGGTCGTGGTGTAGCCGACGACTTTATCGGTTTGCCGTGCGAGGTGAGCGATGAGGCGGGTTGTGGTGGTTTTTCCGTTTGTGCCGGTGATGGCAAAAATCGGGCATTGATGCGGCTTTCCGGGCGGAAATAGCATGTCGATCGTCGCACCTGCCACGTCGCGCGATTTGCCTTCGCTGGGGCTAACGTGCATCCGGAATCCCGGCGCTGCGTTCACTTCCACGATGACGCCATCGGTTTCGCGGAGGGGTTTTGAGATGTCCGTGGTCACGAAATCCATGCCGATGATATCAAGACCGATCAGCTTGGAGACGCGCTGGGCAATCCAGGCGTTCTCGGGGTGGATTTCATCGGTGCGATCGATCGCGATGCCGCCGGTACTGAGGTTCGCCGTCGCGCGGAGATAACAGATTTCGCCGTCACCGGGAATACTTTCCGGGCGTAGACCCTGACGGGCTAGCCGTTGCAGACTGATGCGATCGAGTTTGAGGCGGGTCAAGATGTTGTCATGACCGTCACCACGTCGCGGATCACGGTTGGTTTCTTCAATCAGCTCGGAAATGGTCGATCGGCCATCGCCCACGACGTGAGCGGGAACCCGTTCGGCCACAGCGATAAGCTTGCCGTCAATCACCAACACGCGGTGATCGGAGCCGTTATAAAAGCGCTCAATGATGACGGATCGCGTTTTGGATTCTTCGCTGGCCGCATCGTAGGCAGCTTCTGCGTCTTCCCAGTTGTCAATATCGATCGTAATGCCGCGCCCGTGGTTGCCATCGAGTGGTTTGATGACGATCGGATAACCACCAACGCTATTGATCGCCTCTTCGAGATCTTCGAGGTATTGAATCACCGTGCCGCGCGGTACGGGAATTGCGGCATCGGCCAGGAGCATCTTCGTCCCCTCTTTATCGCAGGCCAATTCAACCCCAAGAATGCTGCTGCCGTCGCTCAGAGTGGCCTGGAGACGACGCTGATGACAGCCGTAGCCCAACTGGATCATCGATCGCGCACTGAGACGCTTCCAGGGAATACCGCGTTCCTCAGCAGCCTTAACGATCGATTCGGTACTCGGCCCAAGCGCCGCTTCTGCCCAGAGTTCGCGCAGGTCTTCGAGATCGCGGTCAAATTCAGAATCGGGGTAATGTCCGGTGGCAATAAGGCTTTCACACATGCGCACCGCAGCACGCAGGGCATAGCGTCCGGCTCGCTCGTCGCAATACTCAAAGACAACGCTATAGACACCCGGATCAGCCGTACTTCGCGCTCGACCAAAGCCGACGGACATCCCTGCCAGCTCCTGAAGTTCGAGAGCAACATGCTCGGTCACATGCCCGAGGAGTGTGCCGTTTTCGACGCGCTTGAGAAAGCCACCACGATGTCCCGGCGAACAAAAATGTTCGACCAAACTGGGGAGGCGGTTGACCAAACCATCATAAAACCCTGGAATTGTATCCGTTGTCCGTTCGGCAAACTCCTCGAGGTCGATGCGAGCCACGATGAGTTTTGGGCGACGAATGCTCCAGTAGTTCGGACCGCGTAGCGTGAGGATTTTAAGGATTTTCATACGGCGACAGACACAGGGCGGCAGGCAGCAAAACCGCGCGAACGATTAGTGCTTTATTATGCATGAGGATTATGCAGGCGGATCGTTAATTGAGCGATGAAGCGGGCAACACCGCAACGCTTTATTCGTTAGTGTCAGGAATTGCTAACACTGCTTTGTCATTATCCTCGGGACAGAATCCGATTTACGGATTGGAGTTACGGATCTACAGATTTATAGGTTTACGAGTTTAGGTTGCTCTATGAATCATGAGTGGAGAAGACGGCGATCAGTGGCGATCAAGGCTTCGTTCTTATGCGCCAGTCTAAATGTATGTGGCTAATGGGCGATTCTATTGTGTGATTCATCACGTTCGGACAACTTTTAAGCAATTCCTATCCTAAAAATCTTCAAGCTCCCAAACACCTTCAAGTTCAGGCGATCGCGATTTAGTCCGAGGTTTCCAAGCGAATTCGAGCGGCCAATCCTGCGGCAACCAAAAGAGAAAGACCGCCAAACATGACGGCCATGAGCTGATCGCCGTTAAAGATGACCTCGATCGCCCAGCCCAACCCCAAGGCGGCAACGATTTGGGGAATCGTAATAAACGCATTAAACAGGCCGATGTACACACCGCGATCGCCTTGGGGCAAAACGGGCGACAGCATGGCGTAGGGCATCGAGAGCGTACTCGCCCAGGCGATGCCAAAGCCCACCATCGGCACTAAGACCCAACCGGCTCCCGGCATGAGACCGAGACTTAGTAGGCCGACGCCGCCAGCGATCAAGCTGAGAACATGGGTGGTGCGGCAGCCCAGGCACTGGGTGATGCGCGGCAACAGGAGCGAAAAGAGTAGACAAACTCCGTTATACGCAGCAAAGCAGAGACCCGCCCACTGAATGCCCTGACGGTAAAGGTCAGAGCTTTCGTGGATTGAGAAAAAGTGGTGGGCGATCGCAGGCGAGAAGTTAATAAAAAAGCAGAAAATGCCGAGCCAGGTAAAAAACTGCACCAGACCCAGATCGCGCATGGTGGCGGGCATGGCTTGCAGCAGGGGGATCAGCTCAAAGGGTTCGTCGCGATCGTCGGGCTTGATTCGGGGCGGACGCTCTTGGGTGGTGATCAGCGTCCAAACCACCGTGGACAGAAAGACCGCAGCACCCAGGTAATACGCCCAGCGAATGGTGAGCGGGATGCCGTCCTCCTGCGGCGCAATCGACAGCAGGGCAAACAGGCGATCGAGCAACCAGGGTGCGGCGGCGGCCAAAATCGCCCCGGTTCCAATGCAGACGCTTTGGATCGCGAATCCCCTAGCCTGCTGGTTGGTTGGCTCGGTGCTGTCTACCACCGTGGCTCGCATCGGTTCCATGCTGGCGTTGATCGCCGTGTCCATTACCCAAAGCAGTCCCGCCGCCATCCAGAGACTAGAGACGTGGGGCATGGCAATCAGGGTGATCGAGCTGACGATCGCGCCGACCAAAACGTACGGGTGGCGTCGCCCGAAGCGGTTCCAGGTACGATCGCTGAAGTAGCCGACCAGGGGTTGCACGATCAGTCCAGAGGCGGGAGCGGCGAGCCACAATAGCGGAATTTCCTCGGGATCTGCACCGAGGTATTCATAAATCGCGCTCGTGTTGCTCATCTGCAACGCCCAGCCGAACTGGATGCCTAAAAAACCTAAACTCATGTTCCAGAGTTGAGGAGCCGTGAGCGGTTTGGGTGGGTTTGGCGATCGAGCTGGTGACGTTAGAGCGCTTGATGTACCGCAGGGAAGGTTTGTATTTTGTGAGTCGGTGTGAAAAGAATCGATAACAAAAAAAGGAATACAACTCCCTTCATCCTAAAAGGTTCGCCCTACTCCTTGCCAGGATGTACACAAGTGGTTGACGTAGCCCAAGCCCAAAAATGAGTGGATCGCGGGGAGCGAAACCTCCAAGGTTTCCGAAACCTCAAAGGTCTGAAGTTACCGAAGTTACCGTTTATTGTCCTGGGCGACTTGGAAGCATGGCTTCTGAACAACGATCGCCCAGGTCATGATCGATCTAAGCCGGAACCAACATATCCGCCAGTGGCATCCAGTTACATTCGCGATCGCCGCCAACTTCCACCACGATCTTGACGCGCGGTTCGAGCTTCGGTAGTGTCACCAAATATTCCAGCTCCTGACGCGACAGCACCTTGCCGTCAATGATCCAGATCAGCAGCCCTTTGGCATAGTCCGGCAAACAGGATAGTTGCGTTTGAATAATCGGCGGCACAAAGTAAATCGGCCCGGACGCGCCTTCCGCAAAATCTTTTTTGCCGAGGTGGGGCGGACGGATGCCATGAACGCCGGTCAGGTAGGCCGCGAGGTCGCCCAGACCGCGAGCGTTGAGGGTAATGCTGAGGTAGCCCGCTGCGCGAATCCGACGCTGGTAGCGTCCTTCGTAGCCCCCTTCCGGCGGTGCGTACATGGCCAACGCACCTGATCGCTCTAGGTCTTTAACAATTTTGTTTCCGAATACCAGCAATGCCATTGATTTCTTGAGTTCCTGATTCGCGGGTAAAGGTCGTGGTTGGGCGATCGCGGGGCGATCGAGCGTGACGCTTTTGAACGCTGCCGATCGTGGGTCGCGGTTCCGACGACTGCTGGAAAGTATACCGTTGCAGCTTCGTTGGTGTCGCGTCGTCGCGATCGTAAACCCGATCATTGGCTGCAATAATCCTGAACGTTACGGCGCGATCATAGTGAGTTGCAGCGCCCTATCCCTACGAGCGGGTCAAGAATTCAAAGCTCTGCGCAATGGAAATATGGCAATGACTGGCGAGGCTGTGATCGCTATCCAGCTCGACGAGTTCGACCCAATCGCGATCGCGGGCATACATCCGACTCGCCGCGATCGGAATCACTTCATCGCGTACACCGTGAATCATCAGCGTCGGAACCGATCGCGTTAATTGGTAAGCGTCATAGCGTTCGAGGTCGCGCACAAAGGCGTAGTCGAGGTCGCGATCGCAGTTATCGCCGTAGTGAAAGATCGAGGTTGTGCCGGTGCGTTGCCAGCGATCGAGCTGATCGCGGTCGAAGGTGGGGAGCCAGTGGGAGAGGAACCCGAAGGCCGGGGCGAGCAGCACGATGCGTTCGATGTTGGGATGCCGATCGGCCAGGATTGCGGCGGTGAGTCCGCCGAGGCTGGAGCCGAGGATCGCAGCCGGGCGATCGTCGATTAGTTGTGCCACATCTTCAAGCTGGCGCGTTAGGGTCAACTGTTGGAAGTTGTCGCCGTTGAGGTCTGGGATTTGGAAGGTGAGGCCACGGGGTTGGCAGTAGGCTTGGAAGCGTCGGGCTTTGAACGATCGGGGGCTGGAGGCGAAGCCGTGCAGGTAGATGTATTGCATCAAGTTACGTCGGGGTGTGGTGGTGTGATCTCATACGCAATCCGACATAGCTACCCCAAAGAGATCGCACTTAAGCGAAGGCCGCACTTCGACAAGCTCAGTGCTCTTTGGCTTTTTGGTTTGGGGCGGGCAAACTGGATTTGGTATCAAAGGGTGATCGCGATCATCAACGTTCTGAGTTATGCAAGCTGAAGTTGATCGAGAAAGTCGTTTCCTGCGGTGTCGGGGTCGCGATCGAGGCTAAATGTTAGGGTTTGAATGTGGATGTTTTGATCGGTTGTATCGAGCGGAATTTGCAGGGGTTCGGGGTAGATTAAAATCGCGCGATCGGTTTGCTTGAAGTGGGCATAGGCAATGATTTGGTTAATGTCGTCGTTACTGGATTTTGTCGGTGTTTTGTATTTGGTATCGAGAACGGCGATCACTTTTCCAGTGGCGCGATCGTAAATTGTTAGGTCGATGTAATAGTTATGTTTTTGGCTAAATTTATAATGCTCTTGGGTTTTGAGTTGGTAGCGATCGGGTAGATTTTTGGCGAGCCATGCGGCGACAAATTGTTCGTAGAGTGTGGCGGTGTTTAGCAGGAAGGGGATGGTTTGACGATCGCCGTGTTCCTGTCCGGGGCTGAGGTGTGCGAGGAAAAAGCGACAGAGGGTGTGGGGTATTTTGTAGTCGGCATTGAGGCGATCGTAGGGGCGATCGTGGCAGTCGGTGGCGGTGAAGGGTATGAGGAAAATTGAGCCATTTAGGGCGCGGTAGGCGTTACGGATTTTTGTTTGGGTGGTGTCGCGAAACAGGTGGCGGGTGCGCTGGAGTTGATGAAGTGTCCAGAGCAGGATTTGGTTGTCGGGGATGTCGGCGGTGCGGGTGTCGTAGTGGCAGGGGAGGCGACTTTGCCAGGGTGCGCGGCCAGTCGATGCGGCCACGGGGGGCGATGAGCTGATCGTGGTGGGGTTGGTACTGGTTTACGAGGCCGTGGCGGACGCGATCGAGGATTTGGCTGGCGAGGATTTGGGCGAGGTGGTCGCAGATGTCTTCGAGTTGGTCGCTGGCGGTGAGGCGATCAAATAGTGTCAGGCCGGGGAGATCGCCGATCGTGTCGATCATTTTCCAGACGTTCGCGATCGAGGTTTTGGGCTGAACGCGAATGGTCAAATCGGGCGTGACGGGAATTGTTCCGATGTAGCCTTTGGCGGTGAGTTTCCAGAGACGTTCATTTTTGTAACTGGGCGCTTCAAGTTTGAGGTATTTATCGTAGTTTTGATAAATAATCTCCTCGATCTTTTCGTTAATTTCGGATTGCTTAAAACATTGTGACTGGTATTCAATCAAGGAGATTTCAGCCATCGAACGAATCCTGATCGTGATGAATTTGCACTTCGATATTTTTCCAGCGAAATTGCTCGATTTGTTCGAGATTGCTATAGAAAAACTCTTCGAGGTAGGGATAAATTTCGAGTTGCCAAATGTCAGCTATATTGTTTTTTAGGTCACGATCGAGGAAAAATGAGATGCCGATTTCGTAGTGTTTATCGTTAATGGCTTCGTTGACTTTTTCTAAGATTTTGATCAGGCTGTCGGGGTTAAAGCTGGTGTTTTCGCGATCGTGCCATTTTCGCAGGATGTCGTAGTCGGGGCGAAGTTCGATGAAGGCGAAGCGGCGACGGAGGGCGTGATCGACGAGGGCGATCGAGCGATCGGCGGTGTTCATTGTGCCGATGATGTAGACATTTTCGGGGATGCTGAAGGTGCGATCGCTTCCGGCGAGTTTGATGCTTTGGTCGCGGTATTCGAGCAAATACAGGAGTTCGCCGAAGACGGAGGCGAGGTTGGCGCGGTTGATTTCGTCGATGATCAGGACGCTGTTGCCGGTGCGGGTGCGGGCGCGATCGCAGAAGTCGAGGAAGCGACCGGGGATCATTTGGTAGGTAAGCTGGCCGTCGTCGTTGGCGATCGGGCGCAGTCCTTGAATGAAGTCTTCGTAGGTGTAGGCGGGGTGGAGTTGGATGGTTTCGATGAGGCCGTCGGTTTCGCTGGTGAGGTGTTTGGCGAGGTTTTGGGCGAGGTGGGTTTTGCCGCTGCCGGGGGCTCCGGTGAGGATGATTTGTTTTTTTCGGTTTAGGGCGCGAGTGATGCGATCAAGTTTGGGGTCATCAAGGCTTGTTTCTCGCCGTAAATCTTCAATTGTAAATTTATCGTTGTTTTTTGGACTCAATTGCAAGCCAGAAAATTTATTGTTTTCAATTCCAAAATATCTTGCTAGATCCTCTTCTATCAAGAAAACTTTGAACTCATAAGCTGTATTCTTCAAGCCTAGATCCAACAGCCTTTGATATACACTATCTTGACATGAATCAAAGTCTAGAACAAAGCCTGATTTCGGCTCTAGTTTAGCTCGACAAAACTGCAATCCATTATTTTTATTGAAGTTCTTTAAATCTCTGATAGCTTTCTTTTTATAAGATTCAGATAAATTTATAGGCTGCGGTTCAAATACTATTTGAGCAATAGCACAGATGCGAATTGATTGTTCAGTAAAAGTATCGAAGAATATCACCTTGTCGCCTTGCTTTACCGATTCTTCTTTGGGGACAGGGTACGTAAGTGGACTCTCTTGGATCGCAGCTTGAAAGTCGAATATTTTGGGAATTTCAAATATCCAAATGCGATTTTTGTCTGTATTTTTCAAAACATCTATCTGTTCATTTTCTGAGTCTTTAAAGCTATATAAAATACACATCATTCCCCAAGTATCAAAATATTCAAGTTCAGGCAAAGATTTCAAGCCTTGAAGCAGGGCTCGATTTTTTGCTAAGGTTCCGACTGGAATTGGCAAATTTAATATTTGTAGAAAATCATCGAGATCACTTGGCTTGATGATTGGCAAAAATAGGTCTGGGAAATATAGAGATAAAGGCTTTACTCGTAAAATATTGTTGTTTTTACTGATTTGATCTGCAATTCTGTCTAAATCTTCAAATTCTCCAGACTCAACATTTTTGATCAGTAAAACTAAGCTTTGTTTAATTTTGTTGAATGCCTCTTCAGGCGTATCTCCTAGTGATTTAACATAGTCATATTGTTGCTTTGAAGCACTCCAGAATACACCATGCTTAAAAGCTGAACCACCAGCAACACTGCCTATTTTCTCGGTATCAAATTCAATTTGCTGGCAAAAGCTATTGGAATTTTGCTCTCGATGGCCTAGCGCGTAATCTTCAAGCGAAATCTCTGACAGTTTTTCTTTAGGGAAGTCAGAGTTAAATCGTTCTCTCAGAATCTCTAAGTCTCTTGGGATGACAGTTTGGTTGTTTTTCTGCCAACCTTTAACGTATTCAATAAATTTTTCTGTTTTGCTCAAGGTCATACGTAGGTCTCCGAACCTGAATTAACCGCTATCCTAAACCTATCGTTACCATCGCCACACAGCATGTCAACAACGATCGCCAAATGGACAGTGCAAGACTATCAACGCATGGTCAACGCAGGCATACTCGATGAACGCCACGTCGAACTCATCGAAGGAGACATCATCGAAATGGTTCCAGAAGGCGCAGAACACGCCGGACGTAGCGAAAGCCTCGCCATGCTGCTGCGCCGCAAACTCGATGGCCGCGCCTGGATTCGCGAAGCCCGACCCATCACCCTGACCACATCCGAACCCGAACCCGACATCGCGATCGTCGATATCGCCCACATCCCCTACATCACACGACACCCGATCGCCGCCGATGTCTTCCTCGCGATCGAAGTCTCGAACACCACCCTACAAACCGACTTAACCCGTAAACGAAACCTCTACGCACAAGCTGGAATCCCGGAATATTGGGTGCTGGACTTGCAACATCGATGCGTCATCGTATTTCGCCAGCCCGACCAAATAACCTATCGCCAGCAACAAACCATCAAAACCGGAACGATCGCACCGCTCGCCTTTGCAGACTGCACCGTACGGATTGAAGACATCTTTCGCTAGAACAAACCCGCGATCGCCGCCCAACCTGCGCCAGACTATCCTAAGCAACCCGGCTTCTCGCCCCCCGACCGTATCCCCCATGACCACCCCCCGCGATCGCCTCCCCCTCCTCCAAACCCCCGACCAACTCGAAACCCGCCTGCAAGAAATCCCCGCCGAACCTGGCGTGTACTTCATGCGCGATCGCGACGATGCCATCCTCTACATCGGCAAATCCAAAAAACTTCGATCGCGCGTCCGATCGTACTTTCGTAACTCCCAACCCCACACCGAACGCATCGCGATGATGGTGCGCCAAATCTGCGACATCGAAATCATCATCACCGACACCGAAACCGAAGCCCTCGCCCTCGAAGCGAACCTAATTAAACAACATCAACCCCACTTTAACGTCCTACTCAAAGACGATAAAAAATATCCCTACCTTTGTATTACCTGGTCAGAAGAATATCCTCGCATTTTTATTACGAGAAAACGCCGACCAAATCGTAAAGCCGATCGCTACTACGGCCCCTACACCGACACTCGACTGTTACGCAGCACCCTCGGCCTCGTTAAACGTATTTTTCCCCTGCGCCAACGCCGCAAACCACTGTTTAAAGATCGCCCCTGTTTAAACTACGATATCGGACGCTGTCCCGGCGTTTGCCAACAGAAAATTAGCCCCGAAGACTATCATCAAATCGTACAAAAAATCGCGATGATTTTCCAAGGTCGCACGCAAGAATTAATCGAAACTCTGACGCAGCAAATGGAAAAAGCCGCCGAAGAATTACGCTTTGAAACGGCTGCATTAATCCGCGATCGACTGGCCGGACTGCAAACCCTCGGAGCCGCCCAAAAAGTATCGCTACCCGACGATCGCATCTCCCGCGACGCGATCGCCGTTAGCCAAGGCGATCGTCATGCCTGCATCCAGCTTTTCCAAGTTCGCGCCGGTCAGCTCGTCGGACGCCTCGGCTTCATCGCCAGCACCGGCGAACCGGGGGCGGTATTGCAGCATGTTTTGGAGGAACACTATCGCAGCGTTGACCCGGTAGAAATCCCCAGCGAAATCCTGGTGCAGCACGACCTCCCCGAGGGCGAACTGCTCGCCAACTGGCTAACCGAACAGCGTGGGCGCAAGGTATCGCTGGTCGCGCCGCAACGTCAGCTCAAAGCCGAACTGGTGGCGATGGTCGCCCGTAACGCCGATCGCGAACTCGATCGCCTCCAGCGCCAGGACGAGCGAAACATTCGCGATTTATCGGATCTGATGGACATCCTCGATTTGCCGGACTTGCCCCACCGCATCGAGTGTTACGACATTTCCCACGTTCAGGGTTCCGATGCGGTGGCGTCACAGGTGGTGTTCCTCGATGGTGTTCCCGCCAAGCAACACTACCGCCGCTACAAGATTAAAAATCCCGACGTGCGATCGGGGCGATCGGATGATTTCGCCAGCCTCGCGGAAGTCCTCGGGCGACGCTTTCGCAGTCACGCTCAGGCCGTACGAGCCGGAACCTTTGCACCGGAATCTGCCGAGGATTTCCCTGATCTGGTGGTGATTGATGGGGGAAAAGGTCAGTTGTCGTCGGTGGTGGCGGTGTTGCGGGATTACGATTTGCTGGAGTATGTGAATGTGGTGAGTTTGGCGAAGCAGCGCGAGGAGATTTTTCGACCGGGAGAGTCGGAGCCGACGATCGCAGACCCCGATCGTCCGGGTGTGCAATTAGTCCGCCGCACCCGTGATGAAGCCCACCGTTTCGCCGTCAGTTTCCACCGGCAGCAGCGCACCGAACGGATGCGCCGATCGCGCCTGGATGAAATTCCTGGCCTCGGGTTTCAGCGTCAAAAGGAATTGCTCGCACATTTTCGATCACTGGATTACATCATGCAGGCAACCCCGGAGCAGTTGACCGAGGTTCCGGGCATTGGGGCGAACTTGGCGCAGCAGATTTACGATTATTTTCATACGTAAGGTTTCGCCGATGCCTCGACAAGGGTTGGGGCTAATTCACGATCATGGGATGTGCGTTGCGTCCAGCGACACAGCAAGATATGCACCGCCGGAATGTAGTACAGCGCCAGTAATGTCGCACCTCCCAAACCACCAGCGATCGCGATCGCGAGCGGTGGCCAAAAGCCCGTTTCGTCAAAAAAGAGCGGCACAAAACCGATGATGGTGGTGACGGTGGTGGCGATGACGTGGCGTGTGGATTTGCCGACGATGCGTTGGGTCACACGCCAGTTACCGAGGCGTGCGTCGGGATCTTCGCGGAGGGCGGCCAACACCACGATCGAATCGTTAATTGCAAGGCCGACCAAGCCGAGGGTTCCGAGGATGGCCGTGAAACCAAACAATTGGCCAAACACGCGCAAGGCCAAAAGTGCCAGCCCCACGGCAAAGACCCCCACTAAACCAATCTGCGCGGCGAGACCAAAGGAGTTGAAGGACAACACCAGCACCGCCACCATGAGGATGACCAAAATTGACACCACCGAGAGTAAGCTCCCGACCGCAGAACCACGCGCATCGGCTTCACCGCCGTACTGCAAACGATAGCCCGCCGGAAGCTCCCAGCCGATCGTCTCCAGGTGTTGTTCAAAATCCGAGAGGACGGAACTCGCCAAGGTTCCCGCTTCCAGAAAGGCTTGCACATTGCTGACACGCTGCCCGTCGCGACGGGTGATTGCGGCGAAATCTGGCACGACGCGCAGGTCGGCGATCGCGTCGAGCGGCAGGGTTTGCGAGCCGGTTAGAAGGTCGAGCGTGGCGATATTACCGAGGTCACCTCGTTTCTCGTTGGTGACGCGCACCCGTACGGGTAAATCTTCGGTGGCTTCGAGCAGCGAGCCACCGGTTGTGCCATCTAGCGCCGCATCGAGCTGACGGCCAATCGCTTGATTGTCGAGCTGTACGCGCCGCGCCTGGATTTCATCCACGACCAGAGCCAGCTTGGGGCGAGCAGCGTTGAGCGCCGCCCGTGTATGAATAACACCGGCCATCTGACTGAGTTCGACACGCAGTTGATCGTTCAGACGCCGCAGTTCGGCAATATCCGCGCCGTACAGCCGCAGCTCGATCGGCGCATCAAACGGGGGGCCTTGTTCCAGTTGTCGCACCAGGATTTGTGCCTCGGGAAAGGTAGCGTCGAGTTCGATTTGTAGCGATCGGATCGTCGCCGGAATCGTTTGCGTCGAGGTCAGTTGCACGATGCCTTGGGCGTAATTCGGGGCATTTTCGCGCGTGGGAATGACGTTGTAGTAAAACGTGGGGGCGCTTTTGCCAAGGAACCACTGCACGTCGTTGATGTTGTCCCGTTGGCGGAGGGTGTCACGAAT
This sequence comes from Geitlerinema sp. S16, assembly GCA_011390275.1. Taxonomy (GTDB): domain Bacteria; phylum Cyanobacteriota; class Cyanobacteriia; order Cyanobacteriales; family Geitlerinemataceae; genus RDYZ01. The sequence continues at coordinate 18,235 of JAABST010000065.1, forward strand.
ATTGACTGCAAGTTCGCGGGTGCGATCGATCGGTGTTTGCCCAGGCAGTTCAACCTCGATTTGAAATTGGTCGCGGTTGGTCGGTGGGAAAAACTGCTGTTCGAGCTGTGAGGCTTGGGTAAAGCCGAGGATGGGCAAGATCACGGAGATCGCCACGCCGAACCAAGGGCGACGAAAGATAATCTCAAGGCTGCGATCGTAGATTCGTTCAAGAACAGGCCAGTGAACACCATGCTGCAACAGGGGCAGCGGTTCCCATTGCGCCAGACGCCCGACCAGCGCCGCAATCACCGTCAGAGAAAGAAAAAGCGAGCCAAGAATCGCCAAAATTACGGTCAGGCCGATCGTGCCAATAAACTCGCCTGTACCACCGGGGGAGACCGCGATCGGCAGGAAGGCCAGCACCGTGGTGAGGGTGGACGCCAGCAGCGGCACAAGTAAATGTTTGACGGTATCGTTCACGGCCTGCTCCGGGTGTAAACCTTGACGCAAGCGGATTTGTACCTCATCGACCACCACGATCGCATTATCAATCAATAGACCAATGGCAATGATCAAGCCTGTGACCGACATTTGGTGTAGCGGCACATTTAACGCTTTCATGCAGCCAAACACCATCAGTGTCGTGAGCGGCAGGGCAGACCCCACAATGAGCGAGGATTTTCCCCCAAGAATGATAAACGAAACCGCCACCACCAAAAACGAACTGAGAATTAGATTTCCCAGTACACCATTGAGGCGTTGCTCGACGTATTGGCTTTGATCCAAGATCATCGAGAGGGCAATTCCATCGGATAGTTCAGCCTGAAAGCGTTCCAGCTCTTGCTTGGCAAACGTTGCCCACTGATCGACCCGAATGGCGGATTCGATCCGTGCTGCCACCACCACCGCCGGAAACCCATCAACGATCGCCATTTCAAGCGCCGGTTCGATCGTGCCTTTGACCACATTGGCAATATCCCCCAACCGCGTGCTGTAACCATCGCCCGCAACCTGGATCGGAATCTGACGGATACGCTCGATCGAGTCGAGTTCACTATCGAGTTCAAATAGCAGTTCATTCGTCTCGCTGCGAAACTGACCGGCGGACACCTTGGCATCACTGGCTCGAATTTGGGCGGCGAGCTGCGCGGCATCAAGTCCTAGGCGAGCCAGGTCTGGCGCGGCGATCTCGATACGAATTTCTTCCGGTGCATCGCCAAAGGTTTCGACGCTATCCGTACCGGGGATTGCCCGTAGCCGATCGCTCAGGTCTTCGGCAAGGCGTTGGAGGATTGCGAGGTTGGGGCGATCGTCGAGAGTCCAGGCGAGACCGACAATCAACGCATTAGCGGACACTTTGGCGTCACGATATTCCGGAGCGCTGGCGTCCGGAGGCAACAGCGGCACGGCGTCATCGAGCTTGCTGCGGACTTTTGAGCACACCGGATCGATGTCACGAATTTCATCCTTGATCTCAACATTAATCACCGAAATACCACTGCTGGAGGTGGAGGTAATCGCGGAAATTTCTTCTAATTCTTGCAGTTCCGTTTCGATTTTTTCGGTAATTAGCGCTTCGACACGATCGGGACTCGCCCCCGGTAAAAAGGTGGTAATGGTGGAGTTGCGCTGGACAATTTCGGGGTCTTCGAGGCGAGGCAGCGTCAACAGCGAGGATAGCCCCCAGGTGATGACCAACAGGAGGGTTAAGAGTAAAAGCTGGCGATTGCGGTAGAACATGACGAATTCTCAGGGAGGGCGCGGAGTGAGGATCACGAAACAATCACGTGCTGGGCGTCACACGTTGCCCCGGAACAATTCGCTGGATACCACTGACGATCGCCCGATCGCCCGCTCTGACCGTGCCACGAACCAACATCCGATCGCCCTCCGTGTGCAACACCTCCACATCACGCTTCGCCACCACAAACGTATCGATCGCCGCCTCATCCGCTGCACCCAATACGTACAGCGACCACAGCCCCCGCGACCCCGGAACCAGCGCCGTACTCGGAACCCAGACCCCATCAAGGCTTTGCCGCTCCGTTTGCTTGAGCCGCACTGTCTGCCCCGCCCGCAACGCTTCGTGACTCGGCAGTTCCACCACCACCGTGACTGTGCGACTTTGCGGATCAACCTCCGGCAAAATCCGCGACACCGTGCCGGTATACGTCCGATCGCCGGTTTTCCCCGTTCCCACGGCAATCGTCTGCGTACTCCCCAGGGACACATTTGCCGCCCGATCGCTCGGAAGACCAAACCTCGCCTCGATCACACCACCCTCCATCAGCGTGACGATCGGCGCACCCACCGATATCACCGTCCCCTCATCCACCACTCGCCGACTCACCTCACCCGAAAACGGCGCGTACAGCACACTCTTGGCAATCTGCACATCAAGACTATCGATACTGGCCTGGATTTCAGTGATGCGGGCATCCTGGGCGTTGACTTGCTCGACCCGAGTTCCAGCACGCAGCTCATCGACTTGACGTTGCGCCTGATTTAACCGACTGGTTAACGAGGCGGTGTTAAACGACTGTTGATCGTAATCGTCCCGCGCGAGTGCGCCGCCTTGGTATAGCTCCAAGCGTCGTGCTTCCTGAATTTGTGACAGTTCGAGCTGTGCTTGTAGATCATCAACCGCCGCCTGTGCCGCATCGATCGTCTGTTGGCGCGGCCCGGCTTCGAGTTCCTGGAGCTGCGCGAGTTGCACTGCGGCCTGGGCTTCGAGTTCGCGTCGTTGGGCGTCCAGGCTAGCCGTATCTAGACGGGCGATCAGCTCACCCGCCTCGACCATATCCCCCTCATCGACGTGCAGAGAGACGACCTTACCGCCCAGCTCAAAGCCCAAATCACTACTGCGCCGCGCCACAATTTCACCCGTATAGATCCGCTCCGTTTCATACCCCACCACCGACTCCACCGCCATCACCTGCACCGGTAACGCAGGCGGTACAACGGTCTCGTCCGCTGCTTGCACAAGGCTGACCGCCGACGATGCCTCCTCTCGAACTGCGATCGCCACGGACAGTCCCACCACCGGTAACACGAGCAACCATCCCCATCGCCGAAGACAGTTCCCAAAACTTGACGGGGAGGCTGGCGGCGAACTCGATGCTGTCGGAGCGGGAGGCAAGCTGCGATCGGAGTCATCGTTCTGACGGGAAACGGCGGTCTCGGGCGCTGAAGTCGATCGAGCAACCATAGGTGTCATCTTGTGAACAACAAGTTTATATTCAACAATACGTATATGCGCTCTAACATATACTCAACGAGAGGAGTATGTCAATAACTTTGACTAAATTTGTACGTTAATTCCGAAGGATAATTTCTTCTATCTATGGCTCTCGCGCATACGATTTTGGCGGTGTTGTCCCACGCTCCATGCAGTGGTTACGACGTAAGTAAGCAGTTTGAAGACTGTGTTAGTTTCTTTTGGAAAGCGACCCAGCAGCAGATTTACCGCGAGCTGGGCAAGATGCAAGAACGCGGCTGGGTGAGCTATGAGATTGTGCCGCAGGCGGGCAAACCCGATAAGAAAATCTATGCGCTGACCTCAGCGGGCATTGCGGAGCTAAACAATTGGTGTGGCGAACCCAGCGAGCCAAGCCCGATACGCGAGGACTTATTGGTCAAGGTATTGGCCTCGCCCTACTTACCCAAAGCTAGCGTCTTAAACGAGCTGCGCCGCCGCCGCCATGTCCACGATCGGCAGCTCAAAGAATGTCTAGAAACAGAAGCGAAATTTCTCGCACTCTCCGCGCCGCAACCCTCGGATGTGGGGCGTTACCTGACGCTACGGCGCGGGATTCGTTTTGAACAGGGTTGGGTGGATTGGTGTGACGAGATGCTGGCTTTGTTTGAGCAGTCCCAGCCCTTCATGCCAGAGGCGATCGGGTCTCTGCATCAAGATAAAACCATGAATAATGATTAATTCTGAGAACCCACAAAAATCAACAAAAATCCATAGGACTGACGCAAAACATCGAAATTCGTAGGGGCGTCATGGTAATGCACCCATGGTATTACGTGATACTAGCCGGTTAATATAGCCGATTAATATGTCAGTCTTGATAATTTAGAAACAGCTTCTAAGCAGAGAAGTGAACTCTAGACTTCGGAGATCTGCGTCAATCTGGATCGTTTGAAAAGGATTTGCTAAAATATAAGTGTCTTGTTTCTGAGCGGATTATATCGCCGCGATCGTCCCTATGAGTCACAGCCTGACGATTCACGATGCAACGACTTTGGGCGAAACTCGTCCAGTGTTCGCCCTGGAATTTCTCACCGAGCGGATTACAGTTCGGGAGTTGATTCGCCGTCGGGTATATCAGGATGTGAAAGATTACAACGCAGCTCAGAGCGAGATGTTTCATGGCTTAGTCAAGCCGATCAATGCGGAACAAACCTTGAATGGGGAGCATCTCATTAATGCAATAAGCAGAAATACTCAGGCTTAGGCGAGCAGGCGATTAAGATAAGCACAGCGTAGC
>JAABST010000066.1 GCA_011390275.1 Geitlerinema sp. S16
CACCTGGGCGGGGAGGGTGGGGCGATCGTCGTCATCGAGCGGGACTCCCGATCGCCATTGCTTGAGCGTGGTGGCAGAGGGTATACCGTTGACCCAAACCCGATAGGTTTTGGGGACGTGGTGGCGTGGATGCGAAAGCCAATAGGTCAGATCGCCGTCATTGGTCAGAATCAAGGCTCCGGTGGAGTTGACATCGAGGCGCCCGATCGGATGAAGTCCGGTATCGTGGGTCAGATCGTCGGGTAGGCAATCGAGTACGGTGGATCGGCGTTGGGGATCATGACAGGTGGAAACGACGCCGAGGGGTTTATTGAGCAAGATGTATAGCGCCGACGGTATCAAGGTTGTGAGCGTTTGATCATCAACGGTGATCACATCACGATCGGGATCAACTTTGAGACCGATCGTGGCAGGCTGACCATTGACCCAGACTCGCCCCTCGCGAATAAGCTGCTCGGCACGCCGCCGTGAAGCCACACCAGATTTAGCTAAGACTTTTTGCAGACGCGCTTCCATAAAGGTGAAGATAGGGAATGAGGCAATATAGTAGCGTTAAGCAAACAGTCGTCTGACTCCAACCCCATACCATTTCCATGCAAAGCGAAGCGTTCGGTGAGATTTTTCCGCTCTTCAATGCCAGCAATCCCGAAACGTTAGAGTGGCTCCTCTCGGTGGCGGAGGAGCATGAGTATCCCCCAGGCCGCGCGGTATTGATGGAAGACTCCTGGGGTAATGCGGTTTATTTTCTGGTTTCAGGCTGGGTTAAGGTGCGGCGCCTCATCGGTGATGATCCGATTACGTTAGCGGTTCTCGGGCCGGGTGACTTTTTCGGCGAGATGGCGATTTTGGATGAGTCTCCCCGATCGACGGATGTCCTCGCGCTCTCGGATGTGACCTTACTGAGTGTTTCCGCCCAGCGGTTTATTCAAACCATGTTCAAAGACGCACAACTCCATCACCGCATGTTGCAATTGATGGTGCGTCGTCTGCGTCAAACCAATCTCCGCTTTCAAATGCGCAACCGCCCCGCAGCGGTGAAGTTAGCCAGTACCTTGGTGGGGCTTGCGGACAGTTACGGCAAGAAAAACGGGCGTGGCGTACACATCGTCAATATACCCACGAAGGATTTGGCCGATGTCGCCGACATTAAGGTTGAAGAGGCGTCCAAGTTAATCGATAAACTAACGAGTAAAGGCTGGCTGGCGATCGATTCGGACAAAAACATTATGGAGCTGGTTAGCTTTAAGCAGCTCTCGCAGCTTGCCGATCACACCGGCTGATTGAATCTTGATCGCTCGTAATTTGCCGAAATCTAGGCGACATGAGGTGCTGAACGTTCGGACATTGCCCTGTTTTGAGGATGCAACAACCGAACCAAGGGTTGGATGCATTAGATTAAACTGAACATCCACGGTAAGCGACGCGCAATTTTCTATGGCTGCAACTGACTTTAAGGACTATTACGCCGTTCTTGGGGTGTCCAAAACGGCGGATTCGGCGGAAGTGAAAAAGGCTTACCGTCGTCTGGCGCGGAAGTATCACCCGGATATGAACCCCGGCGATCGCGCGGCTGAGGCCAAGTTTAAGGAAGTCAGCGAAGCCTACGAAGTGCTGTCGGATGCTGATAAACGTCAGCAATACGATCGCTACGGTCAATATTGGCAGCAGGCAGGTCGAGCAGGGGCGGCAGGATCGCCGGGATCGCCAGGATCTCCGGGCGGGGCAGCCGGTGGGTTTGATTTCAGCCAGTATTCCGATTTTGACGAGTTCATCGAAACGCTGCTTGGCAATATGGGCGGCGGCACACGATCGCGCAGCACGAATAACGATTGGTCATCCTCTCGTTCAGCGCCGGGATCGCAAGCCTCGGGATTTGGCGGGTTTGAAGATTTTGCCGGTTATGGTCGCAGCGGCGCGGGTAGCGCCGGAAACGGAGCAGCGGGTGCGGCTAGTGGGCGATCGCTCGATCGAGATGCAACCCTGACGCTCAGTTTTGCCGAAGCCTTTCACGGCGTACAAAAGCGGCTCAATATTGGCAGCGAGATTGTCTCGGTGCGGATTCCGCCGGGTGCGAAGTCGGGCAGCCGCGTGCGTGTCAAGGGCAAGGGCAATCGTGACGGCTACGGTCGGCGCGGTGATTTGTATTTAAATGTCGATCTACAGGCGCATTCATTTTTTCAATTTGAGGGCGATAAGTTCCTCTGCGAAGTGCCAATTTCGCCGGATGAAGCGGTGTTAGGAACTCAAATCGAAGTGCCGACACCGGACGGCCAAGTTAAAGTCAACGTCCCGGCGGGAATTCGATCGGGGCAGTCGTTGCGTTTGCGCGGTAAGGGTTGGCCCTCGCCGAAAACGAAGCAGCGGGGCGATCAGTTAGTGAAAATCATGATCGTGATTCCGACATCGATTAGTCAGGCTGAACGTCAGCTTTACGAACAATTGAGCGCCTGCCGTAGCGTCGATCCACGGGCTGATTTTGCGCGCATTAGCCTTTAGTTTTAAGCATCACTAAGTATCACTAAGCATCACGATGACGGCTGCTGACTCTTCTCCTGGTCTCGATCGCTATCTTCCCGCCGAGACGATCGCCAATTTGCGTCGCGCCGATCGCTACTGGGACGATCTGCGTCATGGACGGCTCACGATCCCTCAGGTAATCGCAACTACGGATCAAACCTTGGCGGATCTCAAGGGTGATCAAGGCTCGAAGAGCGCGAGGAAAGCGAAAAAGGCGAAGAACGCCACGGATCGATCGCAGCCCGGACGCTACGATGTGACGGTTTGCGGCGGTACGCTCGGGATTTTGCTCGCGGCGGCTTTGGCTCAACGCGGTTTAAAAGTCTTGGTGTTGGAACGCGGCAACCTGCGCGGACGCGATCAGGAATGGAATATTTCGCGCCAGGAATTGCGCGAACTGGTCGATCTAGAACTGCTGACCGAGAAGCAGCTCGAAACGGCGATCGTTAGTGAATACAATCCGGCGCGGGTTGGCTTTCACGGTAGCCCCGATCGGTGGGTGCGGGATGTGCTCAACGTTGGCGTTGACCCGGTGTATCTGCTCGATACCCTGAAAAAACGGTTTCTCAAGGCCGGGGGCGAGCTGTGCGAAAATGTCGCCTTTAGTGGCGCGATCGTCCATCCCGACGGGGTTTCGGTCAAACTCAGCGCCGACGGTGACGAAGCGACGATCGAAACACGCTTGCTGATCGATGCGATGGGACATGGTTCGCCGATCGCGGCGCAAGCTCGCCAAGGCGCGACCCCGGATAGCATTTGCATGGTCGTCGGCAGTTGCGCGACGGGCTTTACGCCGGAGCAAAACCAAACCGGCGATTTGATGCTGTCGAACCAGCCGATCGTCAATCATTGCCAATATTTTTGGGAAGCATTTCCCGCCCGCGATGGCCGCACGACCTATCTATTCACCTACCTCGACCCTCGGCCCGATCGCTTCAGCCTCGAATTTTTCGCCGCAGAATATTTTCGTTTGCTGCCGGATTATCAAAACATAAACCTCGACGATCTCGACGTTAAACGCTTTCTCTTCGGCGTTTTCCCCGCCTATCGCGACAGCCCCCTACGCTTGCCCTGGAATCGTATCCTCGCGATCGGCGACAGCAGCGGTGGACAGTCGCCGCTGAGTTTTGGTGGATTTGGGGCGATGGTGCGTCATCTCTCGCGGCTCGATCGCGCGGTCAGCGAAGCCCTGCGCGGCGACACCCTCGATCGCGCCTCCCTCCAACTCATCCAGCCCTACCAGCCCAACATCGCCGTCACCTGGCTGTTTCAGCAAACCATGACGGTTCCGCTCGATCGTCCTGTCACCGATTCGGATGCCGTTAACCGGCTGCTGGGTTCGGTGTTTGGGGCGATGGCGGCGGGTGGCGATCGGGTGATGCAGCCATTTTTGCAAGACATGGTGCAGTTTGGCGGCTTACTGGAGGCGATGGCGCGGGCAACCCTAGCCGCACCGCTGACGGTGATGCGCGTTGTACCACAAGTGGGCGTTGCGCCGCTGCTGGACTGGACGCGGCATTTTCTGAGTTTGGCGGCCTATGGCGTTTTGTCGGCGTGGGACGATCGGGCTGGAGTGGCGCAGCGGTTGGATGGCATGACGGGATTGCCTCCCGATCGAGCCTTTGCCCTACGTCGCTGGCTTGATGCGCTGCGCTACGGCTCCGGTCGAGATGGCATCGGCTGAAGACAATCGAAGACAATGAAGCCAAGCAAAACGAATATTCTATCCTTCCGAGACGTTGCGTCAGAACAATCAGAACTTATACGAAATCTGGTTCTGTAGGGGCAAAATCAAAAATGCCTATGAGCACTGAGCGGAGTCGAAGTGCGGTGTCCACCCAGAGCGATGATCCAGGCTTATACACAAGCGAATTTCGTATGAGAAGTCGCGATTCTAACCCATTTTGCGTAAGTCCTGACAATGAAACAGAGAGGGATAAAAGCAGGGTTCAAAGTCAAAAACGTTAATAAGAGTGTGATTTGGATGATCGTGCAGGGCGACCGTGCCATGCTAAAAGAAGCTGAGATCCTCATCCATACCGGAGGTTTCGCCCCATGCCCCCCCGCGCTATATCAAGTACACCAAGCATCACACCCGACACAATCCTAAACCGATCGCTCGCAAACCCCGATCGCACCCTCGCAACCTGGGCGCACAAGACTATCCGAAAACATGTCCTCGCCACGTTCAAGCATGAAGCGCACGTGTGTAGCGATCGCGACCCGGAGGATCTCCACAAGATGAGAGTTGGAATGCGTCGTTTGCGATCGGATCGATTGGCCTTTAATCAGGTGGTGGTATGGCCGTCGGGACTTGATGATCGAGCGATCGCGAAGCTGGGGCGTACCCTTGGAACGTTGCGCGATCTCGATGTGCTGTCAGCCTGTTTGTGCGATCACTACCGACCGCAGCTTGTAGATGCGACTGACGCAAACAGTGCTGAATGTCAACGGTTCGACGCGGCGATCGCCAAACTTCAGCGCCAGCGTAAACCCGCATTGCGAAAGGTTCGCCACCTCTTTCAAGCCAAACCCTATCGCAAAGTCGTCCGTTGCCTGAATACGTGGGTGGCACAACCACGCTATCAAGCCTTAGCCGATCGACCGGTTGATCTTGTGGTACCGGATTTGCTACTGCCGCCGATCGCGACGCTGCTGCTCCATCCCGCTTGGGATTATGATCCCGATCCCGCGATGATCCAAGACGATCAGCGAGCCGTGGTCGATGCCTTTTTTGACGCGCATGGCAAACAGCTCCACAGCCTGCGAAAACAAGCCAAGCGCGTGCGCTACCTGCTCGAAACCTTTGCCGAACACTATCCGGCCATGTCGGTCTATCACACCAGCCTCGACATGGTGCGACAGATTCAAATCGTCCTGGGTGACTTTCAGGATAACTGCGTGCTGGTCGAGTTTGCGCACGATTACTTAAGCGATCAATCGGACACGATCGCCCTACCCACCTTTGATCGCATCCTGGCTCGACAGCGACAAACCTTGCTTTCCGAGTGGCGATCGCTGCGAGCGCAATTTCTCGATCCTGCTGTGCGCGATCGATTGCGCCGTTCGGTAATTGGTTGATGTGAAGTCCGTCTAAAGCGGTCAATTGTGAAACACTAAAATAAGATCGATCTGAGAGGCGCGATCGTTTCGGCGAAACGCCCTGAATTTCGCCCTGGTCTGCAATCACACCCTTCATACATCTCTACAGCCATGATCAAACTCTACGGCGGCGCTCGCAGTCGCGCCTCAGTGGTCAAGTGGTATCTCGAAGAACTCGGCATCGATTACGAATTTGTCCTGCTCGATATGCAGGCAGGCGAGCATCGTAATCCCCCGTATACCGACATTAATCCCATCGGTAAAGTCCCCGCGATCGTCGATGGCGACTTTACGCTCTGGGAGTCCGGCGCAATCCTGGGCTATCTTGCGGCTAAATATGGCGGCGTGACGGATATCGAGACCCGTGCGCTGATCGATCAGTGGATTGATTTTGCCAACTCGACCTTTGGATCGGCCTTGGCGATGGAATCCGTGCGCGAAACGGCGGTTCCCCGGTTGCTCGATTCGCTCGAAACGATTCTGAGCGATCGCGATTTTCTGATGGGATCGGAATTCTCAGCGGCAGATGTGGCGCTCGGCGCAATGCTCTATTACGGCCCATTAATGTTTAGTCTCTCGCTGGAACAGCACCCCACAGTCAAGCGTTACACCCAAAACCTCCAGGCGCGTCCAGCTTTCCAAACAACGTTTGGAAACCGCTAACGATCTAATCTCAGTACCGAGACAAAAAATTAGAATTGGCCAAAAACCCTAAGAAATCGGTCGTTTGGGTTTCGCGATCGCGAAACCCAACATAATCCCTATGTGGCTCGCTGCTATCCCTGTGAGCAACCTTATGCAACCGCAAGCCGTTTGCATGTTAAGACCTTGACGATCGAATGAGCGAGAGTTTGACCGAGGAGAACCGGCACAGCATTACCAAGCTGCCGCATGGCCTCAGTCCATGACCCCATAATTCGATAATCATCGGGAAATGTCTGGATACGCTTGGCTTCTAAAACCGTGAAATAGCGCAATCGATCATCGGAATAACGAATCATATTTTCACCACCGGGAACGCCGTGATCTCCTGCTTTAAGCGCTTTGGCAGGCAAATCGATATAGCTTCCTGTGTGTCCAGGATATGATCTTGCGCCGTCACGATAGATGTGTTCCGGAGCATAGCAACCATCCATATCTGGTGCTGGCAGATCGGCGATCGCGTCTCGCACTGTTTTCCAGGGTTGCAATTTCGACAACAGCAGCGGTGGGTTTTCTCTCAAGTGTTGGGCTTTGGCTTGAGTCCGACCGTCGAGATAGCCAAGTTTTGGATTGGTAATTTCATGCCGTCCCCAATAATCATGAGTTATAAACTGAGACTGTAATAATCCATCGAGTGAATAGGATGAATTTGGGCATGACCATTGAACATTCAAGTCGCTCCTAAAACCCACGATAAAGACACGCTCACGTCGTTGAGGAACACCAAAATCAGCGGCATTGAGCAAACAAAATTTTACGTCATACTTAACCCCACTATAGTTTTGTCTGGCATTAATATCACTCAGTTTTTTAAAGCTTTGTTCCCAACCTTCAGAGCCATTTAACTCGATATTGGGATACGTTAAACGCAACAGAATATATTCAAAATAATTTGCAAACGATTTCCTCAGTAATCCTTTTACATTCTCAAAGATAAAAGCTTGAGGCGTGCAGAGGCGTATGGCGCGACAGGCTTGAGGAAACATATCTCGTTTATCCGTATTGCCGCCATGTTTACCACCCAATGAAAAGGGCTGGCATGGTGGCCCACCGGAAATAATATCGACGTGGCCAATGTGCTGAAAATTAAAGTCTTGGATGTCTTGCTCGTAAACAAGCTGATCATCATAGTTCTGTCTTAAGGTTTGGCAGGCAAATTTATTCTGTTCAACCAAAGCAATATGTTTTATACCTGCGAGCTCCAAACCTTTTGCCAGTCCTCCAGCTCCAGCAAATAGTTCTAGGCAGGATAGTTCAGTCATCAGTGTAAATTGAGCTATTTAAGTTGAGCTGGCTAAAAAAGAGGTCGATGCGAGCAATCAGTTCTGTTCGATCCGTGGGTATACCTTGGCAGCGATCGGCCCATGAACGTCCGGGGTGACACACATCCCAGTCCGATTTAGCTTGTTGGTAGCGTCCCCTACCCGGATCATGATTGCCGAAACCATCAATTATGGTATTCCAAAGTGGCTGATATTGACGGATGAGTGCCGCTTCGACAGTTCCGATTAGATCGCTTTCTCTCCCGTCAAGAATCACAAACCGACAGTAAAAATCATTCGGGTCAAGCTCATTCCCTTGCTGGAGACTGCGATCATGATCTCGGAGACGGCTGTGCAGTTCATAGCTGGGAGCTGTTTTCATACTTCGGGCTTGTCGCCACCCTCGTGGAACAGCTTTGCCTACATAAATAGGAATACGAAATTCACGACAATTTATAGGGTAAAAATCAGCATAGAGTCCAGTTTCTGCGACGCAGTAAAGGGCGTAGATACCTGTGCCAGTAAATCGTGAGTTCAATCTGATCGGCTGAATAGGGGTGCGATCAAAAAAGTGAATTGTATCGTTAATTATTTCAGCGAAAGTGGGCGATTCGTAAACATGCTGATCTCGATCAAAAGAATTCATTTGAGTTTACAATTTTGTCACGTTGAGGTCTCTCACTTTGTTCTGTTGATGTCGTAATTTTAGTGATAATTCTTCTGAAGAGAAGAGTTTGACTACAACGCCTCTAACATCGATCGCACACGTGGATCGTACAGCCGCATGTAGTTCCAATAATTGCCCAGCACCGACGAGACATAGCCCCGCGTTTCATCAAACGGAATCTTCTCGACAAACTCATCGGGATCGCCCAAGCCAAACTCGTCGAGCCAGCCTTCTACATTTCCCGGCCCCGCGTTATAGCTTGCTACCGCCAGCATCGAATTGTTATCCCATTGCTCGTGAACGTACTGTAAATACAGCGTCCCAAGCCGGACATTATCGCTCGGATCGACCAGATCGATCGGCGCAGCTTCACCCTTTTCCGCCGCGATCCACTCCGCCGTACTCGGTAACACCTGCATTAACCCCACCGCATCCGCTACCGATCGAATATCGCTGACAAACCGCGACTCCTGCCGGATCAGCCCGATTACGAATAGCGGATCGAGCTGGCGACGCTGGGCGGCCAGGGTGACGACGCCGCGATAGGGAAAGGGGAATAACGCCAGCCAGTAGCTATCGCTGTCGTGAACGTCGCGGAATTTGGTTTGATCGCCTGGTTCATCAAACTGATCGAGACTACTCAACATAAAGAGACCGTCGAGATAATCCCCCACCGCCGTCCGCAAAATGCCGTCGGTGTACTGATCCTCGAAACTCGGCGTCTGTACCGTCTCGAATTCCACTTGCCACTGTGACCAGGCATCACGATCGAGGCCAAGGGCGTATAGCTCGCGCAAGGCGTCGGAACCGGCGGGCAGCGCGAGCCGTCCCATTGGGGGATCGATCTGCGAGATGCGATCGCGCACTGTCGTAAAATCGCCCACATCCCAGCCCAGCAGCGCCGCCGATCGCCATGCGTAATACGACCACTGATAACGCCGCAGTACCTCGGTGAATGTCGTCTTCGCGGCCTCCGGGTCGCCGATTTTTTTCTGCCATTTACCGATCCAAAACAGGGCTTCGGGAGCGAGCTGACTATCGGGTTGCTCATCGATAATTTCCTGTGCCCAGGCGATCGCCTTTTGTGCGTCGCCGGTTTTTGCGGCCTGTTTGGCATTGTTCCAGCGCAGGGTTGCGGCGGTTTCCGACTGGCCGTATTGGGTCAGGATCGACTGTTTTGCTTGCTGTGCGGAGGTTTTGCTGTTGAGTTTTTCCAGGAGTAAGGCGCGATCGTAGAGGGCTTCGGCGGCTTGGTCGGGAAAATTGGCGATCGCCTGGTCGAGCAGCGCCATCGCGTCTTTTTCGGGAACCAGACGCGATAGATAGAGCAAACTCATCGCGGTTTCGGGCGCTTTGGGATAGGTCGCGATCGCGTTGCGGTAGGCGGCGATCGCACCGTTTTGCTCGCCGCCGATTTGGAGCGACCGCGCCTGACGATAACGGTTTTGAGCGTTGCTCGGAGCCTGGGCGTAGGCGAGTCCGGCCTTGCGATATTCCAGTTCTTCCCAGTAGCCAAAGGCGATGTGTTGCCAGTCGTCGGGGGTGAGCTGGGCTTTGTGGGAGGTGACGGCGCGATCGAGCCACTGGACAATATCGGATCGGTAATGGTGGCGGATCAGGACGCGCAGGGCGGGCAGGGCGGCGGGTTTCTCGAAGCCGATCGCGGTGAGCTGTGCCATCGCGGCATCGGCAGCACGAGGATGGGTCGGGAAACGTTCGAGCAGGGTGTTCCAGGCGTCGGAGTTCGTGGTGTCGCCGTTGCCCAGTTCGTAAAGCGCTTCAGCGGCGACGGGACGATCGCCATACTCGTCTAGCAGTTGCTCTAGGGTTTGGCGTTCGGCCTCGGGTTCGTTTAAGGCTCGCTGGGCGCGGGCGCGTTGCCAGAGTACCCAATCGGCGAGCAGGGGATAGTCACGATCGAGATCGCCGAGGTAGTCGATCGCCACGTTGGGCTGACTGGTTTCAATCGCATTCAGCGCCAGCAGGTAGCGAGCGCGGGATTGATCGGCAGATGGTGCGCCATTGGCGATCGCAGTGAGGGTTTCGATGCGCATGTCTGGCGCATCGCCCAAGGTTTCGGGGATCGCCGATTCGCTTAAGGCTTTATCCGTCGGTTGATCGCGTCCGGTTTCGACCAGGGAGACGGCAGCACCGAGGGTTAGGGCGCAGACGCTCGCGATGGCGAGGGCGATTACGTGCGATCGGTGCAAATTTCGCACGGGATTACGCAACGGATTACGACGCACAAGATCGACACACTGCTGTTGAAAACGCTGCCACACGGCACTGCACTCCTTATTCTGAATCGATTAACAAGTTGATTAACCCCGTTCGTATTGTGACGCGATTCCCGGATTAAACCCGTTATTTAGACCCGAAAATCTCGAACACTTTCCACCGAATGCCCACAAATGCCAGGATTGATCGGCTCAAGAGATGCTGGAAGAGACGGCTTTACTCGATCGCACAACAGTCTGCTCATACTGCTCATAGGAGCCAGGAATTCGCTAGACTCCCTTGCTACAATGCCCTCGCGATCGCCTTCCCCCTCTTGAGACGTCATGACGACCACATCTGAGCCTGTTTCGCCGTCGATTTATCCCCGCCTCAAATCCCCGCGTTTCTGGCAAAAGCTGAGCTATGTTTTGTCGCCCGCTCAGTATCTTGAAACCCTCGCTCAGGTTGCACCCGATATCGCCTACGCCCCGGTGATTGGAACCGCACCCACAGTGTTGCTCGTCAGCCATCCCGATGGACTCAAGCAACTGTTTAATAACGACGCCAAACAGTTCGCCGCACCGCTTAACCGTCTGTTGCAGCCGGTCGTTGGCGATCGATCCATCTTTTCCCTGGAAGGCGATCGCCACCGCCGCGAGCGCAAGCTATTGATGCCGCCGTTGCATGGTGATCGGATGCGAGCCTATGGCGACACGATTTGTCAGCTCACGCGGCAACAGCTCGCACAGCAGCCGATCGGTCAGGTATTCGTGATGCGCGAGATTGCCCAAGCGATCGCGCTTGATGTGATTTTACAGACGGTGTTTGGACTGGATGACAGCGATCGGAGCCGCCAAATCGCCGCCACCATTGTCGAACTTACCGCCAGTTTTCAATCCAAGTTTTTCCTGGCTGCCCTGTTTTTGCCTGCACTACAACGGGACTTTGGCCTAATTCGTCCCTGGACGCGGTTTAATCAAACCCGCGATCGGCTCAAAACGCTACTCCTCGACGAAATTCGCGCCCGTCGCGCCGATCCCGATCCCGATCGAACCGATATTCTCAACCTGATGCTGGCGGCACGGGACGAGGACGGCAATGCGATGGAAGAGGACGAGCTACACGATGAGCTGATCACCCTGCTGATTGCCGGTCATGAGACCACCGCGAATTCCGTGGCCTGGGCGATGTACTGGATTTCCCAGAATGCGGACGTGCGCGATCGCCTCGTGGCCGAACTTCGCGACACCGACGCTCAGACCGACCCAGCGGAGCTGGCTCGCTTGCCCTATCTCACCGCCGTTTGTAATGAAGCGCTGCGCCTCTATCCCAGCGCGATGATGAGCGTGCCGCGTCGCACCACGGAAGCCACCGAAATCCTCGGTTACCCGGTTCCCGCCAACGCGAACGTTTACGCCTGCATTTACATCGCCCATCGCAACCCGGACGTTTATCCTGAACCGCTGCGATTTAACCCCGATCGCTTCCTCGATCGGCAGTACAGTCCCTACGAATTCATCCCCTTTGGTGGCGGTGTGCGACGCTGTCTCGGTGAAGCACTCGCCGTTTTTGAGCTGCGCCTCGTGATCGCTACCATCCTGCGCGAATTTTCCGTCGAATATGCCGATGCTCAACCGGAACGTCCTGTCCGCCGTGGGGTTAACCTCACCCCAGAGCGCGGCGTCCAACTCAAGCGTGTGGCGTAATCCGGTTCAAGGCCGCTGACGCACAATTACCCTGAATCTCACTGCAAATCTCATCGAATTTCATCTACTTTTCGCTCTCGACTCACTTGTTTTCTCTTTAGCGATCGTCGCCTTGATGCTGCCGCGATCGCTTAACAACTTTCTTCATCGTTATCGTGCTGGCTGAGCAGTACCACCGACCCGAACAGCATCAAAGCGACGATCGCCGTCGGTTTCGGGGTTGAGTGATGCGATATTGCCATCGCTTCCACCACAAAATCGCTGGAGACGCTAACCGTAGCTTGGGCGGGCGCAATGTCGATACAGGTGCAAGCGGAGACGAAAAGGCCGGTTGTTAGCGTCAGAAGAGAGTGCATGATGTCCACGGAAAGGATAGAGCGCCCCGAGAAAATTTACGTATTCGTCCTGCGGGTTACTACTGAGTATCGTTTGTTCCGCCTGAAGTTACCGTGACGCTCGTGTGCCTCAAAGCGTGAGTTTATGAGGGGAACGAGGTGACGTTTACGGGTCACCACAGGCGATCGAGATCACCAGCTAGCGGCTGCACCCGCGACGATCGAGCGCGATCGTTTCTTCTGCTCTGAACGACACGCCCGCCAAACTTCCGCCGCCAAATTGAGCTAAGCTGACGGGCGCACCGGTCTTGCTCCCCTTGCCCAGCGCTTCCTCTCCGTCTTCATCATGTCAAGTTCGACCATCGCCACCACCGATCGCCCGCCGCTGATTTTCCCCACAATGGGCTGCGGAACCTGGGCTTGGGGCAATCGCCTGCTGTGGAATTATGACGAAGGCATGGACGCCGAACTCCAGCGCGTGTTCGATCGCTGCATGGATGCCGGTGTGACCCTATTCGACACCGGCGACTCCTACGGCACGGGCAAACTCAGCGGTCGCAGCGAATCGCTCCTCGGTCAATTTGCCCGCGATTATTTCGCCGATCAGTCGTCTGCCACACACTCCACCACTGACCGATCGCGCCTCTGTCTCGCCACCAAACTCGCCCCTTTTCCCTGGCGACTGACCCGCCGCTCGATGATCACCGCCGGGGAAGCCTCCGCCCAACGCCTCGGCGCGATCGACCTCGTGCAGCTCCACTGGTCCACCGCGAATTATTTCCCCTGGCAAGAGGGCGTGTTACTCGATGGGCTGATGGATCTTGTCGAAGCGGGACAGGCGCGGGGGGTTGGCCTGTCGAATTTTGGCGCGAAACGACTGCGACAGGTGCATCGCCGTTTTGCCGATCGCGGCATCGCGATCGCCTCGCTTCAGGTGCAATATTCGCTACTCTCGACCGATCCCGTCACCGAGCTAGGCGTCAAAGAGGTGTGCGACGAATTGGACATCAAGCTGATTGCCTATAGTCCGCTGGCTTTGGGATTGCTAACCGGCAAATATAACGACGGCAACTATCCCGGCGGTTTGCGTGGCTTCCTCTGTCGGCAGATTCTACCCGGTGCGAAATCGCTGCTCGCTTGTGTTGAGGCGATCGCTCGATCGCGCCAAAAGACCATGGCTCAAGTTGCGTTAAATTGGTGTATCGCCAAAGGTGCGATCCCGATTCCTGGTGCGAAAACCGTGGCGCAGGCGGAGCAAAATATCGGCGCGTTAGGCTGGTCACTGGACGCGGGCGAGGTGGCCGAACTCGATCGAGCCGCTGCCCGTGTTCCGAAGACGATGGTGCAAAATAATTTCCAAACGCGCTAACGGTCGTAATAGGATTTTGAAGCAACCTGAAGGCAACCTTTCGGGGATGTCAACGCGACCTCAGTATTTTGAATTTTGAGCGAACTCACTCTTAAACACGTCACCCCCGACGGCCAAACGATCCACACCACGATCGCCGGAACCGGTAATCCCCTGCTCTGCCTCCACGGCCACCCCGGAACCGGCGCATGTTTTGATCCCGTATTGGCTCCCCTGCGCGATCGCTACCGGACGATCGCGCCGGATCTACGCGGCTACGGCCAAAGCGTGACGCGCGAACCGTTCGCGATGGCGGCACATATTGATGATTTAATCTCGCTGCTCGATCGGCTCGAAATCGAAACCTGTACGGTCGTCGGCTGGTCGCTGGGCGGCATTTTGGCGATCGAGCTGGCCTTACGGTATCCCGATCGCATCAACGGACTCGCCCTAATCGCCACCGCCGCCCGTCCTTACAGCAATCACCCCGCCGTGTCGCCGATCGAGCTGGGCTTAACCGCGATCGCCGGACTGACCAGCGTAGTGTTTCCCGCCGCGCCCTTTTTACCCGCGATCGGTCAGCGATCGCTCTTCCGCTACCTGATTTCGCAACACACCGCCACCGCCTACCGCAACATCGGCCTCTACGGTGTCGCCGCCTACCTCCAAACCAGCCAACCCGCGAACACCGCCCTGAACACCGCCATCCGTCAGCGCTACGATCGCGAAGCCGACCTCGGCACGATCGCCTGTCCGAGCCTCGTGATCGCCGCTGCCGACGATCGCCACATTTGCGCCGCCGCCAGCCAGCGCACCGCCGAACGCTTGCCTAATAGCGCCTGGATCTGCTACGACAACGCCGCCCATCTGTTCCCCTGGGAGCGACCCGATCGGCTACGCGACGACCTCACACACTGGCTCGATCGCCACCAGCTATGACACGCCCGCGTTATCGCCGCTACTGGTGGACGTTCTCGCTGACCGGCGCGATCGTCTACGGCGTTTTGTCGCTATGTATCGGTGTGGATTCGAGTGGTGGCGGGCTGGGCTGGCGAGTGTCGATCGCGCCGCGTCGGGATGTGGAGCAGGTGCGCGAGTTGCTCGATCGCGGTCAAGGGGTGATTGGGTTTGATGCGTTTGGCTATCGTGAGCCGTATCAGTTTTGGCATGATCGTGATGGTGTGGCAGAACCGGTGCGATCAGCGGATGTGGTGTTTCTCGGCAGCAGTCGGGCGCAATTTGCCTATGATCAATCGCTACTATTAACGGAGTTTCAGCGTCGTAATTTGAAGGTTTATAACCTAAGTTTTGGCTGTAATGAAAATATTGGTTTTGGCGTTGAATTACTCGAACGGTATCAGGTAAAACCGTCTGTATTCGTGATCAATCTTGACCTAAATATTTTTCGGAAAAAGTTTTCACGCTGTACTCGGGATGTGGTCGCAGGACGTGGCGCGATCGCTTTTCAGCGTCATCGTCTTGCCCAAGCGCTTCAATTTTCGGCCTTAACAATTTTGAATAATCTGATTTCTTGGATTGCTCCTCATGAAGTTGATCATTATCTTTTACCTAACTATTTATTAGTTCGACGTAAAGATCATGGTTTTTGGGCAGCAGATATATTTGAAACACGCGCTCAAGCCAGAGATGCAGCGCCGATCGTCATGGCGGACGATCCGGAATGTCGCCGATCGCTCGATGCTGAAGAACGGCAAAATATCGACTATTGGCGCGATCGGCTCGTTCAAATCAACCCCAATGCAACCATTTTGTTGACCTATATTCCTCACGATCAATTTTGTCCCGATCGGCTTCGAGCTATGGCAAATTATCTCAATCAACCGGGCTTTCAATACTCAAACCCAGCCAACCTTAAAACCTTTGACACCTCCCACTTAACTCGCGATAGCGCCCGCGACTACACCCGCGAATTTCTCGACTGGCTAGAGTCGATTGATCTCGTAATATAGCAGAAGTCGATTAAATTAGGACACTCTGGTCTAAGTTGAAAACCGCACTTCGACTCCGCTCAGTGCTCTCAGCTTTTTTTGATAAGTTTTAAGCAAATCGTTTTCTGCTACATCACCTTGACCACAAATTCATAACACCCCGCCTGGGGAAAGATTAACGATTAACCTGATAGTTAGCACTTAAACAAAACGTCTCGTCCGGTGCGACCTCAATTACATCCGTAGCCGCATTGGTGGTCTCCACACAGATCATCGTCTTGTAGTCGGCGTCGCCCAAATCGCCCATCGCTGCGGCTTTGTCGATCCAGGGATTCCAGACAACGGCGGTGGAATTGCCGCTGGAGGTGGTGCGAATGCGGCGATCGAGCGCCGGATCGTCGATCGTCAGCACGGTGGGAACGTCGAGATAAATCCGATCAACTTCGCCCGCGATCGCGATCGCCTCGGACTGAAATTTCCGCGCGTCGCCATCGACCTTATCGAGGTAATACTTACCCTCTAAGCCACGGACGCGGACGCGTTCGATGTCGCCGACGGTGAAGTAGGTGTGGAGGGCTTGGGTGAGGTGAAAGGGGGTATTGCCGGTGTTGCGGGTGATCAGTTCGACGGTGAGGGTGTCGCCGATGGTAATCGCGATCGCCAGGTCGAAACGGTGCGGCCAAATCGCGAGGGTGTCGTCGGTGTCGCTCAGGCCAAGGGTGAGCTTTGTCGTGCCGCTGTCGATCGCTTCGGTGGCGATCGCTTGCCACAGCCGATTACGCACAAAACCATGATTCGGGCGTCCGAGACCGTCGGGATCAGCGCCAAACCATGGCCAGCAAATGGGGATACCACCGCGAATCGCTTTGCCGTTGGCGCAGGTGGCGAGGTCGCTGACGAAAATCACGTCTTCGGTTTCGCTGTGGGGTTTGTAGCGGAGGACGTGGCCGCCGTAGAGGCTGATTTCAGCGGTGGCGGTGGCGTTGTGGATCTTGGCGATCGGCTGATCGTCCATGCCGGTGTGAAAGGTCAGCACATCGGCGATCGCGTGGCGCTGATTGAGGGTGTCGATCGTCATGATTTTGCTGAAAAGTTGAGGTTTAGGAACTCGATGCGATCAGCTCGATCGTACCGCGTTCGCCGTCGATCTGCACCCACTGACCGGGCTGCAACCGCTCGAATGCCTCCGCCACATCCATCACCGCCGGGATGCCGTATTCGCGTGCCACGATCGCCCCGTGGGAGAGACGACCGCCTACCGCCGAAATCAGCCCGCCCGCCTGCACCAGCAGCGGCGACCAGCCCGCATCGGTGTACGGCACAACCAAAATGGTGTCGCGATCGATGTCCAAACTCGGGTCAAACTGAGACACCAGGACGATCCGCCCCCGGACTTGACCGCGACTTGCGCCGATGCCGGTAAGGATTTCGCCCGGTGTTGATGAGGTGGGAGATTTGCGGGGAGGGAGATCGGGGAGGGATGCGCCGTAAACGAGGCGGGGGAGGGTGGTGCGCTGCCGATCGCGATCGAACTGGGCGCGGCGATACTGGATCAGGCGTGGAAGATCGGTTAGTGGGGAAAATTGAGAGGGTGACGTTTCGGTCGGTTTGACGGGATTATCGGCGAAAATTTGGCGAATTTCGGCGATCGTTAACCAAAAGATATCGCCCGCTGTGTCGATCGATTGATTCGAGACGGATTGATCTGATATTGATTGATCTAAGGCTGAACAATTTGGGGCTGGCTGCTCGGAATTTGTCTCGGTGTCGATAGACTCGGTAATCGTCGATGATGGCAAATATTGACCGATTTTCCCCTGGTGTTCTAGCGCGACAAAACACCAGCGTAATTCGGCCAGAAGACGATCGTAGACCTCCGCCACGCGACCCTTGAGGCGGGCGAATTCTTGCAGCGATCGCGAACCCTGATTTTTAGTTTGTTGGTTCTGGGGCTGCTTCATCGCCAGTGGCGGTTTCGGAACGGTGGTCAGGGCTTTGGCCGCTTGCCACCAGAGGCGCAACCACCGATCGGGCGTTTCGCGCCAGGTGGAAATGGCGATATTTGTCCCGACATCGCTGAGATAGCCGTAGCGATCGAGCCATGCATCAAATTTATTGAGTAAGTCAGACCCCTGACGCTGCTCACGTTCATCACTTGTGACACCACCACTCAAGGATGATCGCAAATCCGCGATCGGCTCGCGCGTCGCCCAGCCCGGATCGCGTTGATCGAGGTAGTGTCGCAACTCATTAGCGATCGCCTGAAATGCTCGCGTCGCCTGAACTTCGGGCATCATGCCACCGTCGAGATCCTCGATTTTGGCGATTTTTTGGCGGATGGCAAGGCCGATCGGGGCGAGGATGTTGTAGCGCGTGGCGGGCTGGAGGGCGGCGAGGATGCGATCGAGCCGATCGAATAGTGCTTGGGGGGATTGTTGAGGATTTTGGAGGTTAATCGGATCGGTGGCGAGCTGGTGGAGGAGGGGGGTGAAGAGGGCGCGATCGTCGCGATCGAAGGTTTGCGTCAGGCGTAATTGCTGACCGACGAGGCGCAATAAACCGGGCAGATTAATCAACAGCGTGCGAAATGACGGACGCGACATGGATTGATCACGCACCAAAAATTCGAGGCTTTCCGGTGGTAATCCCATGCGCCGAAAAATGTCGCCCAACAGTGAGGCATTGAAATAGGCGTGCGAGCCGTGGAGTGTCGCCGTTTGGCTAAAATCCAGGCCGTCGGCACGATCGCCCAACACCGTCGTAAAAATCGCACCCCAAACGCCACAGGTCAGCGGCTGCGAAATCGACCAGGCCAGGGGATGCACCGCACCGGGCGCAACTTCGGCAGCGATGCGGCGCGTCCAGATTGGATACAGCGTCGAAATCGGTCGCGCTTGCAGTAACCACAGGGTTTGGCCGTCGTACGTCCATTCGAGATCCTGCGGTGTGCCGTGGTCTCGACGTTCGAGCTGTCGGGCGATCGCGGCGATGCTTTGCAGGATTTCGCGCAGGCGATCGGGCGATACCTCTGGAAAACGATCGGTGTGATTTTCTGTGGGCTGTTCGGGGTGATTCAGGGTTTCATCAATCACCAAATCGCCGAGCCATTCGGCCTTGTGAGTCTCAGAGCGATAATTGTCCACCTCTTCGATCGCGATCGCTAGCGGTGGAATTGCATCGGGAATTGTATCGGGAACCGTGACGCTATACCGCGCGGGTGTCACCCGTCCCGACACCAGCGCCGACGCACCACCGGCCACCACTTCGATCGCCACCTGATCGCCATTGGGCGCGACGGGATCGCGGCTAAAGGCCACCCCCGAGACGACTCCGCTGACCTGCCGCTGAACCAGCAGCGACATGGTTAGAGCGTTCGCCGTGTTTACGGTGTCGCTCAAATTTCGATCTTGATCTTCATCTTGATCGACTCCCAAATCGCGGCGGTAGGCGATCGCGCTGGCGCTGGAGTAGGAGGCCATGCAGCGATCGAGCGCCTGATGGAGCGTGGCGCGATCAATCACATCGGCGATGCTCTCGTACTGACCGGCGGCGGAGGCTTTGAGCGAATCTTCACCGATCGCCGACGATCGCACGATCACCGGACGATCCTGACTGGGCTGTACAAGGCGTAACAGTTGGTCGCGATCGTCCCCCGCTTGACAAGTCCAGCCCGACGGTACGGCATAGCCCCAGGCGTGGAGTCGCGACAGGTTGGCTGCCTTAGCACCGAAGCGATCGGCATCCAATGGATCGGCCAGGGTTTTCAGGCTCGATCGTGCCATCAGCAAACGCCACGGCGCTGAAGCGTCTAGATTGTTGAGCTGCCCTAAACGTTGTGCTGACTTTAGAGCGGCCTGAAATATCGATTGCAAGCGTTTTGATCGTGAAAACAAGGTAGATAACAGACTCGAAACGACGCGATCCTAGATCTTCTCTCGACCTAATATCGCTATTGTGACACCACCACCGCGAACCTGGATGGACTTTCAACCTTAACGATCAATTCATGTCTGTGTGTAACGATATAACGCAGTCGTCCGGGTTGCTGACATGGAAGCTTTCGCTACGTGCGCAAGATAAATATCCCAACGTTCGGAAAGCGCTCCAAAGTTTGATCCGCGACTTTATCCGCAACACGTCTGCGATCGACCGAGAAAGACTCAATCTTTCAATTCCATCGATCTCGACTTAATATAAGGGCTGGATTGCGACCGATCGCGCTCGCATCGTTTCATCGCATTTTACATAACCTTGCTGTTGCGGCAGACGGCAGACACACAGCAGATTGACGATTGAACTATGAAAAAGCACATTTTGGCTCTCGTGCCTGGTGGGATCGGTGACCAAATCCTCTTTTTTCCAGCCTTAAAAAGCCTCAACACCGCCTATCCTGACGCCCAGCTCACGGTTATCGTCGAGCCTCGCGCTCGCTCTGCCTATCGCGTCTCCAAGCTATTTCACGATCGCACCCTTAATGTCGTTCCCTTCGACTTCAAAGACCGCAACGGTCCGGCAGATTGGGGCAACCTGTTGGGAATCATCCGCGATCGTGAATGTGACGCGGTGATGTCCCTCGGTCGTCGCTGGGGCGTCGGTTTTCTGCTGTGGCTGACGGGCATTCCCCAGCGGGTCGGCTATGCCGCCAAGGGCAAGATGTTTCTGACCGATGCTGTCCCGCTGAATATGGATCAGTACGCGGCTTATATGTATCACGACCTGGTAAAAGGTTTGGGAATTAATGTTCCGAGTCCTGATCCGGAAATCGAACTACTCAAGGAAGATTTGGATTGGGCAGAGGAACAGAAGCAAGTGCTAGGTATTGGCGATGCGGGCTATGTCTTGGTTCACGGCGGTTCGAGCAAAATGGCCGTGCTGAAAGGCTTTGATAAGATTTACCCGATCGAGAAATGGGCGCGGGTGCTAAACGAAATCCAGCAGCGCCAGCCGGATGTGCCGATCGTCGTCGCCCAAGGCCCCGACGATGCCGAATTTGTCGCCAGCCTCAAGCAGGCCGTACCGGGCATCAAAACGATCATCCCGAGCGACCTCGGTAAGCTCGCCGCAACGATGGCCAACGCCAACCTGACGATCTGCTCTGACAGTGCGCCGATGCACCTCTCGATCGCGCTCAAAACCTACACCTTCGCGCTGTTCGGCCCCACCGATCCCGCCAAGCTCATGCCCAAGAGCGATCGCTTTGTCGGCATCAAATCCCCCACGGGCAAGATTGCCGATATCGAGCCGCGTGCGATTCTCGACAAAATTTTTGGCTAATCGGTTTGAGTTAAGCGGCTTTGGTTCACAAGCTCGTTAACCAGCTTGAGTTCGCAAGCCAGACCCACCAGCCAAAACCACCCAGCCGAAATCAACCGATCAAAACCAAACCAGTCAAAACCAAACCGGAGCGTGTGTCTGGCT
Source organism: Geitlerinema sp. S16 (assembly GCA_011390275.1). Taxonomy (GTDB): domain Bacteria; phylum Cyanobacteriota; class Cyanobacteriia; order Cyanobacteriales; family Geitlerinemataceae; genus RDYZ01. The sequence goes on from JAABST010000066.1 coordinate 21,224, forward strand.
AATGCTGATACGCTCCACGCTCCGATCGCGATTCAGACGCGCACACCGTTTAAGGACAGCATCAAGATGGCGAGTATAATCAGTCCCCTTCAGGCGTTTTCGACTGACATTGGCGGCGTATGGACGATCGAAAACGACAGCGCCGATTCTCCCACCGAGGACACCCTATCCGCCGGAACCATCCAGCTTGATCCCTTCGGCCAGCTCTACCAAGCGTCATGGCTCGCTGAAACCGGTAGCCGTATGGGGCTTGCCTTTTATGTCGATCGATATCTCGTCGGCGGCTGGGGCTATGAGCCTAATTACCGTCTGTCGTTGTTTCACATTCAGCCTGACGGAACGCTCGAAGGCTATTGGGTGCTACCGACTTCCTGGGGCGCGATCGCCCGCGAAACCGCCAAGCCCGATCTAACCGACGGTCTCGATGGTCTCTACGACGTTGACGGTGTGGACGTCATCACCCGCAAACCTCGCATGTCCCATCTCAGCGTGCGGCGTGATGGCGACTTTTACCGGCTGGGCAGCACTCAGTTTCCCAACGCCCAAGGCTTAGGGCTACGCTTGGGGGATTGGCTGATTACCAACTGGTGCGGCACGCCTGGGTTTGGGGTGATGGCCTATGAGCTGGGCGAGGCTGAGGCGCGAGGCGGCTGGATTTCCCCCAAGGATGATCAGTTTCACCCAGAAATGTTGGTCAAAGTTGGATGATTGCGTCAAGCGTCGCATCGAACCATTCGATCTCACTTTTGTCTCTAGTCAGAAGGTAAACGAACGCGGTACACTGTTTTGTCCTTGCCTCAATCGTGATCTTGACGTCAAACTCACATCGCGACGAGTGCCAAACGTCCATAAGGAATTTTTCCGAAACCAATGCCGAAACCGTTAGAGTACGAAACCATGTACATCCTGCGCCCCGACCTGGGTGAAGAACGCACGGATGCTGAAGTTGAAAAATATCGCGAACTTCTGGCCGAACAAGGTGCAACCGATCTCGATATCCAACACCGTGGCAAGCGTCGCATGGCTTATGAAATCCGTAAGCAGCGTGACGGGGTCTACATCCAAATGAATTACCAAGCGCCCGGTACGGCGATCGCCGTGATGGAGCGCAACATGAAGATTTCGGAGAATGTTCTCCGCTATCTCACGCTGCGACAGCCGATCACCCAAGCGACTACCACCACGGTAACGACGGAAGTTGCGACAGAAGAAGCTTAGTGCTTTGGTACGTCTAGCTCTGTAATCCCAGACCAGGCGGACGCTAGGCTTACGATTTTCGCTCATTACAAAAGCGGACGAGATCTGTTATCGATCTCGTCCGCTTTTGCGTTTATAGTCAGTTCCTCAGTACGGGGACAAAAAGTGACGGTGAAAGTCTGTAAGGTTTTCAGGGAGGGGGATTGACGGCTGACAGAAAG
>JAABST010000067.1 GCA_011390275.1 Geitlerinema sp. S16
CGGCGGACAGACGATCATCGCCCTCGATGCCCGCATCGTCTTGCACGAGCCTGACATGCCGCACAGCGCCCTACCGACGCCTGAGCCTGAGCCGACACCCGAACCCACCCCCACGCCTGAACCGACACCGACACCAACTCCTGTACCAACCCCCTCACCCGAACCCGAACCGACGCCTGAACCGACACCCACTCCTGTACCAACTCCCTCACCCTCACCAACTCCCACACCGGAGCCGACACCCACTCCTGTACCAACCCCCTCACCCACACCAGACACCGATCGCGTTGACCTGGATTCAAGTCAGAATCCCGAAATTACGGGAACTCAAACGGCCAATGATCGTACGGACGATCGTAATACCGACGATCGTGGCACGACCCAAGACGATCGCCTCGCCTCGCCGGTCAATCTTGATGTCATTTCCAGCACTATCAGCCTGGACGACATTTCCAGACTAGATACAGAATTGACCGCCGAATACGCCCAGCACTTCGCCTCGCTGGAAGGCTTTGACAGTGGTTCCGGCGTGGTGAGTACCGCCGATATGCGATCGGCGATGGGACGGGTTGAAGCGGAAACGGGCATACGCACCGGAGCGGCGTATGTGAATCTTTTAGACGACGCGATCGAAGTGTCTATTTTGACGGCAGAAGGGACGCCGATTCGCCATATGCAGCGCGTCGATCGCGACGCTGTACTCGAAACCGTCAACGCATTGCGTAACGACCTCGTCAATCCACGCTTGCGCCGTTTAAATCGCTATCGTGAATTCGGGGCGCAGATGTATGACTGGATGCTGCGCCCGATCGAGGACGAATTGCAAGATCGCGGCATTAACACGCTGATGTTTGCGATGGATAGCGGTTTGCGAAGCCTACCGCTGGCTGCGCTCTACGATGGTGAACAGTACCTGATCGAACAATACAGCTACAGCCTGATCCCCAGCCTTGGCTTAGTCAATCCAGACTATCAAGCCGTCACCGGTGGCGAATTGCAAGCGATGGGAGCCAGTGAGTTCCGCGATCTCTCGCCTCTGCCAGCCGTCCCGGCGGAGCTTCAAACCTTGACGGATTATCGCTGGAGTGGCGATATGTTCCTCAATCAAGATTTCACCCGTAGCAATATCATCGAGCAGCGCCAGCGCCGATCGTACTCGATCGTGCATCTGGCGACCCACGGCGAATTTGTCTCGGGCACGCTGTCAAATTCGTTTTTGCAACTGTGGGACGAACGTATCAGCTTGAGCGAGGTGCGGACACTGGGCTGGAACGAGCCAGCACTCGATTTGCTCGTCCTTTCGGCCTGCCAAACGGCGCTGGGAGATGAGGACGCCGAGCTGGGGTTTGCGGGGTTTGCGGTCGCAACGGGGGTCAAAACGGCGATCGCCAGTTTGTGGTACGTGGACGACGTGGCGACGTATCTGTTGATGACGGAGCTGTATGAATATTTGGCCAGTGCGCCAATTAAGGCGGAAGCGTTACGCGCGGCTCAGATCTCGATGCTGCGAGGGGAGGTGCGTGTGGAAGATGGCTTCTTGATTTCAGGAGGCGATACGCCGCCGATTCCCATTCCAGACAATTTGAGCGGTTTGACCAACCAGGATTTTAGTAACCCGTACTTTTGGGCGGCGTTCACCACGATCGGCTCGCCGTGGTAGGACAGATCATGGGCAGCGAAAGGAGATTAGGGTGTCCGAATCGAATCGCTCTTTGCTATGTCACGTGACGTTCGGACCACAGACCAGGGCAAATGCAGGATAAACACACTGCCATGCTCGATTTCACTTTGAACCGTGACTTGCCCACGATGTCGCTGGGCGATCGCCTGGGCAATGGCTAACCCCAAGCCTGTCCCCCCCGTCTTGCGGGAGCGATCGCTATTCACCCGATAGAAGCGCTCAAAGACACGACCTTGCTCCTCGGGGAGAATGCCAATTCCCGTATCTTTGACGGCAATGGTCGCGGTGCGATCGTCAGCCGCGACACTCACGACCACCGAACCACCGGGCAGCGTGTATTGAATAGCGTTGGCCATCAGGTTCGACACCAGACGATAAAGCTGGGATTCATGCCCCGAAACGTAAATTCCGGCATCGGGTATCTGGCTGCTGAGGTGGATGTCGGTCGCGGCGGCCAGTTCTGCCAATTCTTCCGTTAAGTCCGCCGCGATGTCGTTCAAACAGCAAGGCTGTAGAGGTGTTGCGGTGGTGTCTTGCTCCAGGCTGGTGAGCAAAAGTAGGTCGGAAACGAGCTGACTCAGGCGACGCCCCTGGCGCTCCACCGTATGTAGCAGCGTAGGAACCTGCGTCGTTTGTTCAGGTGTTAGGCGGAGAATGGCCTCCACCGTCGCCAGGAGAGAGGCAAGGGGCGATCGCAGTTCATGGGCAGCATTGGCGGTGAACTGCTGTTGCTGTTGGTAGGACTGATAGATAGGCTGCATGGCCAGACCGGACAGCCACCAGCTTGAAACGGCGATCAATCCCAACATCAGGGGCAAACCGCCGATCAGAACCCATCGCAACCGCTGGAGTTCGGCATCAAAAACGGCGAGGGTGCGCCCGACCTGTAGGTAGCCCCAGGAAGGATGTTCGTGGGTCGCTGCTCCGGGGGCGTGGCGGTGGTTGGCGCTGTGCAGAATGGTGGTGAATTGGTGGTAACGCGATTGATCTTCGATTTCCAGAGTTTGCCAAACGGCTGGATTGAGGGTGGAGGGTAGCGGGTTGGGTTGATTGGGAGAATAGGCCAGCAGGTCGCCCTGATTGTCAAAGAACCGGATGTAGTAGGTGGTGCGATCGCTAAGGCCGAGGGTATGGCGTTGAATTAACGAGGGATCGGCTTCACAGGGCTGATTCGCAATGCAGAGGTCAGGAAAAATCCGCTGCAACACGTCCGTTGGATTCGCCGAAGCCGGTAGCATTGGTTCCAGGCTGTCATGGAGAGTCCCCGCCGTGGACTCAATTTCCCGTTCCAGGGCGACCCAGTGCGCTCCGATCAGAGCGCGAACCATCCCCAATCCGGACAGGCTTAAAATCCCACCCATGACGAGGGCATACCAGACCGCGAAGCGTCGGCGACTGCGACGAAAGAGTTGTTGGCTATTCATGGCAAGTCATAGCAAGTCATGGCAAAACCTTGAAACGATATCCCTGTCCCGGCACGGTTTCGATCGGGCAGTTGCAGCCGTAGCGGGCAAACTTTCGACGCAACAGACGAATCTGGGCGGCGACGACGTTACTGATGGGTTCTTCGTCAATGTCCCACAGTTGGGATCGGAGTTTGCTGCCGGGGATAATCCGATCGCAGTGTTCCATTAGGTAGGCCAACACCTGAAATTCCTTGAGGGTTAGCGGAATTTCTTGAACAGACTGATCGAGCCGATCAACTAAAAGCCGAGCATTGGCATCGTCTAGGGTGAGGTTTCCCACGGTCAACCGCTGGGGTTTTAACTGGGGCGATCGCCGCTGCAAGGCTCGCAGTCGCGCTAACAGTTCCTCCATCACAAAGGGTTTGACCAAATAGTCGTCCGCTCCGGCATCCAGTCCGGCGATGCGGTTTTCGGGTTGTCCCAGTGCGGTTAGCATCAGCACCGGGAGTGGGTTGTGGTGCGATCGGAGTCGTTGGCACAGTTCCAGTCCGGAGAGTTCCGGCAGCAGCCAGTCCGAAATAACCACGGTGTAATCCGTCCATTGGCTTTCCAAGCAGTGCCACGCCTGCGCCCCATCGGTGACCCAGTCCACCACGTACTTTTCGCCAATCAAGACCTGCTTAATAGCTTGCCCCAAATCTTCTTCGTCTTCGACCAGCAAAATTCGCATCGCATCACACCGCAATCAACCCTCAACCACGACGCCAATTCTAGCGGAGTCGCTACCATTTCACCTGGTTTTCATCGTCTCTGTGACATTGTGTTGGGGATTTTGTTTCGCGCGATCGAAACTATGAGGAGGTTCCTATGAAACGTCTATCTGTCCTGAGTTCTGTCCTGTTGGTTAGCCTCGCTGTGATCTCCCCCGCTGCTTGGGCTCACGTGGGTCATGGGGATGAGTTTCAGGCCGAAGGCGGGATCGATCGCGTCGAAGTAAATCCCCAAAATGATCCGCTGCTTGGCATTCAGACCAGCCCGATTGAGGCTGCTGCCGATGGTAGCGGCGCTGTGATGATTCCCGTGTCTGCCCTGGTCGAAGATAACAGTCAGTCATTGGTATTTGTACTGTATGAAAACTTCTACGAGCCTGTACCCGTGACCACTGGGGCGATGGCCGGAGACATGATTGAAGTTGTGGAAGGGTTATCGATCGGGGAGCAACTGGTCACCCAGGGCAGTTTGTCCCTCTATGCTGAGTCCCGCAAAACCGCAACTGCTGAGGCGACTCCGGCGCAGGGTGCTGAACCGGCTGACACAACCGCGAGTGACGTTCCCGCAGAAGCGCCGGTGACAGCAGCGGGCGAACAGGCTGCGATCGAGACGGCTGATGCATCTGTTGAAGCGTCGGTAGAAGACGCGCCGGATGAGTCCGGCGGCACGAAGATCGGCCTGATCGCGGCCATTGCAGCCGGAATTGCCTTGGTCGTTGGAGCCGTGGTCGTGTTGGGTGGCGGCAAGAAGGAAAACGTTTAGAGCCTTTTAATCTATACAGATCCATTCGATCCATGCTGAACCAGGTTCTGAATCAAATTCTCAAAAAGTCCATTGCCCAGCGGTGGTTCATCGTGGCGGGCGCGATCGCGGTTACCCTGTGGGGCGTCTTCAGCGTTACCCAAATGCCGCTGGATGTTTTTCCCCCCTTTGCCCCGCCCCAAGTGGATATCCAGGTGGAAGCGATCGGGTTGGCTCCGGAAGAGGTGGAAACCCAGATTAGCGTGCCGATCGAAAGCGCCGTCAATGGCCTGCCAGGAGTGACGACGGTGCGATCGTCCTCCAAGGTCGGGCTCGCGATGGTCAGTGTCGTCTTTGATCAAACTGCCGATATTTATCAGGCGCGACAGGCCGTGACGGAACGACTGCAACAGGTCACCAATCAACTGCCCGAGAATGCCCACCCGCCCGAGATCTCGCCCCTGGTGTCGCCGCTCGGTACGATCCTGCAATATGCCTTTACTGTGGACGAGTCCGGGCAGACCTCGATGATGGATCTGCGCCGTCTGGTGGATGTCACCCTAAAAAATCAGATTCTCTCGGTGTCGGGGGTTTCTCAAGTGACGATTTATGGCGGCGACGATCGCCAAGAACAGGTATTAATCGATCTGGCCAAGCTACGGGATCGAAACCTGTCTGTGAATGACGTAACGATCGCCGCTGCCGGAGCCAATGCCAACGCGCCCGGTGGCTTTTTGATTGGTGGCGGTCAAGAATTGCTCGTGCGCGGTTTGGGGCAAATGCAGTCGATCGAGGATTTACAGCGATCGGTGGTGACGGTACAGGACGGCGAACCCGTTTTGCTGGGGGATGTGGCGACAGTGCAGACCGGCGCGGCGCTCAAACGCGGTGATGCCAGCCTGAATGGTCAGCCTGCGGTGGTGCTGATGATTAATAAACAGCCCGAAGTGGACACCCCCACCGTCACCCATGCCGTAGAGGCGGTGATTGCCGATTTACAGCCCAGCTTTCCGGCGGATGTGCAGGTGACCCGCACCTTTCGGCAGGCCAACTTTATCGACGCCGCGATTCGTAACGTCAGTGGTTCCCTGTTTCAAGGGGTGGTGATTGTCTCGGTGATCCTGCTGCTGTTTTTGATGAACTGGCGCACCGCCATCATTACCCTCAGCGCTATTCCCCTATCGCTGCTCATTGGCCTGCTGTTCATGCAAGCCTTTGGTCTGGGTTTGAATACGATGACCCTCGGCGGTCTGGTCGTCGCGATCGGGTCGGTGGTGGATGACGCGATCGTGGATATGGAAAACTGCTATCGCGGTTTACGCACGAACCAGGTACAGGACAATCCAAAGCCCCCGCTACAGGTGGTATTTGAAACATCGGTACAGGTGCGACTCGCGGTGATTTTTTCGACGGTCATTATCGTCGTGGTCTTCGCTCCCATTTTTAGCCTCACCGGTGTCGAAGGTCGTATCTTCGCGCCGATGGGTCTGGCGTATTTATTTTCGATTGTGGCCTCGACCCTGGTGGCGATGACGCTCTCGCCCGCCCTGTGTGCCATTTTGCTCGCGAATCAAACCTTGCCGCACGATGGCACTTTTGTTTCACGTTTGGCAGAGCGGATCTATCGTCCACTCTTGGGCTTTTCCCTGCGAGCGTCACGGTTGATACTTGCCGTGTCGCTGGCGGCGTTGGTGGCATCAGCGGCGATCGTGCCGTCCTTGGGGCGTGTCTTTTTGCCAGAGTTCCAGGAAAAATCTCTGGTGAACTCGATGGTGCTGTTTCCCGGCATTTCCCTCGATATCACCAATGGCGCAGGTAAAGCCCTGGTCAACACCCTTGCGGGTAATCCGCTGTATGAATGGGTGCAGGTGCGGGCGGGTCGATCGCCGGGAGATGCGGACGGCGCGGGCGTGAATATGGCGCACGTTGATATTGAACTGAGCGATGCCGCGCTCCAAGACCGGGAGGCCAGCATCAAACAACTGCGGCAAGCGTTCCTCGATTTACCGGGAGTTGCGCCCAATATTGGCGGCTTCATTTCCCACCGTATGGATGAGGTGCTGTCAGGGGTACGCAGCGCGATCGCCATCAAAATTTTCGGCCCCGACCTGGCAGAGCTGCGCCGCATCGGCGAACAGGTGCGCGACGCGATCGAGCCGATCGCAGGCGTCGTCGATTTACAGCTTGAGCCGCAGCTCCCCATCCGTCAGGTGCAAATCCAGTACGATCGCGCCGCCGCCGCCGGGTATGGCCTGACGATGGCTCAGATTTCCGAAGTCGTAGAAACGGCTCTGAACGGGCGCGTCGTCGCCCAAGTGCCGGAAGATCAGCAATTAATTGACGTGATCGTGGCGCTGCCAGACTCTGCCCGCAATAGCCTCGATGCCATTAGCGCGATTCCGATCGCGACGCCGACCGGTGAACGGATCACCCTGGGTGATGTGGCCGCTGTGGGCTACGGCATGGGGGCGAATGTGGTCAACCGGGAAGATGTGTCGCGTCTGATTGTGGTGTCCGCGAACGTCGCCGATCGCGATTTGGGTAGCGTTGTGGGCGACATTCAGGCGCAGATTCGCGACACCGTACCGCTGCCGAGTGGCTATTTTATTCAGTACGGCGGCCAATTTGAAGCCGAGCAAAACGCCACGAATAATCTACTGGTTTATAGCGTCCTGGCGGCGATCGCGATCACCATCCTGATGTTTTTCTCCGTTAAATCGCTGCCCGCCACCGTCGCCATCATGATCAACCTGCCCCTGGCACTGGTGGGCGGCATGGTCTCCATCTTGCTGACGGGCGGCGTGATTTCGGTGGCATCGCTGATCGGCTTTATCACGCTATTCGGGGTCGCCGTCCGCAATGGGCTACTGCTCGTGGATAACTACAGCGCCAAATTTTCGGCAGGACTATCACTCCAGGATGCTGTTTTCCAAGGTTCCCTCGATCGGGTGAATGCGATTCTGATGACGGCCTTAACCTCGGCCTTGGGGATGCTGCCCCTGGCGATCGCCAGTGGTGCGGGCAACGAAATCTTGCAGCCGTTGGCGATCGTGGTCTTGGGGGGCTTGTTCACCTCCACCGCCCTGACCTTGCTGGTGATTCCGGCTCTCTACGCCCAGTTTGGCCGCTGGCTGATGCCTAAGCGAATGGATTGAGATGTATATCGCCTGGGTTTAGGGATCGGTCAGACTCTAGCCCTTGGGAGAAATCGATACAATGCAGGATAAAGCAGCCTCCGCTGTCAGCCTTTCTTCAGCCGATTTCGATTAACCCCACCTATGGCGACCCTACCCCAACCCACAACCCCGACCTTACTCCAAAACATCCACTGGATCGCCAGACCGCACGAGTTTCTCGAACGCAATGCAGCGGAACTCGGCACCACTTTTCGCGTGAATATCGCGAATCCCAAGGGTTTGATTTGGACATCCGATCCGGCCTTAATTCAAGAAATACTGACCCAAGATGAAAACGGGCGCTACACCGCACCGGGTGAAGTCAACGTCACGCTAGCCCCTCTGCTCGGCGATCGATCCATGATCATGCTCAGTGGTTCCGAGCATCGCCGCCATCGCAAGCTAACCATGCCCGCTTTTCATGGCGAACGGATGCGAGCCTATACCGAGGCGATCTTAAGCGCAACCCGCAAAGCTTTCGGGCGTATACCTTCAGGGGACATATTCATGACTCGGGCGGTGATGCAAGAGATCACGATGGATGTGATCCTGACGGCGGTGTTTGGTCTGCAAGCGGACGATCGTGGCAATGATCGTTTCGCCCGCATTAAGCCGATCGTCACCAACATGCTCGACATGCTGGCTTCGCCCCTCTCGGTCAGCGTGCTGTTTTTTCCGATTTTGCAACAGGACTGGGGAACCTGGAGCCCGTGGGGTCGCTTTCTTGAGCAGCGCAAACAGCTCGATACATTACTGTTCGCCGAGATTGCCGATCGCCGTGCCAACCCTGACCCCAGCCGCAACGACGTGCTGAATATGTTGCTCGACACGCGCGACGAGGACGGCGAAACTCTGACCGATGACGAGCTGCGCGATGAGCTAATGACGATGCTCTTTGCCGGTCATGAAACCACCGCGACCGCGCTGGCCTGGGCAACCTACTGGATTCACAACGATCGCCAGATCTACGCCAACCTCATCGACGAACTCGGCATGATCGATATCGACGCCGACCCGATGACGGTGTTTCGTTTGCCGTACCTGACGGCGGTGTGTAACGAGACGCTGCGGATTTATCCGGTGGCGATGCTCACGTTTCCGCGTACGCCGATCGAGCCGCTGGAGTTTGGCGGCTATCCGATCGCACCGGGCGATCTACTCATGGCGAGCATCTACCTGCTACACCACAACCCGACAATCTATCCCGACTCGAAAACGTTCAACCCCGATCGCTTCCTCGATCGGCAATATTCGCCGTTTGAGTTTATGCCGTTCGGGGCGGGTAGCCGTCGCTGTTTGGGGATGGCGCTGGCGCAGTTCGAGATGAAGCTGGTGTTGGCGGCGTTGTTGCAGGGCTGGACGCTGGAATTGGCGGAGAAAACACCGGTGGTTCCCCAGCGACGCGGCGTGACGCTGGGTCCCAAGGGCGGCGTCTTGGCGAAGCTGACTGGGGTGCGATCGGCACGAGTGCAGCAGAGTGCAGCGGCGATCGTGGGCTAGGAGTCGTAAGCCTTTTGTAAGGCATTGCCCACCATCGCGGATACTGATGCGCGGGCTGATCGTGGTGGGCTGAGAGCGTTGAGCGGAGTCGTTGGCGTAGCCTTCGCGCAGCGAATAACGCGGTTTTTGGGTAAGCAGAGTAGAGTCAAGATGTCTCGTTTTTTATTGAACTCACCATAGAAACAAAACGAGGGCGGGAGAGTTGTAACACTCTCCCGCCCTCGCCTTTAGCTTAATTTAATCCTAGCGGCTCAAACTAGAGCGCCGGAACAAACAGATCTTTTTCCGGAACTTCAGCGTATTCCGCCACGATTTGGCGGAACTCTTCACCGTCGATCGTCTCTTTTTCGATCAACAGATCCACCAGGCGATCAATCGCCTCGCGGTTGTCACGCATCAGCGCCAGCGCATCGTCATAGCATTTCGCGACGATATTACGCACCTGGACATCAATCCGCGAGGCAATGTCTTCGGAATACTCCGATCGCGACATCAGATCACGACCAAGGAAAACCTCACCGGACTGGCTTTCCAGCGACATCGGGCCAATGTCCGACATGCCGTAGCGCGTCACCATTTGGCGTGCCATGTTCGCCACCTGTTGCAGGTCGTTCCCCGCGCCGGTGGTGACTTCATCATCACCAAAAATGACTTGCTCGGCAGCACGGCCACCCAGAGCGCCGGTGATGCGAGCCAGAATTTGCGATCGCGAGATCAGCATCTGGTCTTCCGACGGCGTAAACCAGGTTAGACCCTGGGCTTGACCGCGCGGGATCAGCGTCACTTTTTGCACCGGATCGTGCGCTGCAATCAGCGTCCCGACGATCGCGTGACCGACTTCGTGATAAGCAATCAAACGCTTGCTCTTACCATCAACCAGCGGTGTACCTTCCATTCCGGCGACCACACGATCAACGGCATCATCAACTTCGGCCATCTCGATCGCATCTTTGCGACGGCGAGCGGTCAGGATTGCGGCTTCGTTGAGCAGGTTGGCCAGATCCGCACCGGTGAATCCCGGCGTACGGCGGGCGATCGCTTCGAGCGAAACTTGCTCACCCAGTTTTTTGTTGCGGGCGTGGACTTCGAGGATCGACAGGCGACCTTTGATGTCCGGAGCGGAGACGGTGACCTGGCGATCGAAACGACCCGGACGCAGCAGCGCCGAATCAAGGACATCCGGACGGTTCGTTGCCGCAATCACGATAATGCCGGTGTTGCCTTCAAACCCGTCCATCTCGGTGAGGAGCTGGTTCAGGGTTTGCTCGCGTTCGTCGTTACCGCCACCGATACCGGCGCCACGTTGGCGACCAACGGCGTCGATTTCATCCACAAAGACGATACAGGGCGCACTTTCTTTTGCTTTCGTGAACAGGTCACGCACCCGCGACGCACCCACACCGACGAACATTTCGACGAACTCCGAACCGGAGACGCTGAAAAACGGTACACCCGCTTCACCGGCGATCGCCTTAGCGAGCATGGTTTTACCGGTTCCCGGAGGGCCGACGAGTAAGACGCCCTTAGGAATACGTGCGCCGACAGCGGTGAAGCGTTCCGGCTTTTTCAGGAACGTGACGACTTCGGCCAATTCTTCCTTGGCTTCTTCGACACCCGCCACATCGTCAAATAAAACGCCGGTTTGGGCTTCCATTTGAAAACGGGCTTTCGATTTGCCGAAGTTCATCGCTTGTCCAGGGCCGCCGGGAGCGTTACCACCGGATCGACGGAACAGGAAGAACAGACCGACAATCAGCAACACGGGAAAGATCAGGTTACCGAGAATGCTCCAGGCTGCGCCTTCGGTTTGCACCGGGTGGCTATCAAAGGCGATATTTTCCGATCGCAGACGCGAGATTAGGCTCGGATCTTCCATCGGTAGATCCACGCGCAGGCGTTGAATCCGGTTATCGAGGTCGAGATCGACCGCTTCGACGATCGCCGTGCGTCCGCCTTCGTATAAATCAACGCTGGTAATCCGACCAGCATCGAGATAATCCAAAAAGCGACCGTAGCTCATCCGGGTCGCAGCGGCATTGTTACCGGCGGTAAATCCCGGATTGGCAAAGGCTCCCTGCCAAATAAAAAATCCGATTGTGACGATCGGTAGCGCCCAAAGTAGCGCAACTCTCCACGATTTCATGATTTAGGCGATCTCCATTTATCGAAACAACACGGGCCGCGCAGCAGATACGCGATCGGTCGATCTCGTTATTTAATCAACATTTCTTTAACAAATGTAACACGCACTCAGAAATGACGCTCAGTTGTGCTGCTGCAATGTCACCAGTTGGGGGTCGGCGATCGGCAAAATCACCTCGAACACACTGCCACCTTCAGGGCGTGGGGAGTAGGTGATCGATCCTCGGTGCTGTTCGGTGACGATCGCATAGCAGGACGCTAAACCGAGGCCAGTTCCCCGTCCGACAGTTTTCGTTGTAAAAAAAGGGTCAAAAATATGCTGGGCATAGTCTGGCGCAATACCGGAACCGTTATCCGTAATTTTAATGCGAATGTACTGGTCTTCCGTGCGCGTACTCACACTCATTTGACCAGAATAATTGCCTGTGGCGAGCGCTTTCGCCTCGATCGCGTCGATCGCGTTGGTTAGCAGATTCAGAAACACTTGATTGACCTGTGCCGGATAGCACAGCAACTGCGGCAGATCGCCATAGTCAAAACTCAGCTCAATGGCAGATCGGGTTGAAGTCGCCGTAAATTTCTCGTTGAACAACACCAGAATGCTGTCAAGATTTGCGTTTAAATCGATGGCCTTAACCTCAGCTTCATCGCTGCGCACGAAGGTTTTAAGCGCTTTCACAATGTCAACCACCCGATTGACGCCCCCTTGCATGGAGTCCAGAATTTTTGGCAAATCTTCACTCAGGTAATCTAACTCCAGATCGGCCAACTGTTCGGCGATTTCCACGGGCGGCTGTGGACAGGCTTGGCCATACAGCGCTAGCGCGGCTAACAAATCTTCGGTATAGTCACGTACGTGAGGCAAATTGCTGCCGATGAAGCCGATCGGATTATTGATTTCATGCGCAATACCGCTAACCAAATGCCCCAGGGCAGACATCTTGGCATTTTGAACCGCACTAAGCTGGGTCGCATGAAGCTCGGCGATCGCCTGCTTGAACTGACTCAAGGTGCGATGTGCCTCAAACTGGTCGATGACTTGACGACCCAAGGCCGCGAGGGCGTCGATCTGAGCCTGGGAGAGTTCACGCGGCTCGCGATCGATCACACACAAGCTCCCCAGAGCGTAGCCATCACTCGTAACGAGAGGTGTTCCGGCATAGAAGCGAATGTGCGGCTCCCCCGTAACCAGCGGATTATCAGCAAACCGCTCATCCTTCAGTGCATCTGAGACGATAAACACATCGTCTGGTTTCAGGATTGCGTGGGCACAAAACGACATATCGCGTGATGTTTCCTTGGCGTCAATCCCGCAGGTTGCCTTAAACCACTGACGATCATCATCCACCAGGCTGACCAGGCCGATCGGTGTACCACAGATTTGGGCGGCAATTTCGCTGAGATCGTCGATCGCGGGATCTGGGAGCGTATCGAGAATCTGGTAACGCTCAAGAGCGAGCCGCCGATCCAGTTCATTCTCGGGCAAAGGTGCCGGTTGATAACGAAGCTGAAGAGAATTATCTGGGGTGTTTGTCATATCTGGCTGCGGTGTTCCTACAAGCGCGATCGCTCGCAACTCAAAACGAAAAAACAGAATGACCAGCGTTCGTATTCTGATCAGTTCATGCTCGGGGGATCAGTCGTCTGTGTCTGCAACAAAACTCACACCCTGTAGGTCGAGATTTACCACACCGAGAGATATAATCCTGTACTGTGAGAATGCTTTAACAATCTGTTGATAAGAGGTGTCTTATGGATCTCGATCTGCGTGTGGTTTTCGTTTTATCTCCCCTCGCTCTGGCGTTGGGCTGGGCTGGATTTAATATTGCTCAAGCTGCGATCAGTCAATTTCAAGGGTTCTGGGAAAAAGAATCTTAAGATTGGCTTCAGAGCAAATTGCGAACAGGCATTACTTGAGCCGATCGTCTCCAGCTTGGAGGATGGTCGGCTTTGTCGATCTCGTCAAATCTAAACATACAGCGTTCAAGGAACTTGATACCGCCTCAAACCTTCATAGTTCTCGGATATCTCCTTCGGCCAGAGGAATGGTTATGAGACCGAGAACAATTCAACGACCCGAAATTCGTGACCCAGCTTTATTCGTCAATTCCGTGTTTTCTGCATGTTAGCGTGCGAACGCGCTGTATGACCCTGAATTTATGATCGTCTGAAACCCTGGCACGTCCTTGAACGTCACGACTATCCGTTAGTATGGATTGTTAAGTTTGGTGACCGTCTCTTTCCGTGCCACTTGCCTCGATCCTGCTCGCTTAATCTTTTCAGCTTCACACCATGTCTCTCCGCCACTCAGCCAAAGACAACACTTCCTCAGCTCGCGTGTCGCGCCGAACGAAACTCGATCTACGTTATGTCACCTCTCTGGGCTGTATTGGCTTGTTAGGAGGGGGAGCCGTCTTTGCTCAAGTGGGCCTCGACCCGCTGGAAAAATCGCTTCCGAGTCGTGAACCGGCGGTGAGCGCTCCGGCTCCGGATCGATCGAATCTCAATGGCGTTCCGGCTGAGGTGATTTTTGATGCGCCGGTTGCACCAGAGTCGATCGCCGATCCCGTTTATGTCGAGCCTGCCACGCCGTTACCGTCCGTGCTCGACGACCTGCCCGCCTCCAGCGAACCTGCTTACACCCACAGCTACATCGACGACACCGACTACAGCCTCGGCGCCACCGAAATCTCGCCCGATCGCAATGCGACGATCGTCCTCGAAGAACGAAATTCTGGTTGCTCCTCGTCCCTAGCGCCGGGTCAAGCCCTGTCCAATGGACTCTGTGCCGGTGCAGTCTTTGGTAATAATCGAGGCGGTTCGAGTAATTCGTCAGCGCCTTACGCTTCAAACTCCGCGAACAACGCGTCCCGATCCTCCGGCGCGGCGGGGGCAACCTACGCAACCGGTGCAACGATGTACCCGATGAATCTGAGCGATCGCAACAGCAGCTTTGATCCCTACGCGGCGGCAGGGCTGAGCTACGCCCAGCTCGAAGCGCAGGTGACGCGCAATATCGCGACGATGCCCCTGGGACGGATTGGCAATGGCGATCGTAGTCTGATCTTCCCCGTCTCGGTTCCGTCGGCGATCTCGTCCTTCTTCGGCTTCCGGATGCACCCGATCGCCCAAACTCAGCGCCTCCACACCGGTACAGACATCGCCGCGCCCTACGGCACGCCGGTACTCGCGGCCTTTTCCGGCAAAGTCATCGAATCGTCCGACCTCGGCGGCTACGGCTTGACGGTGGTGTTATCGCACAATGAAGGCACATCGGAAACGCTTTACGGCCACATGTCGGAGCTGCTCGTCAATGTGGGTGACGAAGTGAAGCAGGGAGACGCGATCGGTCGCGTGGGTAGCACCGGCTTTTCGACGGGGCCGCACCTGCACTTCGAGGTGAAGCAAATGACGGATATGGGCTGGGTTTATCTCGATGCCAATCGTCAGCTTGAAGTGGCGCTGGAACGGTTGATCGATTCGTCGCAGTTGGCACAGTTGCCGCGTCGCGATCGCGGTTCGCTTTAGATTTGATCCATCAAGGTGACCACTCCTAAAGCGCTGATCAAAGTTTGAACGCCTTAACGACAGTTAGCGAAAATTGAACGAAAAAAAGGAGAGACGTGATCCGAAAGATCAGCCTCTCCTTTTTGTTGTGTGCATTAGCACAAGCAATGCATAACTAAATAATGATGACTATGCTTTCGGACCCATGCCGATCGTCCCGGCGTAAACCGCATTTTTGCCGAGTTCCGCTTCGATGCGGAGCAGGCGGTTGTACTTCGCGACGCGCTCGCTGCGGCAGAGCGAACCGGTTTTAATTTGACCGGCGCGGGTGGCGACGGCGAGATCGGCGATCGTCGTGTCTTCGGTTTCGCCCGATCGGTGGCTGATTACCGAGCGATAACCGTAACGCACACCGAGGTCGATCGTCTCCAGAGTTTCGGTCAGCGAACCAATTTGGTTGACCTTGATCAGGATCGAGTTCGCAGCTTGCTTATCGATGCCCGTTTGCAGGCGCGTGGCATTGGTGACAAACAGGTCATCGCCGACAAGCTGACAGCTACTGCCCATTTTCGCCGTGAGCGCCTGCCAGTTTTCCCAGTCATCTTCGTGGAGACCATCTTCGATCGAGACGATCGGATACTGGCTCGCCAGGTTCGCGAGATAGTCGATCGTTTCTGCCGGGGTGTTGGTTTTGCCATCAAAGATGTAATTGCCATCTTTGTAGAACTCACTGGCCGCCACATCCAGCGCCAACGCGACTTGCTCGCCCGGTTTGTAGCCCGCCGACTCGATCGCCGCAATCAGCAATTCCGCCGCCGCCGTGTTCGACTCCAGGTTCGGCGCAAAGCCACCTTCATCGCCTACACCCGTCAGCAAGCCTTTGTCAGCGAGCACCTTGCTCAACGAGGCGAACACTTCCGCACCCCAGCGCAGCGCTTCCCGGAACGAGGTCGCACCCACCGGCACGATCATGTATTCCTGAAAATCGATATTGTTGGCCGCGTGTTCGCCGCCATTGATCACGTTCATCATCGGCACCGGCAGCAGGTTCGCCAGAGGGCCGCCGAGGTAGCGATAGAGCGGCACTTGCAGCGCGTCAGCCCCAGCGTGCGCCGCTGCTAGCGACACCGCGAGGATGGCATTCGCGCCGAGGTTTACCTTATTGGCCGACCCGTCACGCTGGTTCATCGCCGCATCAACCGCCATTTGATCGAGCGCATCGACTTTACCGATCAGTTCCGGCGCAATTTTCTCAGTGATGTTTTCGACCGCACGCAGGACGCCTTTACCGTCGTAGCGCTTTTTGTCGCCGTCTCGTAACTCATGAGCCTCAAAGGTTCCCGTCGATGCGCCGCTCGGAACCTTGGCGACACCGATCGCGCCGTTTGCGAGGCGAACCTCCGCTTCTACCGTCGGGCGACCGCGCGAGTCAAGAATTTCCCAAGCGCTTATCGATTCGATGATGGTATCGGACACGAATTCCTCCTTTGGTAGGGTCTTGCAACCCTGCTTCCTACTTCAGTTCTAGATACGACAGCCAAACCAATCATCGCCGCACGGGCAGAAAGGCCGGTAAATGTCCAACACATCATAAATCGGATGCTGCGCGAAAACGGCATCCCAGTCGCGGCTTTCTAAAGAAAAGATGAAGGCAAATTCAAGCAAAATAAAAATACTGTGGCGTCTGTGCTATTTTCGTGCGGCGATCCGGTGGTCACTAGATGGGTGAAAACGACAGATCCCCGGACTGGATGGGCGATCTGGCTGGCGGCAAGCCGTACGATTAGGGGGTAATTCCTTATCCTGGTTGTGTGGCGTCTGTCGCTATGCTGAAATGGTCGAAAGGCAAGCGGTGATGACTCGGTAACAATTCCGTCAGACCGCGACCGTCCTAATGTTCGCGGAGATGCGAGATCGTGACAGAAATAACGAAGACTTTACTTTTGGTGGACGACGAGCCGAGTTTGCGTGCGGCGGTCGAGGCGTATCTGAGCGATTCGGGTTTTAAGGTTGAGACGGCGGCCAATGGTCAGGAGGGGTTAGAGAAGTTACAGACGATGATTCCCGACCTGGTGATCACGGATGTGATGATGCCGGAGGTGGATGGTTATCAGTTGTTGGCGCAGATGCGTGAAGATCCGCGTCTAAAAAGTATTCCGGTGGTTTTTCTGACGGCGCGGGGCATGAAGTCCGATCGCATCCAAGGCTATCAGGCGCGGTGTGATGCCTATCTCTCGAAACCGTTTGATCCCGAGGAACTGGTGGCGATCGTCGAAAATCTGCTCGATCGGCGCAGTGGTGCAACGTCGTTTGATGCCGGTGATCCGCCAGATATTGCCACCCTTGCCCGCCAGATCCAAGAAATTAAAGACATCCTGACCCATCAGGGAACAACGACGCCGAAAATTACGCCGGTTGATATCGACTTTACGCCACGTGAGCAAAGCGTGCTGGTGTTGGTGGCTCAGGGCTTGATGAACAAAGAGATCGCCAGTCAGCTTGATACCAGTGTGCGTAACGTGGAGAAATACGTCAGCCGTTTGTTTAATAAAACCGGAACGAATAGCCGTACGGAACTGGTACGTTATGCACTTGAACACGGACTCGCGACGTAACCTGACCCACCAAATTCACCTTGCCTAAGTAGACCGAGCTAGTTAGTGGATGTTATGCGTAACATAAGCTTCTAGCTTGTTTGCAACCAGGATGGTTGAGTTACGTGGTGTAAGTCGCTTTGATTTTTTTGGGCTACGTACTGTTGTCCATAACGCCAACTCTGAGCGACACTAACGAGACGGCAGAGCGAATCGAGGCGATCTAGACGATGGCGGAAGAGCTGAATTTTGAAGGCTTAGAAGGACGTTTGCCGCCCCAAAATATTGAGGCGGAGGAGTCGATCCTCGGCGGGATTTTGCTTGATCCCGAGGCGATCGGTCGGATTGCGGAGTTGCTCCTACCCGATGCGTTTTATATCAGTAGTCACACGACGATCTATCACACCATGCTGTTTTTGCATGGTCAGGGGTTGCCGACGGATTTGATTAGCGTGGCGTCGCGGCTCAGTGATCTGGGTCAGTTGGCGGCGATCGGCGGTCAGGCGAAGCTGGTGCAGTTGGTCGATCGCACGGTGTCGGCGGTGAATATCGATCGTTATGCGGCGCTGGTGATGGATAAGTATCTACGGCGGCAGCTCATCCAGGCGGGACGCGAGATCGACGCGATGGGTTACGACACGGCGACGGATTTGGAGGTGGTGCTCGATCGGGCGGAGCAAAAGGTTTTTAACGTGACGCAAAAGCGGCCACAGCAGGATCTCGTGCCGATTTATGAGACGTTGGTGGGGACGTTTGAGGATATCGAAGCGAAGCACGAATCCCAGGCACAGCCGGGAATTTTGACAGATTTTTACGATTTTGATGCGATGACAGGCGGGTTGCAGCCGTCGGATTTGATCATCGTGGCGGGCAGACCGTCGATGGGAAAATGTTTGCATGAGACCGCGCAAATTCTGCAAGCTGATGGGCGTCTCGTGTCGATCGGCGAGTTATATCGTCAACAACACGCCGACTTGCTGACGTTGGGCGATGACTGGAAATTGCACAGAACTCAGCCATCGCAATTTATTGATGATGGAATCAAGCCAGTATTTCGGGTGACGACGCAACTCGGACGACAGGTGGAGACGACGTTAACGCATCCGTTTTTGACGATCGATGGTTGGCGTCCGTTGAGTGAGTTACAGGTGGGCGATCGGGTCGCGGTTCCGCGTGTATTGCCTGTTTTTGGTTCGCGATCAATGCCAGAACATGAAATTAAACTGCTGGCATACTTTATTGGAGACGGAACCGTCACGGCTGATGTGCCGCGTTTTACCAATTCCAACCCCGTGGTTCAAGCTGAGTTTACGGATGCCATTCATCATTTCCCTGGGCTTTCAGTGCGCTGTGACACGTCCAACGGTCAGCGAACTCCAACATTTTATGTCGTCGGCGATCAGGACTTCGTTTACAGTCAACGTCAAACATTTGCAGCAGAGTTAAATCAAGCTCTAGAGGTCTCTCCGCTCCCCGCCTATGCAATTGCCGAGAAAATCGGCGTTACACCATCTTTGATCTCTCAGTGGAGACATGGTGTTTGCGTACCAAGTCGTCAAGTTGAAGAGAAGCTGAATCAAATTCTTGATCTCGAATCAATTTGCATAAGTGTTGACATTGATACTGTTCGACGTGAGCATTGGAATGTCATAAAAGACTGGCTAAAAGTTCATCAGCTTTGGGGTAAAAATGCCCATCAGAAATTAATTCCAAACTGTATTTTTCAACTACCTAAATCACAGCTATCGCTGTTTATTAATCGTTTATTCACAACAGATGGCTGGGCTAGCGTCCTTCAAAGTGGGCAAGTTCAACTAGGTTATGCGTCCGTCAATCGACAACTCGTGTCACAGCTACAGCACCTCTTGCTGAGATTCGGGATTATTGGCTCAATCAAAGAACGAAACATTCGATACAAGGGTGAACGCCGTCAAGCATGGCAGCTTGATATTACCCATGCAGAGTCGATTTGTATTTTTCTCGAAGAGATTGGGATTTTTGGTAAGGAAGGCTCTGTGAACCTTGCTAAAAAATCGATTCAGGCTCGTCGCCGTCAAAGTAATCGAGATCTCATTCCGCGAGAACTGTGGTCAAAACTAAAAACTCTGAAAGACAATGAGTCTTGGTCATCCCTGGCAAAACGCGCAGGAATTAAAGGCTACTCCAACATTCATGCTGGAAAGCGAGACTTTTCTCGCAGTCGCCTATTTTGCCTTGCTCAAGCGCTAGGCAATCAAAATCTGATTAATATCGCAACCAGTGATGTCTACTGGGATGCCGTTATCAATATTGAATACATTGGCGATCGTCAGGTCTACGATCTCACGATTCCTGAAACCCATAATTTTATTGCAAACGATATTTGTGTTCACAACACTGCCGTCGCGTTAAACATCGCGCAAAATATCGCCAAAACCTACCGTCTCCCGATCGCGATCTTCAGCCTAGAAATGTCCAAAGAGCAGCTTGTACAGCGCTTGCTCTCCAGCGAAGCCGGAATCGAAGCCAACCGCCTCCGCGCCGGACGAGTCAGCCAAAACGAATGGGAACCGTTTAATAATGCGCTGACCTCGCTCTCGGAAATGCCGATTTTTATCGACGATACACCCAACATTGTTGTTAGCGAAATTCGCTCAAAATGTCGCCGTCTGCAAGCGGAACAGGGACAAAATTTAGGCTTAGTCTTGCTCGATTATTTGCAATTAATGGAAGGCGGCGGCGATAACCGGGTGCAAGAATTATCGCGAATCACGCGATCACTCAAAGGTTTAGCACGAGAATTAAATGTGCCGGTTATTGCCCTTTCGCAGCTTAGTCGTGGTGTTGAAGCACGAACCAATAAACGCCCGATGATGTCCGATTTACGCGAGTCGGGATCGATCGAACAGGATGCGGATTTAATTGTCATGCTCTACCGCGACGAATATTACAACCCCGACACCCCCGATCGCGGCATCACCGAAATGATCATCGCCAAACACCGCAACGGCCCCACCGGCATCGTCAAACTCCTGTTCGAGTCTCAGTACACCCGTTTTCGCAACATGGCCGGAAACTTCCAGGCCGGAGCCCTCAACGCCACCCAGCCCGGACAGCTTCCACCAATCTAAGTGCAAGAAATGACAATTTGGACTTTGCTCAAATGTGCTAGTTCTGACTGAGTAGCGTCCGAATGTACTCGCGTAACTGCTGTTCTGCTACGATTTCATCCTGAAATGATTCATTGAGAAAATCGTATAAATCTTCTCTCTTCATAATGGGAAATGTTGGGCTACGATCGTACTCCTGATAGCCTTCGGACTCTAGACGAAAAATCCGCAGGACTTTGCCGTTATAGCGCCATAACTCTGGCACTCCAATGGATGCATATAGCCGCAATTTGTTGATATCGGTATGGGTGATGTCTACTTCTACGACTAAATCGGGTGGCGGGTCGGTTTGAAAATTGACATTTCTACCGGCCACTTGGGGTTGGTTTTGGATGTAGTAGGCACAGTCGGGTTCGGCTCCTTTTTCGAGGTCATCACGATTGATCGTGGTTGACCCCATCGTCTTCATTTTCATGCCTGTTTCGCCGACCAAAATGCGAACGAATAGCTCGATGAGGCGGAGGAAGAACTCGTGGTCTTCTAGGGGCATGGTGATTTCGAGGGTTCCGGATTCGTAGCTGAGGCGAGAGTGACGATTTTGCGGTAATAGCTGTGATATTTGGCGGTAGTTTGCCCAGTTCACGTTATGGAAAACGACGCGTTGTTCTCCGCTGAGGGTTTGGGGTGGCGGTGAGGTGGCGGTGATCATGGTTTTGAGCGTTTCGGGAGAGTGACGGAAGAGGGATAGGAGAGTGCGGTTGATGGTTTTAGGTTTTGGGTTTTGGGCGATTTCGGAAGAATGTGAAAAGAGGCAATGCGGGTGAGGGTTACGAGAACACAAAACGACCGAGGAGCCAGCCGATGCTGAGTCCGAAGGTTACCAAAACAGACACCATGAAAGCCGCCTGTTGCTCGCTATATCCTCGGTTTGAAAGTGCCGCTACTATTACTATCGCCAGGGTAAAGCTGCCGGTGATGGCTCCGGCAGTGGACGCCGCCATTCCGGCAAGCTCGCGATCAACCAAGACTGATGCCATCACTCCACTCGCAACGGATGCAATGATGGTGTAAAGGCCACCCTGACGCTCACTGTTCAGCCATAGCATTACGAGCAGTCCTCCGAACCATAGACTGCCTCCTACAAGCAAACCGCCCGCCACGGAAAGATCGAGCCCAGAAGCCACAGTCCCAATAACCCCACCCACAGCCCCACACACAACCCTCAACCCATCCTCAGACCCATCCGCAGCCCAAGATATAGGTATAACCCCACCCACAACCGCAGTCACAGCCAGAGCCACACCCCAAGCTACAACCACAGGCACAGGCACAGGCACAGTCACAGCCACACCC
>JAABST010000068.1 GCA_011390275.1 Geitlerinema sp. S16
CGATCGCGCCATCGAAATCAAACCGGACTTGCACGAAGCCTGGTTCAACCGTGGCGTTGCGCTATTGAACCTAGGACAGAACGAAGCAGCGGTGGCGAGCTTCGATCGCGCCCTCGAAATCAAACCGGACTTGCACGAAGCCTGGTACAGCCGTGGCAATGCGCTCTATAACCTAGGGCAGAACGAAGCAGCGGTGGCGAGCTTCGATCGCGCCCTCGAAATCAAACCGGACTTGCACGAAGCCTGGTACAACAAAGCTTGTTATCACGCTCTGCAAAACGATCTTGATTACGCCTTGTCTGCTCTTCAACGGGCGATCGAGCTAAATTCCGAGTATTACCGCGAGCTGGCAGCCACCGACACCGACTTCGACCCCATCCGCCAAGATCCCCGCTTCCAAACCCTCCTCAACCCCAACCAACCATGACCCAAACCAAAATCCTCAACCAACTCAAAGCCCTCGAAACCCTATACAGCGAAGGCACAGCCAGCCCCACCGTCGAAACCGCGATTCAAGACATTATCGATCGCGAACTCGAAACCGCCCTAAACAAACAACACACACTATCTGAAAATCTAAATCAATTCGAGCAACAATACCGCCTCATATCCAGCGAATTTCATCAGAGATTTCACACCGGACAAATGGGCGACGATATCGACATGATCGAGTGGAACGCCTGCTATGAAATCTGGCGATCGCTCGAAGTCACGATCGCACTCTTGCGCCAGAGCTTAGAGGCATGAACCCCGAAACATACACCGCCGCCATTAAAGCCAAACTCCAGAGCAGCGCGATCGTCACATCCTTTGAAATCGTCAAAGAAACCACCACAAACGATTCTGGCTACCTCCGGGTTCGCTGCCAACTCATCAACCAAGACTTTCTTGAAACCGCCGAATTCTTTCGGATTCAAAACAACCAATGCCAGCCTGAATCCTACCGCTATCAATGGATGGACGCGACACACCAAATATTACGTCAACGCTGGGACAACGTAAAACACTTTCCCAACCTGCCGAACTTTCCACACCACGTTCACATCGGCTCAGAAGATAACGTAAAACCAAGCCAAGCCTGTAATACTCTCGAAATACTCGAATACCTGGAAATCTTGCTGGCTCGTACGTAAGCAATCATTTTTGTGTAAACGCTCGATCCGACCTGTTTCGATCGCCACCGCTAAACCCTCATCAACCCCGATCGACCATGACCCAAACCAACATCCTCCAACGCACCACCACCCTCCTACAACAACTCTCCCCCACCGACCAAGCAGCCGTTCTCGCCTACATCGAAACCCTGATCAAACGCCACCAAACCCAACCCACCAGCCGCCGCGAAAAATTCCTCGCCAGCGTCCGCACCCATCATTTTTCCCTCCCCAAAGACTACCAATTCGATCGGGAAGCCTGCTATGAGCGATAACATTTTCATCGATAGCAATATCTGGATTTACGCCTACGATCGATCAGACAAGACCCGACGAGAAATAAGTTGTGAATTGATCGCAAAGAACAGTGACGATATTGTGATCAGCACCCAAAATCTTGGCGAAATTTACAACACCCTCACACGAAAGCAAATTACTTCAACCTCACAAGCTTTCAAGCTAATCGAACAACTCATCGATACCTTTGACCCCGTACCGATTCAAGCAAGCACCGTCCACCAAGCCCTGACCATTCAGCAACAGACACAATACTCCTATTGGGATAGCCTCATCGTCGCAACCGCGATCGAAAACCATTGCACCACGCTCTACTCTGAAGACTTGCAACACGATCGACAAATTGCAAATTTAACTATTATTAACCCTTTTTAATACCTACAAAGCAATGACCCAAACCGAAATCCTCCAACGCCTCGACCAACTCCCCCCAGACATCCAACAACAAGCCCTCGCCTATCTCGACGCCTTAATCCAACAACACGCCCCCAAAACATCGCCCGATCTAACCCAACCCAAACGAACCCCCGGAATCCTCGCCGGTAAAATCTGGATGTCCGACGACTTCGACGCCCCCCTCGAAGATTTCCAGGACTACACCTAAATGCTTTTAGACACCCGAATCTGGTAAAACTTGCACTAACCGACTTCGACCCCATCCGCCAAGATCCCCCACCAAACCAAACCCAAACCCTCATCAACCCCTCATCCATGCCAGCCCGCGATCGCTTTTGCAACAGATAGCTTGGGGCGTCGCTAAAATGGCACTGGGCGATCGCCTGCCTGTCCCAAATGTTTGATCGGTTCCTAGAACTTTAGTTGAGCTTGCGCTGATGTCTACCGTTGATGGTTTGCGATCGTTTGTTGCGTGGTGTCACGAATACATCCAAAAAGGCGACGAGAAAAGCGAATCCCAGAGCTTTTTAACTCGTTTTTTCCAGGCGTTCGGTCACGCGGGAGCGATCGAAGCTGGGGCGGTCTTCGAGGAGCGGATCAAGCAGGGCAGCAAAAAGGGTAAGACGGGGTTTGCGGATTTGGTCTGGAAGCCGCGCGTGTTAATCGAGATGAAAAAGCGCGGCACGGATTTATCGAAGCATTATTCCCAGATGTTCGATTATTGGCAGCGAGCAATTCCCGATCGCCCGCGCTACGCGGTGTTGTGCAATTTTGATGAATTCTGGATTTACGATTTCAATATCCAGATTGATACGCCGGTGGAATATGTGGCGCTGGCGGAGTTGCCCGATCGGGTTGGTGCGTTCGGGTTTATGGAGCGGGTCGAGCGGCGATCGGTTTTTGGGAATAATCAGGTTGAGATTACGGAGAAGGCGGCGCGGCGGTTGGGGCGGGATTTGTATCCGGGGTTGCGCGATCGCCTCCGCAAACAGCAAAAGTTAACGGCGGATGAAGCGGCGACGATCGCACAGCGGTTTGTGTTGCAGTGTGTTTTGGCGATGTTTGCTGAGGATCGGGGGTTATTGCCGAATGATTTGTTTATTCGCTGTGTGCAGGATTGCCTCAAGGGCGAGAGTTCCTATGATGTGATTTCGTGTGGGTTGTTTCGGGAGATGAATACGCCGGGAGTGACGCCTGCGGGTCGGTTTGCAGGGGTGGATTATTTTAATGGTGGTTTGTTTGCGACGATCGATGCGTTTGATTTAGAGGAGCAGGAGTTAAAAATTTTGGAGGTGGCGGCGTTGGAGGATTGGAGTAAGGTTCGTCCGGCGATTTTTGGCAGTATTTTTGAGTCGGCGATCGGTGAAAAGGAGCGACACGCGCAGGGGATTCATTACACGTCGGAGGCGGATATTATGCAGATTGTGCGCCCGACGATTTCGCGGTTTTGGGAGGAGAAGATCGAGGCGGCAAATACGATTAAAGAGTTAGAAATATTGCAGGCGGAGTTACGGGATTATCGGGTGTTAGATCCGGCTTGTGGGTCGGGAAATTTCCTGTATTTGGCGTATCAGGAGTTGAAGCGGATTGAGGTATTGTTGTTGGATAAAATTGCGTCGAAGCGTCGATCGCCGCGTGATCAAATCCAGATCGGGTTTGTGACGCCGTTACAGTTTTTTGGGATTGATAAAAATCCGTTTGCGGTGGAGTTGGCGCGGGTGACGTTAACGATCGCGCGAAAGGTGGCGATCGATCGGCTAGATTTACTAGAACCTGCGCTGCCATTAGATACCTTAGACCACAATATTACGTGTGAAGATGCCTTATTTTGTCCGTGGCCGAGAGCGAATGTAATCATCGGTAATCCCCCATTTTTGGGCGGAAAAACCATGCGTAAAAATTTAGGGGAAGACTACTTAAATCGAATATTTTCTAAGTTTCCCGACGTAAAAGACTCTGTTGACTTTTGTGTATATTGGTTCCGGTTAGCACACCAAAGCTTAAATTTAAACGGCTGTGCCGGATTAGTTGCAACCAATTCCATTAGCCAGGGAAAGAGTCGAAAAGCTTCACTAGACTACATTGTCCAAAATGGAGGAAGTATCCATGAAGCGATTTCAACACAAGTCTGGTCGGGGGAAGCAAATGTGCATGTGAGTATCACGAACTGGAATTATAAAAAAAATAATGTTTACTACTTAGACAATGAGGAAGTTAAATATATTAACTCTTCATTAAAAAGCTTGATAGATATTAGTCAATCCGCTCGACTAGCCGCTAATCTTAACCGATGTTATACCGGTGTAACACCAGTTGGTAAAGGTTTTATGGTCTCTTCACAGCAAGCGCGAGCCTGGATCAAAGAAGATCCTCGATATGCTTCTGTTGTTGTTCCTTTACTAGAAGGTGGGATTCTCGCTGCTGGAGTACTGAAAAAATTAGATCAATGGATTATTGACTTTAACGATATGAGTATCGAGGAGGCTAGCACTTATGAGAAACCCTTTCAGTGGATTGAAGCCAACGTTAAACCAGAAAGATTAAAAAACAGAAGATTAACGTACCAAGATTATTGGTGGAAGCTCGGAGAGAAAAGATCGGGAATGCGTCAAGCCCTACACAACTTGTCACATTATTTTGCCGTTCCTCAAACCTCAAAGTGGGCAATTTTTGTTCCTTGTTCTATTGACTGGTTGCCCAATGCCAGAACACGAGTGGTGGCATCAGAGGACTTTTATCTGCTGGGCGTACTCACCTCCGCATTACACCGAGCCTGGATGCATTCCCAAAAATCAACACTCAAAGCGGATATTTCCTACACCCATAACACCTGCTTTGAAACCTTCCCATTTCCCCAAACCCCAACTCAAAAAATCGTCCAAAAAATCCGCCAAACCGCGATCGACCTCCACAACTATCGCAGTCAAATGATGGAAAAACATCAATACGGCATCACCAAACTCTATAACCAATTTTTCCACGAACCCGCCAGCCAACTGTACAAACTCCACAAACAACTCGACCAACTCACCCTCCAAGCCTATAACTTCAACCCCGAAGCCGACCTCCTCGAACAACTCCTACACCTCAACCAAACCCTCGCCGCCCAAGAACAAACCGGACAACCCATCATCGGCCCCTGGGACCCGCACACCCCGAAAACAACCCACTGAGAACCCTCGATTCATCCCACCCGATCGTCCCATCCAAACCCGCCTCAACTCCGATCGCCCCCAACCTAAACCGAACTTCTGACTCACCGAGACTGATCGCGATCGCCCCAGCCCGACCTAAATTCCCACCTGAATCGGCCCCTCAATACTCGCCGTACGGAACTGCTGCACCATTGGGTGTGTCGTCGAATCAAAATCACTCACCGTCCCCTCCCACTGCACATTGCCCCGATGGAGAAACGTAATCCGATCGGTCGTGCGGCGAATCGTACTGTCCTGGTGCGTCACCATCACATAGGTATTGCAAACGCCCGAATCACCATTAAGCTGACGGATCAGATCTTCGATCACCGTCGAAGCGATCGGGTCTAGCCCCGCCGTCGGCTCATCGTAAAGCAACACTTCCGGACTTTCATTCGGCTTTTCTGGATTCGCCACGATCGCCCGCGCAAAACTCACCCGCTTTTTCATCCCGCCCGACAACTGCGACGGCAGCAGATCCGCCGTATCCGGCAGCCCCACCCGCGCCAAGCAATCATCGACAATCCGACGGATGCGATCGTGCGACAGCTTGGAATGCTGATACAACATAAAGCCCACATTCTCCCCGACCGTTAGCGAATCGAACAGCGCCGCATGTTGAAACACCATGCCGATGCCGATCGGATCATTCGAGTCATCGATCATTCCCACACGCTTCTGACCTTTGATATAGACCTCGCCACTATCCGGTGCGAGCAGCCCCGCAATAATTCGTAAAATTGTCGATTTTCCCGTCCCCGACGGCCCGATTGCCCCCAGCGCATCCCCCTCATAAATACAAAGGTTGAGGTCATTGAGGATGGTTTTATCGCCGAACGCTTTCGTGATGTTGCGCAGCTCGACGATCGGCTCACCGCGATCGATCTGCGGTTTCGGGAGCGCAGGCGTAGCAGATTGGGACATAAGCTCCGGGTCGGTGATCATCGCCCACCTTGGTCAGAATCATCCAAAAAATTGAGAAGGTGGGCAATGCCCACCCTGCTCACTACGATAGTTTATCTATCCTAATCAAGTTTTTCTGAGGAAACCGAGTTCCTAGAGTCACCTCAACCGGTGCTACTCCGCGTCAGGACTCGTCACCGCATGGGGATTTGACATCCCCATCACCTCATAACCCGCATCCACGTAAATCACCTGACCCGTGATCCCGCTCGATAGATCACTCGACAGGAACGCCGCCGTATTGCCCACCTCAAGCTGCGTCACCGTACGACCGAGCGGCGCGGTGTTCTCCACATTGTGAATCATATCGAGAATGCCGCCGACGGCTGACGAGGCCAGCGTCCGGATCGGCCCCGCTGAAATCGCATTCACGCGCACATTTTGCGATCCGAGTTCTGCCGCGAGATAGCGCACATTCATCTCCAGCGCCGATTTGGCGATCCCCATGACGTTGTAATTGGGGATCACGCGCACACCGCCGAGATAGGACAGGGTGACGATGCTGCCACCATTTTTAAATAGGGGCTTGGCTTTTGCGGCCAGTTGCACCAGCGAATAGGAGCTGATATCGAGGGCTTGGAGGTAGCCTTTGCGCGTGGTGTTGCTAAAATCGCCGGTGAGTTCGTCTTTCCCCGCGAAGGCTAAACAGTGAATCAGGATATCGATCTGACCCCACACCTGTTCGATCGCCGCAAATAATTCGTCAATTTGCGCATCGTCCTGAACGTTGCAGGGCAAAAATAGACTCGGTTCGAGCGGCTCAACCAGCTTCTTGACCTTGCCCTCGTGGCGGCCGCGATCGTCGGGCAGATACGTGATCCCCAGGTCAGCTCCGGCGGCGTGGAGCTGTTGAGCGATCCCCCAGGCGATCGATCGATTGTTCGCGATGCCGGTAACGAGTGCTTTTTTTCCGTTCAGGTCGAGCATTTTCTATCCGTACGCTGATAATACGTTGACAATTCAAATGACAATACAAACGCCTGCGCGGTTAAATGTTGAATCCGATCGACGGGTTGTTCATTTTCGTTAACGTCCCGCCCGCGATTCTAATTTTGAGCGGCAAGACGGTGGTTCGGTGCGCTAAACCGTTCGCGAAAACTGGATGCGCAAGCTGCCGAAGCAATCCATCGACAAGCTTTCGCTAGATCGTTCACGCTACCGTTGTAGCCATGCAGTTGTAGCCATGCAGTTGTAGCCATGCAAAAGATATCACCAATGGTTCCCTGTCCATGATGGAATCCTCGGGATGATGTCGCAAAACATCGGAACGAGTGCTTCCGAATCTGTCTCAGGTGATGCCACAGGGTCGGGTTGAAGCCGACAAAATCCGGAATTATGACTAAAATTCCAGGAGTTTTGTACACAATTCGGTGTAATAGTATCCGAGGCTACCTTATTGAGTGCTTACTCAATGAAGAATCGTAAAGTATCTGCAACGCCTCTCCTCGTTTCGTTCATTGCCCTCGTTTGGGCAGGGGTGAATCGAGGTAATAGCATAGATGTTTCGTCGGGTTATCAGAAGAATGGGTCTAAAACCCCGTCCTTCTAGGACGGCTTTGCAGAAAAGACTGTAAGATTAAAAACGGTCAATGACCCACCCGCGACGTAGACGTAACAGACAGCCAAACGTGACGAAATCTGGCCTAGCCAGTGGCGCAGCAAGCTCGGTAGACCGGGAAAAGAGGACGGGGCAATGAACAGCATCCCCTGAATCAACCAAAACCCTAGAATTCTCCGAATTCAGTCAAACCGTGGGACACACGGGGCTAGTCTGTGGAGCGACCGTAAGACCATAAACTCCTTGAGGGTAGAGGCGGGTGCTATGAAGCAGAAACCCAGATTGCGAGGTTTGGGAATCACCGTGGCTTTAGCCCGGTGAGGATGTCAACTGAGATAGTCTCTGCATCGATTACGATTGACGATTACCGTTAGGCATAATCGTTAGCCGCACACCGATAACCACTCAATTGGACTGGATTCAGGAGAGACAGCTCATCACGATGCAAGATAGACCCTTAGCCTCCGTGTTTCGCCAACTGGGTAGCGGCACATTTCCGCCCGTAGTTGAAGTGTTCGAGCGCGGTAAAACCATTTTTTTTCCCGGTGATCCGGCTGAACGTGTCTATTTCTTAATGAAGGGCGCGGTCAAGCTTTCGCGTGTTTATGAGGCGGGCGAAGAGATCACGGTTGCCCTGCTCCGCGAAAATAGTGTGTTTGGCGTGTTGTCGCTGATCACAGGTCATCGATCCGATCGCTTCTACCATGCCGTCGCGTTCACCCCGGTTGAACTGCTATCGGTGCCGATCGATCAGGTCGAAAGCGCTCTGAAAGAAGATCCCCAGCTTTCGATTTACATGATGCAGGGGCTTTCCTCGCGCATCTTGCAAACCGAGATGATGATCGAGACCTTGGCGCACCGCGATATGGGTTCGCGGCTGGTCAGCTTTTTGCTCATCCTCTGCCGTGATTTTGGTTCACCGAGCGAGGATGGGATCACGATCGATCTCAAGCTGTCTCACCAGGCGATCGCGGAGGCGATCGGTTCAACGCGAGTCACCGTCACGCGCTTGCTGGGTGACTTACGCCAGGAAGGCATGATCTCGATTCACAAGAAAAAAATTACGGTTCATAATCCCGTTGCTCTGAGTCAGCAGTTCGCCTAGTTCCGTACTTTTTCGGTACTTTAAGAGTATAAATTTGAGCCTCAATCTCTGGAGTATCCGTGACCGATAAACCCCTGGAAGTGGGCGATCGCGCCCCCGATTTTTCGATTCTTGACGGCGATGGTAACCTCGTCACACTCGACGGACTGCGCGGCAAAACCGTCGTGCTGTACTTTTATCCGCGCGACAATACGCCGGGTTGCACCAAGGAAGCCTGCGGCTTTCGCGATCGCTATGCCGACTTTCAGGCCAACGATATTGTGATCCTCGGAGTCAGCACCGATGACGCTAAAAAACACGCGAAATTCACGCAAAAATACGATCTGCCCTTTCCACTCCTGTGCGACACCAACGCGGAGCTGTCAACAGCCTACGGTGTCTATGGCCTGAAAAAATTCATGGGCAAAGAATTTATGGGAATCAATCGCACAACGTTTGTGATTGATCCCGATGGTCAGATTGCCAAAATCTATCGCAAGGTCAAGGCTGAACCGCACCCGGCGGACGTTTTCGCCGATCTTGTTTCCAAGGCTTGAGCGAATGAGTTTGTGAGCTAATTCAGGCTGAGTCGTGTCCGCATGACGATAAATCCAGCGACGATCATCACCAGGGTAGGCATCCAGCCCGCCATCCACGGCGGCAGCGCTCCACTCAAGCCCAAGGCATCCGCGATCGACATTAAGGTGTAGTAGGCCAAGATCGCCAACACGCAGACACCAAAGCCGCGCGAGGTGCTCGATCGCTGGGATTGAATCCCGAGGGTTGCGCCAAAGAGTGCAAAGGCTAAACACGCCATCGGCAGCGCGAATTTTTGATGGATGCGAATTTCGAGTTTGCGGATTTTGCGCTCGCGACCGCTGAGTTTGAGGATTTCGAGCTGCTGAAAGGACTGGATGAGGTTCATCTCGGCATAGTCGCGGCGGCTGGTGATATCGAGCGGCGCACGGGGTAGCGGCAGGCTGTGGGATTCAAAGGCCAGTACGTTGCGGTATTCGCCATCCGAGGAAATGATGTAAATTGCGCCGTTTTTGAACGTCCAGGTTTCGGTGTCTGGGTTCCAGCGGGCGGATTCGGCCTGTACAAGCTGGGTGTAATTTGGATCGGTACGATCGAGGATCGTCACCTCGTTCATCAACTGACCGTCATAGGTATCGGCATAGAACAGCCGCACCAGGGTTCGTCCGGTTTCGCCATTTTCGCGTTCGACGTCCCGAATTTCCGGGTAAATAATGTTGTCATCCCGAAACAGCGTGTCTTCATCTTTTAAGGCACGTAGAAGCGTCATCTTAGCTTCGTAGCGAGCTTCCGGGACGATCGTCTGGTCAAAGGTGAAATTCACACCGGCAATAATTAAACCAAGGGCGAGCGCAGGGCACACAATCCGCTGGAGGCTCACCCCGCAACTGCGCAGCGCCACAATTTCGTTATCGCTCGACAGGCGAGAATAGCCCAGCAGCACCCCGAGTAAAACGGCCATCGGTAGCGCCAGGGACACATAGTAAGGCAGTTGCAGGCCAAAGACTTTAAGCGCGATATCCCAGGAAATACTGTTGTCGCTCAGTTCCCGTATCAGCTCGAACAGGACGCCGATCGCCATGCCCAACGACGAAAAGGCTCCCAGGCCAAAGAGAAAGGGAGCGATCGTCTCCGACATGATGTAGCGATCCATGATCGAAAACGGCGAGGACAGACGGTCAAGCAATGATAAACGCTCGTTCGAGGATGGGGAGGACGACATAAAAATTCGGACAGAAGATATGGTGCGGTTAACGGTTGATCGCCGCCCAGCCGACGATGGAAACACATCTTGAGAAATACTCAAATAGTGTAGCGGTCAGCCGACCGTTCAGAACACCAGCTCGTATCAGTCGGAGCAGACTTCACGAAAAAACGAGAGCCGTGACACTGCACGCTCTCGCTACACATTAACTTTTGGGATGTAATCAAGTTATCAAGCACTATGCCAAAGACAAACTACAAGGCCGTGCCACACAAATCAGTACAGGTCTGTACAAATCCGTTGGTGCTGGCCTCATAGTGTCCAGGGTTGACGGTTCGTGTCCATAACGCTTGAACGCTTGGGTTGCGTGTATTTGGCTCGGCGATACGTCTGCACCCGTGACGATCGCATCGAAAAGGCGATCGCCACGGGATCAACGCTTAACGCCGAAGCTGCTTGACGCTAGTTTGCAGGGGTCACGCTGGCAATCACGCCACCTTGACGGCGAATGCGCTTGTACTCGGTGATGAGCTTCTCAAGCGGCACGATGTAAACCTTGTTGCTGCAACGATATTTCGGCACACGGTTCACCACACTGGAGCGGTAGCCCGTGGTTTCAATGCGGTACATCTTGCCTTCGTTACCAATGATTGCACCTTGCTTCTTGCGAGGATCATTCGCCGTGGCTTGGAACGCCCAGCCATCCGAACCACCGGACGGTGCGATCACCGATGCCGGTAAGTTTTGGATTGACAGACGGTTGAGGCGAGCGCGGTTACCCGATTTGCTGCCCACGTCACTGCTGGCCGGTCCCCGTTGGAGCTGGAAGAAGTGAGTGAAGCTCACCATGCTGGTTCCCGCTTCGGTGGTGTAGCCACGCATGTACGGAACGGTATCGTCACCGAAGCTCTTCAGATATTCGTCACTGTCAATGTACGAATCAATATCGGCTTCAAACCCGCTTTTTTCAATGATGGCGGTGTGTTGCTTCACCTCATCGTAGCCATCGGGAGCACGTCCGAGAAGGTGCTTGCAGGTGGCTTCGATATAGCGGAAGTTTGAGCCGCTATGGAAGAAGCGTGTGCGGTAAAGCTCGGATTTGGCGACAGCACGTACAAATTCACGTACGCTGTAGCGTCCATCTTTGAGCTTGGATTCGTCAGCGGTTAAGCGCTCACTGAGCATCACATAGCTGTTACCCAACACCTGTTTGTATACAGCTTGAATAATGGTGTCAACTTCTGCTTCAGAACGAACAGACCAGAGTTCTGAAGGTGACGCATCTTCGTAAGGCGCAATACCGAGCTGAGAGGCGGATTGGAAAGCCATACAAACTCTCTCCTAGATTAATAAAAAGGTTTTTTTGTAACAGAACGTAACGGAGTTGGATCGGAAATTATAGGTTCGATCGTTAAGACCCACGCCGGGAAAGACTTACGGTCAATCAGTTCTGAGCGATCGCCAGAATTTAAGCGTGGCTACTACGTATGGCTAAAGCACATATTTGTAGACATCTATACCATTCGTGTCTGTCTCACAAATAATAAACAGATGCAAACTTAAACGAATTTAAGAATTGTTACCTTTAATC
Organism: Geitlerinema sp. S16; assembly: GCA_011390275.1. Classification (GTDB taxonomy): domain Bacteria; phylum Cyanobacteriota; class Cyanobacteriia; order Cyanobacteriales; family Geitlerinemataceae; genus RDYZ01. Next base: position 11,979 of record JAABST010000068.1, read on the forward strand.
GGGAAGCCGTTAAAATACGTCGTTTTGGATGTGCGAGGGAAGGTGCGTGGGCGGAGTGTAGAAGGTATGAAAGAAGCGCTATCATAGACGCAGTTTTGTTTGGTCAGCGTTCTGAGGACAATCCATCGCGATCGCCGCGATCAATGTACAGTCAACCATGGTGCGTCGTTATCTACCGCATTTACCCCACGTCTCCGAGCAGGAACTCTCCAAGCTGCGAGAGAATTTATTCGACGAGTCCCAGTTTGACCTGGATTACGTTGTGTTGTGCATCGCGGCCTGTGCGATCGCGAGTTTTGGTTTACTCGTGAACAGCACGGCGGTGATCATCGGCGCGATGATCGTTGCGCCGCTGATGACGCCCATGCGTGGGCTTGCACTCGGAGCCCTCGAAGGGGATCTGGTGCTGTTTCGCTCTAGTACGATTTCGATCGTGGTTGGGTTTCTGCTCTCGGTTGGGATTTCAGGGTTGCTTGGCAGCCTGTCTCACGTGCCGTCTACCGAGTTTGGCAGTGAGATTTTGGCACGGACGCAGCCGACGCTGGTGGATTTGGCGATCGCGCTCGCTGCTGGGACGATCGCCGGATTTGCCAAAGTGCGTCCCCATATCAGCGATGCGGTGGCAGGGACAGCCATTTCGGTCGCTCTGATGCCGCCGTTGTGTGTCGTGGGATTGAGTCTCTCGCAGTGGAATTTGAGCTATGCCAAAGGGGCGCTGCTGCTCTACATCACCAACCTGCTTGGGATCACGCTCGCCTGTATGCTCGTCTTCGCGGTCGCGGGCTATTACATCCAAGGCAGCAAAATTACGCGGGCGCTGTCGTCCACACTGATCCTCATTGGGGTGATCGTGATTCCCCTCTCCTTTGGCCTTCGCAATCTGGCACGGCAAGTGCAACTGCAAGCGACCCTCCGCAAAACACTGGTCAGCAAAACCATCACCGTTGGTCGCCAAACCGAGTTAATCAGCACGAGTATTGATTGGGGTACATCACCTCCGACCGCCTACCTCAACGTCCGTGTCACCCGAGATAATCCATTAACGTCAGTGCAGGTCTATGCTGTGGAAAACCTGATTGCGCAGGAAATGCAGCAGCGGTTTACTCTGATCTTTCGGATCGAGAACTATGACGAAGTGAGCAGTGAGGATTATCTCGCAACGCCGATCCGATCGAACTTAAACCCTCCGACCCCAACTCCCGCATCATCATCAATTCTTGCCCCAACCCCGACCCCGACCCCCAGCCCCAGTCCCAGTCCCACAACATCGAACAATCTCGATGTGCCGAGCCGACCGCCGGAGTTGTAATACGAAATCCGGTTCTATATGAGAAAAATACAAAAATACTTATGAGCACTGAGCGGAGTCGAAGTGCGGTTTTTAGCTTGAATGAGAGTGTCCTAATACAATCGGTTCCTGCTATAACAGGTTGGGCTGGCGATCGCACTTCGGATCGAGGAGTTTGACAGGGCAAACGCAGACTCAATGTTCTCAAGCCGCAATGAAAAATTTGAGCACTGAGCGGAGTCGTTGGCGTCGCCTTTGCGAAGCAAATAGTGCGGCCATCTATCACGAGAACCGTCAGGCTTCGACTCCGCTCAGCCTTCAAGTGACCGTTTTTGATAGACATTTTGGAGTCTGCGTTTGCCCTGGCTTGCGACGGGTCTAACTGGGGTGGTTTACGCCAGGGCTGACCGTTTGAGGTTCGCCCTAACGCGATAGCACGGCGCACACCGCCGAGCCGATCGCGCCCACATCGGCATCGAGCACCACGTGCAGCGGCACGGCATCGAGTACGCTGCTGACTCGACCTTTTTGGCGGAATCCCTTCAAAAAACGATCGCCCGCTTCGAGTAATGGCAGGTTTTTCGCCGCCACGCCACCCGCGATATACAAGCCGCCATAGGGCAGCAGATGCAGCGCCAGATCCCCCGCTGCGCGTCCGTAGGCATCGATGAACAATTCCATCGTTTGCACCGCGATCGCGTCGTCCCCAACGATCGCCGCTTGCGAAACCGCCGCTGCCGGGGTTGTGCTGTCCAGGTAGCGTCCCGCCACCGGATCGTGTGCAAATTTGCGATCGCAGAGAAATTGATAGATCGTCAGGATGCCCGAGCCGGACACGACGCGCTCTAGGGAGACGCGATCGACCTGAGCCGTGGTGCGGATATAGTCCGCCAGCTCAAACTCCAACGGCGTTGTCGGTGCGTATTCCACATGACCGCCCTCGGACGCGCCAACGGCATAGTTCGACCCCGTCGTCGTATTCGCTGGCATCAGGAAGCATTCACCGAGACCGGTTCCCGCCCCGAGGACGGCGATCGGTTTGGTGCGATCGACCTGTCCCGCTTGCAGCGTTTTAAACGCCGAAGTGGGCAAGCCAAAAATGCCGTACCCCACGGCGGCAAAGTCGTTAATCAGGGTCATAAACGGCAGGTGCAGATCGTGGGCGAGCTGATGGCCGTCGATCGTCCAGCTTAGATTCGTCAGTTCGACTCGATTCGCGACCACCGGCCCCGCAATGCCCAAGCAGCCCCCAGCGATCATCGGCATTCCCACCGCCGAGCTAGCCGACGCCAGAAACTGCTGCGCCATCGGCGTAAAGTCGGGGTAATCCTGACTTGAATACGTGGTCTCGTGCAGCGTTTCAAGCGCGATCGGCGCATTCGGGACTACATTCTCGATGCGCACCAACCGCAAAATCGTCTTGGTTCCACCAATATCACCAGCAAAAACAACCGTCACAGGCCGATTCTCCAACAATCAAAGCGGTTCTAGCCTAGACAATTTTGTCGATACTTGGGCAAGGAACGATTAATAATGAACAATTAGGTAAATATTGACGGTTCAGCGCTTGTAACCCATCGCTATCATCCATCACCTCGATCGCCGCTCGCAGTTTTCCTTCCTATGATTGATTTCTTTCGATTGCGACGTTTGCGACGTATGGGGCTTCGCGGCATTTGGCCGCGCCGCCTGTCGTTGAAGATAATTTTGATTGCACCCTTTGCGCTGCAACTGACGCTCGCGATCGTGATTGTGGCAGCGATCTCGTTTTATCAGGGTCGCACGGCGGTGGCACTGACGATCGCCAAATTGCAAATCGAGCTAGCCAATCGCATCTCGGATGAAATCGCCCACTACCTCGAAGATGTTCACACGGCGACGCGGCTGAGTGTCGATGAAATCGCCCTGGGTCATCTCGAACTCACCGATCGCGAGGCGCTGCGCCAATACCTGTTTGTGCAGATGCAGCGCTTCGATCAGCTTGGCTACACCGGGATCGCCACGGAAACCGGCGATTACGTCGGGATTGGCCGCATCGGCGACGGATCGGAATTATTGCTCGACTGGTTTGGCGATACGGGGCTGTTTGAGAAATGGCAGCTCGATCGCGACGGTCAGCTCGTCGATCGCGTGCAAATTCGCGAAAATTACGATCCCCGCACCCGTCCGTGGTATCGCGCCGCTGTCGATCGCGGGGATGCCACCTGGAGCGAGGTCTTTCAGTATTACGGCTCGAAACAGCCCGTTATTTCCGCCAATCGTCCGCTGTTTGATCAAGCGGGTCAGTTAATTGGCGTCGCCAGCGCGGATCTGCGCCTAGAGCAAATTGGAGATTTTCTCAGCACTCTTACCATTGGCAAAACCGGCGAGGCGTTTGTACTCGATGATCTCGGCCATACGCTAGGTTCTTCGACACCGGAACAAGCCTATCGTCGTGACTCGCCGCTGCTGCCAGCCAAAGAAAGCAGCGTGCCTCTGGTACGCGAAGCCAGTCAGCAGTTATTGGCACATTATGACAGCCTGCCAGATGCTCCCTCGCAGCAAACCTTTGAGATCGAAAACGAGCGCGTCCTCGTGCAAACGTTGCCCTTCCACGATCCGCGCGGGTTGGACTGGACGATCGTGGTGGTTGTACCAGAACGCGATTTTATGAAACCGATTTTCGCGATGTCGCACAACGCGATTCGGATTTCGCTGATCGCGATCAGTGTCGTCATTCTGGCCGGTGTCATCACCGCGCGATATATCGCCGCCCCGATTAATGCCCTGGCGCAAGCTAGCCGCACCCTCGCCCGTAACTTTGATCGGTGCGAGAGTCACGACACTCCTCCAAGCATTCCCCCCCAAAATATTCACGAACTCCACCTGCTCGCCACCGCCTTTGCTCAGATGGCCGTGCGTTTACAAACATCATTTAATCAGCTCGAAACGATTAACCATGACCTCGAAGACCGCGTTCAGGCTCGCACCCGCGAACTGCAACAGGTGAACGATGAGCTACACCGCCTCGCCTCGATCGATGGGCTGACCCAAATCGCCAATCGTCGCTGTTTTGATACGTATTTTGCCGCGTGCTGGAAGGACGCCCGCGATCATCAAACCTCTCTGACGATCGCCCTGTGCGATATCGACCATTTCAAGGAATTTAACGATACCTATGGTCACCAAGCGGGTGACGACTGTTTGCGACAGGTGGCGCAAACCATTAAACAAGCCGTGATCAGTACCGCCATGGGCGAACTGGCGGGGGGCGGCACAGCGTTGACGGCACGCTATGGCGGCGAAGAGTTTGTGGTGGTGTTGCCCGAGACGGGGCGAGATCAGGCGCAGCAAGTCATTGAGGCGATACAGGCTGAGGTTAAGTTTTTGGGGATTCCTCACGGGCGATCGAGCGCAACCAATGTCGTTTCGCTCAGTCTCGGGGTAGCGGTGGTTGTACCGACCCTGAGTACAACGCCTGTCCAGGCACTCGTCGCTGCCGATCGTGCGCTCTATGCCGCGAAAACAGCGGGTCGTAATGGCTATCGCTTTGCTGCTGCGATCGATAGGCCAGAGCTAGAGCCGCTCAAGCCGATAGGAAGCCAACATCAGCCCGATATGAAAAAGTCCACATAAATCTGAGATCAAACAAGACCCGATTAACACTATCGGGTAAATTCACCGTTGGATGTTGAGCGCCAAAACGCCATGCTTAAGGGGTTGGTTTTGGACGGATCTTGCCTGTGTTTCAGTTTTCATCGCCATCACATTCGCGTAATGTCGTTACCATCCCGATGTACGAACTCAGCTTTGTCACCACCCGATCGCTGCCACCGGTTCCCGCCGTCCGTACGCGCCTGCAATTCAGGAGCGATCTCGTCGGTGATCCGATCGCTCAACTCCGTCGCTTGGTGTGGCAGCTCAAAGATCGACTGGGGGTCTGGATTGCCGTTGATGCTGAGCGAGATCGTGACCTGGCGATCGTCTATCCCGATCGTCTGGCCTGGGCAACCCTGAGCGCAATGATCGAAACCATCCTGGCACGCTACACCACGCCGATCGTCCTAGAGGCCATCGATTCCACCGCGATCGATCTTCGCGCCCCGCACTACCGGCGCTTACTGATCCAACACTGCAATCACGAACTCTGCCGCCTGTTCCACACCGCTCCATCTAGCTTGATCGACGAAGTACGGCAGCGGATTTACTCCACCAAGAACATCTATCAAATCGGTGACGAAGCGGAAGTCCGGCGCTATCTTAAGTTTGATTTTGTGATAGATGACGTGGTGGCGGATGCTGCTGTGATCGATCACGCCGTGATCGGTGATGGCATGACCGACGGGAGCGATCGCCGCACGCACGCAGCTGATCGCCTTGTTCTCTGTCTCGACTACGCCAACGAATATCGATCGCTCCAAACCCTCGACCAGCTTGACCCCCAGCGCCAACCCCTCAAACCCAAACAGCGCCTCACTCAGATCTATAACGGCAAAGGGTGCGACTGGGTGGGTTGGGCTTCGGTCAGCGTCGGAGAGCCGCTCCAGAAATTGGGTGGCGTGAGTTTGCTCGATTACCACCACCGGCGCGGACACCTGAGCGATGATGAACGATCGGCAATCAATCCCAGCGATCGGGCCGTCCTCGTGCGCTATGTGATCCAGAGTGACCCCGTCCACCACCTGCCGCATCTGCTCAAACGTCTCTATGAGCGTCGCGACCTTCGCGCCAAGGACTTCGATCGCTACATCGTGCCGATCAACCAAAAAATTCAGCTCGCGATGCAGAGTGTTAACTGGCTGAATCGACAAGGATTTTGCCTGGGCGATCGGCTCGAATTCGACACCACCTTACGCCAACCGGCCACACTGGTGGCCTTTAACACCGATCAGCGTCGCCAAAATCTCGACTTTGGCATCATTCCGGGTCAGCACAATCGGCGCGATCGGCGTTTGTGCGTTGCGGAAGTTTGGCATGGCTGGAGCAAACGGCAATTGCTCGAACGCCCCGATCGCGTCCGCACCCAGGTGATTTACCCCGCCGAGTGGGAGACCAAGATGCGGAAGTATATGAACGGCTTGCGGAGCATTTTTCGTGAATTTGGGATTTCGCTCGATCGCGCTGGGGATTTTCGGGCTTACGATCCCCTCGATCGTGCCTCGCTCCACGCCACCTGCGATCACCTCCCCGACTGCGATCTCGTCTTCGCCTTCGTCCCCACCCGCAACGAACCGGGCTTCGATATCAACATCAACCCCTACAACACCCTCAAACAACTCCTATTCGATCGGCAAATCCCGTCGCAAATGGTCACCTACAGCACGCTCAACAAATCTGAGCATTCTAAAAAATTCGAGAACTTTGCCCAAAATGTCGTCCTCGGTATCGTCGCCAAACTCGGCTACATTCCCTGGCAAATCCACGATATGCCGGGAACGGCTCAGGCGTTTATCGGGCTGGATATCGGACGGGTGGGCGATCGCGGCACGGTGGCGGCGGGCTGCGTCGTCAATGCGCGGGGTAAGCTCGTGAGCTGGGCGAGTCGGTGTCTCGGGGGTGGATCTCCCGGTGGTGAAACGATCGGCAACGCGGATTTGCGATCAATGTTGGAGGATCTAATCGTGGCGTTCCACCAGTCCACCACGTCCGCAACCTCCGGTACACCACCACCGCTGCGCCACCTGGTGATTCACCGCGACGGCACGTTTAAAAATCACGAGCTGGAAACCATTCGCGCGATCGAGCAAGAGCTACGAGCGGACGGCCTCGATCGCCTCGATTTAGTCGAAATCGTCAAAGATACCGTCATCCGCGCCGCCACCTGGAATGGTCAGCGGTACATCAACCCCGATCGCGGTTTCGGCTGGCAACATACGGCGAACGAGGCGATCGTGCTAACGACCGGTGACAAACAAAGCAAGGTTGCGACCAATGCCTCGCCGCAGCCGCTCCTGATTCGACGGCGATCGGGCGACACCGACTTAATGACGATCGCCGAGCAGGTGTATTGGCTCAGTGAAATGCAGGTGGGCAGTAGTCAGGTGGTACGTTTACCGATGACGACGTATTTTCCCGATCGCATCGCCGAGGTCACGCTCAAGGGTTTATTACCGCCCGAGGTGCGCCACGCGTCTCGCCCCTGGTTTCTCTAACAATGCAAAAGTCATCGATCGTCGGGAGCGAGACCTTTGAGGTTTTGAAAACCTCAAAGGTCTAACGTCACGGATTGGAGGTTCCGATCGATTAAGCCGATAGCTTTTCCTTTTTCTTGCCCTTGCGCTCGGCTTCTTTCTCCTTTTGCTTGGCGCGTTTTTCCTCCTCTTTTTTATCCTGTTCCGCTTTTTTTAACGCCGCTGCTTGATTCAGCTTCTCTTCGTCTTTTTTCTCTAGATAATATTGATAATCACCGTTATACAACTTGAGTTCACCATCGAGGATTTCAACGATTTTATTCGCCGTCCGCGAGATAAAGAATCGATCGTGCGACACGATCAACACCGTCCCATCGTAGTTACATAGCGCATCTTCGAGCATTTCCTTCGCCGGAATATCCAGGTGGTTGGTCGGCTCATCGAGCATCAGCAAATTCGCCGGTTGCAGCAACATTTTCGCCAGCGCCAAACGAGCTTTTTCGCCCCCACTCAGCGCCGACACCGGTTTTAAGGCTTGCTCACCGCTAAACAAAAAGCGACCGAGCAGCGTCCGCACCTCTTCGTTTTTCCAGTCCGGGACTTCACGGTGAATCGTTTCCAACACCGTCAGCGTCAGATCCAGCGCTTCCGCTTGGTTTTGCTCGAAATAGCTGGGCAAAACGCTGTGTTTACCCATTTCAACATGACCTTCATCGGGTTTTTCCTTGCCCGCAATCAAGCGCAATAGCGTCGATTTACCCGCACCGTTGGGACCCAGAAAGGCGATACGATCGCCCCGTTCCACAAACAAATTCGCCTCCAAAAACAGCAGTTTTTCACCATAGGCATGGGTCATTTTTTCGACGGTGACAATCTCGCGGCCACTGCGCGGCGCGGGCTGAAATTGGAATTGCAGCGTTTTAACGCGGGCGGTCGGTGCGTCGATGCGATCGATCTTTTCGAGCTGACGTTCGCGGCTTTTCGCCTGGGTACTGCGGGTCGCACTAGCGCGGAATCGATCGACGAATTCCTGTTGCTTTTTAATGTCTTTTTGCTGACGTTCGTAGGCCGACAGTTGCGACGAGAGATTCTCTTCTTTTTGTTCGAGATATTGGGTGTAATTGCCGAGGTAGGTCGTCGAAACGCCGCGTTCGGTTTCGACGACTTGGGTGCAAAGTAGGTCAAGGAACTGGCGATCGTGGGAGATAATCACCATCGGCGTTTTCATGCTTTTGAGATAGCCTTCAAGCCATTCGATGCTTTCGAGATCGAGGTGGTTGGTCGGCTCGTCGAGTAGCAAAATGTCGGGATCTTGCAGCAAAATTTTGGCAAAACCGATGCGCATCTGCCAGCCGCCGCTAAAGTCGCCGACTTTGCGATCGGCATCTTCCGGCGTAAAGCCCACATCCGGCAGCACTTTATCGATCTGCGCTTCGAGGTTATAGCCGTCGAGCGCCTCAAACTGACGCTGGAGCCGATCGAGGTCGTTAATTAGCTTGTCGAGTTCGTGGGGGTCGGCGTTTTCCATCTCGTAGCTCAGTGCATCGATCGCGTGCTGCACCCGGTTCGCCTCAGCGAACACCGTCCACAGTTCTTCGCGTACGGTGCGGTTTGGGTCTACCTCAAATTCTTGGTTGAGATAGGCGATGTTCAAGCTTGGCGGTCGGACGACTTCGCCCTTCGTCGGCTCAAGCTGACCCGCCGCGATTTTCATCTGCGTGGATTTACCGGCTCCGTTCGCACCGACCAAACCAATGCGATCGCCTGCTTTCACTTCCCACGTGACATTGCGGAGGACTTCATTACCGGGGTAAATTTTGCTGATGCGCTCGAGTCGAAGCATAGAAATATCGCGAGGAAGGGTGGGCGAAGTTGTGACACAAAAGTTAACTACAGTGTACCGCCTCGATCGTCGGTGCGTTAAGAGGTATGGAAAAGCGCGTCACGATTATCTTCGATGCGTTGTGACCAGTACACGCCTTTGTAGAGTTCTGCGACGACGATCGTGGAAAGGTAGCAGTGTTGCGATCGGGGGCTAAAGGTTCGTACGGCACTTAAGTTGTTTTTGAGAATGGCGATACAAATATTGGTGTCGAGTAAGTACATCGTTCGTTAGTCCAAGCTGTTGATCTCGCGTCCTTGGTACTGGTGACGATCGCGATCAATGGTGTCGAAGGTGTGATCGAGATCGGGCTGATGTTCTAGGATTCCGAATAGTGCTTGGAGTTGTTGCTGCTGCTCGGGGGTGTGTTGCGTTTTGGGGACAATTTCCAGGTAGATTTCATCGCCGTCGGGGATGTCGAGGTCTTGAAGGAGTTGGATGGTGTTGCCGTGTTTGATGCCGCGAATTTGCATGGTTGGTTTTGGGGTTGGGGTGAAAGAGTTAATGCTCATCTCAGTACGGGGACAAAAAGTGACGGTGAAAGTCTGTAAGGTTTTCAGGGAGGGGGATTGA
>JAABST010000069.1 GCA_011390275.1 Geitlerinema sp. S16
TGTTCTGTACTCCATTGGCCTTCTAACTTTCTTTAGCGTCTCTCTCTGTTCTAACTTATTCGTGCAAGAGGTCTAATATCAAGACAAACTCTAGAACTGCGATCGCACTTGATAGCCGATCGCTTTGCCGAGATGAACGGCTTGAAATGTACCATCCAGATTAAAGGCGGTTTCGGTTGCACCGAGAAAAAGATAGCCGTCGGGTTTAAGCGCGTTTAAGACACGATCGAGAATAAGCTCGCGTGTCACAAGATCATAGTAAATCAACACATTACGCATCAAAATTAGGTCGATTGATCGCGGTAAGTTCGACCAGCCATCTCGCAGATCCAGCTCATTAAACTCAACTAAGAGTCGTAATTCGGGCTCAATTTTCCAGTGAGACCCGTGACGGGAAAAGTAGCGAGATTTTAGGGGTTGAGGTAGGCGGCGCTGAATTTCGGCGTCGCTGTATTCACCATTGCGAGCGCGGGCGATCGCAGCGGGTGAGATATCTGTGGCAAGAAGATTGAGCTGCCAACCGCTGGTTAAGCTGGGGAAATATTCCTGTAGCAGAATGGCAAGGCTGTAAGCCTCTTGGCCGTTGGAGCAGGCGGCACACCAAATCGTTAGTTTTTTGTCGAGACGGCGGCGGCGAAGCAGTTGGGGAAGGACGTGTTCTCGAAGGGCGCTAAAGAAATCGGGATCGCGAAAAAAGGAGGTCTCTGTGGGGATTGGACTGGGAAGGGACATGGTGATCGGAAAGATGCAAGGGACAGGAAGAAGAAGCAATCGAGATGCTGTCCTTAAACCCTAACGCGATCTGAATCAGAGTTTTGTTGCCTGAGTTTGCCTGAAATTAACGGCGTACAGGTCAGTCCAATTACTCAAACAGAACGGATACAGAACGGATACAGAACGGATGCAAAACAACGAAATTCGTCGAGGCGTCATGGCGATACGCCGACGGGATCGTATCGCTCGAAGGGGTTAACGTTTAAGCAAAAAAAAAACTCCGGCGCAAGCGCTGGAGTTTACCATCAGGGTGCATCTACCACTCCCTTACTACAAAGGTGGGGATCGATATCCGGAAATCCCGAAAAAAATAGTTAGGTCGTTGATGGAAGGGGGCGAAACGCATCGAACTACGGTTTTGTACGAAGTTGTACGAATCGCCCGATCGCCCTGCGGTCTTCTTACGATTTACGATGCCGCAATCAAAACGCCACGTTCCGACTGCATCGGAACCGTCGCGATCGTATCGAGCTGGGCGCAATAATTCATATCCACACGTTCCGCATCGAGCCGTAGCAAACGCTGACCGTGGCTCGCAATGCGCATCAAATCCTCAAGGCGATCGTGCCACTGACGATAGAGCGCCAACGCCGCGACGACTTCATCATTGGCCGCAATATCCGCCAGCTTTGCGCCCGTCGCTGACAGCAAACCTTCGATAATCGCTCCGGCGCAGGCCGTATCTTCGAGCGCATAGCCGCCCTGCCAGCCCGATCCGACGAGGGCGATCGTTGCGGGCTGACGTTTGATGATTTCAGCGACGACGGCCTGACGATTGACCAGAGCGGCGGTCAAGACGATCGGCGCATCGGCGACGCGCTCTAAGGCTCGCGTCCCATTGGTCGTGCTGAGAAATAAGCGACGCCCCGCGACCACCTCAGCGGTATATTCCAGCGGCGAGTTGCCGCAATCGCAGCCCTCGACGGTTGCACCGCCCCGTTCACCCGCTCGCAGTCGCTTATCAGCATCCCAGCTTGCACTGACGGCAAGCAGTTCGTCGATATCGCTAAAGGCTTGAACGGAGTCGCCGCCCCGATCGAGGACGGTCGCAATCGTCGTGGTGGCGCGGAGGACATCGATCACAATGGCGCAATCGGGTAGCGGGTCGATCGGGGTGAGTTCGGGGGTGTGATAAACGAAGACGTTCACGTCGGGCAGCTCGGGGGTGAAAAGTTTGAGATATACCCCGTCGATCCTACGGTATTCGCGCCCCTCTGGAACGATGCGACGGTGACGAGAATGATTGCATCCGTTTTTTTTGGGTGATTTGCGTTGTTGATTGAGGGTTCGTAAAGGTTCGTGAGGATTGGTGAGGATTCATGAGAGGCGTCGTTCATCAGCAGACGCGAATTATCGGCGGGAATAATGCCGTTATCGCAAGGTCACGTAGTTTTACCGTTGTCGCCACGATAAAAGGTTTGACACATTAACAAACGACTTCGATCTTCACGTCCAACTTTCACGTCCAACCTTCACGCCCAACATCTAGCAAACTCTAATGGTGCATCAATGACCTACAGCCTCAGAATTGCCGACCTTCCTAGCGATGAGCGCCCTCGCGAGCGTCTCATCAGTGTGGGTCCAAAAAGTCTCTCGAATGCGGAGCTAATCGCGATTTTGCTCGGAACCGGACAGGGGGCGGGAAAGCTATCGGCGGTGGGGCTAGGGCAGCATATGTTGCAGCACCTCGGCCAGTGCGATCGCAATCCGCTGGACGTGTTGCGGACGAGCAACCCGAGGGAATTGATGGAGATTAATGGCATCGGTCCGGCGAAGGCGACGACGATCCTGGCGGCGATCGAGCTGGGTAAACGGGTGTTTCAAACGCGAGCTTTGGAACCGCCCACGATCGACAATCCCGGCGTCGCGGCGAACTATCTCAGCCAAGAGCTGATGTGGAATGAGCAGGAATATTTCTCAGTTCTGCTCCTTGATACGAAGAATCGCGCCTTTGGGTTTAAAACATTGACGATCGGCACGGCAACGGAAACCTTGGTCAGTACGCCGGAGCTATTTCGTGAGATTTTCCGCCAGGGAGCCACCCGCGCGATCGTGGCGCATAATCATCCCTCGGGCTGCGTTGATCCAAGCCAAGCCGACCTCGATTTAACGAAAAAATTGCTCTACGCTGGCCGCGAACTGGGCGTCCCGATTCTCGATCACCTGATTTTAGGCGGCGGCAATTATCGCAGTTTGCGCGAATCGACTTCGCTCTGGAACGAATATCCCCAGGGCGATTAGGGTGTCAGTCTTGATTGGCCTAAAACTGGAAATCTCAAAACTGAAAATAGAGAAATTCGGACGGTTGACTCATCGCCATAAACGTTAAAGCCCCGATCGCACCGAGGACGATCGCCCAGCGACCGGTGGGCTGAAACTGCTGGGCGATCGCCTGTGTATTCGGCGCAAACCACACCACAAATAACAAACCGAGGATGCCCAATGCACGCATCCAGACGGCGATCGGTAAAGCTAGCGAAACCTCAAACCCACGCCCACCGATCATCGCAAACAACAAATCCTGCGCCTGCCCAAACTCCGTCGCCCGAAACAACACCCAGGCCATCACCACCGCCACAAACGTCACTCCCCGCCCCAACCAATCCGGCGACCACAGCCGACCCCGCGCCCAAAGCTGACGCACCACGAGATACACGCCATGCAGACCACCCCAGGCGACAAACGTCCAACCTGCGCCGTGCCACAGCCCGCCCAACAGCATCGTGACCACGAGATTGATGTAGCGTCGCAGCTCGCCGTTGCGGTTGCCGCCGAGGGGGATGTAGAGATAGTCGCGCAGAAAGTCCGAGAGGGTGATGTGCCAGCGTCGCCAAAAGTCGGCGATCGATCGCGCTTGATAGGGTGAGTTGAAGTTAATCGGGATCTGCACGTTGAACATGCGACCGAGTCCGACGGCCATGTCGGAATAGCCCGAAAAGTCAAAGTAGAGCTGTAGGGTGTAGGCCAACGCGCCGAACCAGGCTTGATAAAATGACGCTGTGGCGGACTGGTCAAAACTGGCCGCGACCCAGGGCGAGAGTGTATCGGCGATTAATACTTTTTTGGCTAAGCCAAGAATGAAAATCGTGACGCCGATCGTTAAATTGCGCTGCGAAAAAACGAAAATTCGCTTTTGTTCTAGCTCGGGGATGAGCTGATCGTGCCGTAGGATTGGCCCTGCGATCAGTTGCGGAAAAAAGGTGATGAATAGCCCGTAGACGATCGGGTCATAGTCGTGAGCTTCGCCGCGATAGGCGTCGATTAGGTAGGCGATTTGGGTGAAGCTATAGAACGAAATCGCGAGCGGTAAGGCGATCGTCGGGTTTGGGAGCTGTGCGCCGATCAGGCCGTTGAGGTTAGCGACGAAAAAGCCTGCGTACTTGTAATAGCCGAGTAACCCGAGGTCGATCGCGATCCCGATCCACATTAACCAACGCGCCTGTCGGCCATACGGCGTCGCGCGTTGGATGCGTTGCCCGAGGAGATAGTTGACGACGATCGAGCCGACTAAAACCGGCAGATAGGCCGGTTCCCAATAGCCGTAGAAAAATAGCGAGCTGACGAGGAGAAAGGCGATCGCACCTTTCAGCTTGCGCCAACGTGCCAGCGTGTAAAACACGATTAGCACGATCGGCAAAAAATAAACGACAAACGCAAATGAATTGAACAGCATCGCGATGAATTGACCGACCGCTTAAGCCGTCCAAAGGCGTCGAAGTTGCAGTTGTGCTACCTGAATATTTGCACTTGAGAATGGGCGACCAGGGACTCGAACCCTGAACCAGCGGATTAAGAGTCCGATGCTCTACCATTGAGCTAGTCGCCCGCTACCGGGAATCTAATTTACCCCAAATTACGGTGGAAATGCGATCGCCACGCTACGAATAGCCAAGAATGACGCTGCGTTTCCCGTAACCGAGCCTTCTGACAGCTCGTGCAGTCGCTCGATTCGCTTAACCCTGCATTGCGCTGAACTATTACGCCGACGACAGTTCGCCGATCGCGTTGCGCCGATAGTCACAGCATAAATTTTTGAGACTTTTATGACTGAGAAATTCATGACTTTTCTTGATTAATGATGGCGCAAACATCAAGAACTAAGACAGGAATGACGGAACGATCTAGCTTGAAGGCGGCTCGCCACGTACTCTAGAGAGGCAAGCTACGATAATTCTGGTTTGCTTCTCGAATTGCGATCGCTGGGTCGGGAAAAATTCGGTCACGTTTGAAGACAAGTGCGAGATTCATGTTTCAGAAATTAGTTATCTGTACGGATTTTGATGATGGGCTGTTGCGTTTGGCGACCTGCCTGGAGAGTCTGGCTGAAAGCGGCGTCCGTGAGGTGGTCTTCTTTCATTTTGTTCCCATGTGGCAAGAGGGAGATATTCCGCGCGTAGATGACGTAAAAATTGAAGCCGCTCATGAGCGCTTTGCCCAAGCAACCGTGGGATTTTCTGGGGATTTAGCGGTGAAATTTGAGGTGCGATCGGAGCAGCTCGTCACCAATCTCCTTGAAGTGATCAAGGAATACGACAGCGACTTAGTGATTCTTGGGGCGCAGAGTCGGACACTGCTGAACGAAAAACTGTTTGGTAGCACCACCACGACCCTGACCGAAAAGCTCCCGATTCCGATGCTCGTGATTCGACCGGTCATCCTCGCAACCTTCACCGAAGAAGAGCTAAAACTTCGCTGTCAGTGTCTATTCCGGCGTTTGCTCGTTGCCTATGACGGAACGGAGGCGTCGGAAGGGTTGATTGACATGCTGCTCGATCGCCTCAATCATCAACACGGGCAGAGCGCGATCGAGCGCTGCAAGCTGGGCTGGGTTGTGGAAACCACGCGACGTGGGATTTCCGTCTCCGATAAACTTGCGGAAGCGGAGGACAAGATTTCTGCGACGGGTCAACGGTTTGCAGGGCTTGACCTTCAGATTTCGACGGAAGTGCGTACCGGTGATCCGATCGCTGAAATGATCAAGCTGGCGGGCGAAGATGGCGTGAGCGCGATCGCCGTGACCGCGCACAGTTTGCCGAAATTCATCGAATGGTCACGCCCCAGCTTTCCAAATCAGCTTTTGCGATCGAGCTTCCACCCTGTCCTGTTTTTCCCACCGCAGCGGTAAGGAATGCATTGGTGACAGTGTTTTGAGACCCGCAGGTGTCTGGCCGAAAATATGGTAAATATGATGCAAGTATGCGTCGGTCGCGCCTGCGGATTTTTTAAGGACAAATATTAATTAAGGATAGAAATAATGCTCACAATCGCGTTTCAAATCGCCCTGGCTGCTCTCGTTCTGCTGTCGTTCTTGATGGTCGTGGGCGTTCCAGTCGCGTACGCTTCGCCGCAAAACTGGGATCAATCAAAAGGTCTGCTCTGGGTCGGTTCCGGTCTGTGGATCATCCTCGTCCTGGCCGTTGGCGCACTGAATTATCTTGTGGCCTAGTCGTGTTCTAGCGTATCTGAGGGCGTCGAATCGGAAATGTGATGATTGATGCCCACACGAGTTTGGCTTTGATGACAGGAACAGGAACCCGGTAAGGTTTGGCTTTGCTGGGTTCTTTGCTGTGTAATGGCCGCCAACAGGCCACCTTCACCATGTCACCATCGCACCCACCAAGCCACACCTTAGAACCTCGAATCATTCGTCTGAATCCCCGAACTCTCCCCACACAACCATGACTGTATTTGAAGGAAATTTTGCCAATACGGCTGACTATCGTTTTGCGATCGTGATTGCGCGGTTTAACGATCTCGTCACCGATAAATTAGTTTCGGGCTGTCAGGACTGCTTTAAACGGCACGGTGTCAATACCGATCCGGAGGGTGGCCAGGTGGACTATGCCTGGGTTCCGGGCTGTTTCGAGGTGTCGCTGGTGGCGCGTAAGCTGGCGGAAACGGGGCGTTACGATGCGATCGTCTGTCTCGGTGCAGTGATTCGCGGTCATACGCCCCACTTTGATTACGTGGCGTCGGAAGTCTCGAAGGGGATCGCGGCGACAAGCATCCAAACCGGCGTGCCGACCATTTTTGGCGTGTTGACGACGGATACGATGCAGCAAGCGCTAGAACGGGCAGGCATCAAGAGCAATCTGGGCTGGAGCTATGCAATGAATGCGCTCGAAATGGCGAGCTTAATGAAGACGATTGCCTAATTGCCTGCCGAATCAGCCTGCCGAATCGCCTAGATCCGCAACAGGGAAAAACCGTTCGCGATCGCGCAATCTCGAACGGTTTTTCATTCCTGACGTTTGCATTCCTGACGCTATGGCCGGTGACCTGACAAAGCGTTATTCGTCCAATAATGTCGCAAATCTCGCGAGACTTTCCCCGACAGCAAAACGCAGCCGATCACGTTTGGAAAGGCCATCGCGAAAAACATCATGTCGCTGAAATCAACGATCGTGACTAGATCCTGACCGAAACACCCGAGAAACGTCGCCACCACAAACAGCATTCGATAGAGCCGTATCCAGCGTCCTCCGATCAAATACGACCAACACTGTTCGCCGTAGTAGCTCCAGGCGATCGCCGTCGAGAAGGCAAACAGCATCGTCGCGATCGCCAAAATGCTGGGAAACCAGCTCAAATTGCTGCGAAATGCTGCGATCGTGATTTCAATGCCCGATAGACCCAGCGTGTGCGATCCCGTTGTCAGAATGACGAAGGCGGTCAGATTGCAAATCAACACCGTATCGATCATCGGTTCGAGTAATGCCACAAACCCTTCACGAACCGAATAGGTCGTGCGTGCGGCTACGTGAGCCATTGCAGACGACCCGAGACCGGCCTCATTGGAAAATGCAGCCCGACGCAAGCCCTGCACCATCACCCCGATCGCTCCCCCGGACACTGCCGCCGCTGGAGACATCACCCCCTGAGCGATCGCGCTGAACGCCTGGGGGAACGCCCCGAAATTATGTAACAACACCCAACCCGCTGCGAGGAGATATATTCCCGACATCAGCGGCACAAGCATCGACGCCACTGAACCCACTCGACGGATGCCGCCCAGGATCACGATCCCCACCAAACCCGCCACCGCAGGGCCAAAGATCCAGATCGGTACGGGGGCGATGGTCTGAATTGCGATATAGGCTTGGGTGGTTTGAAACATGCAGCCACTGCCCAAGGCGGAAAGCAGGCACAACATCGCAAATGTAAAGCTTAAATAACGCCCCAGTCGAGGCCGACCGATTTCCGCTAGTCCGTCACGCAGGTAATACATCGGCCCGCCGAGAATATGTCCACCGGGCAAAATCGATCGATAGGTTTGTGCCAACCAATGTACTTTCGACAAACTTGCTGCTCATCCCCAGTAAGGCCGCCAGGGTCATCCAAAATACGGCTCCGGGGCCGCCGAGCTGAATGGCGATCGCCACGCCGGAAATATTCCCTAGGCCGACCGTGGCGGCCAATGCCGTCGAGAGCGCCTGGAAGGATGTCACCTCTCCGGGCTGATCGGCGGATACTTCCGGGTGCATCAAAACTTGCAAACCATGACGCAAGCCCCAAAAATTCACAAATCCGAGCCGCAGGGTCAAAAAAATCGCGCCCAGGCTCAGCCACAGCACCACGAGGGGAATGCCAAAAATATCGACGAATAATACGGCTTCGAGGAGGGCGACAATGTTTGCCAGCGTGGCATTAAAATTCGTAATAATCAGGTTGGGAGCGATCGCCTCGATCATGCCCAGCACAAGGGCTAACCCACTCGTGCCAATCACCCAGCCCCAAAGATTTGTAGCGCGTTCGTGGGTCTGATCAATCGCGTTAGGGGGCTGCTTTGGGGAAGGCATTACGTGTTGGTATTGCGTCAACAGAGGATAAAAGCATTGGAGCCAGGGAACCGACGCCGTGTCGGTGAGTGAGCCATCTCCGCCCCTTTCAGTTCAGCACTTGATTACTGTCTACGTTCTTTTTGGATGACTATCCGGTTGTTCTTACGGGTAGTCAGGGGGACTCAAAGTGAGACAACGCTGGATGAATTGCAAGAAATAACTGTAAAAATACAAAGAACGTAACTGTTGCGCTTTTACCACAATCAACGAAAACGGTTCTGCTATCTGACTTTAGACGGCGAGTGAGCCAGTCTCGGTCACTCGTTGTCTTGAGTAGTATCACGTAATCCTCACACTGAGGATGATCGGGGTGCATCCCCTAGGGTTAGCGATCGCCGATATTTCCGAGGTTTGCGCTGGCAAAGCTTCGCTGATGATGCTGGGCGGGCGAAGCTGGACGGGAAAAGCGACCGACACGGGGTAAAATTTGTGCGGAATTGCCGATCGCTAAAGAAAAAGTTAAGAACTTTTACATCTAAACTGAGCAGCACGATCGAAAAATCGCTGAGATCACTCCACTCCATTGGTCAAGCAGAGATCTTGATCGTGACGCTTTAGTGATCGACGCAATGATCGCCGAACTGAATCACGATCGCCCTAGCGCAACTGGAGGACAGACCCCTGGCTACCACCGTCATCATCATCCGTCACGGACAAAGCACCTATAACCTCGAAGGCCGTATCCAAGGTCAATGTGATAAGTCGGTGCTGACCGATCGCGGTATCGCCGACGCGCGAAAAGTGGGCGAAGCCCTGAAAGGAGTGGCGTTCGATGCGGTGTATTGCAGTCCGCTCCAGCGTGCGACACAAACCGCGATGGAAATTTGCGCCACGATCGGCACGGGCATCACGCCCCAACCGCTCGATCTGGTGAAAGAGATTGACTTGCCGCTGTGGGAGGAGATGCTACGCAGCGACGTGATCGAAAAGTATCCCGAGGCGTATCAGACCTGGAAGGATCACCCCGAGAAATTTTCGATGACGGTGACCGATGACAATGGTGAGACGATCGAGCGTTTCCCCGTGCTGGATCTGTTCGATCGCGCTCGACAGTTTTGGACAGAAGCCCTCGCAAAACACGACGGCAAAACGATCGCGATCGTCGCTCACAACGGCATTAACCGCAGCCTGATCGCCACCGCGCTTAAAATCTCGCCGTGCTACTACCCCTCGATTCAGCAATCCAACTGCTGCATCAACGTCCTCAAATTTTCCGGCGGTTTGGCCGATACCGTCCAGCTCGAATCCCTCAACCAGCTCGCCCACCTCGATCATCCCTTCCCCACCTACCGCAAACCCCACAAAGGCCCCCGTATCTTCCTTGTGCGCCACGGTGAAACCCAATGGAACCGCGAATCGCGCTTTCAGGGACAAATCGATATTCCGTTAAACGAGAACGGTAAAGCCCAGGGTCGCAAAGCTGCCGAATTCCTCAAGGATGTCGAGCTTGATTTCGCGGTGAGCAGCCCGCTATCGCGCCCGAAGGAAACCGCGCAATTTATTCTGGAGCATCATCCCGGCATTGAGCTGACCTATAAGGATGAACTAAAAGAAATCGGTCATGGTTTGTGGGAAGGCAAGCTGGAGGCGGAAATCATGACGGAGTATGCCGATCTGCTCGAACAGTGGAAGGTGAAGCCGGAAACGGTGCAAATGCCGGAGGGCGAGAATCTTCAGCAGGTGTGGGATCGCGTCAAGATTGATTGGGATGCGATCGTGCGTGAGTATGCTGCTGGTGAAACGCCGCGATCGGGCATTGTCGTCGCCCATGATGCGGTCAATAAGGCGATTCTCTGCGAACTGTTTGAGCTGCCGCCGGAATTTTTCTGGAATTTCAAACAGGGCAACGGCGCGGTCAGCATCATCGACTATCCCGACGGTGCGGATGGCCTGCCGGTATTGCAGTCGATGAACATGACCAGCCATCTATCGGGCGGTGTGTTCGATCAAACCGCTGCCGGTGCGCTGTAGGTGGGTCTCAACCTTTCAACCTTACTCGCGCCGTAAATAGACTTCGAGCCGATCGAGATCGTCGGTCAACAACACGGTTAGCTGACCGACGATCGGCACGTCTACCCCGTCGTAAGTATTGTCGTAGAACAACCGTAACCAGTAGGCAAAGCGATCGCCCTGGATCACAATTCCATCTTCTGTGGTTCGTATTTCGTCAAGCGGCACGTCTCCTTCGGTCGTGCGCGTGTAGCGATAGACTTCTGCTGCGTTGCGATAGTCCTGATAGATATCGCTGCCGTACAGATCCCGCAAGACCAGCTCTAGCCGCTCGATCGACACAAACTCAACCTCGTCGCGCACCTCGATTTGCTCGCTACGGATAAAATCCACCGGCTCATCCTGATAGAAACCCGGTAGGATTTTCCAGGCTTGAAATGTGAATCGCTGTCCGGGAATATCGCTGCGGCTGACGCGCAATGCGCCGGGATGGGCTGGCGGTAGGCCGGGATGACGTTCGATCCAGCGTTGCACTGTTGTTAGGTCGTCGCCGGGTAGCGCGATCGCCGGGGGAGCCGCGATCGCCGCGCTGATCGCGACAAAGGCCAGGATGTGAACGTAAAGGGGACGGAGACGAATGGGCGAGGATGAGCGAGATAGGGCAAACATGGTGAAACTCAAAGGCGATCGAAGCGTTGCCTTTAGTTTAAAAGCTGAATGCTGAAAAGCCGATCGTCAACGCTTCGACTTGAAGCTCGCTAACGGTCGAAATTTTAGAACGGAGAGAGAGGGATTCGAACCCTCGTTAAAGTTACCCCTAAACAGCATTTCCAGTGCTGCGCCTTAAACCGCTCGGCCATCTCTCCAGGGTGTGCTATTTGCATAGCTGCTTTGGCTAATTTCAACGGTTTTAAGGTCGAAATGGCTCAAAAGCTATAACAGCATAGCAAATTTTGGACGATTGCTCATCGGCTCACCAAAAATTTATGGTCTGAGGCGGTTGATCGCGAATGATCGCTCTAACGCGATCGCAAGCCCGTTACGATCCCCGACCATTGGACAAACTTTTCACCCGTGCGACGATAGGAAAAGAAGTGATCGGCGTCCTGAAAGGTGCAGTGCGGCGCAACGGCGATCGCCTCGGCAGCAATCCCGAGCTGACGGATCTGGCCGACAATCACCCGACGCACATCGAGCCGCACTTTGCCCGGTTCATCGTCGGAGTAGAGCGGCGACTCGGGATGATCGCGATCGGCGCAACCCATGCGGTCAAGGATCGTCCGAACCTCAACCATTTGGTCGCCTTGGTCACTGTTATTGCCGTCAATATCACCCCACAAGGTTTTGACCACATCACACGCCACCGCCTCCGATACTTGATACACCGCCCCATCGATCGCAGGCCCCAGGGCAATCCGCAAATCCTCGCGCTGACTGCCCTGGGCTTCGAGCTGGGCGATCGCCTTGGGGACGATCATCGCCGCCGTTCCGCGCCACCCGGCATGGATCGCGCTGGCCGCTCCCGTGCGCCGATCGCCGACCAACACCGGCGTACAATCCGCTGTGCAAGTCCACAGCGCCCGCCCCGCCTGCGTCCCCCAAATACCGTCCGCATCGACAAACTCGGCGCCATCGTTCGATACAACCGCCACGAGTTCATCACTGGCAACCACGCGATCGCCGTGGACTTGCTTGACGCGATAGGTTTCGGCTCCGTCGGCCAGGATCGAGGTTAATTCAAAGGGCGTCTGCGGGTACGCCTGACGCGACCAAAAGCTGTGGGCAAAGTCAGCGAGCAGAGAGCAGGTGAGATAGGAACCAGCTTCGGTGGTCGCGTGCCACATCCATTCAGCGGCGACAGAGGAAGCGGTCGAGATTGGGGCAGAGTTGACGGCAGGCGTTGCAGAGGATTGAGTCACGATCGCAGCGAGACAGAACACTGTTAGCCTACGCGATTCACTGGCTCAACGATTAATTTAGCTTGAACGATTGACGAGCCGCACCGCACCGTACACCGCAAAACCCGTCGCCATTCCCGGCAACACTTCATAGATCGACCCTGAAAGCTGAAGAATAAGACCCCAGATTGCCGCTGCTGCGATTCCCGCTAGCATCATCGCCACCGCAACCCCATTGCTGACCGGCCAGCGCCACGCCCGCACCATGAGCAGCGGCCCCAGCCCCGAGGCCAGCGCCGACCAGGCAAAAACACCGAGTGCGAAAACTTCTTTGTTACTCGCTAGGGCGATCGTCAGGATAATCACCGTAACAACAATCGTCCCTCCCTTCGCCAGTCGATAGGAGTGCGACAACCGGGGGAATAGATCTTGTGTCAGTGCCGCCGAGCAGGACAAAATCTGCGAGTCCGCCGTCGAGACAACCGCCGCGAAAATCCCGGCCAAGATCGCCCCGACAGCGAGTGAGGGCAGCAGCTCGATCGCTAGCGTTGGGAGCGCCAGCTCCGGATCGCCGCCCTGCATTAACTCCGGCAGTAGCACCCGCGCACTTAGCCCGACGATCACCGCAGCCGTAGAGAAGACCACGTAAGCAAAAGCATAGATATTTCGCGTCAAGCCCATATTTTCCGGGCGATCGATCGCCATGGCTCGCACCATGATGTGCGGCTGACCGACCACGCCGATGCCCGCCACCAACCAACTCAGCAAAAACAGCCCAAAGCCAAACTGCAAACCCTGCGGTACGGGATCGACCAGCGACGGATCGATCGCCGTTAACTGCTGCCACATGCCTCCAAACCCACCACAGGCGACCAGCGCCACCACGACCATCGCCAGCATTGCCAGCATCATGACCACGGACTGGATCACGTCGGTCCAGATCGAGGCACGAATCCCGCCGGAGAAGCAGTAGGAGACGACGATCACCGCACCTAGGATGATACCGATGTTGTAGTCCCAGCCAAAAATGGCGTGCAGTGCCTTACTGCCCGCCAGGAGTTGCGCCGCCGCGTACGCCCCGAGAAAGGCGATCGTTGTCAGGGCGGACACCACGGCGATCGAGCGGTTCTGGCGATCGCCGCCCGCCAAAAATGCCCCGATCGTCTCGGAATTCGTCTCTTCGGACACCACCCGCAGCGGCTGGTGAACCAAAAACCAGGCCAGATAGTCCCCCAAAAACCACCCCAGCAGCAGCCACACCGAGGAAATCCCCACCTGATACGTCCAACCCAGCGTACTGATAAACATGCCGCCGCTGTGGGCTGTGGCGAAGGCAGAGAGTCCCGTCATCCAGGGATTGACGTTGCGGCTGGCGAGTAGGTAGTCCGCTGTCGTGCTCTGTTTACGGCTAGCGGCGAACAGGCCGACCCCGGTAAACAGCAGCAAAAAGGCAACGAAGCTAATCGCGATCGAAACAGTGGACATAGACTATGCGGAGAACCTGGCAGCGTTTACCAGCCCATCGTACCGGGTTCACCTTTAAACGGGCCGACCACATCCGGTGTGATCCAACCGCCGTAGAAGCCGCCCGGTTGGGGCGTAACGCGATCGCCGTCTACGTAGCAGGCGTCCATAAACTGAGCATAAAAAGCACAGTGATCTTTGATTTCTGCGAAATTCGGCGTTGGGTTGGTGTACTGCCACACGACGTTGGCGGCGGTGCGATCGCCTACGGCTAGGTTGAAATAGCAGGAGACGCCTTTCCATTCGCAAAACGTCTGGCGGGGTGTGGCCGTGAGGTACTCGAAACGGATATCTTCGGGTGGGATGTAGTAGCTCGGTGGATGGCTGGTTTCCAAAACACGCTTGGCGCGACGGGTGTCGGCAATCACAACCTCGTTAAAAATCACCTGGATGTGTTTATCAGTTGCTTGCCAACAGGCGGGACGGGGATAGTCCCAGACGGATTCTTGGCCAGGTTCGGGGGGGATCGGGGTGGGTCGGAACATGAGTGAGTTGTGAGTGAGTTGTGGTAGCAGTGTTGAATTGAGCGATCTTGAATTGGGCGGGATTGAATCGTCAGGCGGTGCGCTTATGCGTCCCGCGCGAGGCGAAATCCGGCGTGCTGGTGAAAGTTGGGGCGAAACCAATTGCGACAATCCTGTGCGGCATAGGCTCCCGTACTTGCCCAGGAACCGCCGCGCATGACTTTGTGTTGACCGTCAAAAAACGGCTCGGAGTAGTCCCGATACAGCGGATGCGGCGCAAAACCGGGTAGCGGCTCGAAGTCATCGCCCAGCCACTCCCACACGTTACCGCGCAGATCGCACAGGCCATCACGATCGCCCTCCAGCAAACCCACCGGACTGGGCGAACCAAAGCGTAAATTGAGGTTTGCCGCGTCCGACTGAGACGATCGAGCCGATCCAGCCCGATCGCTATCCATTAAACTCACCTGCCATTCCGCCTCAGACATCAGGCGCGTCCCGTCTCCATACCAGCGACAGTAGGCCATCGCCTCATCGTGATTGACCTCCACCGGCCAGGTTAGCGGCAGATCAATCTCCTCAAACACCGTGCGGTAACGAATACGATCGCCCTCACGCCGCCAAAACTTCGGGTGCTGCGGTCGCGTCTCTGATCGTGTCTCCGATCGCGTCTCCGATCGCGATCGCCAGGTCTCCGGTTCCACCTGCCAAAATTCGGGATTGTCGTAGCCACCATCGAGCACAAACTTGAGAAATTCGCCGTTCGTGACTGGCGATCGTCCTGCCAAAAAGGGGCGCACCGTCACCGATCGTGAGCCGTAGTCGCTATCCCAGCCGTAGGTGTCCGCTGTCAATGCTTTACCCAACACCGTCCGGCCACCGGCCACCGGCACGAGCGTATTCTCCAGCGCAGACCCGGAGGTCGGCGCATATTCCCACTCATCCGGGCGACGCAGGCGATCGGGGTCGAGCTGGCGCAGCAGCATTGATGAAGTCTCGAAGTGGATGCGCTGGTGTTCGATGCCCATCAGCAGCGCCCAGATCGGCTGCGCTTGCCAGGGTCGATCGTCTGTACTTTGACGATCGAGCGGCGCACGGTTGATCACGCGGGCGACCTCCTTGCGGGCGCTGTGGCGATAGGCCCAAACGCGATCGACCTCCGGCCACTGTACATGAGCCATCGCCGCCTCCAGCTCCTCCGGAGTGGATGGATCGACGCCAATTTCAAATAGTGTTTCATAGTGCGGATTGATACGCCGATCGAGCCAGTCCACCTGGATCAGCTTATTGAGATAAAACACCGCCGAATGGCCGAGGTAGAAAATCAGCCGGTTTCGCAGCGGGTCGGGACTGAGGTAAAAGGTGTCTGGATCGATCACCGTGGCGAGCAGGCGATCTTCGATTTCCCAGGCATTCTCGAAGTAGGCGATCAAGGTGTCACGATCGCAGTGATGCCGCTGAGGTCTAGGTAGGGATGACAGCATAGTCAGAATTTTTCGTATCGCTATGTTGATAGTCGCGAGCTTTGGATTAACGAGCGATCCGACGTGTGAGGATCGAGGTAAACCAGCCTTGCGGGTCTTGCCACACGTTGACGGGTTCGAGGCTGTAGTGATCGAGCTGGGTTTGTAACGTGCCAACGTCAAATTTCCGCGAGATTTCCGTGCGGATTGTCTCGCCTTGGGTGAAGCTAAACCGACGATCGCCGAGGTGAACGTCGTGGGTTTTCAAGCAGCGCAAATGCATCTCGATCTGCCGATCGTGCTCGTTATAAAATGCCCAATGCTCGAAATTATCGCGATCGAAGTTGGTCGCGAAGCGGCTGTTCAGATGATCGAGAACATTGAGGTTAAAGCGTGCTGTGACACCGTCTGCATCGTTATAAGCCGCTTCAAGCTGCGCCGTAGATTTGTGCAAATCGACGCCCAGCAAAAAATATTCGCCGGTACTGAGGAAGTCGCGCACCTGCATGAAAAAGCGATCGCACTCTTCCGGCGTGAAATTTCCCAGCGAACTACCGAGAAAAATCAGCATTCGTGACGGCAGATCGATCGCATCCCGACTAGCACCCAGCTCGGCCAGGGCTTGCTCGTAGGTGGCGATCGCGCCGCGCACGTGCAGCGTCGGGTAGTCGCGCAGCAACTGGCGGGCGCTGTCGGTCAAAATCGTGCGACTTACGTCGATCGGTGTGTAGCACAGCGGTTCACCCAGATCGCGATAGGCATCGAGCAGAGCGCGGGTTTTGGTCGAACTGCCGCTCCCCAGTTCGACCAGTTCGCAAGGGCCGGTAGCGTTGGCAATTTCCCCAGCGTATCGCTCTAAGATCCCAGCCTCGGTGCGGGTCGGGTAGTATTCGGGCTGGCCGCAAATGGCTTCAAATAGCTCGGAGCCGTGCTGGTCGTAAAAATATTTGGCGGGCAGGGTTTTCTGCGGTTGGGCGAGTCCGTTGAGGATTTCGTTGCGATCAGCAGCTTGGGCAGCAAGCCGATCGCTGCGATCGCTGTCGCGCAGGGTTTCAATCTGAAGGCGAGGGTCTAAGTCTGCGTGATCAGGGCGATCGAGTTCAGGCGTCCGAAAAGTAGCCAAGGTAATGCTCTGTAGGTATTTTCAGTGCTTTCTATTATCGGGGTTGCGATCGCGTTTCGTAGCGTCGGAAAATATCCGAATGAATGCGGATAGATCATCGCCTTCTTTTCTTTTCCCTGGCTTCAGTCCCACTGAATCGCGATCGCCCATGCCGTCACCGATACCCGCTTCGTGTTCACCGATTGCGTTTTCACTCGATCGATTTAACGCCGCACTCGCCACAATTCAGCACGATCAAGACGAGACGATCGCCCGTCCGCTGGGCTTCAATGTTTGCTACGTCGATCAACTGGATTCGACCAATACGGAGGTTTGGCGACGCCTCGATCGCGACGCTGGCACAAAACCAGGGGCAACGACGATCGCCGGTCAGCAAACCGCCGGACGCGGCCAGTGGAGCCGTCAATGGCAGTCCGATCGTGGCGGGCTATACCTTTCAACCTTGCTCGCTCCCCATTTACCCACCGCCGAAAGCGCCCAGCTCACGTTTGCGAGCGCCTGGGGGATTGCGACGAGTTTGCGCGATCGGGGGATTCCGGTGGAGCTGAAATGGCCGAATGATTTGCTGTTAAACGGTCGCAAGTTGGGCGGGATTTTGACCGAAATTCGCACGCGGGCGGAGACGATTACCCACGCGGTGGTGGGGGTTGGGGTGAATTGGCAAAATTCAACGCCAGATACGGGGATTGCTTTGGCGGAGTTTTGGTGCGAAAGTTCGGGGCGATCGCCGTTGTCATTGGAGTTGTTGGGTGCGATCGTTTTGAGTGGGATCGCTCGCGGGTTTTACTTTTGGCAAACCCACGGGATCGAGGCGGGGACTGCGGCCTATGAGGCGTTGTTATTTCATCGGGGTCGGACGATCGTGATTAATGGCCGATCGGTTGCTGTTTTGGGGGTGACGATCGATGGGAAGTTACGGGTGTGTAGTGTTCAGAACGGTGTTGAATGTGAAATGACCTTTGCGCCGGGATCGATTCAGTTAGGCTATGGCGATCCGTCTTAATAAGAAAATAAGAGAAGTCCGACTTTTTAAAAAAGTCGGACTTCTGGAGTGACCATCTCGCTAATCGCGTTCCAAGGCCAGCACGACATTTTGACCACCAAACCCAAAACTAAAACAGAGCGTGCGCTTGGCTGGAGACGATCGCGCCGATCGCACCAAATCCAGCTCAAATTCTGAATCCTGCGTCCCCACACAGGGCGGCATCGTTTGTGTCGCGATCGTCTTGAGACACAAGATCGCCCCGATCGCGCCGGACGCCCCGATCGTATGACCCGTCGCGCCCTTCGTCGAACTCACCGCCACCCCTTGCGGAAATAGCGCTTGAACCAGCTCCGCCTCGCGCCGATCGTTGAGCTGCGTTCCCGTGCCGTGTAAATGAATGTAGTCCACCGACTCGGGCGTCCAGTTCCCTCGGCTCAGGCATTGCCGCACCGCAGAACACGCCGCCGTAATATTTGGATCGGGAGCGCTGATATGGTGAGCATCGGCGGTCATGCCTGCACTTGTAATCCGCCCCAAAATTTTGGCCTGACGCTGATTCGCCGCCTGACGCGATTCGAGCAACAGCAACGCCGCTCCTTCGCCCAACACCATCCCCGATCGCGATCGATCAAACGGACGACACGCCTCTCGCGATAACGCTCCCATGCGATCAAACGTGGCGATCGTCAGCGGTGAAATCGGCGCTTCCACCGATCCCGCAATTACCCGATCGCACTCTCCCGACTCGATCGCTACCACCGCCCGCGCGATCGACCACAACCCCGTCGCACAGGCCGCCATCGGCGCAAACACCGCCCCGCGCGACCCCATCTGACGCGCGACCCGTAGAGCTGGCGTATGGGGCAAGGTGTCGAGCCAAGGTAAATGCGATTTCTCTACATTTTCTAAACCCACTAAACCATTCTCGCCAATCTGCCAGCGATGCCACGCTTCCCACGATCGCTGCATACTGCGACTCGACCCGATCGACACCGCACAATCGCGCCAATCCAAAGACTCGCTTTGATCCGTGAGCAAATCAGCCAGAGTGAGATCGAGTAAATCAACAACCTCGATCGGCTGATCCCCAATCATGGCGATCGGTCGTTCTGGAATATGGTCGAACAAAAAACGCGATCGCACAGCAGTTTCACCCGCTAGCAATCGCGTCCATGTGGTTTCTAAACTACCCAGAGCCGATCGGATCGCCATTCCCGTAACAACAACATCGCGATCGGCTCGGTCTGATGGTTGCGACTGTTGAAGAAAATCAAGATCCGGCACACCGTTCAAAACGCGAGAAATTCTAGAAATTCAGGTTAGGGAGCCGAAAAATTATCGAGTCCGTCAATCACCCGAATGGATTCGATTGTGTCGCCTTGCTGAATCGCATCAACCACATCCATCCCCTCAGTGACATAGCCAAACACGGCATAGTTGCCATCCAGGAAAGTCAGATCCGCCAGTGTGAAATAAAACTGAGCCGAGGCCGAATCCGGAGCTTGCGATCGAGCCATCGCGATCGCGCCGCGCGTGTGTTTCAGCTCCGGTAAAGCATTCCGCAACGTTTTGCTATAGGTCGGCTTATCTTCGCCTTCCGGCAAGATTTCCAGCGGGATATAGCGAGCATTTCCCGTATCCGGATCGGTGAAATTACCAGTACCCAGCATCGAAACCGGAACGCTTTTATCTTTACTCATCGGATCGCCGCCTTGAACCACAAACGGCTCCGGCTCACGCACCACACGATGGAAGACCGTACCGTCATAAACCTCGCGTTGAACCAGATCCACAAAGTTACCCGCAGTAACGGGTGCTTCGTCGCCGTACAGTTCCACGGTAACCGAGCCGCGACTCGTCACCACTTCCACCGTGGCCTTACCGTCAAGACGCGCAACATCTTCGATCGTCGCGGTACTTACTGCCGTGGGCGATCCCTCTCCGGTTTCCGCATTCGACGCGGGCCGATCGGCGCAGCTACTGAGCAGCAAAACGCTGGCACAGAAAGCCACACAGACGGCTAATCCGCGTACGGTCAATCGGTTCCACAGGGGAGCAATAGCGATCGTCGTCGTCTTCATATCGGTTCTTAAGCAAATATCAAACTAGATGGCAAGGATGGCAAGATCGAGTCTAGGCTTGGAAGCATGACGCCATCGCAGCACAGTCATTCCTGTGTTGCGAACTCCATAGCTCCATCGAAATTCAGATTAAATCCCTTCCAGCGGCACACCCAAAAAACGTGCGAGCGTTGCGCCCTGAGTTTCTAGCTCATCCAGAGTCATGGGCTGACCCACACGAGTTAGGGGAATGTCGCGCATACCTTTCACCCGTAGATACAAAGCTCGCTTCGGATTGATCCCCTCTTTCACATCCACTCGGATCGACTTCACATCGGCGGCCTTGCAGTTCAGCTCGATCTTACGATTCTTCCCTGGGAAACCCCAGCGAAAGATCGAAACGCGACTTTCGCTCAGGTCAAATTTGTTGTAGCCGCCGCCCACGTCCCAGAGAATGACCAGCCACAGGTAAAGAGAGAGTAATAACGCGGCAGCGCCGTACAGCCCCATGACAAGACCTTGGGGAACAAAAACCAACTTCGTCGGATCGGCAAACGGCAAGAGGTTGATTTGCAAATAACTCGACAAACCGGCTAACAGGAAGCCGAGACCTCCGATCGTCACCACACTCGCCCACCAAAAGTTACTGAGGCGACGCGAGCCCACAACCGGCTGATTGAGTAAGCGCTCGTCGGAAGATTTTGAGACCGTTTGTGCTGTCATAGCGTCGAATGATGGGCGAAAAATAGGTGTTAATTTTAGGCGGATTGAAGCGGACTAACTCAGGTTGGCGATCGCCGGGACAATCAGCATAGATGCTGGCTACCCTTTTACGAGCTGAGATTAACCACTGATCGAAACGTTCTCAGACTGGGGCGATCCAAGAAAATCGGCAGGCAGTTGTTATAAAACGTGTTTTTCTTAAACGATTGTTATCATAAGTGAGTTTTAGCCTCTCATGCTTAAGAATATGTGAGTGCTAACCGAGAGAAATTCCAAGGTAAGCGTCACGATTTCCAGTTTTTGCGGGTCGTTCTGCCTGAATGTCTAACCCGATTCCGTGTATTGAAGTCGGCAAAACCTATGCACACTAGGGGAATTTCGCCTAGCATGTCTGTATATACTTATGTTAACTTAATTAAAACCTTGCCTTTCAGAAAATCAATGCAAGGAGGATTGAAATTATGACTATCGCAGTAGATCGTGCGCCACAGCGGGGGCTATTCGACGCCCTCGATGACTGGCTAAAACGCGATCGATT
>JAABST010000070.1 GCA_011390275.1 Geitlerinema sp. S16
TCGTCTGCAAATATTGTGTTTTCTGCTCGATCTCCCGTTGAAATCCCTCTGAATCAGCGGCGAAATACTCTTCCAATTCGCCGATTTGAGCCAGTTGTTGCCAGTTGACGGACAGCATATGTTTGCCTCCAGGTGACTGGCTTTATTTTAGTTAATCAAAATCATCAAGATTGTTCGAGAAGAACGCTTGCACGTTGAACAATTTGCGTAGATCTCAGACCTTTGAGGTTTTGGAAACCTCAAAGGTCTCGATCCCTGAGATCCTATCGTTCAAAAAAATGCAGCCAACTGTTGCAAAACCGGCGCGATCGCCAGCGATGGCAAAAACGACGCCACCCGCACCTTGCCCAACTCCAATAAATTAATCCCCGTCCCCATCACCATCAATCCCCCCACCCCGGTCAACAGCAAAATACGCGGATCGCTGGCCGGATCGGGGATGATTCCGGCGAGCTGACCGGCCAGTAGGGAAATGCTGCCTTGATAGATCGCGATCGCCAGGATTGATGCGCCGACGCCGACACCGTAAATGCTGCTGAGGGCGATCGCAGTGATCCCGTCCATACTGGCCTTGAGGACGATCAGCGTGTTGTCGCCCGATAGGCCATTGTTGAGACAGCCGATCAGCGTCATCGGCCCGACGCAAAATAGCAGGCTCGCGGTGACAAAGCCTTCGGTAAACTCGCCAGATCCGTTGACCCAGCGCCGTAGCCGATCGCCGAAGCGGATCAGCCGCTCTTCGATGCCGATCAGCTCGCCGATCGCGCCACCCACAACGATCGCAATTAGTCCCAAAATCACGCCATCGACGCGATCAGTTCCCGACTCTGCCAATGCCCCGGCCATGCTGAACCCGATCCACAGCGTCAGCAGGCCGATTCCCTGGGCGATCGATCGCTGCACCCGTGCCGGAAGATAGCGCCCCGCGCTCAACCCCAGCACTGTGCCGAGGGTAACCGTCAGCACGTTAATCCACGTCCCGCTTGTTCGTAGCCAAAATTCCACGCTGGTTGATTGACTCTTGATGTCGGATTTTGGATGTCAGATATCAGAATGCGGCACTCGGTCAGGGTGGTAAATCCTACCAAACCCGCAGAACGCTAGGAACCGAAACGACTTCTTCTAAGGCTTCCAGGACTTTGAGTGCGGCTTGAAACTTGCCTTCGCTGACTTTGTGAGTGATGACAACTATTTCCGCGCCACGAGCGTGAACATCAATCTGTACCACCGATTCGAGGCTGACGCCGTGATCACCAAACGCAAGACCGATATGGCCGATCACGCTTGGGCGATCGTGGGTCAGAATGCGAGCGTAGAAGCGCGAGACAGAGGCGTCTATCGGTGAGACCGGAGTGTAATGCTCGTGGGAGCAGCGTAGGAGTGGATTGCCGCTGTTGTTGCTGGCCTGCGATCCGCCTTCCAGGGTGGCGACGATGCTGACGATGTCAGACACGACGGCGCTTGCTGTTGCGCCTTCACCAGCGCCGGGGCCGTAAAACATCACTTCACCCAGCGGATCGGCTTCGACTAGCACGGCGTTATTCACACCATCAACCGTGGCAAGGGGATGATGTTTGGGTAACAGGGTGGGGTGAACTTTGAGTTCGATTTCCGTGGGCATCGCGCCGCTGGCGGGTCGGTGTCCCTGGGCGATCGCCAGAAGTTTGATCGTGAAGCCCAGCTTTTCGGCATAGGCGATATCCGCAGCGGATATCTTGCGGATGCCTTCACAGTAAACGTCGTCGAGGTTAATGCGGCCACCGAAGGCCAAAGACGCGAGAATGGCGATCTTGTCGGCGGCATCGAGTCCATCGACATCAGCAGTTGGGTCGGCTTCGGCATAGCCTAAGCGTTGGGCATCGGCGAGGACGTCATCAAAATCGACGCCTTCGTTTTTCATCCGCGTCAGGATGTAATTCGTCGTGCCGTTGATGATGCCGGTGACGCGGTTAATCCGATTGACGCCGAGGGCTTGTTTGAGCGGCGTCAGGACGGGGATGCCGCCCGCAACGGCAGCTTCGAGCAGGACGTAAACGCCTTTGGCATTCGCCGCCGTGAAAATTTCGTCGCCGTGACGTGAAATGACGGCTTTGTTGGCGGTGACGACATGTTTGCCATGCTCGATCGCCGTCAGGATATATTTCAGCGCGGGTTTGACGCCGCCGATCAGCTCGACGATGATGTCGATATTGGGATCGGTAACGATCGAGGCGAGATCGTCGGTCACAACCCCTGTTTCAAATTCCACTGCGCGGGCTTTATCCAGAGTGCGAACGCCCACCCGCACGATCGAAATTTCTTCGAGTAGCGGGTGACGGCCCACGGAATCCATAATAATTTTGGCTGTTCCCGTTCCGACTGTTCCGAGACCGAGCAGACCGACGTTATAACCCACAGTTTTCGCGCGTTTTTTTACTAACTCAACAATGCTGAAACCCCTAATTTCTAGGGCTTTGGCTGATTATGAATCTACCATGAAACCCCGATCGTCCGCTGAGATGACGCTGACTGACGTAGCCGATCGCCCCACGTTGAGGATGGCATTTGTGTCGCGCAGCCACTTTGATTGCTTGTACGCTAAAAGCTTGTGCGGCACATACGCGGCACACAGGTTAGGTGGCTGCATCTGGCGATCGGTACGGCTGCATCAGGAATGGCGTCGGGGATGGCATCGAGACGACATCGGGAATTGTGTCATACGTACGTGGAGTCGAAAGCCAGACCATTGGCGATTCCATTCACGTTTGGCGGATGACGAGTTTTCTATGGTGCATCCCTTATAGAGGTCTGAACCCGGTGCAACACCCCAGACCTTGTGCGTCTTAAGTTTTATTTTATTTATTTTTAAGTTCTCGGAGATCGTAACGATGACAACGACAAAGCCCGGACGCTTTTGGAAAAAATGGACGCGCCGCACCTCTGCGATCGCGATCGCGACCACCTTGGCAGTCAGCGGCCTCGGGATGCACCAATACCTCCTCGCTCAAAGCAATGGTTATCCGCCGATCAGTGAACTCACCACCATTCCGTTCGATCACCCGGACTATCTCACCCTGTTGGAGCTAGCCGACAGCTACGGCTGCGCGATCAAGTACACCGACGGTACACCCGTGGGAACGCAGCCCTTAACGAGTGCCGAATATTACGCCGCCCTCAGTAACTGCGAGATGACGCTACTCGCCAATGGCAATACCCCCCAGGCCGATCTCGATCGGCTGTACCGCTTGATGGATGAGTTTGTCCAACCGAGCGGCACAGCGGAGAGCGAGGATATGAGCATGGCTCCGGTTCCCTCACCGCAGGGGTTGATCAGCCCTCCGGTTCGGACACGTGGCCCGGCGGGATTTGCGGGTGGAATGACCACCTTGGCGGAAGCACCGCCACCGGGCTGGTATGACGATGGACTCGATCGCGAGGAGTACAACCCGATCGACGAAAACCGCTTCCAGCGCCCGAGCGACAGCCCGCTATCGACGTTTTCGATCGATGTAGACGGCGCATCCTATAGCAACGTCCGCCGCTTTATTAACGACAGCCAGCGCCCGCCGATCGACGCGGTTCGCATCGAAGAGCTGATCAACTATTTCACCTACGACTATCCCGAACCTAGCGGCGATCGTCCCTTCTCGATTAACACCGAAGTCTCCACAGCCCCCTGGAGCGATCGGCGTCGCCTCGTCCAGATTGGCATCCAGGGCAAAACCATCCCAACGGCCAACCTACCCGATAGCAATCTCGTCTTTTTGCTCGACGTGTCCGGCTCGATGGATGCGCCGGATAAATTGCCGCTGCTGAAATCGGCGATTCGGCTGCTGGTGAACGAGCTGGATGAAGACGATACGGTGAGCATTGTGGTCTATGCCGGGGCGGCGGGCGTGGTACTGGAACCGACGCGGGGGGATGAGAAAGACGCGATTTTGGATGCGATCGAGCAGCTCAGTGCAGGCGGCTCAACGGCGGGCGGCGCGGGGATTCAGCTCGCCTATGACTTGGCGCGATCGCACTTTATCGACGGTGGCAACAATCGCGTCATCCTAGCGACCGATGGCGATTTTAATGTCGGGACATCCAGCGAGGGCGAGCTGATTCGGTTGATTGAAGCACAGCGCGAGGACGATATTTTCCTGACGGTGTTGGGCTTCGGGACGGGCAACCTTCAGGACGCCAAGATGGAGCAGATCGCCAATCACGGTAATGGCAATTACGCCTATATCGACAACATTCTCGAAGCGAAAAAAGTCCTGGTGAATGAGATCGGGGCGACGCTGTTGACGATCGCCAAGGATGTCAAAATCCAGGTGGAATTCAACCCCGCGAAAGTGCAAGCCTATCGACTGGTGGGTTACGAAAACCGGCTGTTACGGGACGAAGAATTTAACGACGATACGCGCGACGCGGGCGAACTCGGCGCAGGGCATTCGGTAACGGCACTGTACGAAATCATTCCCGTGGGAACCGATCCGGATGTGGACTTGCCGAGCGTGGATGAGTTACGCTATCGCGATTCGGCCAATTCGCCAGATTCTGAAGAATCCGCAGACCTCAGCGCCACGGCGGATAGCGATGAGCTGATGTGGGTGAAGCTGCGCTACAAAGAGCCGACGGGGGACGTGTCGCAACTGATCGAACTGCCGGTGATGGATCGTGGTGTCATGCTCGATCGCAGCTCCGATGATTTTCGCTTTGCCGCAGCGGTGGCGATGTTTGGCATGGTATTACGCGAGTCGGATTTTGCGGGAACGGCGACGCTCGATCGGGTCGAAACCCTGGCTCGTGCGGCACGGGGCGACGATCGCGACGGCTATCGCAGCGAATTTATCCGCCTCGTCCAAACCTATGGCCTGCTCGATCGTCGTTTAGACAACTAGGTCGTTTGAGTGTGGATTAACCCGATTCAACCCGATTTAACTCGGTGGGCGGCGTGGTGGTAGCGCAATATGACACCGCTCTACCCGATCGAATAACAACTGTAGCGATCGCATCGCACCACCACCCGCCCAGCGCCGCGACGGTAAATGTCCCTCCGGAGCCGACGCCCGATATTGCCAGGGTTCGACTCCAGCGGCTCGCTCGATCGCCAGCGGCCAGCCGACCCGCGCACAAAATTGGGCATAGTCACCACCACCCTCGCGATAAATCCGCTGCTGCACACTCCAGCCAAACTGATCGTCCGACGCCTCACGCCAAAGCCGATCAATCATGACCAGATCATCCGCCGCCAGTGCTGCGAGTTCATGCCCGTGAAGATATCGCCCTGAGGTCTGCGTCGCCGCGCAGATCAGCGTTGCCGTTTCGCGATCGGCCGCCGACCAATTCTGAGCAGCGAGACGATCGCGCAGGTTGGTACAGTCCAGACCCGTGGGCGAAAGTGCCGGTTCGGAGGCGAGACCGAGCCAGCGTTGCCACGGTTTTGGAGCCGGGGGAATCGGAATCGTGGTCGCGATCGGGATATTTTCCAAGGCGGGCGATCGCGCGGGTAGATCATCGAGATCGCTGATCACGTCGCTGGCCGACCCGTAGCGATCCTGTAGCGAGGTGGCCAGCAAGCGATCGATCAAGCGGCCAAACTGCGGGCTAACGGGCTGATCGTACGGAATAAAATCACGCCAATACCACCGATCTTCGATCGGATCGTAGAGTTCCAGCGGTGAGAGGGTCGTTAAAAGCTGTACCGCGATCGCGCCCAGGCTATAGAGATCGCTCGCTGGAACAACCCCGCCGCGCAATCGTTCCGGCGCACAGTAATCGGTGATTCTCGGTAGTAATACGGACTGTAGGGGGTGTATTGATCGCGATCGTGCCGGTGTTGCGGTATCTCCAAGGCGGGTAGACGAGATCAGTTGAAGGTAGCGGAAGCTGATCGGAATGAGCCGCTGGTCAGCATCACGGACGATCGTTTCTGGCTGAAGGTTGCCATGCACAAGGCGACAACTGTGAATGTATTGCACGATCGGCAGCAAATTTGCGAGGAACGATCGAACCTCTATTTCATCCCAGGGCGATCGGTGTTGCTGTTCCTGAGCCAGGGTTTGCCCCTCAATCCAGCGACGCACCGTATAACTGCAAACCGGTTCATCCTTGCCCGATTCTGTCCAAGCGTCGATGAGTCCCGGCAGTCCTAACGTCTCGCCCAGCAAGCGTTGTGTCGTGATGCGTTGCTTCAATTCAGCAACGCCAGCATCATCACCGTCCAACCTCTGATCCGTC
The DNA here is from genome assembly GCA_011390275.1 of Geitlerinema sp. S16. Taxonomy (GTDB): domain Bacteria; phylum Cyanobacteriota; class Cyanobacteriia; order Cyanobacteriales; family Geitlerinemataceae; genus RDYZ01. The sequence goes on from JAABST010000070.1 coordinate 6,208, forward strand.
TCACGCGCAATAAAACAAAACTGTTCCGCCCGATCGGCCTGATTCTGCAAATCGCCCCGATCGCTATCGTGGTCGATCGCCTGCCAGCTCTGGTAATGACTTTGGCGGGTCAGCATCGCAACCGCGCGGTATCGATCGCGCAACAGCAAAGGCTCACCACAGGCTTGACAGCGATCGTCATCCGGCTGATTTTCCAACCGCACGCATCTTAGATTCCAGCAATAGCTGACCCTGGACTTCCACACATCTCTGATCGTTTCCAAAAGTCTATCCCAATCAAAAAAAGCAAGTCAGATTGACCCGTTTTTTGTATAGTACAGCCTAGAAAAAACATTTCAATTACCCTGAATGGTGCTGCTCTGCATCCTTAACTAGCGTCACCTTCGCGACCGAGCCGCAATCCGAATAGATCCACAAAAAACTACTGCCTGGAAACGGTTTAGACGTTTTCGCTCAGAGGTATTCGCGAGGTAGCACCAACCTTGCCTCGCGGTTTGCGAACCGTCAATAACGAGAGTTCAGTCTTCAAAACTACCGATTAAACTAAGCGATCGCCAGAGCGGAGACATCCTCACGCATGTCAAAAACGCGATCGAGCTGAGTGAGTTCAAAAATGATGCGGATTGCCGGAGAGACCGAGCAAAGGACAAACTGACGACCAATGGTTTGAGCGAGGCGGAGCGCGGAAACTAGCGCCATCAAACCGGCACTATCAAGCGACTCAGCTTTTTGCATATCGACAACGATCATTTCAGCACTAGCCGAGTTAACCGCAGATTTCAGCCGATCGGAAATGTCACCCGCGTTAGAAGCATCAAGGTGACCTTCAAGGCTGATAAGAGTGTAGGGAGAAATGGTGGACGTTTGCACGATTGCTGACTCCTTCAATGAAACTGGAACGTATTGGCTATGTGTCCAGCATAGGAGGAATATTCCAGATTCGCCTAGGGTAACAATGCTGAATTTACCAAAGCTTTTTGTAACGACCTTTTATATAAAGATTGCGTAAAGACACACTATCTTCTTGGTATTACAGATTACAAAGTTTAAGTGGCAGATAAAATCCTAAGTAATACATAGAACTCACTCAACTCAAAAGTGTGATTTCTATCACCTGTTTCTTGTTAGTTTGATCACAAAGCTATGCGGGGTACTACGCGACAATAGGTAAAGGACAGATCTTTTACCATGATTCCAGCAGCACAGCCCCTACGCCTGCTTGTTGAACAAGTCTTATATAGCAAGCGTCTGACGCCTGATATTGAGCAAAAAATCAACAATGAACTCACCCGTCTGGGCTATATCTCTGATATAGACTACGAGGCGCTCGAACTCTTAATGGATGAGATGGATTGTGGTCGGATTGAATCCGTCGCTAGCCATTAAAATTGGGAACGTGTTAGTCCATTTTACACGCCTCAAGCCCAATTATAACTGGGTCTAATTCGCTTGTTCATACGATTAAACCAAAGCGTTTTCGTTTCTTATTGTATGGCTTGATCTGAAGAAGCATTTAATCTTTGCTGAAAATAGCGAATCGGTTTGAACACCAGAGTCTGTGTCGTGTGAGCTTCTCGCTTGTAGATAACCCAGATCCTTGTTTGAGTGTTTAGTTTTCGAGATATTTTCCAAAAATGCTCGGCGATCGAGTTCGTCTTTGGCGATCGCCAGCAAGAACCCCAGCGCTACACTAAGATCTGCCGTTTCGCAGCCATCGCTTACCGTGTATCGCCCTCATTCCCCGCGCAAACCCACCGACGCTATCCCCAACGCCGATTACACCAAACTCGATCGCGACAAGCTGACGCCGATGATGCAGCATTACGTCGCGCTCAAAGACCGCTACGCCAAGGAGTTGCTGCTGTTTCGCGTCGGTGACTTTTTCGAGTGCTTTTTTAGTGATGCGGTGACGGTGTCGCGCGAACTGGAGCTGGTGCTGACGAGTAAGGAGGGCGGCAAGGAGATCGGGCGTGTGCCGATGACGGGTGTGCCGCACCATGCGCTCGATCGCTATTCGTCGCAACTGGTCGAGAAGGGCTACGCGGTGGCGGTGTGCGATCAGCTTGAAGAAGCGTCCACCGCGCACGCCGAAAAACGCATGGTCGATCGCGGAATTACGCGGGTGATTACACCCGGTACGGTGATCGAGGAGGGGATGCTCAAGGCCAACCGTAATAATTTCCTGGCGGCGGTGGTGCTGGTGAAAAAAAGCTGGGGTCTGGCCTATGCGGATATTTCCACGGGTGAGTTTGCGACGACTCAGGCGGAGGGGTTCGATCGGCTGCATCAAGAGTTAATGCGCCTCCAGCCGTCGGAAATCCTGTTTCCCACCAATGCACCGGACGTGGGCGGGCTGATCCGACCGGGCGAGAAAACCGAGGCGATCCCGTCAGCACTGCCCGATCGGTTTTGCTATGCCCTGCGCTTGCCGTCGAGTTTTGAGCTGGCAGAGGCGAAAAATCGCTTGATGCAGCGCTTTAAGTTGAAATCGCTGGAGGGGATTGGCTGCGATCGGCTGCCGATGGCGGTGCGGGCGGCGGGCGGACTGCTGGCCTATCTGGAAGAGACTTTCGAGCAGGATGTGGACGATCGGCGCTTGGGTGCGGCAAAAACGCGATCGATCCCGCTGCAAATCCCCAAAACCTACACGCTCACCGACTATCTCATCCTCGATTACCAAACCCGGCGCAATCTGGAAATCACCGAAACCGTCCGCGATGGGGTGCGTCACGGTTCGCTGCTCTGGGCGCTGGACAAAACCCGGACGGCGATGGGCGCACGAACACTACAGCGCTGGCTGTTGCAGCCCTTGCTCGATCCAAAGGGCATCCGCGCCCGCCATGGGACGATCGCCGAGCTGACGAAAAACCTCACCCTACGCGAGGACATCCAAAAATTACTGCGATCGATCTACGACCTGGAACGGCTCACCGGACGCGCCGGATCGGGAACCGCCAGCCCGCGCGACCTGGTGGCGATCGCCGACTCGATCGCCACCCTCCCCGACCTCGCCGCCCTCGCCGCCACCGGTAAATCGCCCTATCTGCGAGCGCTCCAGTCCGTGCCGCCGGAACTCGAAACCCTGGCGAAAAAACTCCACGCCCACATTGTCGAGTCGCCGCCGATTTATATCAAGGAGGGCAACATTATTCGATCGGGCATTAGTCCCGAACTCGATGCCCGTCGTAGCGAGCTGGTGTCCGATCGCGACTGGATCGCCAATCTCGAAGTCACCGAGCGCGATCGAACCGGTGTTTCAAACCTCAAGGTCGGCTTTAACAAAACTTTTGGCTACTATCTGAGCCTGCCGCGATCGAAAAGCGACCTCGCACCCGAGGACTATATTCGTAAGCAAACCCTGGCGAATGAGGAGCGCTACATCACGCCCGACCTCAAGGAACGCGAGGCGCGAATTCTCACGGCGCAGGAGGATTTGAACCGCATCGAGTACGAGGTGTTTGTGACGCTGCGATCGGAGGTGGGCGAGCTATCGGAGATGATTCGCACAGTGGCGCGGGCGGTGGCGGCGATCGATGTGCTGTGCGGCTGGGCGGAGTTGACGGTGGAGCAGGGCTATTGTTGTCCGGAGATTGACGAAACCCGCGAGCTAACGATCGTCCAGGGACGGCATCCGGTGGTGGAGCAGTTGTTACCACCGGGCTTTTTCGTGCCGAATGCGGCCTATCTCGGGCGAACGGAGGTCAACGATCGCCCAGATACGGTGATCCTAACGGGTCCCAACGCCAGTGGTAAAAGCTGCTATCTGCGTCAGGTGGGCTTAATTCAGCTCATGGCACAAACGGGCTGCTTTGTCCCAGCACGATCGGCGAGTTTGGGGATTTGCGATCGGATTTTTACGCGGGTCGGTGCGGTGGATGATCTGGCGATGGGTCAATCGACGTTTATGGTGGAGATGAACGAAACGGCGAATATTCTCAATCATGCGACACCGCGATCACTGGTGTTACTCGACGAAATCGGGCGCGGGACGGCGACGTTTGACGGACTTTCCATCGCCTGGTCGGTGGCGGAATATCTAGCGGATACGATTCGATCGCGCACGATTTTTGCGACGCACTATCACGAGATGAATGAGCTGGCGTCGATTCTTGATAATGTGGCGAATTATCAGGTCACGGTCAAAGAGTTGCCGGATGAAATCATCTTTTTGCGGCAGGTGACGCCCGGTGGTGCGGATCGATCGTATGGGATTGAGGCGGGACGTTTGGCGGGTTTACCGTCGTCGGTGATCGATCGGGCGCGACAAGTGATGAAGCAGATCGAGAAGCACAGTAAAATTGCGATCGGTTTACGCAAGGGGGCGGTGACGGTGAATGCGGTGGAGGATGAGGTCGATCCGATCGAGCAGTTGGATATGTTTTAGGGGTATGCAGGTTATTGAGAAGTCGGACTTTTTGAAAAAGTCCGACTTCTCGCCCGGTTTCCATGAGGTTAGGTGATCGCGAATTCAGATAGCGGATGTTATTCGGACTGGTATCAGCTCTCTCTCTGCCATACCCTTATTTTACAAATAAATATCTAGGGAAGTTTTCCCCTTACAACCATTATGGCTACATGCGAGAAATATTTGTCCTGTACTGGAATTCCGTGCGCCTTTCCACGCCGCACCGCAAACATTACAAGTCAAATTCATAAATTGAGCGTATCGAGCCGCATCTTGTGAATTCATATTACGTCCTTGCTGAAGATGCTTTAGGCAACTAATGCGAGGAGGTGAATTTCGGAATTTACCAGGCTTTGGCCACAACGCAGTTTGACAGATTTCACAAGAACCAAGGGGAGCCTGCTTGTTTTTTAGTTTTTTCGCAATACTTACTCCGCTATCAGTCGGTGTGAGCGTTAAAAATGAGTATAGGAGTCTGACTGTATCAGGAATAGCAATTCTGAAGACTGGATGCTGACTTTTGGGGTTAGTGTAAATCCACAATATGTGCTCGTCAATACCAACAATTCCCATTGTGCTAAAAGATTTAGAACTCCAAAATCGCGCATTGGGTATACTTGCAATTTGTGACTTGATGTGTTCTCCACGGGCAATGACATGCAAACCAGATTGTAAACATGATAGAGAAAAATGCTGTGTGGGGTGACAACGTATAGGCCAATCGATTGCAACCGTATCCTGAGCCTCCGCTAGATCTATTTCGATAGCTTCTTTAGCTTTCTTCGGATCGCTATGAACCGTGACACCGGGAAGAGAAAATGTCCAAATGTAGGAATTTGCTGTATCAGTAAAGCTCAAAGGCAAAACATGAGAGCTAGAACGAAGACGATCATTGAATTTGCGAAAGATATTAAATGAATCAAGCTGCTTTTTTATATAAACATCATTAAGTAAAGCAATGAATTTTCCCTGAGCACGACTAACGGCAACATTAGACAGCCGTGCTGCCGTGCCTTGCTTCCCGCCTTTTAATAGCTGGCCTATGTTTGCTTGAGGCGTACTATCAACGGCATCAAATATGATGAGATGTTGCTCAGAACCTTGAAAGCGGTGGACGGTTGAAGCTTTGATTGTTTTTAGATTGCTTTCTCGAAGAAGGCGATGAATCAAACGAGCTTGTGCTTTATAGGGTGTGATAATGCCAATACTTTTGCTCCCTGTTTGGCTAGACTTGAATGCAATATCTACAGCAAGAAGGGCAGATATTGGATTGAAGCGGCTATGAGATTCCTTATCACTAAAACAGAAGGCAAAGGCACGGCTTAAATCATAGAAAATGAGGGGATGACCGGGATTCGGTGGAGCATCAGCAATTGGTTGCGTTTTAGCTTCAATGCCTTCTCCATCTTGAAGCTGATTGCTATAAAAAAGTTGATTAGGAATAGCGGATATGGAAGGATGCATCCGGTACTGGGTTTGTAGCAACACCATACGGTCATCTCTTTCATTCTGATTGACGCGATTGATAATCCCTGCTTCATCGAAAATATCACGCTTTAACCAGCGTTCAGCAAGTTCTGTATCTGCCTGGGAAATTGGACTAAGTTGGCGAAAGTCTCCAAAAATTGCAATTCGTCGCTTTGCTAGCGTCGCCGCATAAGCACAGTGAGGAATATAAGCCATACTGGCTTCATCAATAATGACGGCATCGAATTGGCGTTCGTAAATCTCTTGGGCAATTGTTGCTTTTGAAAGAGTACAGCCTACAACTTCAGCTTTACAAACTAGCTCAGATTCTTCTTGGCGGAGTTGTTGCTTGAGTGATTTTAGAACTTCTCTGATTTTTGCAATTTTATCACCATGCACGCTTAAACCAGAGCGACGAGACTCTTGAGTTAATCGTTTCCTCTCATGTTCTAGGTTCTCAATTGAATCAATCAATTGAATGTTTTTCTCTTTAGCTATACCTCGAACATTTATCAACGGGTATTCATCATAAATACCAGGTTCAGCAATGCCAAAACGAAGGATTAGACCTTCTTTATAGTAACTAAATTTACAAAGGTATTTAGCAAGACTTCTCATTGCAGTATCAACGGCTGTATTGCTATGAGCAAGTATGAGAACTGATTCTCCTGCATGAACAAGAGAAGCGACCGTAAGCCCAAGAGTACTCGTTTTTCCAGTTCCGGGCGGTCCCCAGATAAAACTTACCGGATGTTGAAGGACATGAGTGACGGCCTCAGATTGGTAACGGTTGTAGGTGAGAGGTTGCTGAAGTTGAGTTTCGATTCGAGGACAAAAGTCGTCAAACTGATTCGTCTGAATAGGATGAGATTTCACTGAGTCACTCAGAAGGCTCAATGCTAACTCTAGATTTGCGGAAGTTTCACCATTTGCCGCCGTCTCTAGTCGTTGTTGTAACTCCTGAAGTAAAAACCAGGGTTCTGTAGTCATCCTGATTGATGAGACTTTTTTGCCGATATCTTCCTCAATAGCAATAATTAGGTCAAATCCCTCAACTGACAGCAAAATGCCTCGGTAACGTTTCTCCTGATACACCAAAATAATTGGAGTGTCATCAGGAAGGCGAATTTCGGTATCAACGCTAAAAGAATAGAGGTGCTTGCCATTACGCTTACCGATATGGTGTCCATCAGTAATAGTCGTAGTCTGACCGCCAAGCTTTTGTAGGGATTTGATTTCATCATCAAGTGATTGATGAAACTCTCTTTGATACTGTTTAAAGAGTGAAGGCTGAGATTTTGGAGAAGATTTGCTAGAATACATATATTGCTGTTAGATGCGGTCAGTGTGATTAGATAACTTCTCTTAAGATACTCAAGCTGACATTCTTCAGAAGTAATTTAATAGGACTTTTAACATGAACTCATAGAACTTAACTTTTGTATCGTTCCCACGCTCCATGTGGTCAACACATTCCGAAATGCTCCGTGCCGTGCCCCCCCCTAGTTGCTGCTCCATCTTATCGCCTCCAATCTCAGAGCATCAGCCCCGATCCACCCGATCGCCCACCCACTGCCGAAACTCCCGCCGAATCCGACTCATCGGCTCCGACCCCAGTCGCGCCACACACTCCGATAACACCGCCACCGTCAACCCCGCCAACATCCGACTCTCGCTCACTGATCGATATTCCCCATCCCGCAACACCCAAACCTCCACCACTTCCTCCCGATAACGCCACACCTCCCCCACGCCCAACACCGCATACACCCCCAACCCCGTCGGCGACGTAATATCCACCTCGATCGCCAAATCCGGCGGCGGATCGATCGCTAAATCTAACCGCGTTTTACCCACAATGCGATCGAGATTGGACAGATAAAAACAATCATCGGGTTCTACCCCAACCCCTGCCGCCTCACTCCGAAACGTCGTCGAACCCAAACACACCCAATCCACACTCAGCTCATCAAGCCAAATCGTCACTAACATGCCCAACAATCGGGCGATCGATTCGTGTTCTGGAGACGGCATTCGCATCTTTAGGGATTGGTTGGCATAGGTTAAACGGGGAACGCGGCGATCGCCTAATGCAGAGACGACGAGATCGAACTCCGCCCAGTCAATGTCGCGCAGCATCAAGACTTGGCCGGGAGCCAGATCGATTTTTTCTAGGGCGATCGCGTAGGTCATGGTGGTTTGGATTTGGCGTTTCTACGCCTCTAAATTTGCCTTGATTTCATATGTTGTGAGGAAATAATTTCAGCCCTAATCGCTGCTTAATTCACACTAACCCTCAAGCAACGACGTATCCTCATAAACATCCCGTAACCCGATCGCCAACCCCACCGACTCCAACCGCACGATCGCACCACCACCATCATCCATTCCATAAACCCGCCGCGTCCACTCACCCGACTCACCCCGCCGAAACACCTCCACTCCCACGCGATCGCCCCCCACCAAAACATACTCCTCCAAACTCCCCAACGTCCGATAATCCGCAAACTTTTCACCACGATCGAACGCCGCCGTAGACGGAGACAACACCTCGACAATCAAGCATGGATGCTCGATGAAATGTTGCTTCGGTTGGCGATCACGCTCATCACACGTCACCGTAATATCAGGGTAATAGTAAGCCTTCGCCGTGGCGATCGGCACCTTCATGTTTTCCGCAAAAGGACGGCAGCCAGACCCACGCAAATGCAACTTCAGAGCCGTCGCTAAATTGAGAATCACCGTTGCATGATTTTGAGTTCCGCCCGACATGGCGAAAACTTCCCCATCGCGATACTCGTGTTTGATGGGACTCACCAGTTCACCGGCTAGATAATCTTCTGGGCGGATGTAGAGTGGATCGCTCGCAAGCATGGCCTTGAATGAATCGAGACTACTGTCTCAGTGTAACGGGATCATCAACACACATTATCTGGGTCAGACCTTGTACGATTGGATTACGATTAGATGATGAATTAACCCTGTCGGTTCAGCAGATATGACGAAAAAAGACTTTATTGATTTTGCCCATAGCTTCGGCTGGACGAAAAAAGACGCCGAACGTGCATTGGCCGTTGTGACCGACCCTCAGACGTTAAAAACTGAATTGGATATGCTTAGGGCACTGGCACGATTTGCCGGTGGCGAATTGGCCGATCGTCAGCGCTTGCAAGCCGCTCAGAAAGGTCAGGCGACTCGCAATCGTAACGCCCGCGAACAGCTCGAAGTAAAGGTCATCGCAACGACACGTACCTACGAAACCAAGCTCGAAGAAGAGCGGAGCCACTGGCGAGACATCGTCGAAAAAATCTATCGCCGACTGCGTAAGCTCGGTGTACAACTCGACTTTATCGAAGAGCTTTTGAACCATAAACGGGGGTAAGCCGTGACGACTGACACCGATCGCGATCACCTCGTAACCCGCGCTCAGTTGCGAGGCTACGGTCTCTCGGGCTACCTGGTGCGCCGCGTAACGGCTGCGATCGAACCCGTAGCGAAGCAGGGTAATGCCCACTGCTTTGAGCTAGGCGACATCATGGCGGCATTACGAGACTATGCCGATCGTCCCCACGTTCAATCGGCGACTCGCGCGGCAATTCAGGTGGCTTTAACCGAACTGTCTCCTCGCCTCGGTAATGTTATTACGGCACAGTTTGGCATCGCCAACGACGATCGCGAACTGCGTGAATCCTTAGCGAATCTATTAAAAGCGCAACAAGCGACGGATCAAGCCCTTGCCGAGATGAAAGCGATCGCGGCGGAAATTCGCGGGAGATCGTCACGCTAAGTTAGATGGAACCCCAGGAAACCCAGAAACAGCAGCAACACCAAGAGTTGATGGAGGCAGTGTTGCGATTGAAGTTTGCTCAGGAGCGGACGGATCGAGCGTTGGTCGATTTGCAAACGCTGGCGACACCACTCGCCGCGAAACAGACCCCCCGCGCAAAGTTCGAGCGGTGGCGTGACTCCACCGACGGTAAGCGCTGGAAAAAATCGCAACACACCAAACAGAACGGCCAGTGCGCGAACTGCCAAACCCCGATCGCCCTCAACGGCTCCCACATCGACCACATCCAACCCCTCTCACGATCGCCGCAACTGGCCTGCACACCGCACAACCTGCAAATCCTCTGCGCGACGTGCAACCAACATAAGGGCGATCGCTAACGATTTCCAGCGGCTACAGCGTTTCGATCATCTCGCCCTGCGGAAAGCGAACTTTCGGCAGTTGGGCATAGCGATCGCTCGGGTCTCGATAGCCCGCCGGACAGAGAACCACCGACGCATAGCCTTTGTCTGTCAGGCCTAAAATGCGATCGTATTCCGCAGGCGAGAACCCCTCCATCGGACAGGTATCGATACCCAAATGCGCCGCACTGGTCATAAACTGGCCGAGCGCGATGTAAGCCTGAAGCTTTGCCCAATCTTTCAGCTCGTCAGCTGAACGCCCGCTGACAAACCCCCGAAGCATCTCAGCCAAGGGTGCAAGACGATCGATCGAGGTATCGCGAACCTCGGCCATCCGCGCGAGATAAGCATTGATATAGGCGTCGTCGATCTTGGTCTTAATCGCGAATACGACCAGATGGGACGCATCGACGACTTGCAGTTGCCCCCAGGAAAATTCCGGCAGTTGCGATCGCAGCTTGGGTGTCTCAACGACGAAAAATTTCCACGGCTGCAAGCCAAACGACGAGGGCGACAGGATTAAACTTTGCTCCAAAGCATGCCAGTCTGTGGCGGAAATTTTGCGAGTGGGGTCAAACTGTTTGACGGCATAGCGCCACTGCAAATGCGCTAGCAGATCGTCTGTCGATAAAAAATTTGGCGTGTAGTCCGACATAGCAAAAAAGCTCCTAAGAGAAAAAATCCCGATTGAGGTGCGATCGCGCCTCAACGTTTATACAGTCTTTGATACAGCCGGTGTTACTGATCGGTGTTGTCGATGTTCAACTAATCGCGATCGAGCACGATGCGATAGCGGGCTTTACCTGAATGCAGATGCTCGAAGGCTTCGTTAATTTGGCTCATGGGGAAATGCTCGGTCTGCGGCTTGATGTCGTGCAGCGCGGCGAATTCCAACATTTGCGCGATCGTCGCCGGACTGCCCACAGGCGACGACGAAACGGAAAGCTGCGAGAACAACATCGGCACAATATTCAGACTGAGCGGCTCGCTGACCACGCCGAGCAAATGCAGGCGACCGCGCGGCTTGAGCGTTTCGAGATAGCCGTCCCAATCGAGCGTGACGTTGACCGTGGAGAGGATGAGATCGAAGCGACCGGCAGCGGCGGCGAGGGCGTCGGGATCGCGTGAATCGAGCGTGTCGTGAGCGCCGAGGGCGATCGCCTCTTCCTGTTTGGATGGTGTCGAAGTGAAGGCCGTGACGTGGCAACCCCAAGCGCGGGCGAACTGTAACGCCAGGTGTCCGAGACCGCCGATGCCGATGACGCCCACATTGGCCGTCGGCGAAATGTCGTACTGCACCAGCGGATTAAAGACCGTGATGCCGCCGCAGAGCAGTGGCCCCGCCGTCCGAGGGTCGAGTTTGTCCGGCAGCGCGATCGCGCTCGTGGCCTGAGCGCGAACCCGATCGCCAAATGCGCCATGTCGCCCGACGATCGTACCCGACGCGGTTTTGCACATATTATGATCGCCGCTCAGACACTGCGAGCAGGACATGCAATAGCCTGCGTGCCAGCCCAGCCCGACCCGATCGCCGACGTTAAGATTCGTCACCCGATCGCCGATCGCTGTGACCGTCCCGATCGCCTCGTGACCCGGAACCAGGGGATATTGCGTCATGCCCCAGTCGTTGTTCAACATGCTCAGGTCACTGTGGCAAATCCCGCAGTGCTCGACGGCAATATCGACCTCGTCGGCTCCGATCGCCCCGAGTTCATACTCGAACGGCTCTAGTTTTCCCTTTTCTGTGGCAGCGGCGTAGGCGTGAACGACTGTGGTCATCTCAAATTCTCGAATACTGCTGAAGACGATCGCGTCGATCGCATTGAACGATCAAATATCAAATCGATTGCGATCGCCATTGGGCTTTAATCTAAGAATTAAAGTTACAATAGTCAACTAGTTTACTTTTAGTAACCTGTGCCTGACCTAGCCTCCAGCGTTCCCAATTTAACGAGCGATCGCGTTAACGATCGGCCTGTCACCGAGTCTTGTTTACACCCTTGCCCGATCGAGCGAGGGATGCGAATTTTAGGCGGTAAATGGAAAGGGTCGATCCTTTGGCATCTCCAAGACCAGCCGCTACGGTTTAATGAGCTGGCGCGTCAACTGAGCGGCGCAAGCAAGAAGGTACTGGCGCAGCGGCTCAAGGAAATGGAGGAGATCGGCTTGGTGAAGCGTGAAGTCATTAGTCTGAGACCGATCGCGGTGACCTATGAAATTACGGAGTTCGGACGATCGGCGCTGTGCGTGCTGGAAAAGCTCAAGACTTGGGCGGAAGAACACGATATTTAATTGAGTCGACGCGTGTTACGGCACAACCTCTGGAATTTCATCAATATCGCTAATCTTGATCGCGGCGGGATCAGACTCTCGATCGCTGAACAGTTGTAACTGAACGCAGGCGCAGTGATCGGGATCGCACGGTTGGCCGAGGTCGAGACGGGTGGGGAAGGGCTGGTGTTGTGTGGGATCAGAAGAGGTGGGTTCAGAGTGAGTGAGGTTGATCGCGAGGCGATCGAGCAAGTGGGCGATATCGTGATAGTCGCGTTTGAATTGTTCGGTGCTGTAGGGGAGCGTGACGCGATCGCTCACGGCATGGTCATTATTGTCATTCATATCATTGCCCCGATTCATCTTCCCCGCCGCGCCCGCTGTCGGTTCTGCAAACCAATAGACCATGGCGATCCGCTCCGGCGGGTAGTCGCTGGTCGCGGCGAGGACGTAGCGATAGAGGCGGGTTTGCCAGTGATGCGCGAGTTTTTGCGGTTGCTTGGGGCGGGCGTAGGTTTTCCAATCGATGATGTCGGCGCGATCGCGATCGGCGATTAGGGCATCGTAGCGAACCAGTAGCGTGAAGGGCGGCAGAGCCAGAGTGCGCGTGTGTTCGGCTAGGTAGTATTGGCTCGGATCGTCGTGGGGCTGGAGCGTGGCGGTGTTTTGCAGGCGATCGAGCCAGCGATCGAGCTGCGGGTCGTGAAGCTGGCTGGTGATACCGAGGGCGCGTTGTTGGAGTAGATGGTGAAACTGCTGGCCGCGCTGGATGGCGTGGCGCTGGTGATCCGAAATCGGGAACGATCGCCGATCGAGAATTTCGGCTTGGTAGCGGCGCGGGCATTGCTCGAACAGGCTGAGATGGCGTTGCGAGACGATGATTGACGGCTGAGGGCTGAAGGGTGAAGCGGGGGGGCGATCGGGGTTTTGTTGCGATCGAGGGGTTGATCCGAGAGAGGGGGTCGTCATAAATTGCGCCGCGCTGTTGGCAATACCGTTAATGCTATGCTAGTGTTAGTTCCCGTGAGAATAAAACATCACGAGACCGGGGCGTAGCGCAGCTTGGTAGCGCACCACTTTGGGGTAGTGGGGGTCGTGGGTTCAAATCCCGCCGCTCCGATTCACTGAATTTAGCCAAATTCAGCCTAAATTACGTCAATTCGTTTTACCCCCTACAGACCTGTCATCATCGTAAATTTACGATAATGACAGGTTTTTTTTAGTTTTTTTTTCATAGTTCTTCGACCCCGCTCAAGACTCATCGACTCGTCTCAGTGTTCAGTGGAATAACGCTAGTATGAAGCGGTAGGTTGTGCTCTTAGAGAGTATTAATTATGAGTCCGTCCGCGATCGCCTGCTTTTTTCGCCGTGTTTTCCTGCGTGTCGCCCGTCTGGAGCTGGCCGTATTGGCGATCAGTGCGATCGTGATGCTCGGGTTTGCGCTGAAGGCAGAGGGTCAGGAAGCCTGTCCCGACGGTTCCGAGAATTTAGCCGCAGACGAAGAATGTATTGTGCCGCGTCCGACGCCGTCGCGGTTGCGTCCGACATTTTCCGAAGAGGATGAGCGCGGGTTACAGCAGCGGAGTTTGGCGGATTCGTTTTTGGCGGATGCGTTAACCGGGATGGCCGATCCGCTGGGCGGTGGCGGTAGTGTTGGCGGTGATGTGGATGGGGATATGACGATCGATGAGCTAGATCCGGGCGATCGCGGTTTGATCCTCGAACCCGGTTTTGACCCGACGGATGTGATTATTCCGCTGGATGCGGTTAGTAAATAACGTGAGTTCGGGTTAAGCAAATTAGCTGAGATCTAGATGCTGTAAGGTTTCCCTTGAGTCTGACCATGCCCTCA